>NZ_LDCM01000009.1:0-4978 GCF_001021715.1 Dermacoccus sp. PE3 | reverse complement strand
TTGGTGTTGTTCTGGCTGATGTTTGATGGATGGATACAAGACACACGATCACTCTTTGTGGGTGGTGGTGTGGTGTCACCGTTTGATTTCGGCTGGGATACAGATTTTTTTAACGGAGAGTTTGATCCTGGCTCAGGACGAACGCTGGCGGCGTGCTTAACACATGCAAGTCGAACGATGAAGCGCCAGCTTGCTGGTGTGGATTAGTGGCGAACGGGTGAGTAACACGTGAGTAACCTGCCCCCTACTCTGGGATAAGCCTGGGAAACTGGGTCTAATACTGGATATGACCAATCACTGCATGGTGTGTTGGTGGAAAGATTTTTTGGTGGGGGATGGACTCGCGGCCTATCAGCTTGTTGGTGGGGTAATGGCCTACCAAGGCGACGACGGGTAGCCGGCCTGAGAGGGCGACCGGCCACACTGGGACTGAGACACGGCCCAGACTCCTACGGGAGGCAGCAGTGGGGAATATTGCACAATGGGCGAAAGCCTGATGCAGCGACGCCGCGTGAGGGATGACGGCCTTCGGGTTGTAAACCTCTTTCACCAGGGACGAAGCTAACGTGACGGTACCTGGAGAAGAAGCACCGGCTAACTACGTGCCAGCAGCCGCGGTAATACGTAGGGTGCGAGCGTTGTCCGGAATTATTGGGCGTAAAGAGCTTGTAGGCGGTTTGTCGCGTCTGCTGTGAAAGACCGGGGCTTAACTCCGGTTCTGCAGTGGGTACGGGCAGACTAGAGTATGGTAGGGGAGACTGGAATTCCTGGTGTAGCGGTGAAATGCGCAGATATCAGGAGGAACACCGATGGCGAAGGCAGGTCTCTGGGCCATTACTGACGCTGAGAAGCGAAAGCATGGGGAGCGAACAGGATTAGATACCCTGGTAGTCCATGCCGTAAACGTTGGGCGCTAGGTGTGGGGCTCATTCCACGAGTTCCGTGCCGCAGCTAACGCATTAAGCGCCCCGCCTGGGGAGTACGGCCGCAAGGCTAAAACTCAAAGGAATTGACGGGGGCCCGCACAAGCGGCGGAGCATGCGGATTAATTCGATGCAACGCGAAGAACCTTACCAAGGCTTGACATACACCGGAATCATGCAGAGATGTGTGCGTCTTCGGACTGGTGTACAGGTGGTGCATGGTTGTCGTCAGCTCGTGTCGTGAGATGTTGGGTTAAGTCCCGCAACGAGCGCAACCCTCGTTCCATGTTGCCAGCACGTGATGGTGGGGACTCATGGGAGACTGCCGGGGTCAACTCGGAGGAAGGTGGGGATGACGTCAAATCATCATGCCCCTTATGTCTTGGGCTTCACGCATGCTACAATGGCCGGTACAGAGGGTTGCGAAACTGTGAGGTGGAGCTAATCCCAAAAAACCGGTCTCAGTTCGGATTGGGGTCTGCAACTCGACCCCATGAAGTCGGAGTCGCTAGTAATCGCAGATCAGCAACGCTGCGGTGAATACGTTCCCGGGCCTTGTACACACCGCCCGTCAAGTCACGAAAGTTGGTAACACCCGAAGCCGGTGGCCTAACCCTTGTGGGGGGAGCCGTCGAAGGTGGGACTGGCGATTGGGACTAAGTCGTAACAAGGTAGCCGTACCGGAAGGTGCGGCTGGATCACCTCCTTTCTAAGGAGCACATGAGCTCTTGCATCACCGCGTGTGTGATGGGAGTGTGCTGGGTGGAACGATGATCATGGTGCACGCACTGCTCGCTCGAGCAAGCTCAAGTACAACACTGTCTTCGGATGGTGTGGGGAACGGGCTGGCTGAGGTGGGGTGGTGGGTGTGATTGGCGCGTTGTTGGGTTCTCAGGACATGCATCATGCGTGTTCTGGGGTTTGGCTGGCACTGACGGCCCGGCCACGAACGACTGCACGTGAGGACCTGTGAGGGTTCGGTGTGGTTGTGGTGGGTTGGTTGGTGTGTGGCGTGTTGTTTGAGAATTACACAGTGGACGCGAGCATCTAGTATCTGTGATCTTTAAGTTTTTAAGGGCACACGGTGGATGCCTTGGCACCAGGAACCGATGAAGGACGTTGTAATCTGCGATATGCCTCGGGGAGTCGATAAACAGGCTGTGATCCGGGGATTTCCGAATGGGGAAACCCGACCAGAATCATGTCTGGTCACCTGCACCTGAACACATAGGGTGTTGGGAGGGAACGTGGGGAAGTGAAACATCTCAGTACCCACAGGAAGAGAAAACAAGAGTGATTCCGTGAGTAGTGGCGAGCGAAAGCGGATGAGGCTAAACCATGATCGTGTGAGACCTGTCAGGGGTTGCGGTTGTGGGGTTGTGGGACAGTGCTGACCTTGTCTGACAGCAGGGTGCGCAGTAAGAAACCAGTTGTGTAGTCGAACAGTTTTGAATGGCTGGGCGTAGAGGGTGCGACTCCCGTAGGCGAAACATAGCTGGCTGTGTTGTGCTGTTTCCCAAGTAGCACGGGGCCCGTGAAATCTCGTGTGAATCTGGCAGGACCACCTGCTAAGCCTAAATATTCCCTGGTGACCGATAGCGGACTAGTACCGTGAGGGAAAGGTGAAAAGAACCCCGGGAGGGGAGTGAAATAGATCCTGAAACCGTGTGCTTACAATCCGTCGGAGCCTCTGTGTGGGGTGACGGCGTGCCTTTTGAAGAATGAGCCTGCGAGTTAGTGCTCAGTGGCGAGGTTAACCCGTGTGGGGTAGCCGTAGCGAAAGCGAGTCCGAAGAGGGCGTTTGAGTCGCTGGGTCTAGACCCGAAGCGGAGTGATCTACCCATGGCCAGGTTGAAGCGCCGGTAAGACGGCGTGGAGGACCGAACCCACTTAGGTTGAAAACTGAGGGGATGAGCTGTGGGTAGGGGTGAAAGGCCAATCAAACTCCGTGATAGCTGGTTCTCCCCGAAATGCATTTAGGTGCAGCGTCGCGTGTTTCTTGCCGGAGGTAGAGCTACTGGATGGCTGATGGGCCCCACCGGGTTACTGACGTCAACCAAACTCCGAATGCCGGTAAGTGAGAGCGTGGCAGTGAGACTGCGGGGGATAAGCTTCGTAGTCGAGAGGGAAACAGCCCAGATCATCAGCTAAGGTCCCTAAGCGTGTGCTAAGTGGGAAAGGATGTGGAGTTGCTGTGACAACCAGGAGGTTGGCTTAGAAGCAGCCACCCTTTAAAGAGTGCGTAATAGCTCACTGGTCAAGTGATTCTGCGCCGACAATGTAGCGGGGCTCAAGCACATCACCGAAGCTGTGGCAATGACACACTTACCCTTAACGGGGGTGTTGTTGGGTAGGGGAGCGTCGTGTGGCGAGTGAAGCGGCCGAGTGATCGAGTCGTGGATGCTACACGAGTGAGAATGCAGGCATGAGTAGCGAATGACGGGTGAGAAACCCGTCCGCCGAATAACCAAGGGTTCCAGGGTCAAGCTAATCTGCCCTGGGTAAGTCGGGACCTAAGGCGAGGCCGACAGGCGTAGTCGATGGACATCCGGTTGATATTCCGGAACCGGCGAAGAACCGCCCATACTGAACCATGGGATGCTAACCACCCGAACCATGAACGCCGAGCCTTCGGGCTCATTGTTCATGGGGAGCGTGGGACCCGATCGTGTAGTAGGTAAGCGATGGAGTGACGCAGGAAGGTAGCCTCCGCGGGGCGATGGTTGTCCCCGTTCAAGCATGTAGGCCGAACGTCTAGGCAAATCCGGACGTCGTATTGGCTGAGATGTGATGGTGACCACGTATGTGGGAAGTAGGGTGATCCTATGCTGTCGAGAAAAACTTCTAGCGAGGTTCGAGCCGCCCGTACCCCAAACCGACTCAGGTGGTTAGGTAGAGAATACTAAGGCGATCGAGTGAATCGTGGTTAAGGAATTCGGCAAAATGCCCCCGTAACTTTGGGAGAAGGGGGGCCCAAGCCTTGAAGCACTTGCGTGCTAGGGGTGAGGGTCGCAGAGACCAGGGAGAAGCGACTGTTTACTAAAAACACAGGTCCGTGCGAAGAAGTAATTCGATGTATACGGACTGACGCCTGCCCGGTGCTGGAAGGTTAAGAGGACTGGTTAGTCACTTTGTGTGGCGAAGCTGAGAATTTAAGCCCCAGTAAACGGCGGTGGTAACTATAACCATCCTAAGGTAGCGAAATTCCTTGTCGGGTAAGTTCCGACCTGCACGAATGGCGTAACGACTTCTCCACTGTCTCAACCACGAACTCGGCGAAATTGCAGTACGAGTAAAGATGCTCGTTACGCGCAGCAGGACGGAAAGACCCCGGGACCTTTACTACAGTTTGGTATTGGTGTTCGGTACGGCTTGTGTAGGATAGGTGGGAGACTGTGAAGCATTAGCGCCAGCTGGTGTGGAGTCATTGTTGAAATACCACTCTGGTCGTATTGAGCTCCTAACTTCGGTCCGTGATCCGGATCAGGGACAGTGCCTGATGGGTAGTTTAACTGGGGCGGTTGCCTCCCAAAGGGTAACGGAGGCGCCCAAAGGTTCCCTCAGCCTGGTTGGCAATCAGGTTTTGAGTGTAAGTGCACAAGGGAGCTTGACTGTGAGACAGACATGTCGAGCAGGCACGAAAGTGGGGACTAGTGACCCGACGGTGGCTTGTGGAAGCGCCGTCGCTCAACGGATAAAAGGTACCCCGGGGATAACAGGCTGATCTTGCCCAAGAGCTCATATCGACGGCATGGTTTGGCACCTCGATGTCGGCTCGTCGCATCCTGGGGCTGGAGTAGGTCCCAAGGGTTGGGCTGTTCGCCCATTAAAGCGGTACGCGAGCTGGGTTTAGAACGTCGTGAGACAGTTCGGTCCCTATCCGCTGTGCGCGTAGGAAACTTGAGAAGACCTGTCCCTAGTACGAGAGGACCGGGATGGACGAACCTCTGGTGTGTCAGTTGTTCTGCCAAGGGCACGGCTGATTGGCTACGTTCGGAAGTGATAACCGCTGAAAGCATCTAAGCGGGAAGCACGCTTCAAGATAAGGTTTCCAT
>NZ_LDCM01000008.1:0-12705 GCF_001021715.1 Dermacoccus sp. PE3 | reverse complement strand
CAACCCGCTCGTCAACGCGCTGCTCGCGCCCGCGTTCGAGTGGGGCATCGCGAGCTACGACATCGAATGGGATCAGTACAAGGCCGGGTACAAGACCCGAGAGCAGATGATGTCCGACATGCGCGACCTGCGCGACAAGGCCGTCGGCATGGTGCTCAAGGACTACATCGCGACGCCGCTCGCGGCAGCAGCGGTCGGCGCCGTCGTCGGCAAGGCGTTCGGACGCCCCGCACGGTTCGCGTCGATCGCCGCACGTGCCCTCGGGGGCACGGTGGCCGCCAACGCGCTGCGCAACGTGTGGGCGCACTCGGTCATCTTCTGCGGGCACTTCCCCGACGGTGTCGACACCTTCGAAGAGGAGATGATCGACGGAGAGACGCGCGGTGACTGGTACGTGCGTCAGATGCTCGGCTCGGCCAACATCGACGGCACCCGCGTCTTCCACACCCTCACCGGCAACCTCAGCCACCAGATCGAGCACCACCTCTTCCCGGACCTGCCGAGCAACCGCTACATCGAGGTGGCCCCGAAGGTGCGCGACATCTGCCGCCGCTACGGGCTTCCCTACAACACCGGACGCTTCGGCCGTCAGCTCGGTTCGACGTGGAAGAACATCTGCGTGCTCGCCGTGCCGACCCGCGAGGAGTGGGCCGCCTACCGGGCTGCCTGAGTTCCCCGATCGGCGCGCCACAGGAATCGCACGATTCCTGTGGCGTACCGCATAATGACCTGTATCACGCCCGCATGCTCCGATCGGAGCGATATGGGCCCCGACGAAAGTTGACTCCCATGTCGCTCAAGACCCGTGCGCTCGCGGGCCTCGGCACCGCTGCTGTGGCCCTCTCCTTCGCCGCCCCCGCCGTCGCTGCTCCGACGCCGACGCCCACGGTGCCTCCGGCCGTCGCCCAGGCCGCCACGAAGCTTCCCCCGTTCCCGGATGAGAACGCCACGGACGCCGAGATCGAGGCGTGGCTGACGCAGGCCGCCAAGACCATGGGTCTGCCGGCCTTCCCGGGCGCCGACGCCACCGAGGCCGAGGCTTACGCCTTCGTCAACGCTGTCGTGAAGATGTTCGGCCTGCCGGCCCTGCCCGCCATGAACGCCTCCGACGCCGAGTTCGAGGCGTGGGCGAACAAGGTCGCGAAGATGTTCGGTCTGCCGGCTCTGCCCTCCATGGACGCTTCCGAAGCCGAGTGGGAGGCCTGGTTCACCAAGCTCATCGGCATGGAAGGGGAGATGCCGAGCGTGCCCGGCGCCACCCCGTCGCAGCCCGCCGAGACGGCCCCGCCGGCCGCCGGCCCCATTGTCCAGACCGACCGCGTCGTCACGCAGTCGTCCAACGCCACCGCCCTGACCGCCACGGGCTCCGCGGCAGCGCTCATCGCAGGTGCCGGCGTCGTCCTCGTCGCACGCCGCCGTCGCGCGATGCGCTGATCGATCGCTCCAGGCGAGCAAGTGGCGTCCGGCTTCGGCCGGGCGCCACTTTGTGTTTGCCGCGCCAGGGCGGGGTTCTCACGGGGTGTGGTGGCTGTTCGGGTAGCGGTTGCCTTTGCATCACGCCCCACGCCCTTGTTAGGAAGAAAGATCAGCCGAGAGGGCGAACGTGCCCTCCCACCCCCATCGTCGACACGAGAGGTGACCCATGTTCCACTCGAGCCGAAACCTTCGTCAGCGCGCAGCCGGAGTCGCCGGAGGCCTTGCCCTCCTCGGCACGGCGGGCATGGGTCTCGCGAGCGGCGCGAACGCCGCTACGTGGAGCCAGGCCAAGCCGACGCTTGACGCCATCAAGTTCTGCGAGAGCTCCAACAACTACCAGGCACAGAACCCGACGAGCACCGCCTCGGGCGCCTACCAGTTCCTCGACACCACGTGGCAGAGCCTCGACGCCTCGGCCGGGTACTCCCGCGCCAAGTTCGCGCCGGCCTCGGTGCAGGACGCCGCTGCTCTCGAGCTCTACAACGAGATGGGCACCTCGCCCTGGGCTGCCAGCAGCAGCTGCTGGGCCAAGTAAAGCCCTCGCTTCACGATGCGGCGCTCATCCCCGATGCGGGATGGGCGCCGTTCGTCATGCGGTATCCCGCGCCACGCACCGTCACGATGTCGCGGCGCCCGAAGGGACGGTCTAGCTTCGCACGCAGGTGACTGACGACCTGGTCGACGACGTTGGAACCCGCTTCGTGGCCCGCGCCCCATACGTGATCGGCGATCCGAGCGCGCGAGATGATCTGGCCGGGATGACGCATGAGGAGTTCGAGCAGGGCGAACTCACGCGCCGACAGCGCGATCGTCACGGGCTCACCCTTATCCTCGCGGACGGCACAGCGTGCCGCGCGATCGAGGCGAAGGTCGCCCAGGGTGAGGTCGTCCGGCAGGAGCGTCGGCGGGCGGCGCGTCAGAGCCCGCAGGCGTGCCGCCACCTCCGCGAATGGCACGGGTGAGACGACGACATCGTCGGCGCCGGAATCGAGGGCCGCGACCGTCTCGTTGCTGCTGCCGCGGCGAGCCATGACGAGAATCGGCGCACTCTCGCCCTCCTCGCGCAGCGCCGCAATCGTGGGCACGTCGTGAACTCCCGGGCGTGAGGAGCAGACGACGACCACGTCGACGTCGGACTCGCCCGCCAGCCACAACGCCTCGCCCCGCGCCTGCGCCGACTCGACGACGTACCCCTCCTGCTCGAGGGCTGGATGCAGTCGTTCGGCCACACGGCCGCCTTCGTCCACGATGAGTGCTTTCATGCCGCAGAACGTAGGGAGCACGGCTTTGAGTTCGATAAGAACGGTCGCCGCGCTGAGGGGCCCCGTCGGGCGGCGAGGCGGGGCTGCGAAGGCGTCACTCGGACGGCGCCCTTCCCACGTAACTCACTGCGGATCAACGGTTTTCATCTCCACTTCGACCACACTCCCGCTGCCTCACGGCTACTCACAGAAGGCACACAGCGTGTCGGCGGCGACATCCGGACGTCAGGCGGGGGCAACGAAGCCTCGTCACGGTTGATGACGTCAACCGATGAAAGGAACACCAGATGTCCCCCATGAAGAAGCCCATGCGAGTTCGAGCCATGACGGTCGCCGGTGGTATCGCCCTGCTCGGTGCAACCGGAGCCGGCCTCGCCGGTACCGCGAACGCCGCCACCACGTCGTCCGCGAGTTCCACGCTCGCCAAGATCAAGTACTGCGAGAGCGGCGGCAACTACCAGGCCGTGAACGCCTCGAGCGGCGCGGCCGGCGCCTACCAATTCCTCGACTCGACGTGGCGCAGCCTCTCGGCCGCGTCCGGCTACTCGACGGCCGCGTCGGCGCCTGCCTCCGTGCAGGACGCTGCGGCTCAGGAGCTCTACGCCCAGATGGGCACCTCGCCCTGGGCCGCGAGCAGCAGTTGCTGGTCGAGCATGACGAGCGCACCGGCCACGTCGTCGACGAGCGCGACCGCGAGCGCGAACACCACTGCAACCTCCAGCGCGTCGACCGCTGCGACCACGAGCACGACCTCGACCTCCTCCACGTCGTCCACCTCACCGACGACGCAAACGGGCAAGGCCGCGAAGCCGCACGCCCCGAAGGCCCAGAAGCCGGGGGCCAAGCACGCCCACGCCCCCGCGAAGAAGGCTGCGAAGCCGCACGGCAAGGACGCGAACAACCACGCGCCGCACGCACACGCCGGCAAGCATCACGCGAAGCCGAACACGCCAAAGCAGGCGAAGAAGGCGTCGAACACGCTGTCGCCGAAGGCAGCTCACGCCCCGGAACAGGCCGCTGCCTGACGTTCACCGGCCCCCCGCCGGCTCGCACCTGCTCGCCCCCGAGGGCAGGACGCGGGTCGGCGGGCATGTCGCGTCAGGCGGGGACGCGCGTCAGTCTCGACGCGTCGACTCGTACCACTCGGTGTACTCCTCGTGCGTCATGTCCCCGCTGATGACACGCATGTACTCCTCGCTGAATCCGCCCTCGTCCGCGGACTGCGGCCCCGACTCCATCTCACCGAGCGACTGCGCGTTCGGATGGACCTTCCCACCTGAGGTCGCGCTCCCGCGCTCGTCGACGAACTCGGGGGCGAGGTTCGACTGCGGCGCCGGCGCGGGGCTCTCGCTCGGCTCGGCGTCGGGATCCACACCGTCGACCAGCGTGGGAATCTTCTTCGCGAGTTCCCAGTTCTCCGGCAGTACCTGGCGCGCTCCGGGCTCACCGAACAGGTAATCGGCCATCTCCTGACGAGGCACCCACACTCCGCGCCCGGGCAGGTAGCGCTCGATGTTGCTGTTCGGGAGTTGCCGGATGAGAGCCCACGGCTCGCCGCCCGGATCCGAGATGACGAACCACCGCTCTTCGAGTCTCAATTCCATTTCTGACCACGCCCCTTCTGACGCGATCGTATCGAGCACGGGTCGTTCGAATCCTTGACTCCGGCGAGGACAAGACCGCGCGAATGGCGGATCGGGCGACGCGGTTCAGGCCTGCGCGTCGACGCCCGTCGTTGCCCGAGCGTTCGGACTCTGCTCGGCTTCCTGGGTGTGCACCCACTCGGCGATGAGTCCGACGATCTCCTCGTGGCGGCGCACCCATTGGATGTGCCCAACGCGGATGGCGGCGTGACGGCGCGTCACCCGGGCTCGCGGCACGAGTTTCAACAATTCCTCGAGCGCCGTGACAGGCGCGAGTGGGTCCTCGGGCAACGAGATGGCCAGCACGTCACCGGTGTAGGCGGCGAGGGCATCGTCGTAGCTGCGCTCGGCGCCCCTGGGCCGCACGTGCCCCGTTCGGGCCAGCCGGGCCCAATCCGCGACGAGAACGCCCGACTGGCGCCCCCAGAACTTGAGTCGGTCGCCGGGCCAGTACCCCACGGTGCGCGCCACGAACGCCATGAAACCCGTGCCCAGGTAGGAGCGCAGGAACCCGTTGCGCTCGAAGCCTCGCCAGTAGGGGCTGCCCGTCGCGACCAGGGCGAGGCCACGCGGCGAGAAGCCGGCCCGGGTGGCGTCGTCGCCGGCGTGCATCGCCGCTGCGAACAGTGCGATGTGGGCACCCAGGCTGTGACCGAGGATGTAGACGGGTGCCTCGGGGCGCTCCCGGTGCGCGTACGTCATCACTGCTTCGTGAACCTTCGTCGCGAGCGCGTCGTACCCGTACGAGGAATGACGCCCGACGCCGCGCGGAGTCTCCCGGCCCGGGTACTCGACAACGACGTTCGCGAGGCCCGCGGCGGCAAGCGCCGGCGCCAGATGACGGTAGAAGCGAGCGGGCGTTCCGAACGCCGGCCAGACGACGAGCAGCGGTGCGGCCTCGTCCTCGGCGGGGGTGAACGTGACCTCGACGTGCTCTCCGGGCGCCCATTCCAGCTTCACTCGCCGAACATTACCGACGAGTCACATGGCATGAGACAAGATTGGGTCATGGAAACGCGTTCGTTGTGGCTCGTGCGCCACGGGCAGGCGTCGTTCGGCAAGTCCGACTACGACAACCTCTCCGAGGCCGGGCACGAGCAGGCCTACCTGCTCGGCAAGGACTTCGCCCGCCGCGGCATCACGCCGTCCCTGCTCGTGAGCGGATCCATGAAGAGACATCGCCAGACGCTCGCGGAGATCGCCGCCGGCGCAGGGTGGACGCTCACCGACGTCACGGACGACACCGAGACGGCCGAAGCATCGGCCACGGGTGACAAGACCAAGAAGGACAAAGCCGACAGGGCCAAGTCCGCCACGACGGACGTTCCCGACCTCGGTGCCGACATCAGCGTCACGCACGCCCCGCCCGTTCTTCGTCGGCGCCTCGACGAGCGGTGGAACGAGCTCGACCACCGCGCACTGCTCACGGCCTACAAGCCGGCGTACAAGAACATGCTCGTGCTCAAGGCCGACATGGTGCGCACGCTGCGCCCCCGCATCGCCTTCGAGGACACCTTCGCCAAGGCCGTCGACCGCTGGAGCACCGGCGACTTCGACCACGACTACCCGGAGAGCTTCACCGAGTTCGCGACGCGCATCAACGATGCTCTCGGCTCGATCGTCGACGGCACCGAAGAGCACGTCGTCGTCGTGACGTCGGCGGGTCCGGTGTGCTGGACGATGGCGCACCTCGCTGCGGCCGACAGCCTCGACGCGTGGAAGCAGTTCACCCTCGCAGCGGTCAACACCGGCGTCACCCGCATCACGATCGACCGTCACGGCCCACACGTGCTCACGTTCAACGAGTTCACCCACCTCGACGGCCCGGATCTCGTGACGAACCGCTGAGCGGTGAACGCCCTGTCCGAGCCCAGGTTCGGGTGCGCGACAATGGCGGCATGACCGCACCGTCGACGACCCAGCTCCAGCTCACCCAGATGATGGGGACGCAGCAGACGAACCTTCTCGGAACGGTGCACGGCGGCAACGTCATGAAGTTCGTCGACGAGGCCGCCGGCTCCACGGCGGCCCGGTTCAGCGGCGGCCCCGCCGTGACGGCCGCGATGGACGAGATGGTGTTCCTCGCGCCGGTTCGCGTCGGTGATCTCCTTACCGTGAAGGCGCAGGTCAACTGGGCCGGCCGCACCTCCGTCGAGGTGGGCGTGCGCGTCGAGACGACACGCTGGGACGAGCTCACCGCACCCGTCCACGTCGCCACGGCCTTCCTCGTCATGGTGGCGGTCGACGAGAACGGAGCGCCGCGCACCGTGCCCGAACTCGTGCCGGAGACCGACGAGGACCGCCGCCGCTACCGCGCAGCCGAACTGCGTCGCGAGCACCGCCTGGCACGCCGTGCGGCCATTCAGGAGTTGGGCGCCGGCGAGGCGTCGCTCGAGCGTCCATGACGCTCACCCTGACGCAGCTCGCACAGTTCACGCTCGGGGCGGTTCTCATCGTCCTGCTGCCCGGCCCGAACTCCCTTTTCGTCGCGACGACGGCCGCAAAGGTTTCCCGCGCCGCGGGATGGCGTGCCGCTCTCGGCGTCTTCATCGGTGACGGCGTGCTCATGGTGCTGGCCGTGCTCGGCGCCGGCACGCTGCTGGCCGGCGGGTCGGTCTTCTTCCGCCTCCTGACGCTCGCAGGTGGCGCCTACCTCGCGTGGCTGGGTTTCGGTCTCATCCGCCAGGGCATCGCCCTGCGCCGCGAAGCTCGCCCTTCTGCCGCGGCGACAGGAGCAGAGCCGACGGAGACGACGCTCACGATGCACGACGCGCGCTACTCCCCGTTCCGCCGTTCGCTCGCGACGATCCTGCTCAACCCCAAGGCGATCCTTTTCTTCGCGGCGTTCTTCGTGCAGTTCGTCCACCCCGACGATCCGCACCTGTGGAGCAACTTCGGCGTGCTGGCCGTCATCATGCAGTGCATCAGCGCCGCCTACCTCGCCAACGTCATCGCGGTGAGTGCGCGACTGGGTCACCGCGCGAGCGGCCGCCCGGGCCTGGTGATCGGCGCTCACCTCGTCGCCGGAACGGCCTTCTGCCTCTTCGCCATCAAGCTGGCCTCCGCCTCGTTCTGAGACGGTTGCGGCGTGGGTGCCCGCACGGCGAGGCCGCTCGGTAATGTGACTCGGGTCACGTCCCCGTGGAGAGGTCCGCCATGTTCAGCGCCGCCGTGTCCGAGTCCGTCGCCACCGCCCGTCGCAACGCCCTCGGAGACGTGCTGCGGCGCAGCGCTGCGCGTGAGCCGAACAAGCTCGCGCTCGTCCACCGCGACACGAGCTACACCTACGCCGAGCTGAACGAGCGTGTCAACGCGTGCGCGAACGCCTTGGCCGAACGCGGTGTGACGAAGGGCCAGCGCGTCGCCCTGCTGTCGCACAACAACGCCGGGTTCGTCGTCGTGACGTTCGCGCTCGCCAAGCTCGGCGCCATCTGCGTTCCGGTCAACTTCATGCTCAACGCCGACGAGGTCGCCTACATCCTCGAGCACTCGGGCGCCCGCGGCCTCATCGTCGAGGACGCGCTCGTGCGGACGGCGGAGCGCGCCATGGGCAAGGCGAGCACCGACATCGGCCTACGCGTCGTCATCGGCGCCGCGGCTCCCGAGGGTTGGGAGGCGAGCGACACGCTGCTCGCCCACGAGGACACGAGCGAACCCGTCGTCGACATCGCCGACGACGACCCGCTGCAGCTCATGTACACGAGCGGCACCGAATCGCGCCCCAAGGGCACGATCATGACGAGCCGCAGCCTGCTTGCGCAGTACGTGAGCTGCATCGTCGAAGGGCGCTTCTCGCGTGACGACGTCGCCCTGCACGCGTTGCCGCTCTTCCACGTGGCCGCACAGCACTGCATGCTGACGCCGTACGCCTCCCTCGGCGCGACGAACGTCGTCCTCGACGGCCCGGAGCCGGGCGCGCTGCTCGAGGCGATCGAGCGGCACGGCGCCACGAGCCTGTTCTGCCCGCCGACCGTCTGGATCTCGCTCCTGCGTCACCCGGATTTCGACACGCGTGACCTGTCGTCGCTCAAGCGTGGGTACTACGGCGCATCGATCATGCCGGTTGAGATCGTCAAGGAGCTGAGCAAGCGGCTGCCGAACATCGACCTGTTCAATTTCTACGGCCAGACGGAGATGAGTGCACTCGCCCTCGTCCTCGGCCCGGAGGACCAACTGCGCAAGCCGGGATCCGCCGGTCGTGCGGCGATCTACGTCGAGACGCGCCTGATCGACGACGCCGGCGACGACGTGGCCCCCGGAGAGGTGGGCGAGATCGTCCACCGCAGTCCGCACGCGACGTGGGGATACTGGAACGACGAGGAGAAGACGGCCGCAGCCTTCGAGGGCGACTGGTTCCACTCGGGCGATCTCGGCACGCGTGACGACGAGGGCTACATCACGATCGTCGACCGCAAGAAGGACATGATCAAGACCGGCGGCGAGAACGTCGCGAGCCGCGAGGTCGAGGAAGCCATCTACACCCACCCGGCCGTCGCGGAGGTCGCGGTGTTCGGTGTGCCGCACCCGACGTGGATCGAGACCGTCGCCGCTGCCGTCACGCCCAAGGAGGGCCACGACGTGACGGTCGAGGAGTTGCGCGCCTACTGCCGCGAACGGCTGGCGGGCTTCAAGACCCCGACCGTCATCGTCATCGTCGATGCGCTACCGAAGAACGCGAGCGGCAAGATCCTGAAGCGTGACCTACGTCAGGAGCACGCCCAGGCGCAGCCGCTGGACGTGCCTCAGGGCTGACGCGCACCGGCGACGTCCTCGGGGTAGCCCTCGTAGAACGGCACGTAGCCCTCCTTCGTCAGCACCCAGACGCGGTCGTCGCCCGCACCGGCGTAGCCCGCGTCGCGCAGTTCGACCTTGCGTGACTTGAACGTCGACGTCTGCTCGAGTGACTCGACCTCACGCACGAACAGCGGCACGGCGTACTTGGGCAGCATCTCGGCAAGGCGGCCGGCCACGTCACTGGAGTCGAAGTCCTCGCGCAGGACGACGGCAGCCATGCCCGCACGGCCGTCGCTCCCCGGAACCTCGACGCCGTAGACGGCACAGTCCTGCACCTGCGGGAGGCGCTCGAGCGCAGCCTCGACCTCGGTCGTCGCGACGTTCTCACCCTTCCAGCGGAAGGTGTCGCCGAGGCGGTCGACGAAGGCCACGTGTTGGAAGCCCTGACGGCGCACGAGGTCGCCGGTGACGAACCAGCAGTCACCCTTGCGGAAGCCGTCACGCAGCAGCTTCTTCTCGGTCTCACCCTCGTCGGTGTAGCCGTCGAACGGCTGGCCGGAGGTCACCTTGGCGAGTAGGAGGCCGGCTTCGCCGGTCTTGACCTGCTCGAGGCGGCCCTTCGCGTTGCGCAGCGCGTCGCCGGTGTCCGGGTCGTAGCGGACGACCTTGTGCGGCAGCGGGCACGTGCCGGCGGTCTCGTCGAGGTTGTAGGCGTTGATGAACGCGATGTTGCACTCGCTGGCGCCGTAGAACTCGGCGATGCGCTCGATGCCGAACCGTTCCTGGAACTCGCGCCAGATGTCGGTGCGCAGACCGTTGCCGACGATGACACGCACGCGGTGCTGACGCTCGATCGGACGCTCGGGCTGGCCGAGCAGGTAGCGGCACAGTTCACCGATGTAGACGAACGAGCTCGCGTCGAAGCGGACGATGTCGTCCCAGAAGTTCGAGACCGAGAACTTGCCCGCAATGGCCATGGACGCGCCGCCGTTGAGCACCGCACCGAGCGCGACCGTCACGGCGTTGTTGTGGTACAGCGGGAGGCAGCAGTAGAGCGTGTCGTCCGGTCGCAGGCGCACGCCGAGACCGCCGAGACCGGAGTAGGACTTGAGCCAGCGGTGGTGGCTCATGATCGAGGCCTTGGGCATGCCCGTCGTGCCCGACGTGAAGATGTAGTAGGCATTCTCGTGGCCACGCGTCTCGGCGCACTCGGACGGGTTCTGCGCGGCAGGTGCGGGCGCACCATCGGCGGCGGCGCGCATCTCGTCGAGCGTCATGACGTTCTGCTGCCCCGCGGAGGGCGCGGTCTCGAGGCTCTCGCGCAGCGACTCCTCGAGGACGACGACGCGGGCGTCGAGAATGCCGAGGCTGTGGTCGAGTACGTCCCCGCGCTGGTTGTAGTTGAGCAGGCCGCTCACCGCGCCGAGCTTCACCGTCGCGAGCATGACGAGCAGCATGTCGATGGAGTTGTGGGAGAGCAGCCCCACGACGTCCCCGCGCTTCACCCCGGCGTCGCGCAGCACAGACGCGTACCGGTTGACGCGTTCGTTGGCCTCGCCGTAGGTGAGGCGGCCCTCGTCGGCGATGACGAAGGTGCGCTCGGGCTGCTTGCCCGCAAGATCCTGGAAGACGGCACCGATGGAGGACTTCGTCGTCGGCCGCCGCACGAGCAGACCAGGGGCGTTGCGAGCTACCTGCCCCAGCTCGGGCGTCATGCGGGCCATCCCGCGGGCCATGTCCAGCACAGTCACTCGGCGACGCGTCGACACGCAAATCACTTCCTTGTTCCTCGAGTCGGGGTCTGGCGTAAACCCTACCTACGCGGAAGTAACAAAGCAGCGGCGTACTCGAACTTCATGGAAATTGCCATAGCCGGGTACTGCAGAGGACCATCAGCCCCACACATGCGCTTGACGCCGTCTGGGCGAAGCACCGCTCCCAACCTGAAGAAACGTGAGTATGCCAGCCCCTCTCGAGCCTCGATACACGCTCAAAGATGTCGCCGATCGCGCAGGTGTCGCCATCTCGACGGCTTCGCTCGTGTTCAGCGGTAAGCGTCCCGTGGCCGAGCCCACGCGCGAGCGTGTGCTGAAGGCCGCGGCCGACCTCGACTACGGCGGGCCCAACCCCCTCGCGTCGTCACTGCGACAGGGACGCTCGGGCATCATCGGCGTCTTCGCCGAGGGACGTCTTATGAACTCCTTCAGCGACCCCTTCGCCGTCAGCATCCTCGACGGCCTGGCTCAGCACCTCGGGCAGAACTCCGCCGGCATCCTGCTCATGCCGGCACAGGGCGCCGGCCAGGACGAACTCGTGCGGCGCACAGCGGGCATCCCGCTCGACGCCGTGGTCTTCCCGCTCGGCGGGTATGTCTCCTCCGCGCTCCTCGAGCATATGCGTCACCGTCGCATCCCGCTCGTGGGCACCGGTTACCCCGAGGCAGACGACGTCCTGCACCTCCACATGGACGAGCGCGGAGCCGCTCGGGCGATCGCGCAGCACCTCTATGACCTCGGGCATCGTGACGTCGCACTCCTCCAGCTTTCCGGCGCGGGGCCCAACGCTCAGCGAGACGTCATGAACCCCGAGGCGCTCGATCGCACTGCAGGCTTCCTCGAGGTGTTCCCCGAAGCCGTCGTCACATCACAGCGGGCGAGAGTTCCATCGAGGGTGGCTACGAGGCCAGCGAACGCCTGTTCTCCGACATTCACCCCTTCACAGCTATCGCGGCGCAGTCCGACCTGATGGCCGTGGGAGCGATCCGAAGCATCGGCGCACACGGCCGCTCCACACCAGCCGACATCAGTGTGGGCCAGCTTCGACGGCATCGACCTTCCGTGGCTGGTGGGCACCCTCACCACGATCGACCAGCGTGGCCAGGAGAAGGGCCGCACCATTGCGGACATGGTGACATCCGCTCTGGCAGGTACGCGGGAGAACCGTGAGCATTCGTTCACTCTCGTCCAGGGCACGTCGACGGACGCTCCCCCGCAGCACGCCCACGCGTGACATCTGCTTGACGCTCCCCCCTCCGGAACGCAGCAAAGGCCCCCGTCGGCGACGGGGGCCTTTCTGCTACCCACTTCTCGAGCTGAGCAAGTCGACGGGAGATGTTCTCGACGGCACGGATCGAGGATTTGCTTCTGGGTATGCGGAAGGCCCTGAACCTGACTGGTCATGTTGTGTGCTCCGAGCCAACCCGATTGTTGGGGGCTTCGAGGAACACTGAACATGACGTGATCGTCTTGGTTCAGGGCCTTCTCTTTTTGAAGAAGTCCGGCGGCGTCCTACTCTCCCACACCCTGGCGAGTGCAGTACCATCGGCGCTGAAGGGCTTAGCTTCCGGGTTCGGAATGTGACCGGGCGTTTCCCACTTCGCTATAACCACCGTAACACTATGAAACTAACCAACTCATCTGACCAGATGTGGTTGTTGTTTCAGAATTACACAGGGACGCGAGCACCAGAACAATTGGTGATGTTTTAAGTTGTCGGTTTATTAGTACCGGTCAGCTTCACTCATTACTGAGCTTCCACATCCGGCCTATCAACCCCATCGTCTCTAGGGAACCTCTCAACACCGTAGTGTC
>NZ_LDCM01000007.1:0-24723 GCF_001021715.1 Dermacoccus sp. PE3 | reverse complement strand
ATCGCTCGTCAGCGCGACGATACGCGCAGAATTGCTGTCCTTGACCTGGGCAGAAAGTGTCTCAGCGAACGCTTTGATCAGAAGCCATGCCGCACGAGCGTTGACGGCGTAGTGGCGATCCCAGCTCTCCACCGTGGTGTCCAAGATCGAGCTATCCACACCTTCAGAGTGAGACAACACCAGGGCCGTGAGAGTGCCGTGCTCGTTGGCGCGTTCGACGAGTTGCTGGGGCACAGCAGGGTCGGCCAGATCGGCAGGCAGCAGGGTGACTGTTGCTCCGCGCGTCCTGCACTCCGCAGCAATGGCTTCAACGTCATCGGGGCTCGGGGGAAGACCAACGCGCTCTTCATAGCCTGGAAGGTGGGCGAGAGCTAGGTCCCACCCGTCGCTGGCAAGGCGAGTCGCTATGGCTGCGCCTAGGCCGGATCGGCGGCCTACCCCCGTGATCAGTGCAGTTGGACGCATACGACAAAACCTCTCTCGTGGGGTCGCCCTGGCGAGGACGCAGCTGCCTGAGCAACATAGGCACCTTGAGCTACACCGTCAACGGCGGTTGCTGGACCCCTTGGCGCTCGAGCGCTAGCTGGGGCGCAGGCAGCGCAAGCCAGATAGTGGCGGGTTTGCGGTACTACGCTGGGCATCATGGCCAACCGCGTCGTTCTGCGATCTTTGTCGGTACTCCTGCTCATGGTTCCGTTGGTGTGGTTCGGCGGTCGGCACTCGCTCATGCCGCAAGAGTGGATCGCTGGACCGCGAGGGTGGTTCTGCTGGGGCCTAGCGTGGCTCGCCTTCATCGGCGGCGCGTGGGTCTGGGCATTGTCGAGCGGACCGAACGCCGATGAGAACCTGGAAGTGGGGTGATCTTGATGAAGAGTGGCCGTGGCCAGATAGGGGCGACTGCCGTGGGTAGCTTCATTGGGGCTCTGATCTGGCGATTCGTGGCGACAGCTGCCGGCTGGCGGGACTATGGATTGGTCGAATCGCTTGCCTTCGCAGCGTTCTTTGCAGGAGTGATGGCCCTGATTCAGGCGTACAGGGTGCGCCGTAAGCGGCAGGCTTCAACGTCGCCCTCGAACTCATAGTTAGAGCGCGGGGGCAGCCGTCCCCGTCACTTCTGGGGCCACTCACCCTCGTGGCCTGACGTGAAGCTGCTGAAGGTGTGGCTCCGCGCGGTGCAGAAACGGTCGTTTCTGCACCACCGCTGTGAGTGTTAACGGTAGTTGGCGCTGTTCTGGTAGCAGAGCACGGCGGGGGCGTTTCCCGGCGGGTGTCGCCGAAGTGACCCGTTTGCGCGCTACACCACTGGGGTCTCGGCCTGGACGCGCTCCTGAAGGCGTCGGACGCCTTCACGAATCATCGCGCCGTATCCGTGCTCGGGTAGTAGCGCGACAGCCTGCTGCGCGCGGGCGACCTGGTCTTCGGCGTCTTGGACGCGCCCAGCGCGTAAGTAGTCGTCACCGAGGTTGAGGTGCAGGCTTGGGGCGAACCCTGCCGTCGAGGGAACCCCGATGGCCGCGAGGTCATCGTCATGGAGGTGTGCGAACTCTGACAGCGCTTGTTCGTCCCAGCGGGTCTCGCTCGCGAGGGCCTCCTGCTGGTCGGCGAGGTAGTGCGCCAGCACGCAGCGCTGGGCGTGGTCTTGTTCAGATGCCGCGCCCCAGCATTTTTCAAGCGCGGTTCTAGCGTCGGGGCTTCGGCCGTTGACCGCTTGTCCGACTGCTTCGAGGATGGGTTCCCAGCTCATGCTCCCTACGCTAGAGCGTGTTTCCTAGATGGGCACGCACCTATTTCCGGCAGTTCAGTGCGTCATGCCACGTGGCCATGGCTGCTGTAGACCACGCTCGGCGCCCCACTGGGTTCACGCGTGCTCTTCCACACCGTCATGCCGATTCGTTCAGCCACGCGCCGGGAAGCCATGTTGTCGGGGTTGATGATCGCGGTGATCATCTTTGCGTCGAGGGTCTCGAACCCGTATCGCAGGCAGGCGGAGGCCGCCTCGGTTGCCAGTCCTTGTCCCTGGCGTTCAAGCAGGACGTGGTAGCCGACCTCGAGGACCTCTTGGCCGTCGACGTTTTGCCAGGTCAGGCCGCAGTCACCGATGAAGTCGCCGGTGGTCCGGTGTTCGATAACCCACAGGCCGAACCCATGCTTGGCGTAGTTGTCCTTCGACCAGTTGATCCACCCCTGCACCTCGTTGCGCGACTTGGCTCGCGGGTAGTAGCGCATGACCTCCGCGTCTCCGAGGAGCCTGCACATGTCGTCGAGGTCGGCGTCGGTCATGCACTGGAACATAAGTCGATCTGTGGTTTGCGGGATCACCCGACGAACCTACCAACGAGACCGAACCGGCGGGACTGCTGCACGATCTGGTGACAGTTTGACGTGACCCCCACCGGACCTGGCTAGTTGTACTGACCGGGGACGTTGGTCAACCGTGAGAAGGGCGGCTGGTTGCCGCAGGCCGTGTGCGGACGGTGCTGGTTGTACTGGTGAATCCAATCGGCGAGGGCATCGCGTCGTTCCTGCTCGCTGCGGTAACGGCGAGCGTAGGCCCACCCGTCAGCCATGGTGCGGTGGAAGCGCTCAACCTTGCCGTTGGTCTGAGGACGGTACGGGCGCGTCCGCTTCGGCGTGATCGACAAGGTCTCGCAGGTACTGCGCCACAGATGCGAGCGGTACGCGCCGCCGTTGTCCGATAGCACGCGCTCGACGGTGACGCCGCGATTGGCGAACCAGTCGACTGCCCGGTGCAGGACGGCGACGGCGGTGATGGCAGTTTCGTCGTCGTGGACCTCGGTGTACGCGACGCGGGAGTGGTCGTCGATGACGGTGTGCACGAACGCGTACCCCAGCTTGGGGTTGTGCCACTTACTGCGGGGCTTGTCCGGGGTGGCGGAGCGGTTCTTTTCGCCTTGGCGGCGGCCGACATAACGCCAGCCGCCTCCGTCGGGGATGTTCCCGAGCTTCTTCACATCGGCGTGCACGAGCGACCCGGGGTAGTCATGCTCGTAACGGCGGACAACTTCGCCTGTGGCGCGGTCTACGTATGCGAGCCGGTTCAGCCGGGCGGTCGTGAGGATTCGATGCACGGTGGACGGCGCGATGCCGAGCCTGCTCGCAAGTTGGACCGGCCCTTCGCGAAGTCGCAGGCGCAGGCTCACGCACCGCTTCGTCGTCGCCTTGCGCGTCTTGTGCGGCGAGGTCTTCGGCCGCGAGGACCGGTCGTGCATCGATTCGCCATTTGCGTAGCGATCTACCCACCGCTTCACTGTCGGCCAGGACACCTGGAAGCGAGCGGCGACCTCGCTGATCGGCCAGCCGTCATCTACGACCAGGCTAGCGACTTTGAAACGGTGGCGGGGAGTCAGAGCGGCATTTGCGTGGGACATGAGACTCCTTAGGACTCTCGGACGGTCAGCAGGGTTGCCCTGCTGACCGTCCGAGTTGTGATTCAAAAGGGGGAAACGTTATGCGACAGCGGTTCCTTCGAGCTCAACCATCTGGCCGGGGATCGCCAGGCGGGTGACGCCGAGCATCGTGGTAGTCGGGGCGACTCCTGCCGCCCCGAGCTTCCCGGCGAGCACGCCGTAATGCGGGAACATCGCGTCCACGTCGGTGGTGTAGACGTTGAGGCGGACCAGGTTCTCCATAGACATACCGGCCTCGGCGAGCACGGCCTCGAGGTTCGCCACGGCCAACGCGAGCTGGGCCTCGACGTCCCCGTCATGCTCTGGCCGACCATCCTTGCTCATCGCTGTCTGTCCCGAGATGTACAGCGTCCTTGTCTCCCCTGAGATGACTTCGCCCTGGTTGAAGCCCATCTCCTGCGACCAAGTCACCGGATTTACTGCCGTGCGTTCCATCGCTGCTCCGTTCATTCGTTCCGCAGCGCCCGGCCGCCCTATGGCCGCCGTCCTCGACGCTGCGCTACTAGCCTCCCCACGAATCACGACACCTTATGTCGTGTATTCCGGAAATAATGGGTGCATGCGAGCAGACCGACTGGTCTCGCTGGTGCTCCTGCTGCGCCAGCGAGGCCGAGTAACCGCCGACCAGCTGGCCAGTGCGCTCGAAGTGTCCACGCGCACCGTTCTGCGCGACATCGACGCCCTCTCGACTGCGGGCGTCCCCGTTTACGCCGACCGCGGTCGACACGGCGGCTATTCACTCCTTCCCGGCTTCCGCACCGAACTGACCGGGCTGAACCATGACGAGGCACTCGCGCTGCTCACCGCCGGATCATCCCGCGGCGAGAAGGTCTTCGGCCTCAGCGCACCGCTGGCCTCGGCGATGCGAAAGGTCGTCGACGCGCTGCCCGAGGGGCACCAGGTGAGTCTTGGCGATGCGGCCAAACGGTTCCTCGTGGAGCCGGAGACCGACCTTCTCTCTCGCCGTGCCCCCACCGAAGACCTGGCCGACGGCGTCATGAGCGAGGTTCGAGCCGCGGTGCTCACCGGCCGCCGGCTGCGATTCAACTACGCGGCACCTGGCAAAGCAGCGAGTCGGCGAACCGTCGATCCGATTGGACTGGTCACCGTCCGCGGGCGCACCTACCTGCTGGCGACGAGGTCTGGAGACGATCGGACATACCGTCTGTCTCGGATGCTCAGCGCCGAAGCGCTCCCCGAACCAGCGCAACGCCCCGCGCAGGTCGACCTCGACCGCATCTGGGCCGAGCGCACCGCACAGTTCCTCTCCGAGAACCACATCCCCGTCGTCGTCCGCATCAAGACCTCACGTCGTGAGGAACTGCTGGAGAATGCCAGTGCTGTCCGTGCCGAGGAACCGGAGCCGGATGATTGGATCCGCCTCGACGTGACCTTCGAAGACCTGCGCCACGCGGTGTGGGCAGTGTGGCGGCTTGATACGGACGCCGAAGTACTAGCGCCAGAATCCGTCCGCGATGCGATGTACGTGCGTGCCGAAGCATTGACGGCACGTTATCGATCCTGACGATCCGTACCGACTAACGTGTCCGGTCAGTACAGTTAGCGGTCGGCATGGTTCAGTGCCGACCCCTGGACACTTGTTGCGCCGGCCGCTAACCGAACGCTCGGGCTACTGCCAGCAGTACCGGCAGCGCACCTATGCGCCGGCCTGGGTGTCGTACACGGCCCGCGCACGTTCCACTTCCTCGACGTGGGCCTCAGCCCACTGCCCGAGCGCGGTCAGCGGCTCGCGCAGAGTACGCCCGAGCGGAGTCAGCTCGTACTCCACTCGGGGCGGCATCTCGTCGTAGGAGGTGCGGGTGAGGAGGCCGTCCCGTTCCAGTTCACGCAGCGTGTCGGCCAGGACTTTGCCGCTGATCCCGTCGACCGCCTGCCGCACCTGTCCGAACCGCAGCGGCCCACCGCTGAGTGCGATCACGATCATCGCGGTCCACTTGTTCGCGATCCTCGCCAACGATGTGCGAGACGGGCACGTCGCCACCATGACGCTCCACACCGGCTGCGACACGTCACTACCCACTCTCTACAGTTACGTTGAGGTAACAGGTTACTAAGTGTAACCATAGATGGGTTAGAACCCCACACACGAGGAGAACACCATGAGTGAGCAGACTCCGGCGGCCGTGGCCGCCTCCTACTTCGAGGCCCTGGGCCGCGGCGATGTCCCGGCGGCGATGGGCCTGTTGAGCCCGCAGGTGGTCTGGCACCAGCCGGGTGCGAATCGCTTCAGCGGGAACCATGCCGGTGTCGACGGCGTGGGTGCGCTGCTGGGCGGGATGATGGAGGTCAGCGAGGGTAGCTTCCAGCTCGCGGTGACCGGCCCGGCGATGGTCAACGGCGAGTTGGTTGCCGTCCCGGTCCGCTTCACGGGGAACCGTGCGGGCGCGTCGATGGATCAGGCGGGTGTGGACCTGCTCACAGTCCAGGACGGGAAGATCGTCGAGGTCCACCTGTTCTCCTCCGACGGCCCCGCCGAAGACACCTTCTGGGGGCATGCCTGAGCGGCCCTCGGTCGCTCAGGCCACCCCCACGGGTGAGGACTCGGCGTCATGAGACGGATTGCCTGGGGCTAGGCGGGGGACCGTGCGAACGAGGATAACCATCGCAACAAGCTCAACGAGGGTCTGGGTGACCACGGCAAGCGGCGCGATCGCCAACGACGCCGGAAGCGCCAAGGCCAGCGGCAAGACCACGAGGGAGTTGCGGGTCGCGACGGAGAACATCACCGCCCTGGTCGCCGGCACATCCAACCGGCCCACTCGGCCGACCAACTTGCCGAGGAACACTGCGATCACGACGAACACCACGTACAGCGGAAGCACCCGCAGCAGGGTGGTGGCCTGAGCACCAACGGCGTCGACCTGGGAGCCGATCCCCTCGCGGATTACGCCGCGGCCACCCATGCGATGGTGGAGGCGGTCACCGCCAACCGGATCGGTCGCGTTGTGTTCCAGAGCAGTGTGGGTGCCGAGAAGCGCCATGGAGTCGGGGAAATCGACGGCCTCGCCGCTACCGAGGTCGCCCTGGACGGCCTCGACGTGGACGTCACCCACCTGCGCTGCGGGTACTTCTTCACCAACCTGCTTCTGGACGCCGAGGCCGTGCGGCAAGGAAGCGTCCAGACGGTTCTGCCCCCAGATCACGCCTTCAGTTGGGTTGCTCCCCGCGACATCGCTGAGGTCGCCACCCTCAGGCTGCTGAACAGCGCGTGGTCCGGACACCGGATCCAGGCGGTGCATGGTCCGCAGGACCTGTCCTGGCAGCAGGTGGCCGAGATCTTGAGTGTCCAGGTCGGCCACCCGGTGCGGGTCGAGCAGGTCAGCGACGAGGCCATGCGCGAGCAGTACCTGACCGCAGGGATGCCTCCTGCGATGGCCGATGCCGTTCTGGGAATGAGCACAGGGCTGCGCGATGACTTCGAACCTCAACAGCCACGATCCCTGGCCACGACGACGCCCACCACCCTGACCAGCTGGATCCACGACGAACTGCTCCCCGAGCTCTGACCGAACAGAACATCTCCCGACGGGCGGCCTTCTTGCGGAGGCCGCCCGTCTCTCATGAGGAGTGCCCATGTCCCACCCCAACGCAGCCCTGACTCCGCGCCACCGCCTGATCGTCGGCCGCCTCGTCGTAGACGAGGGATGGACGGTCAGCGAGGTCGCCGCCCGGTTCCAGGTCTCCTGGCCAACCGTGAAACGCTGGGCAGACCGCTACCGCGCCGGCCTGCCCATGCAGGACCGCAGCTCCCGCCCCCACCGGTCGCCAAACAAGACGAGTAGGAAGATCACCAGGCGCTGCATCACTCTGAGACTGCGCCTGAGGGAGGGGCCGGTGCAGTTGGCCTGCCGGCTGGGAATCGCTCCCTCGACCGTCCACCGCATCCTGCGCAACGCCCGCCTGAACCGGCTCTCGCATGTCGACCGGGCGACCGGAGAGCCGATTCGGCGCTACGAGCACGACCACCCAGGCGCGATGCTTCATGTCGATGTGAAGAAGCTCGGAAACATCCCCGACGGCGGAGGCTGGCGCTATGTTGGCCGCCAGCAGGGCCAGAAGAACCGCGCCTCGACACCGGGCAAGCCCAGGAACAGGTACAGCGACCCGTTGATGGGCAAGGCCTACGTCCACACCGTCATTGACGATCACACCCGCGTGGCCTATGCCGAGATCCACGATGATGAGACCGCTCCGACCGCCACCGCTGTGCTGGTCCGAGCCGTTGAGTGGTTCAACCAGCGGGGCGTCACCGTCGAACGAGTCCTGTCAGACAACGGCGGTGCCTACCGATCACATCTGTGGCGCGAGACCTGCGCCGAACTCGGCATCACGCACAAGCGCACTCGGCCGTATCGTCCGCAGACCAACGGGAAGGTCGAGCGCTTCCACCGGACCATGGCCGACGGCTGGGCCTACGCCCGCTGCTACACCTCCGAGACAGAGCGCCGCGACGCCCTCCAGGCGTGGCTACATCACTACAACCAGCACCGGCCTCACACGGCGTGCGGGAACCAGCCGCCGTTCTCACGATTGATCAACGTCTCCGGTCAGTACAGCTAGAGTCCGCATGCGGAGAAAGTTTCTTAGCTGCACGAGTTGGGGTGCGATCGACTCGCGATCTGGGCCGTCACGAGCCCCGCCGCACCGCGATGGCGGGGCGGATGGTGCACAACTCGGTGGAAACGGTAGACGTCAATACTGAGACTCCGGCTTCGCTGCCGTATTGCTGATCGGAACCTCGATCCGGTCACGAGCGACCACGACACCGTCTTTGACGATGTAGCACTCAACGACGTGCTCGCCCTTGAAGTCCGAGTGCTCGATGCGAACCCCCGGCTTGCTCGAATCGACGATCTGCCCGCGGATCATGTTGCGCGCCTCGGCTTGGGGGCCTGTGTTGAGCACTTTCCACTTCAGCTCGTACGGAGGCGGGACCGAGCAGCTCAAAACGGCGAACCGCAGGCTCCTGTCCGCCTTGAGCGGGAACCCATTGCGACGCATCGTCCGGAGCGACATCGGACGGAACCCGTTCTGGATGACCTCGCAGTCGATCGATACGGACGCCGTGACGTCGACTGGGAAGCGGTCCTCAATGAACTCCTCTGTATCCGTAAACGACTTGGACGACTCTTTCGTGGTCGTCGCGAGGGGCACTGACGTCCCGAAGACCTCGCGCCACTTCCTGTTGGCAGACGGTTTGCCTTCGAGATCGATTGCCTCGAGGCAGCGGTTGTAAGCCTTCTTGGCCTTGGACTGGAACTTGGCCTTGACGTGGACACGCTGTCGACTTCCCAGCGCCAAGTAGTAGTCCTGCTCCGGCTCGTCCTGGAGAAACTCAAAGAAGTCGCGGGCCATGCGGTCGAATGAGCCCGTGCTGGCCGCGTCGTAGTCTGAGGTCTGGTCGAAGAAGTTGTGGACGAGGGTGTCGATGAGTAGTCCGTTCATGTTCACGCCGTTCTCGTTCTTCCAGGACCGCACCATCCGGGCGAGGTGCCGCGTGTTCGTCGAGGTGCGATCGTTGCATTCCCTGATCGCATGGATCTCCTCTCGCGGTTTGGTGACCTTCCAGTCCTTGGCCTTGGTGTCCGGGTAGGCGAAGCTGCCGTCGGCGTTCTCGAACGCAGGCTGGACCTCGAACTTGAAGGCATTCGTCGCGAACTGCACCCGCACAACGCACTGATCGACGCGGATTTCCGTGTTCGGGTACGTCACCTTGAGGTCGTCGCGGACGCGGTCGAGCATCCGCCGCGGGCCCGTCTCGTCGGCGTAGCCCGACCGGATACCCGCCGGGAGGATGAAGATCATATCGAGGTCGGACACGCCCTTGATGGCGGTGTGCCGGCCGAACGAGCCGATCATGAGCTTGTAGTCGGTGCAGCTGTCCTTAGAGCGGAAGTCCTTGTTCAGCCTCTTGACGATCTCGTCCCGGCGGGTGGCGACCAGGGCGGCCGTCTCACCCACCTTGAGGTTGGCCAGCAGCGCATCGAAGATCTCGGAGGTCTTCATAGTCATCCTTCGCTTCCTCCAAGGCGAAGCGCTTCGGGAAGCAGAAGATCTATCTCACGGGAGGTGAACTCCATCTCCTCTTTCTTTTTCAGCGCTTTCTGAGCCCGCTTGTACGCCTTGGAGCTGGTTCGTGGGGCTTCGACGTAGCAGTCTCGCGTGGCCTGCTGGAGCTCGTCGCGGCGCTGGCGGGCCGTAGCGTTGGAGATGGTGCCGGACATCAGATCGGCGATGAGCGAGATGTAGGACTCTCGGACGTCCCAGAGCCGGGACGCGATACCGCGATGGGCATTGGACTCATCCTCGAACTTGAACGTTTTCGCACCTAGGCTGATCCAGCTGACCAGGAGAGCGATGGATGACGTCACTAGACCCGTCAGTGCCGCGCTGCCGGACAGCCCGACAACAGCCGCCAGGAACGTGCCGGAACTGATCGCGGTGAGAGCGATGAGAGCCCCTTGCTGACAGCGGTGCTTGGTGAAACAGATGTCAGCCTGCTTCTCATGGGTCTTATGGCTGTACGCCACGCGCCCGAACGCTTCGCGTACCTGGGCAAGTAGGTGCGGATCCCACTCGGGGGACGCAGCGCTTTGACTGGTCAATTCACTCCTACTCGGGTGAAGACTCTCGAACTGCCGCCAAGAGTCGGGTACACCCTCTGAGTATGGCGGCAACCACCGACATTCGGTTCGACTAAGCCGCATCTGCGCAGCCCGCGAGAGTGGCAGGGTCTGCTGCACGGATAGGCAATGTCAGAACCTGGCGAAGGCTCGGGCCGGTCACTCCCGGACGTCAGGTAGCTCGTCCCCCACGGCGCGTGTCCGTGTTCGTTCGCGGTTAGAGACGACCACAACCCCCTCGGTTTTGAGGTCGACGACGAGCATCCCATCCTGGTGTTGCGCGACCCATCGGCGTGCGACTGTGGTGTCGATGCCTACATCACGCACAAAGTCACTTGCTGGCACCACTACGGGGCCGCTACCCCGCGCCGGGTTCAACAGCCGCACCATATGCCCGTGAACATCGTCAGCACGAGCTGGCTTCACCGCGATCAAGTTCTCTTCAACGTCACGTAGTAACAGCACATGATCCGGTTCCCCCAGTACGAGGTACCCGGCACGGTTGATACTGATTGCACCGCGTTTCTGCACCGTCACTACCGGCACATGCCGGCGCGCCAACGTCTTGCTCTCATACACCTCGAACGCCATCAGACACCATCCTTACCGCAGCCCTGCGCACTCGTGCCTACAACGCTATCAACCATCACCGGATGGTGTCGGTGTCCATGGGGGTTGGGGTACACCCTATTTGCACAGTTGCTCCTCTATGTGGCTCGCGTGCAAATAGGGTCCTCGGTGGCCTTAATGCTCATGTTGCGCGTAGGGTCTAGACATGCCGGGTCAAATCGTGGGGTATGCGCGCGTCTCGTCGACGTCGCAGAATCTAGCCAGGCAACTAGAGGCACTCGGGGCGGTCGACGAGCTGTTCACCGATCACCAATCCGGCAAGAGCCGAGCCGATCGCGCCGGCCTGGCGGATGCGTTGCGCTACGTGCGTCGCGGTGACACGTTGCGCGTCGCGTCGATGGATCGACTCGCGCGATCACTCATCGACCTCGAGCAGATCGTCTCCGACCTCACCGCACGCAAAGTGAGCGTCGAGTTCGTCAAAGAACGCCTCACCTTCTCACCCGACGCTGCGGCCGACCCGTTCGCGACGTTCCAACGCCAACTCATCGGCGCCGTCGCCGAACTCGAGCGCTCCCTCATCCGCGAACGCCAACGCGAAGGAATCGACCTGGCCAAAGCGCGCGGCGTGTACAAGGGCCGCGCCCGCCGCCTCACCGACGAACAGATCGCCCACGTGCGCGAGGCAGCGGCAAACGGCGCCAACAAGGCCAAGCTTGCGGGCGAACTCGGCGTCTCACGTCGCCTCATCTACGACGTCATCGCCGGCAACGGTGCTTACGGTGACTTCAACACTGCCTCGGAGGTATCAGAACCCTCTGACACGTGACAGTTTCGGCACCCTTAGCGATGAGCTCAGGCGTTGCCGTCAGTTGGGACATCCCCCAGCGGCATCAAAAACGACCGATTTTGGAAGAAGCGAGACGCGTACGATGCAAGTCGAGCCAGCGAAGGTTCCGCCGCGCAGGATGGTCTGCTGATGCGCGTCGATCGTGCGAACGCTTCCGGTTCGCGCCGCCGTGCACGTCCAGAGCCGATTGGTCGATGTCGCTCGTCTGCTCGTCGGAAGAAGAGTTCGACCATCCGTCTTGAGCAGTCGCGGCGCGCGGAGCCCGAGGGTCTTTCCGGGTCGGAGGCGACACTCGCGTCCTGGAGTGTTTTCTTGTGCTACTCGCTCGCCGCCTTTATGGCCGCCGGGTTTGTGACGCTGGTTGTCGTCCGCTTGGACGGGTCTGATGGGGGGGCTTACGGGCCGTAACGCCAGCTTCATCATCTTGATACCACTCTCAGTCTTGAGTGCATGGTGCGCCAGTGTTGCAGCGAACGTCTCCAGATCGACGGTTCGTTGCACGCTCACTTCGGACCAGGTGAAGCTGTGGCGGGAGGCGATCCGTTTCCCGCTCGCCATGGGCACGGTGTGGGGAGCTTTCCTCCTGCTCGTCATAGGGGTCAATTCGCTGCACATGAAGGACACTGGCGAGGTTGCGATTGCAGTAGCGACACTCCTCTCTCTGGGGTCGCTAGTCCAAGCGGCAACCGGACTGCAGACGACCCTCAGTTTGCGTGCCTCCTGTGAGGATGAGGTCGATTTCTGTGGATGGATCCGCACCAGCCCCGGGTGGGCGGCTTGCCTGGGTGTCGTCGTCATAGTCATGCTTCTCCTGGGCTGGTCAGCGGGGGCGCAGGCAGAGCCTTCGTCGCCCGAGATCTGGAAGTGTCAAGTGGACCCTGTGACATCAGCACCTCCGCTAAACCCCTTGACGAAGGGGGCAAGCGCACTGTGCTCCCCAGGGTCTAGCGAGTGAGTGCCCTATGAGGATCGGTTACATGCGCCGTTCGACTCGCGAGCAGCCGACGACGCTCGCTACGCAGCGCGAGGCGTTGGAGGCTGACGGGTGTGTGCGGATCTTCGAGGACACGATTTCGGGTGCGAAATCGAAGCGTCCGGGGTTGGACGCGGCCCTTGACTACGTACGTCCCGGCGATCGTCTGGTTGTGACGCGTTTGGACCGTCTCGGGCGGACGCGCGTGGACACGCTCAACACGATGGATGCCCTGCGGTTGCGCGGGATCGTCGTCGAGTGTCATCACCCGCGCCTTGACACGTCGGACCCTGCGGGACGTCTCGTCATGGCGGTTCTGGCTGACCTGGCGGAGTGGGAGCGCGATGTGCTCATCGAGCGCACTCGAGAAGGGTTGGCGCAGGCGCGGAAGCAAGGCAAGACGGGCGGCCGGCCACCCAAGCTCGATGCCCAGCAGCGCGCCAACGTCGTGACGATGCGCGAGGCTGGCATTACGCGGAAGGAGGTCGCTAAGACCTTCGGCGTGAGTCCCGCCACCATTCGTCGGATCGAGCAGGCGTGGGCCGACGCGAACATGGGGTGATTCCAGTGGAATCACCCCATGCCATAGGGGGAACCCCCGTGCGCGCTAACGACGGGGGTGTTCTGCTGCGAACGCGGCGGCTGCTAGAGCCCGGCTGAGGCTGTGCGCTTCGACGGGGGAGAGCGTGATTCCTAGCGTGAGGTCACCCGCTGCGTCACGGTGCACCAGGTCGACGGTGACCTCGTCCACTTCCACAGTGAGTTGTGACCCGTCGACGAACGTCATCAGGGGTTTCATCGTCACTCCTCCACCTCTTTGCCGCTTCCCCTAGGGGCGATTGCCTCCGCGGCGAGGAGCCAGTCGATCGGGTCGAGGCCAGGGTTGCCGTCCGGGTTGAGCACCTCGACGGGCGGGTGCTCTTTCCGCACAGCGTCGGTCGTCGCCCTGTATGCGGGCAGGCCTGCCCGCGTCACCCGAGGGTGGCGGGCTTCGTACAGGCGCAGGGTGACCTTGCGGCCAAGGGTGGGCCGAGCCCACTGGGGTGCGAGCCATAGCCACTCGCGCATGACCTCGTCGAGGTCGCGGGCCGTGCCGGTCTCGAAGTGCATTCGCACGGGGAGGACGAGCGGATACTCGCGCCGCCCTAGGGAGAGTTGAAAGACGGGGCGCGCGAGAGCCTCCCAGGCGGACTCCAGCAGGGTGCGGTCGCCACTCACGCCGACAAGGTAGGCCGCATCGTCGACAACGACCTCACTCATGGGACGCATGACCGGCCTGCCCGTCGTGGTGTGACCGCGTGATGTGACGAAATCGGATCGCAGGTGGCCCTCGAGGTCGACGCGCACCAGGTAGCGCAGGGACTCCAGATCCTCGAGGTCGGCTTCGGGGCGATGGCCGAGATGGGTGACCGGATCGCGTCGACGGCCAAGCGCCGCGCCAAGCAGGCCGACGAGGTTCGACTTGCGGGGGGTCACGTCATCGAGGGCGGGGAGGTGTCGAGCGTGGTGGCCGCCAGGGCTGTAGGCGTGGCGGGCGCTGTTCCACGCCTGCGTCGGCGCTCCTGCGAGGCGCAACAGCATCAGGGCTTGCTCGCTCATCAGTCCTCCACTCGCTCGGCAGTGGGCGCCCATACGAGACGCACGCCAGGCAGTTCAAGGGTGACACGGCCCATCGCTGCTCGGTGCCACGAGGCGCACCATTCGCTGTCCGGGTGGTGCGCCTCGAAGGTCGCATCGTCCGCGAACGTGAGCAGTTGCCAACCGCCGATGCTTGCGTCGGGACCCTCTTCTAGGAGCTGCTCCACGACAGCCGCGACGAACGCTTCGGTCGCGTCGAGCAGTCCGAGCATGTCGAGGGCGACTCCGTTGCTGATGGGGCTGGTGCCCGCCTCCCAGCGGCGTACCGTGCGTAGGGCGACGGCGAGGCGCTGGGCGAGCCATTCGCCGCTGACGTTCAATCGTTCACGGGAGACGCGGAACTCCGCAGCCGTCATGACTGCGGAGTTCCCCAGGGTGTTGCGACTCATGCCGTGGCCTTCTCCACGACGCTCCAGAACTCGTCGACGCTCAGCGCCGACGAGGTGTAGTTCGTCCCGGCGAGACGCCACGTTGAAAGCGGTGCGGCGTTGAGGACGGCTTCCTCGATCGCGTCCAGCTCCATGGCGGTGAAGTGCTCACCGCACGTCGGTTCGATGACGTGCGTGCGGATGTCGCTAGCGGTGACAGTGCTCATCGGAATTCCCCATCAGGGTCTGGTCTAGGCCTCCTGCCCTGACCGATACCTACAGAATAATGTCACCATTGGTGACATATCAAGAGGTTGGGTGCGGCAATTTCCGCCACGGTGGCAGCGAGGCGAGGAGTTCCTCGAGGGGGGCGAGATCTCCAGACCATCTCACTGACACGACCTGGTTATCGTCCAGTCGCTCACGCAGTGCTCGCAGGGCTCGTCCACGCTCGAATGTGCCGTCTGAGTCGCACTTCTCCATGACGACGAATGTCACTTCACCTGGGAACGGTTCGTGCCTCTCCAGGCGCTCGTGCAGATCAGGGATGGAGTCTGCGACGTGGTCCCCGATGCGGACGAAGGCGTGTCGAGGCAGGAGCCAGGTGTCCTCGTCGGCGGGGTCCATGAGCCATTCCCGTTTGTCGCTCCAGGCGTAGTAGGCGTCGACGTCTCTCAACGTGACGATGAGGTGTTCGAGAGGGAAGCACGGCTGGACCGCTCCAGGGAGCGTGGCGTACTTGGTCATCGGGTCTTCCCTTCGCTCGAGCGGGGCAGGCTGTAGAGCGTTGAGGAGGAGCCGACCGAGGCGGTGACCAGGACGTGCTCGGGGGTTCCGCCGCTGACGAGGGCGGTGTTGACCTTGGTCGGGGGCTGCGCAGCGGGCAAGAGCTGACCGTTCTTGGTGCAGGTGAGGATGGTGCCGCCGTCGTCGCCCCAAGCGTGGGTGTCACTGATGCCTACAGTCGACCACTTGCTTGCGATGGTGCGGATCGTCCCGTTGGACAGATTGACGACGCGGTTGGCGACGATGGCCCAGCTACGGTCGGGGGAGACCCCCGTGACCGGTAAGAAGCCCTGCCAGCCGGATTGCGCCTTTGTGGTCCATTTCGGTTTCAGGTCGGTGAGGTTGTAGGCGCGTAGCGTGAGCTTGCGGTTCTTGTTCCATCCGGTGATGAGCAGGTCCTTGGTCGCGAGGATGACCGCGCCAGCGGAGTGATCCTTGGGGCCGCTGAGCTTGGTCGGCTTACCCGTGGCCTTCCCGGCGGTGAGTTTCCAGACCTGGCCTTTCGCGTCGGCCGCGAGGAGTTCTTTGCCGAGGACGCCGAGTGGGGCGCTGTCCTTGGGCAGCGTGAAGGACTGGAATGCGCCGTCGATGAGGGCCCTGTGCTGTCGCTGCTCGTCGTGGTTGGTCCACACGCCGAACGCGCTCGTCGTGACGTTGTTGGTGTCGCTTGGGAGCGCGATCTTGGACCGCAGCTTGCCGCTCGAGGCGTCCCAGGTGAGCACGTCGTCTTGTGTCGCGACGACGACGCGCGCCTCGCCCGAGAGCGTGACGAGGGTAGGGCCGGTGGTGACGGTCACCCCGGCATCGAGCGGCGCGTTCCACACGGGTTTGCCGTTCGCCGCCCGCACGGCGCTCAAACGAAGCGTCCCCGTGCCTGAGGGCTGTGTGAGCGCAATGACGAGGCCCTCATGCATGGCGAGGCTGGGGCGCGGATCTGCGATGTCCTCCAACGCCCAAGCAGCGTCGGTCGACCAACCGCCTGGCGCGTCCTGACCGTCAGGGAGGGCAGGTATCTGCTTCCGCGTTGTGGGTGTGGGGGGCCCGCTCGCGGATGACGAGGGCGCTGATCTTTTCGTGAGTGCCGATGTGCCGATGCCACCGAGCGCCAGCACTCCGATTCCACCCGCCCCGAGAAGAACCTGGCGGCGGCTGACGCCAGCACGATCTGGCGGGTCGTAGCCGAGCAGCGGTCCACCGCGCGTCGGCGTGGGTTGGGCGCGTGCCGTGCCCGGTGCGGGTGAGTCCATTGGACTCACCCGCGTCACGGACGCTGTCTCCTGCTGTCGTTGCGCGTCCTCGAGGGGGAGGAGGTGTCCGTCGACGACGGCCATCCGCCACGCGCCCTGAGGTGTTTCCGCCAGCACGGGCACGAGCCGATCGTGGGGGTGCTCGCGGCGTGCCGCGGCGATGACGGCTCGGCTCGCAGCGCTGTGCGGATCGCTGCCCTCCGGGACGGGCACGGCGACCCCGTTGATCATCGCTCCGTCAGCGTCGACGCGCAGGTGATATTGCACGATGCTCTCTCTCAGAAAAGGTCGAGTTGGTTGGTGTCGAGGACGCCACGGCCCGCGCTCAGCACGCTCTGGAGGTCCTCGCCGTTCTGCAGCGCCGCTCGGATGGCTCTTGCGCGTCCGCCTGGGCCTCGCGTGTCACGAAGTGGTGAACCTGGACTCCATCGGCGTCGGTGCCATTGCTCGAGGTTCTCACCCCACGTCGAGGGGATGAGGTGCGCTGGGTTCTGGCACGACGGTTCGTCACACGCGTGAGCGAGAACGGGCACGGCATCGAGCGTCTCCATGCCGTGCGCAAGCGCGAATCCGAACCGGTGCGCGATCACGCACACGTCAACCGGTCCGCGACGAGTGCGCACATTGCCGACCCAGAACCGGCCATGCCCCTTGGGGTGGAGGCTGCCAATGTAGGGCCAGCACGTGTACCCGGGCACCTGCGGCTTCGCCACCTTCGCCCAGTACCGCTGCTGCACGCGCTCGTCGCGCACCGCCGAGGTGATGAGTCGGTGCGCGGCCGGGCTCAGCGAGGCGGGCCCACTCACTCGAGCGCACCTAACGCCAGAGTCGGCATCACGAGTCTTCAGGGGTCGTTTGTGCTTCGCCACCCGACGATGCGACCCCCTCGGATTCGACCGAGGTATCCGTTTCGGTCGACACGGTTTCGTCGCCGGTTTCTGCGTCTGCTTGAACCAGCTGCTTGTTCTGCTTACGCAGAGCGCGCACTTCCGAGGCTTCGATGCCGAGCATCCGGCTCGTCTCGTCGACACTCACCGCCTCGTCAGCCAGTGCGCCGACCGCCCGCGCCTGCTGCTCGCGAGCTTCTTCGAGCTGGTGCTGGATGGAGTCGATGGTGTCGCCGGCTTTGAACCACGCTTCCGCGTGCTGCGCAATGCGCGCGTCGCGTTCTGCGCGTTCGGCGGCCAGCGCAGCCACTGCTTCGCGGGCGCGGTTGCGTGCTGTGACGGGTCCGACGTTCTTGCGAGCCATGGGTGGATCCTTTCGTTCGCAGGGGGTGGTCTGTCAGTCAGATGCGTTGCTGCGTCGGGTCGGTGCCGGGCTGCGGATGATCGGGCCGCCTGTTCATGCCGTACGAGGGGTGGCCCACACCAAGGGAATCGAGACTGTTGGCCGCGTGTTCGACGCTCTTGGCCTGCAGTCGCGCCTGAGCTTGACTCAAGTCCACGATCTGCCCACTGTTGCCGCGACGCACGAGAGGTGAGTCTGCGTCACGCTGCGCGTCAGGAAGCACCTCGGGTGGCGGGTTTGGACCGAGGCTGATGACCTCGCTGCGTTCGTCGGGTTCGAGGTCACTGAGACGGGCTGTGGTTCGATCACCTGGCGGCGCCCACACGGCTTCTTGCGTTGCGCGGGAGGTGATCTCCTGCGCAAGCGCTTCCGCGCTTCGGGGATCGATGTCGAGCCAGAACCCGAGTGTGTCCGGGTCGCTGGCGAGTTCAGCCCGAGACCCGTACTCATCGATGCCGGCAAACCGTGGAGAGGCATCGTCCGGACCACTCACTGTCACTTCGAGATCACGCGCCACGCGAGGACTGTCCACGTCCACTGCGCGCTCACGGCGCGCAAGCGGAGAGTCGTCCGTGACGTCCTGGCTCAGACTCCGCCTCAGCTGTTCACGCGTCGAGCGGTACCTGCCAGTGTCATAACCCGCATTCACTTCACTCATCAGAACACCCACCTACGTCTTGAATCGAGGTGTGTGCCGACGTTTCCCACCTCCAAGTGTGCCACACGTCCCATCGATGCAAATCGAACGAGTCATCTCGGAGAATTGTTCGATCTGCGGCAAGTCTCGATCGAGCCGAAAACACCAGACCAAAACCGACTTGGAAGGACGCACCTCTTGCACTCTCGGTGCTGCGGTCATTCGCTGAGCATTGCCTGAATGTTTCCTGAGCACATGGCGCCGCGGGTGCTGGGTGTGCTTTCCTTGATACGTCGAAGGGAGTCCCATGCCGCGTCTCGTCATCACCGTTGACGGCGATGCCACGCGTGCGAAATGGACTGAAACCCCCTGCACTTCGGCCCAATCGGGGCGGGTGACGACATGGGTGTGACGCTGATGAAGCTGTCTGCCGGCAGCGGTTATACCTACCTCACCAAGCAGGTAGCGCGCGGCGATGTCGACAAGACCAACGGCCAGGCCCTCGCCGACTACTACAGCGAAAAGGGAGAGCGTCCCGGGCAATGGATGGGTCGCGGTCTCGATGGTCTCGGTGAAGCGAACGGCCTGCAGGTCGGCGACACAGTGACTGAACAGCACATGAAGAACCTGTTCGGTCAGGGTGTTCACCCGAACGCGGATCGCATCATGGAGGACGTCGCCCGCACGAGCACGAACGCTGCCGCCATCGAGAAGGCGGGTCGGTTGGGCAACCCCTTCAAGGACGCGACGAAGGCCGCGAGTCCGTACACGATCCAGCTGACTCGGGCGTACAACACGTGGCTGGCAGCGAACGGCAAAACTCGGGACGACGAGGTCCCCGAGGAGACGAAGGCCGAGCTACAAACCGAGGTCGCGGGTCGTGTCTTCGCGGAAACGCACGGTCGAGCGGCGCGAGATGCGCGCGAGATCTCGTCGTTCATCACCGCCCAGACACGTCAGGAAAAGGCGAGCGTGGCGGGTTATGACCTGACCTTCTCCGCCCCCAAGTCGTTCACGATCCTGTGGGCGGCAGCGACGCCCGAGCAACGCGCTGACCTCGAAGCAGTCCACGACGCAGCGGTGCGCGAGTCCATCGCGTGGCTCGAGGACAACGCCACGTTCACGCGCACCGGCAAGGCCGGTGTGCGCCAGGTCAGCACACGCGGCTTGATGGCTACCGCCTTCACCCACCGCGATAGCCGCGACGGCGACCCGCACCTTCACACCCACGTCGCGATCAGTTCCAAGGTGCAGCTGGCCCCCGGAGAAAGCGGAGGGCAGGGCGATCCCGACCGGTGGCTGGCCCTTGACGGGCAGACGATCTACAAGACCACGGTCAGCGTTTCAGAGCGGTACAACCGGCTGCTGGAGGCGAAGTCACGAGCCCTGGGGCTCGCGTTTGAAGCCCGCGCGGGAAGCGGTGAAGAGGGCAAGCAGGTTGTGCGCGAAGTCGCCGGAATCAGCCCTGAACTCATCGAGTCCATGAGTTCACGGCGGGCCGAGATTCGCGCCAAGATCAACCGTCTCGCCACGGAGTTTCAAACCAAACACGGGCGTCCCCCGACCGTGAAAGAGACCTACAAACTCAGCCGGTGGGCGCACGAGCACACGCGCAAGGAGAAGGCAGAGCCCCGCTCTCTCAACGACCAACTCGCTACCTGGACGCCCCGCATCGACGCCGCGCTGGCCGACGAAGCATCCCCAGTCCCCGGAGGTGCATCCGGGCTGTTCGCGCACGCCCAGCGTGCCAGCGCGCGGGCGCGTGAGCGTCAGAACGCCGCCCCGAAACCCACCTCCCCCGAGGCCGTGAGTGACCTCGCAGGGCAGATGGTCGCGCGCATCACGAGCAAGCGTGCGATGTTCGACCTCGGCCATGTGCGTGCCGAAGCCGAACGCACCGTGCGCCCGTTCGGACTGAGTGAGTCGAGCGAGAACACCCTTATCGAGGGGCTTATCGCTGCAGTTCAAGACCCCACACACAGCACGCGCATCGACGCGAAAGACCCCGTCCTCGAGCCCGACGATCTACGGCGTGCGGACGGCACGAGCGTGTACCGGCGAGCCTTCAGCCAGAAGTTCACGACGACCGCGATCCTTGAAGCTGAGGCCGCGCTGCTGCAGGCGGCTCAGACCGAAGGGGGCCGCACGCTGGAGGCGGCGAACGTCGACTTGGCGCTGCTCGAGCAGACCGCGAACGGCGTGACCTTGAACGATGGTCAGGCCCAACTCGTTCGCGAAATGACCACTAGCGGACGCATGGTGCAACTGGCGTTGGCACCAGCGGGCACGGGCAAGACGACCGCCATGAGCGTGCTCACGAAGGCGTGGACCGACTCCGGGGGTACCGTCATCGGCCTCGCTCCCAGCGCGGCGGCGGCGAAGGTTCTGGGCTCCAGCATCGAGACCAGCGCCGACACCCTCGACAAGCTTGTGTGGCACATCCGTGGTGGGGCGGGCGAAGCGCCGGCGTGGATGGACACCATCGACGAGAACACTATGGTCATCATCGACGAGGCCGGCATGGCGGGCACCGAGAACCTCGCGACCGCCATCCAGTTCCTCAACGCTCGCGGTGCTCAGGTGCGCCTGATCGGTGACGACCAGCAGCTCGCCTCCCCCGCAGCAGGTGGCGCGCTGCGCAACATCAAGACCGATGTCGGTGCCCTCACCCTCAGCGAAGTCGTCCGATTCACGACCCCAGGCGAGGCCGAAGCGTCCCTCGCGGTGCGTGCCGGAAAGACCGAAGCGCTTGGCTTCTACCTCGACGCCGACCGGGTGTGGGTGGGCAACGAAGCGGGCCTCGCGGATGCCGTGTTCGAGCAATGGCAGGAAGCGACGCGCCTGGGTCGCGAGACGCTGATGATGGCTCACGTCAACGAGGTTGTCACCGACCTCAACGCGCGGGCCCGTCACGCCCGCCTGGCCATCTCAGACGCCCCGGTAGGCCCCTCGGTCGCGCTGCGTTCCGGACTCGAAGCCAGCACCGGCGACACGATCGTGACGCGCAAGAACAACCGCCGCCTCATGCTGTCGGCCACCGACTTCGTGAAGAACGGAGACCGCTGGACGATCACCGACGTGCGCGTCGACGGGTCACTGCGCGTCGAACACAACACCCTGCACCGCTCGGTGACACTGCCTGCCGACTACGTGCGTGAGCAGGTCGACCTGGGCTACGCCTCGACGTTCCATGGCGCGCAAGGACAGACCGTCGACGAGGGCCTGGCCCTGCTCAACGGGTCCGAGGATCGCCAGCTGTTCTACGTCGGAACCACGCGCGGACGCCACGCCAACCACATCTTCATGCCGACCGGTGGCGACGGCGACGAGCACAACGAGATCGCGCCCGAGGTCCTCGTGCCGCCCACCACGGTCGAATCCCTCGAAGCAATCATCACCCGCGATGGCTCGGTCATCTCGGCGACCACGACTCTGCGCGACGAGCATGACCCCCGCACGCTGCTCGCCAAGTCGCTGCCGCGATACGAGGATGCACTGGCTCACGCGGCCGCGAACATCCTGGGTAGCGACGCGATGGACGCACTCGCCCGAGAGGCCGAGGACATCGTGCCCGGGGTGACCTCCGCGCCCGCCTGGGACACCCTGCACTCACACCTGGCCTTCCTCGCCCTCGATGACGTCGACCCCCTCGCGGCGCTGCGAGACGCGGCCGATGAGCGCGCACTCGACGGCTCGCGCGACATCGCCGCGGTCCTCGACTGGCGCCTGGACGCGACGGGGAGTCACTCCGCGCGCTCCGGGCCACTGCCGTGGGTTCCCGGTATCCCTGAGAGCGTCTCGACGGACGCGACGTACGGCGCGTGGGTGCGTGAGCGCTACGAGTTGGTGCAGACCGACGCTGCCGCGCTCCGCGACGACGTGCGTGCTCTGCAACATGAGGCCGCGCCCGAATGGGCGCGGGCCTTCCTCGACACCCCCGAGCTGCACGCCGACCTGGCGGTGTGGCGAGCCGCGACCAACACCGACGATGACGACCCTGCCATCGTCGGGCGTACCCGCTTGAGCGTGCGCCAACGCACCTACCAGGACGTTCTACGCGACCGCGCAGAACGGCACGCGCCGACCGTCGCGAACGCCGGCGCAGTCTTCGCGCCCGCGATCGAAGCCGTCGAACCACGCGTTCTGACCGACCCGTGGTGGCCGACCCTCGCCGCGCGTCTCGACGCCGCACACACGGCAGGCCGTGACGTGGCCACGATCTTGGATGACGTCCTCGGCGGAGACAACAAGCCTCTGCCCGACGAGCACACCGCGGCCGCGCTGTGGTCGCGCGTTCTGCCCCACCTGGGAGCCACCGCCGCCGCCGACGCGACCGGTGCGGCCACCGGACGTCTGCGCCCCGCATGGACGAGCGCTCTCGAGGACGCCCTCGGCGCCGAACTGGCCGGGTGGGTCATCAGCGACCCCGCCTGGCCGACCCTCGTGGCCACCGTCACCGAGCGCTTCACCACCAGCGGTCACCCCGCCGAAGAGATCATCGCCAACGCCGTCGACCGGATCGGCGCGCACTCCCTGCCCGTGCCCGGCGCCGATCACGAAGACGGCCGCTTGGGCGTGCACGAACTCGCGTCGGTCCTGCTGTGGCGTCTGGCCGACACGAGCATCACCGCTGAGCCCGAGCCTGAGCGCATCGGTGAAGGCGATCTGCACGACCCAGACATCGACGCGTACCTCACCCGTCTCGCCGCCGAACACGACAGCGCCCGCCACACCGCGAACCGGGTGCCCGAGCAGGCTCGCGCCGAGGCTCGCGTCGCCTCACGCGAGGACGCTCGACGCGACGAGAACGAGTGGGCACCGAGCTTCACCACCTCGAGTGAGCGCGTCATCGAGCTGACGACCGCCGCACACGAGTTCTACCGCGCTCACTACACCGATTCCCCCGCCGCCGCGTACATCGCGCGCCGCTTCGGTAGCGATCTGAGCGAGACCCCGTTCAAGCTCGGCCACGCCCCCATGAGCGCGGACAAGCCGTGGAATGCGAGAGATCTCGTCACCCACCTGCGCGAGACCAAGCACGCGACCGACACCGAACTGGTTGAAGCGGGTCTGGCGAAGTGGAACAAGGGAGGTCAGGACGTCTACGACTTGTTCCGCAACCGCGTCATGATCCCCGTGCGAGGTAAGGACGGGCGACCCATCGGTTTCCACGCCCGCGCCCTCGACGACTCACCCGCGAAGTACCTCAACTCCCCCGAAACCCCTGCGTTCACCAAGGGCGCGACCATGATCGGGATGTACGAAGGCTTCCAGCACGCCCGCGCTCAGGGAGCCGCGACCCAACCGGCCACCGTGCGCGTCGAAGGCCCCCTCGACGCCATCGCCATCACCCTCGCGGGTGACGGCGTGATGATGGGTGCCAGCACGGGCGGAACGGCGTTCACCGACACTCACGCCGACATGCTCGCCACCCTCGCGCGCGATGGGAAGGTCTACCTCGCGCTCGACAACGACAACGCCGGCCGCGCGGCCACCCGCGATGCGTTCTGGAAGCTCACCTCGCGGGGCGTCGACGCACGCTCCATCCCCATCCCCGGCGCGAAGGACCCCGGAGAGTTGTACGAGAACGACCCGACCATGCTCAGGATGGTCCTCACCAGCCCGAACCTGCACCCCTCGACCGCCGTCGACGTCGCCCACCACATCGCCCGCACCTACGAGGCAGGCACTGACACGGCGACGATCGAGAACACGGTTCTGGCCGCCCGCCAGGCCGCGCAGGCTGTCGCCGTGCTGCCCGTCGAGCAGTGGGACGAAGTCATCACGCAAGCCGCGCCCAGCTTCACTCGCGACGGTGAGGACACCGCGCACGCAGCCAACATGCTGTGGGCCGAAACCCTCGCCGCCGGCATTGACTGGCCCACCGACGCCGACCCCGAGACACTCACCCCGCAGCAGGCCCAGGCGAGCGAAGCCAAGCTCGAACAGATCGAGCAGCGCCTCACCCGCTCGGCGGGCATCGACCAGGCCCGCGCGAACATGGACCAGCTCCGCGACAACCTCCGCCGTCTCCAGACCGAACGCGACCGCCCCCGAGATCAGGATGTGCGAACCGGCAACGAACCGAGCCAGGGTGGAGTTCAGCGCTGAGGCGACCCCGGGATCTGAGCGGGAGGCCCATCGTCCTCCGGATCGTCTGATTCAGCCTGTGAAGCCTCGTAACCAGCCGTGAACAGATGGAGGGGGTGATTCCAGTGGAATCACCCCCTCCATCTGTGTCAGGCGCGACGTCTACATTGCTGAGGGTGCCTTGGGTTGGCCGTTGATGAGG
>NZ_LDCM01000006.1:0-77699 GCF_001021715.1 Dermacoccus sp. PE3 | reverse complement strand
TACAGCTTTACGAGACACGCAATCGAGCGGCGAAGGGATCGCCTCGAGCTGGGTCGATACCGAGCTGCGGTGTCTCGTGAACTCGTCGCACCGCATTGTGTCTCGGATCTTCCAAAGCGACGAGTTTGTGAGGCATTATGTGGTGATGAGGCTTCTGGGGTACACGCGGGTGTCGACGGCGGGGCAGGATCCGGCGCTGCAGCTCAACGCTCTCCTTGCCGCCGGCGTGCAGAAGCGAGATGTGTTCTCGGACGTGACGTCCGGGGCGAAGAGCGCGGCGGAGCGTCCGGGCATGAAGAAGCTCCTGGCCTACGCGGAACCTAAGGACACGGTGGTGGTCTGGCGGATCGACCGACTGGGCCGGTCGCTCATCGACGTGCTCAACACCGTGAACCTGCTGCGGGACCGCGGCGTGAAGATCCAGTCGGTCTCCGACGGGATCGATCCCGAGACGTCATCGGGCCGGCTCATGCTCGGGATGCTCGCGACGCTGGCGGAGTACGAGCGAGAGCTGATCACCGAGCGCGTCAACGCGGGAATCGCAGCAGCCCGGGCCCAGGGCACCAAGTTCGGCCGACCCCCCGTGAACCCGGAGGTCGTGGAGCGCAAGCTCGCGATCGCCGCCGAAGAGAGAGCCAAGGGGCGCACCGCTGAGGAGGCGGCGCGCCTGGTGGGGTGGTCTCGGGCGACGCTCTACCGCCACCAGCGGGACGCCGCCGCTCGCGAGAGCATCGCGCAGGCGTGACATGGACGGGCCGCAGAGGTGGAAGATCCTGCGGCTCCACGTCGAGGACGGCATCCCACTGGCGAGTCTCGCTCGGGAGACCGGGGTGGGAGAGCGTACGCTCTCGCGCTGGCACAGTCTCTACCGGACAGGTGGCATTTCGGCTCTTGAGCGGGCGCAGCGCGCCGATGCCGGCGTGCCGCGGACCGCGCCTGCCGCTGAGGCGACACGCATCTTCCTCGCCGCGCACAGGGGGCTTGAGCACCCCCCATCACCGGTCACGCCATCGCGGCGGCGATGAGCCGGTCGAGCGCGGCGTGTGCTTGCTCCCGCGCGGTTGCGGGGGTGTCGTGCTGCGCGATCCACAGTGCGGCGTCGTTCATCGCTCCGGACAGCTGCGCCGCCATCGCCTCGATGAGCTCGGCGGGGGCGCCTGCGTCCCGAAGCGCCTCCCGCAGCTGTGCCCCGGAGTTCTCGGCGTCGAGGCGCCGCCACTCCTCCCATCCGATCACAGACGGCGCGTCGATCAGGAGGATCCGCACGGCCGGAGCCGCGGTGATCGCATCGAGGAACGCGTGCGAGCCGGACCGCAGCTGCTCCACCGCGCCCGCCTCCCGGTCGGCAGTTGCCACCACCGCCGCGGCAACCTGCGTCTGGAGTCTCGCGGCGACCGCACGGAACAGTCCCGGCTTGCTGCGGTAGTGGTGATAGACCGCGCCCCGGGTCACCCCCGCGGCCCGGGCGACGTCATCGAGCGAGACACTGGCGAAGCCGCCGGCTGCGAACAGCGCGGTCGCGGCATCCAGGACTTGCTCGGCGGTCAAAGCAGCATCCGCAGCGGAGGCACGCGGCATGAACTCTTCCTTTACGTACGTTGTGCATGTATTCTTCCCTTACATCCTCAGTGTACGTAAAGGAGAACGTCATGTCCGTCACCAGCTTCTACCCCGTCGTCACCTCGCACGACGTCGCCGCTGCGACCGCCTTCTACCGCGACGCCCTCGGCTTCGAGGTCACCTACGAATCCGACTGGTACGTCAGCCTGCGCCTCGGAACCTTCGAGCTTGCCGTCCTCGCCTACCAGCACGAGACCATCCCCGCCGACTACCGCACACTCCCGCAGGGGGTGATCCTCAACCTTGAAGTGGATGACGTCGACGCCGTCCACGACCGGCTCACCGGCAAGGCCGGTCTGGAGCCACTCCTCACCCTCCGCGATGAGGACTTCGGACAGCGACACTTCATCGTCGCCGCCCCCGACGGAGTCCTCTTGGACGTCATCCAACCCATCGCGCCGAGCGCCGCATATGCCGACGCCTACCTCGAAGGCTGACGAGCGCTGATGGTAGCCCGCATCGTGCCCCTCCGCGCGGCGAGCCTCCACACACCACGGACACTCGATCGCTCAGCGCACCAGGGGGTGTGCACGAGCCGTTCGGTGTCCTGGCCCGGGCCTCCACCGCCGAGAAGGACCTCACCGCTCAACACGACGGGCTCCTCTCCCTCGGTATCCAGGCAGAACACATCTACGTCGACCACGGTCTCACTGGCACCAGCCGAGCCCGACCAGGGCTCGGAGAGGCGATGGCCGCCGTCCGCCGCGGTGACACGCTCGTGGTCAGCAAACTCGACCGCCTGACCCGGTCTCTACCCGACGACTGGGACATCGCCGATGAGCTCACCGCCAAGGGAGTCGCCCCCAGCCTGTCGCGGACGCCCCAACCGGCCACCGACCCACCCGTCGCACCGCGCCCGGGCGGTGGCATCGAGGTTGAGCAGCGGCGAAAGCTCACGGGCAAGGGAGCCCATTCCTATCCATCGGCGCGCTCGAGCGCCCGCATTCGGGCAGCCGCCGCGGCCCCGACGGCGAGCACGACGCTGAGGACGCCGTCCCACAGCACGAGATCGCTCGCCCCCGGCACTGCGTATCCGATGAGGAGACCGCCGATCACCAGCGCCAGCTTGCCTGTACTGCCCGGAGACGTTGATCAATCGGGCCGGTGAAGGCGTCGAACGGATTCGACGTGGTCTGCCAGCTCGCCGTCGGTGAGAGGGGGCAGTCGGAGGAACCATCGGTACAGGAGGGGAGCCAGCAGAAGCTCTGTGGCTCGCTCGGGTTTGTCGAGTCCGTCGGCAGCAACCACCCGCGCGAACTGCTGCTGCTGGCGCTGAAGAAGGGCGGTGTGGAACTGACGTGCGATCACCTCGTCGCTCTGGACTGCGGCGGCCAGCATCCGTAGCAGCGAGGCTCGCGGTTCTGACGCGAGTTCGGCGCTGGTCGCCTTCAGCGCCTCGAAGAGCTCGGGGTAGCTGCCCGCGGGTTCGGGCACAGCAGATTCCGTCGCCAGGGCATCTAGTCGGTAGTGCACCTGGACCAGCGGGGCGTGCTTGGGTGCGCTTAACTTGGGCGCATGGGTGAGTCTTTGCGTGAACGCGGCTGGCGTCTGTTCGACCAGATCATCGAGTCAGCCCCCGGCAGGGACACCAGCCCGTGGGCTCTGGTTGAGGGGCGGGTGACCTTCGTCCCGGACTACGACACATTGTCGAAGCTGTTGGGTGTGCCCGTCTACTTGAACGCGACATCCCAGTCGGGGGTTCCAGCGTTAGCGCTGGATGTGTGGGTGTCGTACGAGATGCGCCGGGCTGGCTTCGACGCGGACAAGGTGTGGCCCCGGGCCTCAGAACCGCGCGTTTTACCCTACGAGATACACGCGTTCGTGGAGAGCCTGCCCGCGCAGGTGAAGAAGCTGGTGCGCGAGCGGATCTCGGGTGGCAAGGTCGCTGGCGCGGCTAAGAGCGCGAACCTGCTGGGCAAGAACTACGTCAAGCAGGTCGATGTCGTGATGAGTTCTTGGGCGACCGGCCCGGAGCTGATGATCTCAACCAAACGAATGGATTCCTCCTTTGGGAAGAACGCCGCCAACCGGGTTGAGGAGTCCTACGGTGACGCGAAGAACCTGCGCCTACGCCACCCTCAGGCGGCGCTGGGGTTTGTGTACGCCCTTAACGCGATCGCGTTGAGCGCAGAGCATGACAAGGCGATGTGGCTGATCGACCTGCTGCAAAAGCTCGGGCGGGAGGATGACGCGTACGACGCGGTCGCCCTGGTCATGCCCGACCTCGTCGGTGCCGATGAGCAGGCTGGCACTGAGGAACCCGATGCGGCTGGACCTTTGGATGCCGGAGCGATCCCGGACCCCGCCGAGGACTCTGGCGCCGGGGCTGACCACGTAGGTGATGATGTTGAGCAGGTAGTGCCGGTCAGGTTGTCGACCGCTCAGGTGCCTGCGGCGCTTGATCCGGGTGCGTTCTTCGCAGTGATGTGCTCGCGCGTTCTCGACAATTCCCCGATCAACTTCCACACCGCAGCGCGCGCCCGCCTTGCCGCCGCCGAACCGGGTGCGGCCCCACTAACTACCGCTGTTGACGCTGATGCGGGGTTGTTCTGATTCGAGCGCATGGGCGTGGTTGTCCCCGGTGGCTGTCAGAATGTGACGCATGAGTTACGCTGCCCGGGATCCGCTCGACACTGCTGAACGTCGCAAGGCTAGGGGCGCGTTCTTCACCCCCGCGCTGATTGCGTCATTCATCGCACAGTGGGCGATCCGCGACGCCAGTGATCGTGTGCTCGAGCCGTCCTCAGGGGACGCAGAATTCCTCGTACACGCGGTACGTACGCTGCATGGATTGGGCCACGAGCGTCCGCAGGTGTGGGGGGCGGAACTGCACGAGTGGAGCGCCTCGTATGGCGCGCAGCGCGTCGACGAAGCAGGTGGCATCGCGCACGTTGAGGTGGGGGACTTCTTCACCCAACGTCCGGGGGAATTGTTCGACGTGGTGATCGGCAACCCGCCCTACATTCGCTTCCAAGACTTCGCCGGCGAGCAACGCGCCCGCGCCCGCGCCGCGGCGCTGCAAGGCGGGGTAGCGCTGTCGGGGCTGGCCTCGGCATGGGCAGCGTTCACCATCCACTCCGCCATGCACCTCGCACAGGGTGGACGGCTGGGGTTCGTGCTCCCGGCTGAGCTGTTGTCCGCGAACTACGCAGCACCGGTGCGCCGCTTCCTCTTTGAGCGGTTCGCTTCAGTTGAGCTTGTCCTGTTCGAGCAGCGCGTGTTCGCAGAGGCAGAGACTGAAGCTGTGTTGTTGCTGGCTGACGGTTACCAACAAGGTTCGAGTACCTCGGCGAGCATCCGGCAAGTCACCAACGCGGACGGGCTGCAGCAGTTGCCACCAGCACTGGTCTGGTCTCCTGCCAACCCCGAGCACAAGTGGTCCGGTGCGACCGTTGCCACCGAAGCAACCACGACTCTGCTCGACGCGGTCGCACAGGGCCACTTCACCCCGCTGACGACGTGGGGCCACACCCGCCTGGGCATGGTCACCGGACGCAACACTTACTTCGCGATCCCCCCTGCTCAAGCCGCTGACCTCGGCCTCGCCCGCCGAGAGACATTGCCGCTGTCCCCGCCCGGCTCACGCCACCTACGCGGCCTCGAACTCACCCCGCAAGCCTTGATCGCGCTGGGGCATGAAGGCAAACGCACCCGCTTGTTCCGCCCCGGCGACACCCACGTGTCCGCGCAGGCGCAGGCCTACATCGAAGCCGGTCGAACCCTCGGGGTGCATGAGGCGTATAAGTGCCGCACCCGACGCACCTGGTGGCAAGTGCCCCTCATGCCGCCCGCAGACCTGCTGCTGACGTATATGAACGCTGACACCGTGCGCATGGTCACCAACACCGCCGCCGCGCACCACCTCAACAGCGTCCACGGCGTCTACTTGCACGAGGAACACCGCGCCCTCGGGCGCAAGCTGCTGCCCTTGGCTGCACTGAACTCGTTGACGATGCTCAGCGCCGAACTCACCGGTCGTGCCTACGGCGGCGGCATCCTCAAAATGGAACCCGGCGAAGCTACCCGATGGCTCGTACCCTCGCCGTCCCTCCTCGGATCGGCGCGCGAGGGGCTCACCAGTGTGAGACCACACGTTGCGGCCTGCCTGCGACGAGGACGCCTATCGGACGCAGCGCGCCTCGTTGACGGCGTTCTGTTCACGCAACCGATACACATCGACGCGGAACGTGTCGATCACTTACGTCAAGCACGTGAAGAGCTGGTCGGGCGTCGCCAAGCACGCGCCTGACACTCGCGCTGGTCTAGGATCACTGTGAGCGCGACGGCACCTCCATGATCACGCTCGGCGCAAGCGGCTTCACTCGGGACGGCACGAACTGGGACGACATCGGCATTGGCATCACCATCTCCTGACGACGTTCGTCCGGGCCTGGACAAGGACGCCGTCCGCGCCATCGGCGCGTAAACCTTGGCTAGATGTACTGACCGGGGACGTTGGTCAACCGTGAGAAGGGCGGCTGGTTGCCGCAGGCCGTGTGCGGACGGTGCTGGTTGTACTGGTGAATCCAATCGGCGAGGGCATCGCGTCGTTCACGGCGTCACCCGACGGGGAGTCGCGAGTACCAACCCAAGGATGTTCGTGACGCCTACCTCGTCCACATGCTGCGCCGCGGACACGTCCCGCTCCCGCACATCGTGACTGCACTGGAGCAGATCCACTACAGCGGCAACCTGGACGAGGCCCTTGCGCAAGTCCAAGGCTGGGGTGCGCGAGTCAACCACCAGTCTCGACATCTTCTCGCCGCTTCAGCCCGGATCGAAGCAGTCGTTATCCGAGAGGATCCTGCAACCCTCGGGCCCGGCAATGTCTGAGCTGAGTAGAACTGCTCATCACCCGAGCCCGGTGCTGGTGCGGTTGGAGTTTCACCAGGCGGTTGCATTCTCATGTGCCCACTGGGTGAAGGTGCGGCCGGGGCGTCCGGTGATTCGCGGAACGGTGTCGAGGACCTGGCCGGCTGCCTCAGGCGGGTTGATGGCGAGGTGGATGCCGAATTCGACGTAGTCGTCACCGAAGCCATAGGTGGCCAGTCGCTCGCGTTCCTGTTCCTCGGTGAGCTGGATGTGCCGGATCGGTCGACCGATCACCTCACTCAGCACACCGGACCGCTTTGCGGGGGTGAGGGCTTCGGGGCCGGTGACGCGGTAGTTCTGGCCGGTGTGGCCGTCCTGAGTGAGGGCGCACGTGGCGACTGCGGCGATGTCGGCCTCGTGCACCATGGCTGAGGGGTAGGTGGCCAGGGTGGAGACGGTGCTGTGGGTGCGGATCTCCTCTTCCCAATCGCGGGTGTTGTACATGACCTCGACGGGCTCGAGGCGGCACCAGTCAAGGCAGCTGGTCTTGAGGGCTTCCTCGATGCTGGTCGGTGCCCAACCGGCGAGGACGCTGACACGGCGGATACCAGACGCTTCGGCCAGTTGGACGATCTCCGCGCCGTTGTTGAGGTCGGCGCCATCATCACCGCCGAAGGTGATGAGGTGCAACGCCTCGACCCCTGCGAAGGCGTCCCGCAGCGAGTTGAGATCGGTGAGATCTCCTCGGACGATTTCGGCGGCCTCGGGGAGCTTGGCGGTGGCAGGGTTGCGGGTGAGGGCGCGTACGTGGTGGCCGTCGTCGAGGAGCTGGGTGACGAGGTGGCGTCCGATGCGTCCGGTGGCGCCGGTGATGAGGATGGTCATGGTGTCTGGTCCTTTCGTCGGGGCGGTTCTATCGGGTGCTGCTGGTCAGGGTGCGCAGGCCGACGAGGATGCCGAGGCCTGCGGTGAGGAGTGCGGCGAGGAAGCCCCAGCCGACGTCGGCGGTGGCCAGGTGGCCGGCGAACAGGTCGCGTTCGGCGTTGACCACATGTGTCAGCGGGTTCGCGGTGGACAGTGCGCGCATCCAGGTCGGGGCGGCGGCGAGGGGGAGAAGGATGCCAGAGAGGATCATCAAGGGGAAGAGCAGGGTCTGGTGCACTGTCCAGAAGAGCCAGTCTTGGTCTCGGACAGCCAGGGCGAGGGCGTAGCTGAGCGAGCCGATCCCGAGCCCGAGAATGCCGAGCAGCAGCAGTCCGAGAAGCGCTCCGATCGGGTGGGGTCTGAATCCGAAGGGCAGCATGACGAGGATGATCACGGCAGCCTGGGCGATGAGCGGGGTGAACTCCTTGAGTGACTTCCCCAGGAAGAGTGCCGGGCGAGCCAGGGGCGTGACCAGGAGACGTTCGTGGGTGCCGTTCATCAGATCCATCTGGAGATTCGACCCTGCACCTGCGGTCCCGAACAGGGAGATCATCACCAGCACGCCGGGGACGAACCATGCCCACGAGGAACCGGCCTCAGCCTCAAGGAGCGGGCCGAACAGCACCAAGAAGAACAATGGCTGAACAAGACCGAAGACCAGTGAGAATGGGTCACTGACCACGGGCTTCAGTTCGCGAGACGCGACTAGCAGAGTGTCAGAGAAAAGGTTGCGGCGGACGCTCGGGGTGCTCATGCTTGCTCCTCGGTCGTTGTGGCGGCGTCGCGGAGGCTGCGGCCGGTGAGGGTGAGGAAGACGTCGTCGAGGGTGGGCTCATGGGCATGCGCGCCAGTGACGCTGATGCCCTGCCTGGAGGCGAGGCCAACCAGCCCGGGAAGCGCAGACCTCGCATCCCGTACCCGGATGTGGACGCTGCTCGCGTCGGTGGTCACATCGAGGACATCGGGGCGCTCTTCGAGCCGTGACGCCACGTTGCGGGCGGTGGACTCGTCCGTGGCCTCCAGGACGACGTGGCTGCCGACATGTGTCTGCTTGAGTTCGGTAGCGGTGTCGTCGGCGAGGATGCGGCCGTGGTCGACGATGAGGATGCGGTCGGCCATGGCATCGGCCTCATCCAGGTAATGCGTGGTGACGACGACGGTCATGCCGGTCTCGTCGCGGATTTGGCGGATGTGGTTCCACAGGTTTGCTCGGTTCTGTGGGTCGAGCCCGGTGGTGGGTTCGTCGAGGAACAGCAGGCTCGGGTGGTGCACCAGCCCCATCGCTAGATCGAGACGGCGACGCTGGCCGCCGGACATCTCCTGAGTGCGTCGCCCTTCCATTCCCTCCAGGCCGAACGTCATGAACAGTTCGGTCGCCCGACGTGTTGCGGTGGTCCGGTCGGCGCCGTAGATGCGTGCCTGCCCGATGACTTCGTCGCGGGCGCGCTGAGTGTGTCCGGCGCTGTTGCCCTGACCGACGTAACCGATCAGGGAACGCACCCGGCGGGCCTCGCGCGTCACGTCCATGCCCGCCACGCGCGCTGTGCCTGACGTGGGCGGCAACAGGGTGGTGAGCATCTTCATCAGCGTGGTCTTGCCCGCCCCGTTGGGGCCGAGAATCGCCACCGTCTGCCCTCGGGGGACGCGCATCGAGATGTCATCGACAGCGACCACATCCTGTTTGTCTGGGCCGGGGTAGACGCGCCGCAGCGCGTCCACCGCGATCATGTTCTGTGTGTCCTGAACCATGACTCCAGAAAACACGCTGTTGTGGTCAGGATATGACCGGAAGGAATCGTAGGGTGGAGCCATGTCTGCGATCAGCGCCCGCGTCCTGGAACTCCTGACGCTCCTGCAAAGCCGTAGGCACTGGAGCGGCCAGGAACTCGCACGCCGCCTAGAGGTCAGCCCCCGCACCCTGCGCCGCGACGTCGAGAGCCTGCAAGACCTCGGCTACCCGATCACCACCACACGCGGCACCGGAGGCGGCTACCAACTCGCCCCCGGCGGCTCCCTGCCACCACTGGTCCTCAACGAAGACGAAGCGGCCGCCGTCGTCATCGCCCTGAAGGAAGCCGCCACAGGCACCCATCCGACCGAAGCGACCGCGGCCGTCAGCGCACTCGCCAAGATCGTGCAAGTACTCCCCGCCAAGATCCGACGCCGGGTCGACTCCCTGCAACGAATGGCGACCCTGCCCGGCCCCTACGGCACACCCGCCGCGGTCGACACGACCGTGCTGACGACCTTCACCCTCGCAGCCCGCGATAACGAAACGGTCATCTTCGACTACACCGACTCCAAAGGTGCATCGACGAGCAGGCGCGTCCAGCCCCATCACGTGGTGTCTCTCGACCAGCGGCTCTACCTCATCGCCCATGACCTTGACCGGGCCGACTGGCGCATCTTCCGCATCGACCGCGCCAGCAACGCGCAACGAGCCCGGCAAATCTTTACCCCAAGACCTCTGCCCGTGGAGGACCCGGCCGAGTATGTCCGCAGTCGGCTCTACGAGACATGGACCGTCTACGAGGTCACCGCGACCGTCGAGGCGCCCGCCGAAGATGTGCAGGAGAAGCTCGGTGGCTGGGGCGAGGCAACCCCGGCCAATGAGAACTCTTGCGCCGTCCGGATTCCTACCAGCGACCTCGACTGGGCCACCTTCGCCCTCGCCGGGCTACACGCCCCCTTCACCATCCACGGACCCGAAGAAGCGATCACCCATGCCGCAGGGTGGGGCAGTCGCCTAACAGCCGCCGCCAGCAGCTGATCGAGGGGCCACGCGTCTTGCAGATCGAGGTTGGGAGGCTGCCGGCTCACCTGTGTGACGAGCAGGTGAGGGGTGGTTTGGGTGACGGTGTCGATGCGGGTGATGTCGTCGGCTGGCGATGTCGTCGGCTGGCGATGGCTACAAGTACCTGCTGCGCACCGTGGCGGCTGGTGATGGTGACCGGTCGCTGTCGACAGGGTGGTGGCCCGGAAGTCGGGCAGCGAGGTCATCAGTCCACTGAGAGTCATCCCTTGTGTCGGCTGTCCGAAGCCACTCGGTGAACCGGACCATCGACGGTCTCACTCGGCCCTGAAACCGGCACGGGGACGCGCAGCGACTCGCTGTAGAAGTGCGGCCCGATGTGGTTGGCCTGCGGGCCGCTAGCTGTACTGACCGGAGACGTTGATCAATCGTGAGAACGGCGGCTGGTTCCCGCACGCCGTGTGAGGCCGGTGCTGGTTGTAGTGATGTAGCCACGCCTGGAGGGCGTCGCGGCGCTCTGTCTCGGAGGTGTAGCAGCGGGCGTAGGCCCACCCGTCGGCCATGGTCCGGTGGAAGCGCTCTACTTTCCCGTTGGTCTGCGGCCGGTACGGACGGGTCCTCTTCGGCGTGATCGACAGGCACTCACAGGTGTCGCGCCACAGGTGTGACCTGTAGGCGCCGCCGTTGTCGGACAGGACTCGTTCGATGGTGACGCCGCGGTCGGCGAACCATTCGACGGCGCGGTGCAGGACGGCGACCGCGGTGATGGCGGTCTCGTCGTCGTGGACCTCGGTGTAGGCGACGCGGGAGTGGTCGTCGATGACGGTGTGCACGAACGCGTACCCGAGTTTCGGGCCGCCGTACTGACTGCGTGGCTTGCCTGGGGTGGCGGCGCGGTTTCTCTCGCCCTGACGCTGTCCGACGTAGCGCCAACCGCCGCCGTCGGGGATGTTCCCAATCTTCTTCACATCCACGTGCACGAGGGAGCCGGGATGCGGATGCTCGTACCGACGGATCGGCTCACCGGTCGCCCGATCACCATAGGACAACCGGTTCAGGCGTGCCGCAGTGAGGATGCGATGAACCGTAGACGGGGCGATACCGAGCCGTGCCGCGAGCTGGACGGGCCCTTCCCGCAGCCGCATTCGCAGACTGACGCACCGCTTCGTCACCGCCGGATCGGCCTTGTTCGGCGACGACTTCGGTCGTGACGACCTGTCGTGCATTGACTCGCCGGACAGGTAGCGGTCGACCCAGCGCTTGACCGTGGGCCAGGAGACCTGGAAGCGGGCGGCGACCTCGCTGATCGGGTAGCCGTCGTCGACGACGAGGCGGGCTACCTTGAGGCGGTGGCGCGGTGTCAGTGCCGCGTTCGCGTGTGGCATCGGATTCCTTGCTGGGGTTGGCATCGTTCGGCTGGGGGTGTCGAGCGTGAGGAGTAGTCCTCTCGGCGGGTCACATGTCGAGTCGTGCGGCGAGCGCTCGGCCGGTGTGGGTGTCGGTGGTGGGCAGGTCGGCGGCTGGTCCTTGGTAGGTGATGCGGCCGCCGTCGGGTCCTGCGTCGGGGCCGAGGTCGATGATGTGGTCGGCGGTGGCGATCAGGTTCAGGTGGTGGTCGGCGACGACGACGGTCGCGCCGTCGTCGACAAGGCGGTGGAGCAGGTGGGTCAGGGTGTCGACGTCGCTCATGTGCAGCCCTGTGGTGGGCTCGTCCAGCGCGTAGACGGTGGCGGAGTGCGAGATGCGGGTTGCGAGGCGTAGGCGTTGGCGTTCTCCTCCGGAGAGGGTGGACAGGGGTTGTCCGAGGGTGAGGTAGCCCAGGCCGACGTCGACCAGGCTGGCCAGCGGCGGGCCTGCGGGAGTATTGGTGTAGCGGGTGGCGGCGTCTGCGACCGGCAGCCCGAGGACGTCTGCGATCGTCAGGCCGTCCAGCGTGTGGGTGAGCACATCTGCGGTGTAGCGGGCGCCGTTGCAGGTGGTGCAGGTGACGGGGACGGGGCTGCTTCCGGGGGCGTCGAGGTAGGTGACGCCCAGGCCGGTGCAGTCGGGGCAGGCGCCGGCGCTGTTGGCGCTGAACATGGCGGGCTTGAGTTTGTGTCCGGGGGTGCTGCCTGCTTTGGCGAAGGCGTCTCGGAGCCAGTCCATGACGCCGGTGTATGTGGCGGGGGTCGAGCGTCGTGATCCGCGGATGGGGCGTTGGTCGATGATTGCGATGTCGTCGCGTCGGGGCAGGTTTGCCAGCAGAGATGTCTTCCCGGCGCCGGCGACGCCGGTGATGCAGGTCAGGACGCCCAGGGGGATGTCGGCATCGAGGTGGTGCAGGTTGTGGGTGGTGGCGTCGCGGATGCTGAGGGTGCCGGTGGGGGTGCGGGGCGTGGTGTTGATGGTGGGTCGGGCTGCGAGGGCTTCGGCGGTGGGGGTGTGCGCGTGGGTGAGCTGGGCAGGGGCGCCTTGGAAGGTGATGGTGCCGCCGGCGGTGCCAGCGCCCGGGCCTAGGTCGATGACGTGGTCGGCGGCGGTGATGACGTCGAGGTGATGCTCGACGACTAGGACGGTGTTGCCCTTATCGCGTAGTGCGTGCAGGAGCGTGACGATCTGGGCGGTGTCGTGGGCGTGAAGGCCGGCGGCGGGTTCGTCGAAGACGTAGGTCAGGTCGGTGAGGGCTGAGTCGAGATGCAGGACGGTGCGGATGCGTTGTCCCTCACCGCCGGACAAAGTGGAGGTGGAGCGATCCAGGGCGAGGTAGCCCAGGCCGACGCGGGTGAGATTGGCCAGCAGGGACTGCAACTGGGTGATGAGCGGTGCTGCGGTTGGTAGGTCGAGGTCCTCGAGCCAGCGGTGGAGGTCCGTTGCGGCCATGGCGTGGCAGGTGGTGATGGGGGTGTTGTCGATGGTGCAGGCGCGTGCGGCTGTGTTCAGGCGGGTGCCGGCGCAGTCGGGGCAAGGACCGGTGGTTGCGACGCGCTCGAGGGCGTCGCGCACGCGTGGTTTGAGGGCAGCGGGGTCTTTGGACAGGTACAAACGGGTGATCTTGGTCAGGACTCCTTCGTAGGCCATGGGGTAGGTGCCGGTATCGACGTTCGGTCCGGTGCCGGTCAGGAGGTGCTCGAGCTCGGCTGGGGTGTATGACTGCACGGGCTTGTCGTTGTCGAAGGCCCCGCTGCGGGCGTAGACCTTCCAGAACAGGGAGCCGACGGCGAAGTTGGGGAAGGTGATCGCCCCGTCGTTCAACGACAGGGATCGGTCCAGGACGAGATCAACATCGAGGGTGGCGGTGCGCCCGATGCCTTCGCAGGCCGGGCACATCCCGGTGGGAGCGTTGAAGGACAGCGCGTGAGGGCCGGGTACGGGTGGGGTGCCGTGCCCGGCGTAGAGCTGGCGCAGCAGGGACCAGGCGTCGGTCGCGGTGCCGACGGTGGAGCGGGGGTTGGCGCCCAGGGGCGCCTGGTCGACGACGATCGAGGCGCTGAGTCCTTCGAGGGTGTCGACGTCGGGGCGTGGCAGGTGGGGCATGAGGTTTTGGACGAAGGCCGGGTAGGTCGCGGCGAGCAGCCGCTGGGACTCCGCTGCGATCGTGTCGAAGGCCAGGGAGGACTTGCCCGATCCCGAGACCCCGGTCACCACGGTGAGCTTCCTCTTGGGGATATCGACGTCGACATCGCGCAGGTTGTTCGTGCGGGCGCCGCGCACCCTGATGACGCCGCTGTCCGACATGGGCTGCTCCTGGTGGGTCTTGGGGGTCATCGGTTCACTCCTGGTGGGTCGCTGCGGTCTTGGGCAGGGCGAGCATCGCGACGGCCGCAAGCAGGTAAGTGGCGACCTGCCAGGGCATCGCCTGGGCCAGTGCGTGAGCGAACAGCTCGGCCGGTGCTGTCGCGGGGCCAGCGCTCGAGGTGGCGTTGAAGAAGACAGTGCCCAGGACGGCGACGCCGACCGCGCCGCCGATCTGGTTGACGGTGGACAGCACCCCGCCGGCGGCACCTGCGCGGCGGCCGGGAACACCGGCCAGGACGACGTTGACCAGGATCGGCGCGGCCAGTCCCAGGCCGAGGCCGCCGAGGAACATGGCGGCGGCGAGGGGCCAGTAGCCGGGGGTGGCGCCGTCGCGGACGAGCCACCACAGCAGCGCCTGAGACGCGGCCAGAGTCAGCGAGCCGGTGACGAGCAGGGCTCGCCCGGCCCTCGCGGCGAGGGCGACACCCGCACCGGAGGTGAGCATCGAGCCTAGGGCGTAGGGCAGGATCACCAGGCCCGTGTCCCAGGCCGAGCGGCCGGTTCCGGCCTGCAGGTAGATCGACAGGACGAGGAAGAACGAGGCGAGGCCACCGAAGAACAGCACCGACGCGCCCAGGCCGGCGACGAAGGGTCGGACCTTCAGCAGGTCGGGGGCGAGCACAGGCTCGCCGCCGCGGCGTGCGAGGGCGCTCTCGAAGCGCAGGAACCCGGCCAGGACGAGTACGCCGGCGGTCAGCAGAGCCCAGCCCCAGGTGGGCCAACCCCAGTCGCGACCCTGGACGAGGGGCAGCAGCACCAGCAGCACCCCGACGGAAGCGAGCAGGGCACCAATGACGTCTAGGCGCGAGTGTGCCGCAGCGCGGGACTCGGGCAGGACCCGCCAACCCAGCACGAGAGCGACAACGGCGACGGGGATGTTGATCCAGAAGATCGTGCGCCAGCCCAGGCCCGCCAGGTCGGCATCGACCAGTGCTCCGCCGACCAGGGGCCCAGCGACCGAGGCCAGGCCCTGGACGGCTCCGTAGGCGCCGAAGGCCTTGGCCATCGCCGCCGGCTCGAAGGAGGAGCGGATGATCCCGAAGACCTGCGGGACCATGAACCCGCCCGCGAGTCCCTGGAGTGCCCGAACGGCGATGAGCGCACCTGCGGTCGGGGCGAGGGCGCATGCGGCCGACGCGACGGCGAAGGCGGTCAGGGCGGCCAGGAACACCCGGCGCCGTCCGTAGTCGTCACCGATGCGGCCACCGGTGATCAGGCCCGAGCCCAGCGCCAGGGTGTACGCGGCAAGCATCCACTGCAGCTGTGACGGTGACGCGTGCAGATCCGCTGCGATATGCGGGCCCGCGACCGTGACGATGGTGACGTCGAGCAGGTCCATGAACGAGGCGAACAGCACGACCAGCAGCGCGAGCGAGGCCGCCCGGCCGCCGACCCGAGCATCCGCTGCGGTGTCTTGAGGAGAAGTCATGGACTGACCATGCCGCTGGTTCAGGACATCGAATGACCACAACTAGCGCCATGCTGGGGGCATGGCCGATACCTCCGCCCGCATCCTGCGGCTGCTGTCACTGCTCGAGGCGCGCGTCGAGTGGCCTGGGGGCGAGCTCGCCGAACGGCTCGTGGTGTCGGCGCGGACCGTGCGCCGCGATATCGACACGCTGCGCGAGCTCGGCTACCCCGTCGAGGCCGTCCCCGGTCCCGGCGGTGGCTACCGGCTCGGCGCCACCGGCAAGCTCCCGCCCCTGGTGCTGGACGACGACCAGGCCATCGCCATCGCGCTGGCCTTGCAGACCGCACCGGCTACCGTGACCGGAATCGACGACGCCGTCGCCAGGGCGCTGACGACCTTGCGCCAGGTCATGCCCGCGCGGCTGCGCGCCGCCAGCGAGGCCTTCGAGGTCACCGCATTGCGCAACTATTGGGAGTTCTCGGCGCCACCCATAGACGTCGCCACACTGCAGGCAGTCGGGTCCACGATCCGCACGAGCTCCTGCCTGCGGTTCGACTACGCCGACCCCGACGGGCGGGTCCCCGCGCCGGGCGACGCCAACTTCCGACCGCCCCACGACGTCGAGCCCCACCACCTCGTCGTGTGGGCCGGCCGCTGGTACCTCGTCGCCCGCGACCGCAACCACGCCACCTGGGGCACCTACCGGGTCGACCGTATCCGCCCCAAGACCCCCGCCGGCCGCCCCTTCACCCCCGCCCCTCTCGACCCCGACGACCTGAACCGGCTCGTCGTGCAGAACCCCGACCGGGGCGACACCCCCGGCCAGTGGCAGTGCGTCGGCACCGCGACGCTCGCGCTGTCCGCGGACGTCGTCGCCCGCTGGGCCCCCGGCGGGTCCGTTGTCGCCCCCATTGACCGGCATTCTTGCCGCCTGACGATCGGGGGGTGGTCCTGGGCTGGAGTCGCTGGCCTCTTCATTACCTTCGACACGGACCTCACGAATGTCGAGCCGTCCGAACTACGCGACGCCTTCACGAGCATCCGGCGACGCCTGGAACTTGCCTCGCCGGCGAGACTACGCCCACGACGCCAAGAATGACGGGCACATACCCGTCCCGAAGAGCCAGGATTCTCCGTACCCGCCGCCACGATGACGTCGCTGGCTGGCGCACAGCCGGTCGATCAACGTCCCCGGTCAGTACAGCTAGCGACGTCAACTGGAAACCGAGCCATAGGTCAGGTCACGGTGTCACCTATCCGTGCAGCAGTCCCAGCTGGCTTCCCATTCCAGTGGTGAGCTCATCCGTGCGAGCACTTCCCAGTCGGGACCTTTCGCTTGAGCCATCGCTCAGGTTGATCCGTGTCAGCTACCTGGGCCTCCCCAGGCGAGTTGTCAGCTGTCTGAGCACTCCCACGGCTCCGCCAGACGATCGAGGGCACTACGATTCTGGTACGACAAGGGGCCACCCCACCCGTGTTGCCGGATGTGGGCCGCGGTGGCCGTGGAGGTGTGAGCGTATTGTGATGGCGGAAAGCCCGCACTTGTTGCTTGTGGCGGACTGTGACGGTGTCGACGACATCATCGCCGGTCTGTCCAGATTCGGTTATTCGGCTTCCTGTTCCGACACCGTGACGAATCTCGGTGCACAGCTGTCGAGCGTCGACGTCGTGTTGGTCGACACCGACCTTCAGGAATTCGACGGATTGACCCTCTGCCGCGAGATCCGCCGGTCGAGCACTATTCCCCTCATCGGCTTCACTCAGCCCGCCGAACTTAGTCGCGTCCTCGCCTTGGAGGCAGGATGCGACGACTGTATGGACAAGCCATACCGTGCTCGGGAGTTAGCGTCCCGTGTCCAGGCACTGTTGCGCAGAACGCAGAAGCGGTCGTCACCGATCCTGATCGTGGGGGAACTGACCCTGATCCAGGCGCTCCGGGAGGTGCGCATGGGCGATGAACTCGTGGAGACGACACCGAAAGAGTTCGACCTGCTATTTCTTCTCGCCTCCGAACCGGACCTGGTCTTCACGCGGGGGGAGCTGATGCAGCGAGTGTGGGACTACCCGGACGATGCCGCAGATCTCACCCCCCTCGCCAGTCGCACCATCGACACACACGTCAGCAGCCTGCGGAAGAAAATAGGTTCACCGGACTTGATCCTGACAGTTCGCGGTGTGGGATTCCGGTTCAACGGTGGGTTCTCACACTAAGCCCAGAATTTCATCGGGTGAGGATGTCGACGTAGTCGGCGCTGTTGCCATGTGAGCGGGGTCGATCTTTGCAGGTGAGTACGACAGTGGCCGAGATGCCGCTGTCGGCGGTCGTCGTCTTCCACGGGCGATCCAGTGATGGGGCCGAGTTTGCTGCCAAGGTGAGGCAAGGACGGCGACCCTTCCAGGTCAGCCTCTGACTCATGGTCGTATTGGTGACGAGCGCAGTCAGCCGGTAGCCGCCGATGTCCTCGAATCGCAGCTGGACACCCGGGCGTGGCTGTTTCCGACACCGGCGTCGGTGCAGCGACGGACGAACTCCGCGATGATGCAGTCCGATTCGCGGGCGATGTCATAATTGTTGCAGACCTCGTCCAACATCTCGCTCAGTTCGGCATGGGCGCGCTGCGCGACATCGTAAGGGGTCGAGGAGAAGGCCACTGTTTGGTACAGCGGATTGAACAATTCCGGGTGTTGTTCGTGGATGCGGCGCTCAAGATCTTTGCGTGCGTGGAACCCGGGATCGTCGACGTCGCTGGACAACTCCTGAAGATTGCGCATGGAAAGGTCAGCCAGCGCGTGGCCTGGGCTGGTCCTCTCGGCGCTGTATTCTTGCGTCAACGTTGGAGCTGACCGGGCTAACCCTCCCGAAAGTGCTGCCTGTTCGACAAGCCGTGTCACCGCAGCGACATCCTCGAAACTGCAGTTGATTCCCTGACCTAGGAAGGGAACGACCGTGTGGGCGGCGTCGCCCACGAGGATTGTTCGACCGTGGTGGTAGGGATTCATCCTGACAAGGCGCAGCTGTCCGGGAGTTCGCTGCGTCAATTCAGTCTCGACGTGCGCCATGCAGCCGGCGACGTCGCCGAATTCGTTCGAGCAGTAGTCGGCGACTTCTTCCGGCTCCGCCAGGCCCTCGAACCAGCTGCGACTGTCGTCGAGTGGCTTGAACAGGCTCGTGGTGAACGTACCGTCGCAGTTGGGTTGGGCCTGCAGGAAGTGGTCTCCCCGAGGCCACAGATGCATCCCGCTCGGGTCCGCGCCAGAGAAGTCCATCGTGATCTCGGCGTGTCCGTGAGGAATGTGCGCGGTGTCGACTACCACCTCAGTCGGATGGGCCCTCGCGATCGCAGTTCTGACAGCGCTTTCCGCACCGTCACAACCGACGATCAGGTCGGCGGTGAGCCACTCACGCTCACCATCGGCACTTTCGACGAGGACGGCAGGACGTTGCGAGTCCACGTCGACGCAGGCCGTGCCGTATCGAATGTAGGCCCCTGCATTCGTCGCCTCCTCCTGCAACAGGTCCTGCAGACGAGATCGGGGGATGGACAGGAGGTGATGTTCGACCGACGTCCCATAGGGCTGCGTCGAGATCCCCCCGTCCCGGTGGTGGATGATTCGCTTGTTCAGGACAGCGCCCCGCAAGTACAGGCGTCGTCGGACCGAATCAGGCAGACCGCGCATCCCTCTTTCCGTCAGGGTCAGATTAAAGGAGAGCCCTGAACCAGTCTGCGAGAGCTCGGTTCTGCGCTCTACGATGGAGACCGACACGCCGAGACGTCGAAGATTGAGGGCGAGGGCGCAGCCCACTGGACCGGCACCGACGATTAGTACCGAGTCCGACCGATCACACATGACGTCGCTCCTTGCCGTTTTGAGGGGTAGGGGTGGGTGGGGTTACCGCTCCACGAGCGGCGAAGTAGGCGAACATCCGGTGGAGCCAGGCCGAGTCGGCTGACGGGATGGGGTGTCCGAGAGCAGACAGCGCCTCCTGGGTTCGGGTGTTGTCGAACCGTTGGTTCCCGAGGCGCATCACGCCTTCGCGCATCATGGGCACCAGGGAGGCCAACTCTGCATTGGTGTTGGCTCCGTCGTCCGTCGCAACCCTCTCGACCGCTGTTAACCAGTCGTCTGGATCGACGGCGGTGAGGTCGTACCCCTGGGAACGGACGGCGTGGACGGCCTCGTCCCAGGGCAGAGGGCGTGCGTTGTGCAGGTGCCACGTCGAACACGATCCGTCGCCGTCCTTCTCGGACAACAACCGCACCGCTCGTGCGACATAGTCCGCCGGGAGGAGGTCCGAAGGCGGCTTGTCGGCAAGGTCCCGCGGGAAGGAACCGACCTCCGTCATGGCCTTCAGGTGCAGCCAGAGGAAGTCGTCTGGTCGACACGCGCCGCTTCGACTGTGCCCACCGATTCGGCCGATGCGATGGATCGTCACCGGAAGACCCGCATCGCGGGCAGCAGAGGCAAGATGATCCGCCACCCACTTGCTCTGGGAGTAGCCGATGCCCAGCGACGCCGGGTCGCCCGGAACGGTCAACTCGTTCACGACCGGGGGGGTCGAGTCCGGGGGGAAGACTCCCACCGTGGACATGAGCCGCATCGGCACCCTGTCCGCAGCGCAGAACTCCAGCAGTTTCAGCACCCCGTCGACGTTCGTGCCACGCACCGAAGCGTAGGGTGCGACGAAGTTGATGTGGGCGGCGGCGTGGAAGACTTCGCAGACATCCTGGGGTCGGAGACCGATGTCGTCGCACAGGTTTCCCGGGAGGATACGCACGGAATCAGCAAGTCCCGGATCCAGGGCGTAGTCGAGGCAGGCGCTCCGCAACCGTTCGCGGCCTTCGGACTCATCGGCAGCCCTCACGAGGCACCCCACATGTCGTCCCGCCCGGACCAGTTCGTCGAGCAGATGTACTCCGAGGAACCCGGTCGCCCCGGTCAGAAAGACGAGATCACCTGACCCGGTGCGCCGCGGTGCGACCTCGAACCCGGCGGGTAGGGTGGCGTCCCCCGCGAGGTCTAGGGCATCTATCCCGCCTCCTTGGAGACGCTCCGCCATTCCCCGCACGGTTGGGGTGCTCATGAGTTGTGACAGGGTGATCTCGTCGCCGAACCGCTGCTGGACGGCGCGATGTAGTCTCGCCGCCAGGAGCGAATAACCGCCGAGGGCGAAGAAGTCGTCGTCGATCGAGGTCGGTGCCGCCCCGAGCAGCCCGGCCCACAGTCGGGCGATCTCGGCCTGGCGGTCGTTCATCCTGTCGGGGGCTGGTAGGTCTCCATGTGGATCCCCATCAGTCGGATCGGCGCCGATACGCGCTGCGAGGGCCGCCCGGTCGGTCTTGCCACTCGCGGTCACCGGGATGTCATCGACCCTTGTCAGACGTTGAGGGACGAGGTAGGTCGGTGTCGTCGCGGTGAGGCGTGACCGCCAATCCGTAGGAAGGTCCCTCGACGCGGTTACGAAGCCGTGCAACGTCCGGTCCGACCCCGCGGGGACGGCGACCACCGCGGCCTTGTCGACGTCGAGCGTCCGTTCGATGATGGCCTCGACCTCGGCAGGCTCAACACGGAACCCGCGGATCTTGACCTGGTCGTCAGCACGGCCCAGACAGTGGATGCGACCGTCGGGGGTGAGGACGACGACGTCACCCGTCCGGTACATCCGCTGTCTGTCGACCAGCGGGTCGTTCACGAAACTGCGCGCGTTCTGTTCGGGCCGTCCGATGTAGCCGGGAGAGACGACGGGGCCCGCGATGCAGAGCTCGCCTTGGACCCCGACGGGAACCGGGCGGTCACCGTCCAGGACTCGGGCATCGACCCCCCGCACCACACGACCGATTGGGGGGAAGGTCGGCCAGACGTCGACGTCGGCGCTGAGCCACTCTCCCGTGCAGAGGTGTGCCTCCGACGGTCCGTAGACGTTCGCAAGTCGAGCGTCCGGACGCTGCCGAAACATCGCACGGAGATCATCCGTGATGACGAGGCGTTCCCCGGTTGTGTAGACCTCACGTAAGTCGGGCAGGGCAGGACCTCCATGGGCCAACACGGCGGCAAGCTCCCTCAAGGCGACGTAGGGGAGGAAAATTCTCTCCACCCGGTGACGCTCGAGCAGGTCGGCGAGTTCTGCGAAATCTGTCCTGGCCGACGCCGGCGGGATGACGAGAGCTGCGGAGGTGCACAACGTCCCGAAAACTTCCTCGGCGAAGACGTCGAACGCGGGGTTCATGTACTGCAGAGTCCGCAGGCGACGTCCTCCTGAGAGTTCGTTCTGCGCGTGAACGAGGTTGGAAAGGGTGGCCTCGGTGATCTGGACCCCCTTGGGACGCCCCGTCGAACCCGAGGTGAACACGACATAAGCGGTGTCCGAGGGCTTCTTGCGTCCGGCCAGTTCGACGTCCTCGTCCGTCGTCTCGACGTCGGAGAGCTGCAGGACGTCCCGATCGTCGGGGACAGCCGCCGGGCCGCTCGCGACGACGAGGTCGGGGTCGCTGTCCTCCAAGGTCGATCGGGTTCGCTCGGCGGGTTGGGTCGGATCGAGGGTGACGTAGGCTCCGCCCGCGCGGAGGGTCCCCAGCACGGCGACGATGAGGTCGGCACCGGGTGGCAGGAGGAGGGCCACGCGGTGGCCGTCCCGCACCCCTCTGGAGGCAAGACCACGGGCTGCGGCATCGACGCGTGTGGACAACTCGGCGTACGTGAGCTCCTCGTTCTCTGTGATAAGGGCGATGCTCGATCCGGACGTCTCCGCCGTCGCCACAAACAGGTCCGCAGTCAGCTCCGTGCCGATCTCCGGTGCGTCATTGCGCCGCGACAGTCCCGCGAGCTCAGTGTCCCGAGTTGGTTCGGGCCGGTCGAGGTCGGCGAGCGGCGTCTGTGGTGACGTGAGGATCTGTTCCGCCACGGCGACCAAACGATCCGCCAGACGACGGGTGAGATCGTCGGCCCCCGTCGCTGCGGAAGTGTGCTCCGTGATGAGTGTGTCTCGCTGGGCCCCTTCGTTGACCACGAGGGCCAGGTCGTACTTGGAGCCACCGGGTCGGTACTCCCATGTGTCAACACCCCATCGTGGCAGTTCGAGCTCTCGGGAGGCTGCCGGCATGACGGTGATCATGGCCGAAAAGGGCTCTGCACGTGAGTCATGGTCGGTGTCCTGGCGGAGTGCCCCGACGACAGCGTCGAGTGGCGCGTGTCGGTACCGCAGGGCCTCGAGGACGGACGACCGGACTCCGGACAGGATGTCGGCCGCCGTCGACTCCGCCCCGGTCCGGCTGCGGAGGGTGATGGTGTTGGTGAGGTGGCCGATCGTGTCGGAGTCTTCCGGTTCACGCATCGTGACCGGCATGCCGAAGAGCACGTCCTCACGGCCGGTCTGCCGATGGAGGACCGTCGCAAACACGGCCGAATAGAACATGCTCGTAGTGACGCGCTGAGCACGGCAGAACTCCCGAATGCGCTCGGTGAGCTCGTCCGACAGCTCCACGGAGGCGGCATAGTGGTGTGAGTGCAGCATGGGCACGTCGTCCCGGGGGCTCTCGCAGGACGTCGATGGCAGCCCGATCCGGGGTGGTTCAGGGGCTCCGGCGAGGCGCTCTCGCCAGTACCCGAGGACTGCCTGTCGCTCGTCCTGCCACCGCATCGACCAGCGCTCGTATGCAGTGCTGGCTGTGGCGCCGTCTCCGACGGCGTCGATGTCGTCGCCGTCCTCCAGGAGGGCGTAGATCGCTTCGAGGCGGCGAAGGAACGGTCGCCAGGACATGCCGTCGAAGACGGAGTGATGCACGTTGAACACGAGGCGGCTGCGGTGGGCCGTGGTGAACCGGAGGTGTCGAACCCGCACGAGCGGTCCGGTCTCGAGGTCGAAGACACCGTTCGCGACCTCGTCCACCATGTCGGTGGCCCATGCTTCCGCCGCGTCCGCAGGACCTTCGTAGGAGTGGACGTCGACGAGTGGCGAAAGCTCGTCGTGGACGACCCGGAACAAGGTTCCGTCGTCATCCATGGTGAACGTAGTGCGGAGTGCTTCGTGCTCGGAATGTACCTGCCGGAGAGCCTGTTCAAGCGTGTGGTGGTCCAGTAACTCCGGGACGTCGAGGACCAACGGCTGGTTGTACGCGGTCGGGTCCGCGCCATAGACGGTTGCGAACCATAGGCCGGGCTGCGCCGGTGAGACCGCACACCTGAGGGTTCCCGGCTGTTCGGCGTCTGCGGTCATTTCAGCTCTCCTCTCGCTCGTGACGGATGTGGTTGGCAATCCCTCTGGGCGTGCCGGCCGTAAAGAGGTCATCTGGAGACAGCTGGACCCGGACGGACTCCTCCAACCGGGCTCCCAGGTCGATGAGATGCAGTGACGTCACGCCGAAATCGAGCAGGTCGTCGTCGGCACCGATCGTGCGGATGCCTGTGACCTCACCGACGAGCAGGGTGACGATCTCGACGAGACTCTCGCCGTCAGCGGCCGGGCCGTCGACGGACGCCCCCTGCGGGGAGGTGGCGACGTGGTCGCCCTCAGCATGTGCCGTCACAGAGGCAGAACCGGCGACTTCCGAGGTGTCCTCGGTCGCCAGCCCCTCGGCCAAGGCCTGGCGGTCGACCTTCCCGTTGGCGTTGAGCGGGAACTGCTCCAGCGGATGCAGGTGCGTCGGCACCATGTAGTCGGGAAGCGCTTCCCGTAGTGACGTCATCAGACGGCTCCGGATCTCGTCGGCGTCCTGCACCGTGAACGACAGGTGGAGTTCTTCGGTTGCGGTGTCACCGGGATGCTTTTGGACGACGGCGCGGCCGACGCCGGGAACGGCCTCGGCGGCGAGCTCTACCTGTCGCGGTTCGACACGAAAACCGCGGACCTTGATCAGCTGGTCCGTGCGGCCCGCGAGGATAACGGCCCGGTCGTCGCGCATGACAGCGAGGTCGCCGGTCCGGAGCACGAGGGCGCCGTCGACGTCGACGAACCTGGCCGCCGTTCGTTCCGGATCGTCGATGTAACCATGTGCGAGGCCGGCACCGGACAAACACAACTCGCCTGTCTCACCGGGCGGAACCTCGCGTAGCTTCTCGTCTCGAACCGACATCACAACGCCTGGCATGGGGTGTCCGACCGGGATCGCCCCGGCCTCGCTCGTCAGGTCCTCCTTCGTGATCTCGTACACGGCGGTCAGTGCGGAGTTCTCCGTGCACCCGAAGGCGTTGAACACAGTCCCCTTTGTCAGGTCGACGGCGCGGACGAGGTGGTCCTTGGACGGGAAGTCACCGCTGACGATGATCCAGCGCGCCCTCGCCACCATCTCGGGGTAGCCGTCGACGAGTCGGTTGAAGAGGCCGACGGGCAGGTTGAGGACGGTGACCTTCTCCGATTCGGCGATCCGTGCCATCTCAGACAGGCTCGGAGCCTCCGGGGGTGGCACGACGAGCCGCCCCCCTCGCAACAGACACGTCCAGATGTCTGTGGTCGAGGCGGCGAACGACGGCTGAGCTAGCTGCAGGAACACATCACCCGGCCCGGGTTCGTAGCCGCTGAGCCCCCGACAGACACGGGCCAGTCCCCGGTGCACGATCTCGACGCCCTTTGGTGGGCCCGTGGACCCCGAGGTGAAGAGGATGAAGGCGGGGTCTTCGGGGCCCGGTCCGGGAGTCGATAGATCCGCAGGTGTCAGGGCTTCCTCGAGAAGGGTCTCGAGCCGCACGACCTGTGCGGCGTCGACCCCGGGCACGTCCTTCCCGGAGGTGACGGTGAGATCGGGCCGGGCGACACTGACGAGGTCAATGAGGTGGGATTCTGGGTGACCTGGGTTGAACGGGACGACAGTGAGGCCAGCCTGCAGGATGCCGATGAAGAGCGGGTAAAGCTCGGGGCGGCGTTCCATATGGACCCCGACCCGTTGCCCCGCGGTGAGGCCGCGCGCCTGGAGTGCGGTCGCGAACCTGCGGGCCAATACGTCGAGCTCGGCATAGGTCCAGCGCACGTCCGCGCTGCTGAGAGCTTCACGGTCGCCGAGGGTGGCGACGGTGCTCGCGAAGGCCTTCGGGACCGTCGCCGTGAACAGGTCCGTCGCGGATGCGTCGGTCGTAGGGGTCGTCATGCTGGTCAGCTCCTTCTGGCCAAGTGGCGGCCTGTGACGCTGTCGGTTTCGGAGGCGAGGGCCGCCGGTCTGCCACCGAAGACCACGTGGCCTCCGGCGGCCCCGGCCCCGGGGCCGAGGTCGATGACCCAATCGGAGACGGCGACGACGTCGAGGTCGTGCTCGATCGCGATGACGGTGTTACCTGCGTCGACGAGGCGGTCGAAGAGGCCGACGAGGTTACGTACATCGGCCATGTGCAGGCCCGACGTCGGTTCGTCGAAGACGAACACAGCACCGTGATCGTTGAGGCGACTGGCCAGTTTCACTCGCTGCCGCTCCCCGCCGGACAGTTCCGACAGGGGCCTGCCGAGAGTCAGATATCCGAGACCGACGTCGACGAAGGAGGTCAGCCGGGCACCGATGCCGTCGTCGTGCAGGGCGTCGACCGCCTCGTCGATCGTCATCTGGAGAACGTCGGCGATGGTGCGCCCGTCCACCGTGTACTGGAGGGCTTTCGGGGAGAAGCGGCGACCCTCACAGGTCTCGCAAACGACCGTGATCGGGTCCATGTAGGCCATGTCGTGGGTGATCTCGCCGCGCCCTCGGCAGGCGGGGCAGGCACCGTCACCGTTGAAGCTGAACAGGCCGACGCCCACGCCGTTGGCCTTGGCAAAGACGCGCCGCACCTTGTCCCACACCTTGGCGTAGGTCGCCGGTGTCGATCGGGGGTTGATACCGGCCGGACTCTGATCGATGAGGACGACATCGTGTTGCCGGGGCAGGACCTTCGTGGCGAGGGTCGACTTGCCGGACCCCGCCACGCCGGTGATGGCGGTGAGGACCCCCAGAGGGAAGTCGACGTCGACGTCGCGGAGGTTGTGCATCGTGGCGTGACGCACGGGCAGCCACTGCTTCGGGTCGCGGAGAGCGCGGAAACGCGTGAGCGGCTCCCGCAGTTCCGCACCTGTCAGGGTGTTGCTCTTCGCGAGGTCAGCCGGGGTGCCCTCGAACGTCACGCGTCCCCCCTTGGCACCGGCACCGGGACCGATGTCGATGACGTGGTCGGCGGCCTCGATGATCGACCTGTCGTGCTCGACGACAAGCACGATGTTCCCCTTGTCACGCAGTTGATGAAGGAGGGAGAGGACGCGTTCGACGTCGTTGGCGTGCAGCCCGGTGCTCGGTTCGTCGAACACGTAGGTCATGCCCGTGAGGCTAGATCCGAGATGCTTGACGATCTTCAGGCGCTGCCCTTCTCCGCCGGAGAGGGTGATGGACGGACGGTCCAAAGACAGGTATCCGAGGCCGACATCGTTGATCCGACGGAGGGCCGTGAGGAGAGGATCCGTCACCGACGATCTCACCATCTCCTCGGGGAGGTCCGTGAGCCAGTCGACGAGCTCGGTGACCTGCATGGCAGAGACCTCGGCAATGTTCCTGCCCTGGATCCGGGAATCGAGGACCGCACGTGACAGGCGGGTGCCTCCGCACGCAGGACACGGGGCTTGTTCCACTACGTGCTCCACATCCGCGCGTTCGCGGGGTTTGAGGGAGTCCAGTCCGGGCGCGATGTACCGCCGGGTGAACCGGTCGACGACTCCCTCGTAGTCGTTGACGGCGACATTGCCGCGGTCGTCAAGACGAGCGGTCTGGAATCCGCCACCATGGAGGAGTAGTTCCCATTCCTCGTCGCTGTATTCGTCGAGAGGGCGTGTCGCGTCGAACAGCTTCTCGCCGAGGTCCTTGGAGGAGGACGACCCGGAGTGCCGGTGGGCGGTGGCGTACCGCTTCCAGTAGTTCGTCCCCACGGCGAACGCAGGATGGGTGATGGCACCGTCGTCCAGTGATTTGGAACGGTCGATCAATTGTTCGATGTCCACGGTCAGAACCTGGCCCAGACCCTGACACTCGGGGCACATTCCCTCGGGCGCGTTGAAGGAGTAGGCCGTGGACTCACCGGCGCTCGGTTCTCCGTACCGCGAGAAGAGGACGCGCAGCATGGGGGAAACCTCGCTCAGGGTCCCGACCGTGGACCGTGAACTGCGTCCGATGCCCTTCTGATCGACGACGATCGCCGGTGCCAGATTGTCGATCCGTTCGAACGGTGGCCGCTCGAATCGCGGGAGCCGGTTCCGGATGTAGGGCGGAAAGACCTCGTTGAGCTGCCGCTGAGACTCAGTGGCGATCGTCTCGAACACCAGCGACGACTTGCCCGACCCGGAAACACCGCTGACGACGGTCAGCGCGGGGGACGGGATCGCGACTGAGACGCCCTTGAGGTTGTTCGTCCTGGCGTCGTGGACGACGAGGGATGGGCGTGATTGCTTCACGAGGCTCTCCTTGAGTGGTGGATGACGACCGGTGATTGTGGGTACGGCTCCGGTGCCGTGGCGCTTCCTCCGTGCCGTGTCGCTGTCACTCCTCGGGGTGTCGTTCGGTTGCGGCGTGCGAGGCGGCCCCGGTCGGGGCCGACGGTCCTGGGCGCTGCCACGCGGCCGGGCCGCCGAGGCGTCCTCCACGCGTGAGAAGCGATGCGGCAAAGTCGGTCATCGGCAGCTCTGTGTACTCCGCGACCCGGGTGAACCATTCGGCGCTGAGTCGCCCGCGGGACTGTGCCTCCTCGACCGGAGGACGACGTTTGGACTCGTAGCGTTTGAGTGCCGTGCGCAGTGCGCTCTCAGCGGAGAGGGCGTCGTGGAGCGCTACGGCGTCCTCCAGGGCCAGCGTGGTGCCGGACCCGACCGAGTAGTGCGCTGTGTGAGCAGCATCGCCAACGGCCACGACGTTGTCGAGGGACCACACGTCCAGGGTCTTGTCGTGGAAACGCCGCCACGCCAACGAGTCGTGACCGGGTGCGCACCGGATGCCGAGGCCGAATATTTCCGTGACCTGGTTCAGGTCGAGGTCTGCCCTGCCCTCCAGAAGAAACGTGCTGGCTGTGGTGGAGTAGGGGTAGACGTGAGCGGTGAAGGTACCCTGCGGGGTTCGCCGCGTGATGAACTCCATCCCTTCGGTGGCGCGGTCCAGGCCCAGCCAGGCGAAGGGCGGTCCGATGACGGTGTCGGAGCCAGAGAGGCAGCTCGTCGATGCCACCGATCCCACACCGTCCGCGCAGACGACGAGGTCGTACACGCGGGCCAGGGCCTCCAGCGCCGGCGCCTCGTGGATTCGCAGACGGACCCCGGCCTCCTCGCTCTCGCGCCAGAGGAGGCGGTTCAACGTGGAGCGGGCGATTGCCATTAGCTCGAGGCCGGCAGGACTGGACCACTGTTCGTCGTCGCGGCGCACGGTGATCCGTCGTCCTCGCACGGAGGCAGCGGCGACGCTCTCGGCGACCGCGGTGCCGAGCCGACCGAGCGCCGACACCGCGCCGGGCGATAGCAACACTCCGAAGCCGACGTCCCTGAGCGGCTCGCGCTCCCAAAGGACGACCTCCTCGGCGACGCCGTGTCTCCGCAGGAGCGCTGCGATCATGAGACCGGCTGGGCCTCCCCCGACTACGGCGACCCTCATGCCTGGATCACCTCCGAGAGCTGGGCTGCGACGGCGTGAGTGGAGGGCATGGCCGCCATTTCGTCCCGCACGTTCTCGGCGGCGCCACGCAGCGCAGGATCCGCCAGGGCCGTCCGGACGGCGTCGGCGAGATCGGTGGAGTCGAGGTCGTCGAGGTCGACCGTGGTGCCAGCACGACGGGCGACCACCGACTGCATGTTGGACATGTTCACGGTACCCGGCATGGGGATTCCCACCTGGGGGATCCCGGCAGCGAGCGACGTGAGGACGGTGCCGGAGCCACCGTGGTGGAGGATCGCGTCGGAGTGTTCGAGCAGCAGACTCAGCGGCAACCACTGTTCCACGCGAACGTTCGCGGGCAGTGGTTCGGGCAGGCGATCAAGTTTGACGCCCCCGGAGAGGACGACGATCTCGCAGTCGGTCCCGTCGAGTGCCTCGATGATCCGGCGGTAAGTCTCGCCTCGACGAGCCAACGCGTCCGTGGATCCGCACGTGAGGACGATGCGTGGCGAGGTGGAGGACTTTTCCAACACCCACATGGGCACGTCCGAGGCGCCGTTGTACGACCCGTACCGCATCGTGAACCGGTGTTCGGGCCGGCCGTTGTCCCACGGCATCTCCGCATGGTTCACGAGCGACGGAGGGAAGACGTCGATCTCGACCTGTGCCTCGGACAGCGAGTCGGGCAGGTCGCTCCGCTCCCGCAGGATGTGGTCGAGGGCAGGGGTGAACGTCGGCAGCGGCGATCCATACCCGTGCAGCACGGCGGTCGCACCGAGTTGGCGTGCGGCGACGAGCGCTGCGGAATGGATGCCAGGGTAGACGACGGCGTCGGCGCCCCAATGACGGCCGATGTCGACGAGATCGTCGAGCATCCTCAGGCCGACCTCACCGAACAACCGGCCATGAACCGTCAGCGCATCCTCATCGAGAGTCTCCTTGCCCGCGTTACCGTCGGCGAGGGTCTGCAGCAGGCGGTCGTACGGCGCACGGGCGTCCAACCGCCCGCCCGCGTCGACGGTGCCCACACCTGCACGGCGGGCGGCCTCTGATGCGGGGCCGGTGGTGGCGAACAGGACGGAGTGACCGTCGAGCTGCAGTTGCTGGGCGAGTGGCACCAGGGGCATGAGGTGCGAGGGGACTGGCATCGAGGTAAACAGGTACTTCATAGATGGCTCCCTCCTATCGGTGCGGCGGCCGCGTCGGCGCGTCGCATCGCGGCGAACGCCGCCCGGCCGACCGAAGTGGATCCGTCGAATCGGGCGAGGGGCAGGGTGAAGTGATCGTGGTTGTCCACGATCTCGGTCCGAACCGGGACGTTGAGGGTGCGAAGGTGCGTCGCGTACCGCTCCTGTTGCCGCAGGTATGTCTGCGTCTCGAAGCGGCCGACGGACAGGTGCACATCGTCGCAGGCCGGGGCGGCCATCCGTGTCGGACTGGCTGCCGCGGCCGCATCCTCGGTCAGCCCGACGGCGTCGTTGACATACGTCCGCGGGATGTCGGCGAGGTCGTAGAGTCCGGACATCAGGTGCGCGGTGCTCACGCGCGGGACGTCGGAACGCGTGAGCGCAGCCGCGAGGAGGTGTGCTCCGGCGCTCGAGCCCGCCACGTGGATCCGGCCCCCACCGATACCGAATCGATGGCCGTCCGCGAGGACGTACCGCAGGGAACGGGCGACGGAGTCGATCATCTCTTCCAGGGACCGCGTCGGCGCCAGCCCGTATCCGACAGCTACGTAGGAGAACCCTGCGCGGAGGGAGTCGTCAGCCGCGAAGCAGGCGTCGTCGATGCTCGACTCCTGCCAGTGCCCGCCATGGACGAACACGAGGGTCGGTGCCGTCGCCCCGGATCCGGACGGGAAGATATGGCAGATCTCGGCGTCGGACGCTCCGTACCGGATGCGTTCGTGCACCTGCCGCCGGGTGCGGACGAGGTCGCCGACTCGACGGTAGTGCTGCAACGTCGCCGCCATGTCCTTCGCCATCGTGCTCGGCGAGTACTCCCGGTCGAGTGAGGGGTCACCGACGCTCGGCTGCTGATCAGGAAGGGTCGCGCGGTCCATGGATGCGGCGTCCTTCGATGACCCCGTGCGGTGTCCAGCTGGTAGAGGGGGTGCGGGTCACATCGCCGAATCCGGCGTCCGCGAGCCACTCCTCGTGTTCACGCCACTCGTACAAGGTGGAGGCGCCCGCCGGGAGAGTCGTGAAGTACACGCTGTCCAGGGCTGTGTAAAGTGGCCCGGTTCCACCGTCGTCGCTGAAGGCGTTGAACACGACGACACGCCCGCCATCGGGCAGGGCGTCGTACGCGCGACGGAGCAACTCTCGATTTTTCTCCGGCGACCAGATGACGAGCTGGTGCGCAAAAAGGATCAGGTCGTGCCCCTCGGGGAAGGGATCAGTGAACATGTCACCCACGTGGACCGAGATCCGGTCCGACAGCCCGCTCGTCTCGATGGCCGACCGGGCCACGTCCACCGCGCCCCCGAGGTCGAAGACTGTGATGTGGAGGTGAGGGTGGGCCTTCGCCAAGGCGATCGCATTGACCGCGCTGCCACCGCCCACGTCGAGAATCCGGTCGACGTTGCTGTAGTTGACCCGATCCAGCAGGACGGGATTGGATAGCTCGGACCATGCGGTCATGCCGCGGAAGAAGAGGTTCTCGAGCTCGGGGTTCTGCTCGAGCCGTGTGTAGAGGTCGTCACCGGTGCCGGGCAGATGCTTGAGGCCGGCGTTGCGACCCGAGCGGAGCGATTCGGTGAACTCACCGGCGGGCAGGTAGGTGAGGCGGTGTTGGGACTCGACGATGTCGCGGATAAGGGGCCATGTGCCGTCGTCCATCGCCTGCCGGATGTGATCGTCTAGCCGGTACACGCCGTCGTCCACCACCGTGAGGCCGAGGGCGGTGGTGCCGAGGAGCAGAGTGCGGGCCGAGCGACCAGGAAGGTGTAATCCCTCCGCGAGTTCCTCGGCTGTCGCCGGGCCGTTCTGCCCCAGGAATTCGAACAGTTGTAGCTCGCAGGCTGCGCGCAAGTGTTGGAACGCAGCGAACCCGAACATGGTCGGGATGAATTGCGTGAGGTCGGCCGTCTTGGTCACTGGAAGGACTCCTGTCGGTCGTGGCGCGGCCGTCGCGCCGTGATCGGTGATCGATCAACGTGTGAAGTGGCTCTTGTGAAGCGGGGCCGGAAGGAGGAGACGAACCCTGCGTCACGCGGCTGCAGCTCGGTCACAGCCGACTCCGAAATGTCCACAAGTCAGGGAAGAAGCGGTGTTCATTGGCCGCCCGGACCCAGGAGGCGCCGTCGGTGCCGCCCGTACCGCCCTTGCCGCCGAGCATCCGCTCGACCGTGAGGAGATGCGCGGCCCGCCAGTGTGAGAACTGGTAGGCCACCTCGGTGAGTGACTCGGCGAGGCGGTGGGCCGCCCGGTGTCGCGACGGGTCGCGGTAGATCGTCAGCCACACGTCCTCGACGCCGGCGTCGGGCTCGTGCTGGTCTCCCGCCCGCGCTAGTACGGCCTTGGGTACGTCGTACCCAAGGCGGGCGAGGTGGCCGAGGGCCGCGTCGTACACCGAGGGTCGAGCCAGCTCGTCACGAACGCGTGGATGCCCGTCGTCGCGGGCGGCGCGGACGTGTCCTGCCGGGCGGTTGCCCATGAGGAACTCGAGTTCCCGGTACGCGAAGGATTGGATTCCTGAGGCATCCCCGAGGACGTCGCGGAAGGCGACGAACTCGTCCGGTGGCATCCCATTCATCGTCTCCCAGCACGCGACGAGGACGCGTTGCGTGCGGCAGGCGCGACCGAGGTCAGCGCAGGCGGCCTCGGTGTCGTCCTCGCAGAGTCGGGAACGTGCCTGGTCGAGATCGTGGATGAGCGCCCGGAACAACAATTCCTGGACCTGACTGATGAGAATGAAGGTCAGTTCGCCCCGGACATCGCTGCGCGGTCGTGCAAGGTCGTGCAGCGTGTCCATGTGGGCGTAGGCCACGTATTCGGGTACCTCTGTGTTCGTAGTCATGCCACCTCCAACACGTCTTCGATGATCCGGGCGGCCGAGTAGACCTGTTCGTGCGTCAGGATCAGAGGGGAGAACGCGACGCGGAGGAGGTCCGGGCCGCGGGAGTCGACGAGGACGTTGCGCTCGAACAGGATGCGTTCTGCCTGATCGGCGTCCTCGTGTCGCAGAGCGAGGTGGGCCCCTCGTCGACTGGGGTCGATAGGAGTGACGATCCGCTCTGCGAGGTCCGGGCGGCGTTCCGTGAGGACGTCGATGAACGTCGTCGCCAGGTCGACGGACCGCCGATGGAGCTCGGCTGTCCCCACCTCGACGAGAGGCGTGAGTGCGTGATCCAGAGCCACCAGAGAGAGCACCTGGGGGGTTCCGATCCGACCGCGGTCGATGGATTCGGCCGGTCGGAACGTCGCCGACATGATGAAGGGTTCGGCGTGGCCGTGCCACCCGGTCAGGGGGAGATCGACGGTGTCTCGACGACGCGGTGCAACGTACAGGAATGCCGGCGCTCCGGGGCCGCCGCCTAGGTACTTGTAACCACAACCGACCGCCAGGTCGACACCCCAGGCGTCGAGTTCGACGGGGAGCACCCCAGCTGCGTGGCTGAGGTCGACGACGGACACGGCACCGCTGGCGCGGCATACCCGCGTCAGCGCTGCGATGTCGCGACGGTGACCGGTCCGGAAGTCCACCGGAGACGTGAGCACCGCCGCGACGCGAGCCCCGTGCGCGGTCACGGTCTCGGGAAGGTCATCGGCCGGTACCGTCACCACATTGCACCCGAACATGCGGGCCGTGGATGCGGCCATGTAGTGGTCGGTGGGGAATGCTTCTTCCTCCACGAGGAGTTCGTTCGCGCAGCCCTCCACGCGTCCGTCCGCGCCCATGCGGAGGGCTGCGATCAAAGCGTTGAACAGCACGGTCGACGTGCTCTCCCCTGGCACGACGATGCTGCCGGGGGTCGCCCCGACGAGACCGGCGATTTTGTCCCCGACCGTGCGCGGCAAGCTAAGCCAGCCGTCGCCGAACCATCCACCGATCTGTCGGGAGGCCCAGGTCGCGGTCACCTCCGCAAGCCGGTCGTCAAGGTCGATCAGGGCCGGGCCCAACGAGTTGCCGTTGAGATGTACCAGCCCTTCGGTGCGATAGCGCTCGGCGTAGTCGGTCAGCGGGTCCGAGGAATCATGACGACGGGCCGCTTCACAATTGGCCAACACAGTGAACTCCTGTCGATGTGGTGTGGACTCTGGCCGGCCGACACAGGTGCAGCGCTGCCCCGGGAGCGCGCCCCCGAGGCCGTCACCCGCACAGGTCCGGCCCCGCAACCTCAAGGTACGATCACCGTAGGCATGCGGCGTTCGGTACTTCCATCAGGTAACCGTCAAAGAAAGCGCAAGAAATCTCAGGGTTATGTGGCGATCGCGTAGGCCTGCGCCCCGTTCGGGCTTGCAGCCCCACGACACCCATCGGACGTCACCGCCGCCATGCACACCTTGCCCAGGGAGCGCGCCGGCGCCAATCGGACGTCGTGGCCGCGTCGGCGAAGTTCGGTGATCGTGCTGTCCGTGATTCCGGGCTCGACGGACACTGACGTCGGCATGCTGCGCCTCGGGGCGAAGGAGGTCGGAGGGGCGTTCGTGTGGAACTGAGGTGATTCCACGGCCTCCTGCAGGCCACGACCGAAGACGGCGTGGGCGAGGAACGCCTGGAGGGTCCACTGATCCTGTTGGTCACCGCCCGGTGTGCCGAAGGCCAACTCCGCACGCCCGTCTCGCTCGACGATGGTGGGGCTCAGGGTCGTCCGCGGACGCTTGCCGGGAGCGAGGGCGTTGGGATGGTCTGCGTCCAGCCAGGCCATCTGACCTCGGGTGCCGAGGGCGAACCCCAATCCCGGCAAAACCGGTGAACTCTTCAACCAGCCGCCGCTGGGCGTTGCTGCGACCATGTTGCCCTCGGCGTCGGCTGCGACAGCGGTGCACGTGTCGCCGTTCGTGCGGGTGGCCTCGAGGGCTTTGGCCACCGTCACCGGGATACCCTCGCGCAACTGGGTCAGCCACGCCGGGTCCGTCGGTTCGAGGTCTGTGAGCGGGATACGAGGAAGGCGTCCGGGGACACCGGCGAGGCTCCCGGGGCGCAGTTCGCCGCAGGCATGATCGCCGATAAGTGTACGTCGCTTCGCGTTGTATCCGGCTGCGAGCAGTTCGGCCGTCCGGTTGGCCGTCATGATCGGGTCCCCGTACCAGGCCTCACGGTCGGCGAAGGCGAGCTTCGCGGCCTCGATGACGAGGTGTAGGTGGTCGGGGCCGAGGAAGTCGGTGCGTGCCAGCTCTGTTCCGTCGAGCAGTGCGAGTTGCTGAAGAAACACCGGGCCCTGGGTCCACGGGCCGGACTTGTGGACGGTGCAGTCACCGAACCGGTATGTCGCCGTCTCTTCGATACCGGGGTGCCAGCCTGCCATGTCATCCCCGGTCAGAAGGCCACGGTGGTGATCACCCGTGGAGTCCAGCATTGACTGGGACGTGACGTGGCGGTCGACAACCTCGGCGACGAAACCCCGATAGAAAGCGTCGCGGGCCGCGCTGATCACGCCCTCCCTGGATCGTCCCTTCGCGTACCCCTCGGCGCAGAGCCGTTCCAGCGTGTCCGCGAGCTGCGCGTTGCGCAGTCGTTCACCGGCGATGGGTGCGGTTCCGTCTGAGCGAAGGTAGACACTCGCGGACGTCGGCCAATGGTCCGTGAACACCGGGGCGACCGCGGCGATCATCTCGGCAGCCTTCGGCAGCAGTGGTACCCCCGCTCGGGCGTGATCGATTGCCGGTTCGACGACCTCACGCAGCGGGAGTCGACCGTATTCCTCAAGCATCCGCATCCACGCGCCGAAGGCACCGGGTACGGTCGCAGCCAGGAGGCCGCTCGCGGGAACATGATCGAGCCCGAGTCCCTCGAAATGCCCAATCGTCGCCGTTGCCGGCATCGGGCCTTGCCCGCAGATGGCCCTCGTGGTGCCGGAAGCCCCGTCGTGGACCAGCATCGCGAGGTCGCCACCAAGACCGTTGAGGTGTGGTTCGACGACATGCAGTACAAGCCCTGTGGCGACGACGGCGTCGAAAGCGTTACCGCCCCGGTCGAGCATGGAGGAACCCGCAGCGCTGGCGAGCCAATGGGTGCTCGCGACCACTCCGCGATCACCCCACATCTCGGGTCGCGTTGTCATGGTCGATCTCCCTTCATGTCGTGGTGTGGTCGGTGGGGTCCACGTCAGCGAAGATCTGAGCCGGCGGACCCGAAACCTCGACAGCCTTTTCCGCGTGGACACGGCCGCTCAGGACAACGTCCGCGTGGCCGTCGCGCACGGTGCCGACGGCGGTGAGATGACTGCAGCTGCCGCGTCCGGACACCTGCGTGATCTCGACGCGCTCCAGCCGGGGTGCGCGCATAAAGGCGGATACCGACAGCGCTCCCGCCACGGGTAGACAGCCGGCGTCCTCCGGCATTCCAAAGCCCGGGGCGAACACACGCGCCTGCAATTTGCTCTCACCAGCAGCCCACCGAAGGTAGGTGAGGTCCGTCAGACCGGCACGTTCCATGCTGTCGACGTCGGGGGCTGGGCACTGCAACGGATGGTCGTCGACGTCGACTACGAGAAATCCGCGCCCGATGCCCACACGCCACGCCCGTGCATCTCGGCGGAACTCGTGGATGTCCGACGCGACGTCGTCGATCACGGGGCCCACCAAACGCGCCTCGATGCGGGAGCCGTCGGTCCACACCTGCGGGGAGGAGTCGGGGCCGTGGAGTGTCACCGAACCGGCCTCAAGGGCCCCCGTGCTCACCAGGGCCGTGGCTACCCCCGCCATCGAGTGGGTGATGAACGGCGTGACGCCCCGGGCACCGAACACCATAGGCCGGCAGCTGCGTTCCCTGGCCTCGACGTCAGTAACGAGGACGACCTCGTCGGCTCCGGACTTCCGCAACCACGCCGTCGCCCAGTAGGACAAGTCGTCCGGTGAGAGAGACTTCCCGTGGCGCTCCTCGTCCTCATCTGGGATGAGGACGAGGAGCGGGCTGCCCGATCCAGCATCCGCGCCGAACATGTCCGCGTGAACGAGCTTCATCACACAACCTCCGGTGCGGTGCTTTCTCGGAGTTGATCCGTCTTCGAATGAGGGCGTGAGGAACCGACCGACGCGCGCATCATTGGGTTCCTCTCATCTGCGCCGTGGCCGAGCGCAGTGCGGCGGCGAGGATTTCAGGCGTGCGAGATACGAGGTCGGCCGTTTCCCGCTCCGTGTCGGCGCCCAGCACCGGGTGATGCACCCCGTCGACGAGGGGGTAGAGCCCGTACCGTTCGAGGTCCTCCGCGATCAGACCGACCCGCTCGGCCAACTGTCGCAACGCCTCGATCCGGGTCGTGGGGCGGCGGATCGTCATGAAGAAGTTGTCGAAGAGATCCTCCTTGTCCATAGACACCGAGGAGCCGGCCGTGTCGACGGCCTCCCGGAGCAGGGATCCCCCGTCAGGCACGAGATGGTCGGCGATGTAATCGTGGATCGCCGTGTTCCGTGCGACGGAATCGGCCACATCGGCGCAGCTTGGGTCCTCCAGCCAGCTTGCCCGCCCTCGCATCAGACGGGCCACCGGGCGGTAGTCCCCCGCCCAGGTCCCGCTGAAGGCGGGATGTTGCAGGGCCATCCGTCGCCGTATCTCCGAGTGATAGATGGCTCGGGGAACGGTGGAGGTGTAGACGAGGGCCACGCTGTAGGCATCGATGTACTGGCAGAGCGCTTGGCGGTGCTGGCTGTCGGGGATGTCCTGGTGCACGTCGGCGAGGACGTCGCCCATGAGCCGCCAGGTCAGCAGCGAGACGTGATGGCCCATGACCCAGCGGAACCAGAACAGGCGCTCCGGATCCTCGGGTGCTTCGGCACCGAGGCGTCGGAATGCGTCGCCGACCTCCACGACGGGCGGCGCCTCGGTGACTGCTCCGTCGTCCGGGGACCAGTCTTCGTCCCTGGGCGGCAGGAACAACAACCCCGGTATGAGGTCAGTGCCTGTGGCCAAGACGGTTGCTTCTGCCCTCACTGCGGAGTCTCCGGGAAGTAGACGAACTCGAACTCCAGCCCGTTCGGGTCGAACACGTACAGGCTCTGCATGCCCTGAGAGTCGACGACGATCTCACTGGGTTCGTCATCCCGCACCCAACGGTAGTCTCCGGTGTCGCGGACCTCGAACCACCGTTCACGCAGGTAGGTGAGGTGCTCTGCGCGTTCGACCGTCGCTCCCAGATGTTGAAACCGGCGCTGTAGATCCTGCGGGGCGGCCAGGTCGTTACCCTGCCGATCGAAGACGTGAAGCCGCAGGTTTCCTGCCTTCACCTCGACGAGGTGGCTGATGCCAGGAAGCCGGGCGGTCGTAAGGTCGGAGAAGGTATCCATCGACCACTGGACCGTGGCTCCGAGGTAGTTCTCGTACCAGAGGGTGGTGCCCTCGACGTCATCGGTCTGGATTGCGATGTGGTTGAACTGCGGCGAACAATCGACGTCGGGGTGCGACGTCGTTTCGGTTGTGGTCACAGTGTGTCCTCCTCCGGCCGTCGAACAGACGTCGGCACCCGGACTCAGGGCCCGACGCATCGTGGATACTGTCAATCCTTTCGGGTTTCCCACCGCCGAAACCATCAGAGGTAACGCAAAGAAATTCAAAGAAACGCCCCATGGCGGGTAATCAGGCGATGAACTGTCGTCCTGAAGTGATCGTGCCGCGCGGGTTGAACTTGGCCCTTGAGGCCTGGACGGTCTCCCACTCCGCTCCGTAGTGGTCCCTCCAGTCCTTCTCACCGAATGGGACGGAACCGATGGGGTAGAGCCGTGCCCCATAGGCATCCCGCGCCCGCGCGAACATACGTCGGTTTCGCTCCAGCATGCGTTCGGCGAATCCCTCCTCGGGTGTGGTCGAGGCGGAGACCGTGTTGAGGTCCAGCACGAACACCCAGTCAGATCCGTCCGGATCCGGTAGACGTGGGGTCGGCATCCCGGTGAGTGATCGGCGCTGCGGATAGAGGAGCCCTGCACCGTAGGGACCGATGTCCTCGGGAGACACGGATTTCATGATCTCCTCGACACAGGTCTCCGCCGTAGAGCCTGGCAGCCACACGTCGAACCACGGCTTGACCATGGAGGTCCAGCCCACATCGTCGATGAACCCGTCGACGGCCTCGTCGATGAGGAAGGTGTGCTCCAGGTAGGCGCGGTCGTCGATCTTTGGGTCGGCCGACAGGCCCGTGCCGAGCGCCACGTCATCAGGGACGGTCGGGGGGTCGTAAAACGATGTTGCGTGCAGGAGGAAGAGCGTTGCGTCGTCGGTGCGGAACATCTCCCCGTACACGTGGTCAATGCCGTCCCGCTCGGTCAGGGTCCCCAGATCAGCGAAGAAGGGCGCTGTCTCCGCGTACTGCATCGTGTATGTCCGGGCCCGCTCCGGAGCCTTCACCAGGGGGATCACCACACGGGTGATGATTCCGACTCTTCCGAGCCCACCCAGGGCGGCTCGGAAGAGGTCTGCCTCTCGATCTGCGGAACAGCGCACGACGTCACCTGTGCCGGTCACGATCTCAAGTTCGAGGACGTGGTCGACTTGGAGGCCGGTGTGCAGGCCCCCGACTAGTCCTCCGATGCCGCCGACCGAGAGTGTGCCGCCGATCGATAAGTCGCAGTACCCGGTGAGCACCGGTGGGGTGAGTCCAATGTCCGCCGTGCGCTTCAGGAGTTCCTTCCAGGTCGCACCCGCGTCCACCTCCGCGGAGTCGAGCCCGATCTCATGAATGCGGGACAGGTGGCGGTTCTCGATCACCAGCCCATCGCCGAGAGTCTGCCCAAGAGTCGTGTGGGCCTGACCGCGCACGGAGACGCCGATGTCATGCCGTGCGCAGAATCGGACCATGGCCGCGATGTCCTCCGTCGATCCCGGGCGCAGGATGGCAGAGGGCTCGCACCGGACGATGGCGCCGAGATCCGTCGAGACGCGGGCGCGCGCTTCGGCGTCCAAGACGAGGTCGCCGTCCAGGGTCGGCACCGGATCGATATCATCCGAGGGAGGCGCGTCGGTAACCCAGGCGCGGGTGGATATTGAGAACCCGTAGCCGTGGCTCGCTGTGGGGGCAGTGGATGCAGACTGAACTGTCACAGGCTTCTCCTTGATGTGGGTGTGCTCGTGTCACGGGGCCACGGATCGCGTGCAGACCCTGCCGTTGCCGGGCCCCGAACGTCATGCCTGACGACACGACGGGTCGGTCGTTTCGATGCGCTGTAGGTAATTGGCCGTCTATCCCGTCACCCCCCCTTGTCGGCGTCGAGCTCGTCGGTCGTCGCGTTCCGCAGCACCGTGAGAGCGACGGTAAGGGACGCCAGCATGGCGATCAGGCCAATCGCGCCCGCCGCCGACATGCCGCCGACGAAAGCCTTCTCCGCGGCGTCCTTCAGGGCCTGCCCTCCGCCCTGTGAGGCGAGCGACGCCACGTCGGCCACCGAAGAGGCAGCCGCCTCCCTGAGCCTGCCGTCCAGCGGGGCCGGGTCGCTCATGACAGCGGATCGGTAGAAGAACAGGTGTACCGAACCGAAGAGGGTAACGCCGAGCGCCACCCCCATCTGATTGGCGGTCTCGGACATCCCAGCTGCGGCCCCGGCTTGCTCCGACGGTGCCACGCCCACCACCAGGTCAGTCATGATCACGCCCATGATGCTGATACCCACCGCGACGATGCAGGCCAGGGTGATGAGGACCGCCGTGCCGACGTGCCCAGCCCAGACCACCCAGCCGGTGAAGCCGACAGCGGCGACCGCCGCGCCGAGCGCGACGTCGAAGGATGGCCTCATCCGTCCGGCCAGCATCGGAGTGCTGACGGACGCCAGAATCGACACCAGCGCTACTGGCAGCAACAGGAGCCCGGTGTGCAGTGCGGAGTGACCCACGATGTGCTGGAGGTACTGGGGCAACAGGAAATACATACCGTTCATCGACATGATCCCGGCCGAGAGCACGAACAGGGCGATCAGCAGTCGGCGATCCCTCAGGAGCGCAGGGTCGATCAAAGGGTGAGGCACGACGAACTGCCGTCGGCCTGTCGCGATTGACACGGCAGCGGTCACGACGGCCAACCCCACCGTCAGAGCGTCCAGGACGCCCCCGGCCAGTGCCTTAACCACGTACGCCATTCCCAGCATGGAGACCAGGACCATGACTGAGCTGGCCGCGTCGAGCGGCGGCGATTCGGCGACCTTGTATTCGGGCAGCATTCGGGAGCCCAGGACAGCGAAAACCAGCAGTAACGGGACGGGGATGAGAAAGATGGCACCCCACCACAGCGAATCGACCACCCATCCTCCGAGGACCGGGCCCAGCGCCATCGAACCGGAGAAAGCGGTCATCCAGACGGCGATCGCCTTCTGGCGCTGCTGTTCGGCGGGGAACAGAACGCGGATGAGTGAGAGGGACGACGGCATTAATGTCGCGCCGGCGAGACCCATGGCAGCGCGCGCGACGATGAGAGCTACGGGTGACTGGGCAAACGCTGCGCAAGCGGAAGCAGCCGCGAAACCGACACTGCCCCAGACGAGTAGTCGCCGACGACCCACGCGATCACCGAGGGTTCCCATGAGGATGAGGAATCCCGCAATGAAAAACCCGTAGACATCGGTGATCCAGAGCACCTCTGCCGGGGATGCTCCGAGCGACCGAGTGATAACCGGTGTAGCCAGGAACAGCACGCTCAGGTCGAGTGCCAGGACGACTATGGGAAACATCAGCAGGAATAGGCCGCCCCATGGGCTCACACGCGACGGGGCACTCCGGGCCAAGGCATCAGTCATTCATCACTCTCCGTTCGCGCGGGATTCTCGGTATCGCAAGATGTGAGAGCCGCAGGTCGGTCGGTGGATGGCACATGGTCGGGCCCGCCCGACTCTAGGCGCGTCGGTCGCGGTGCGTCCGGGCCACTGTCAAAAGTCTGGGTCAAAATTGCCCTGACATTCCTCAAAGTTCATCTCATGGGAGATTGTCGAACGTGCCCGCGTGGGAAGGAAAATCGTTGGACTAGACAACACCCCTGCGTAGAGGTCTGCATGAGACGCACCGGTCGTTCTCAGGGTGCGTTCGCCGTTCCTTCCGCGCGGGTCGTCGGTGGATCGTGCGCACGGAGCGATGGGCGGACACGTGATTATGGTGGTGGCCGTGAATGGAAATCTGACTTCGGAGTCCACACCTTCTGCGACGTTCCGTCCCCACCCTCACCTGCCCACCATCGGAATGATCGGCGTAGGAGTGATGGCGTCAGCACTCGTCCGCGGCATCGGCGATGCTGCGCAGAAGATCCTCCTTTCCCCACGCGGCGCGAAGAACGCCCGCCTCCTCGCCCAGCGACACGACGCTGTCGAGGTCTGCCCGGACAATCAGGCTGTCGTGGAGGGAAGCGAGGTCGTTTTCCTCTGCGTCAGGCCGGACCAGATCGATGATGCCTTGTCCGGAGTGACCGTGCCCGAGGATGTTGTGGTCGTCAGCGTCGTGGCCGGAGTGTCGACGGAGCAGCTTGCGACGATCCTCGGCCCCGGAGTCACGGTCGTGCGAGCAACTGTCCAGGTGAGTGTCAGTCGCAGGGCTGGTCTGACAGTCGTCTCCCATGACCACCCGACCGTGCGCGCATTGTTCGACCTGTTGGGGGGAACGCTTATCGTCGAGGAAGGCCCCTTCGACGCACTGCAGGTTCCCGCCGCCGCTATGTCGTCGCTCCTCGGTTACCTCAAGGCGCTGACCGACTGGGCTGTGGCGCGCGGCGTGCCGCCGGCGGATGCAGAACGGTTCGTGATCTCCCTGGCTCAAGGAGCGGTCGCCGATCTCGACCCTGCCGATCCGATCGCGGAGGCCCTCTCCCATCACGAAACTCCGGGAGGGGTGAACGAGTTCGTGCGAACCCACTGGTTGGATAAGCGGATAGATCCGTTGCACGAGGTGCTAGATCAGGTCCTCGACAGGCTCAAGGGCCCGGCGTGATCGCACGAGCGCTGCCGATGGAGTGCGTGGTAGCCGAGGCCTTCACAGATGTTCCCAGTGAGGCTCCTCATGTCGGAGAGGCCGACCTGATCGCTAGGGCGGTGGAGGGGCGGAGGCGCGAATTCATCACGGCCCGCCGGTGTGCCCGATCGGCACTGGCGGCGTTGGGCAGCTCGCACCAGGGGCCGATCCTTGCAGGGCCCGCACGTGAGCCGTTGTGGCCCCCGGGTGTGGTGGGAAGCATCACCCACTGTTCGGGGTACCGGGCGGCTGCCGTAGCCCGTCGTGACGACATCATCGGACTGGGAATCGACGCAGAACCGCACCTTCCCTTGCCCGACGGGGTGATGGGGGCGGTGGCGACGACGCCTGAACGAATCCGCCTGACTCCCCTGCGACGCCACATGCCCGAAGTGCAGTGGGACCTTATTCTGTTCAGCGCCAAGGAGGCGGTGCTGAAGGCCTGGTTCCCCATGACACGCCGTTGGGTGGACTTCCGCGAGATCGACGTGCGTCTCGAACCTTCGACCGCGTCATTCACGGCGGCAATCCGAGACCACACCCCGTTCGAGGTGAGCGAGGGTGATGCCCTGTCTCGGGTTTCCGGTCGTTTCGTGACGGCAGGTGGTTTCGTGATGACAGGGGTGGCTGTTTCGCGCGGGGGTAAGTGACACCATCGAAGGTCGGTGGACCAAGTTCGCCCGGTGCCCTTTCCGGCGCTGCGAGGTTCCCTCTCACAGTCATGCGTCACAGCTTGTGACTGCACACGAAGTCGGAGTAGTTGTCGCATTCGCACTCGGCGTGTGGGCACTCCTCGCCTTCTGACGGCGTACACCCCTCGACCGAGCGGGTGCGAGAGGAGTACACAGCATGTGTCACCTTCGCTGGGCCGAAGGAGCACCGCTTCACGACGGGTGTTGTCCCGGGGTTACCCGCTCAGGGTTAGGTGCTGACGACACGTTTCATCTTGATCGGGTTCGCGTGCAGTTGAAGGCCTGTCACCTCGCGTCGGGCGTTGCGTTCGAGAGTAACGAGTCGCAAGCCATCGGCGGCTTCGAAGAGCAGAGCAACGGAGTCGTTGACCCGAACCGTTTGGGTGCGGATGACGGGGTTCTTGCGTTGGACACCAAGGAAGAAGCGCACGATCTTGTCCGCCCCGATGATGGGCCGTGGAGCCACGCGGAGCGTGCCCCCGCTGTCGCTCCACAGCACGCACCCATCTGAGATGAGATCGACTGCGCTCGATGCGTCGCCATCGACAATCGCGGCCACCAGGGCTGATAGGACTCTGCGGTCTTCGTCGATCGGGGCGTGATCGATCGAGGGTAGGAGGCGTTTGGCGCGACTGACGATCTGTCGACATGCCGCAGGCGCCCGTCCGACACATTCGCTGATCTCGGCGTAGGGCACGGCAAAGCCCTCACGCAAGACGAACACTGCGCGTTCGAGGGGGTCGAGCTCTTCCAGGACCCGCAGGAGGCCCAGGCTGAGCATCGCCCTGTCGAGCGCGAGGTCCTCGGGCGAGCTGCCATCACTCGAGACAGGTTCGGGAAGCCAGGTACCGACGTACGACTCGCGACGGACTCGCGCGGTACGGGCTTCGTCGATGGCCAGGCGAGTCGTGACCGTGCGCAGCCAAGCCGATGGGTTCGCTACGTGCCCCTCATGCCGGTGGGCGCGTTCCCACGCCAGTGACACGACATCCTCGGCGCGCCCCCATTCGCCGAGGATGTCGTAGGCCAAGCAGGTCAGGCGGCGGCGATCTTCCAGCCACGCATCCGTCAGAGTCACGGTTGCCTGCGTGTCGTCACGCCGATCCTGTTCCACACATTGATCGTCGCAATAGCGATGACCAGATCACCAAGTTGGGAGTCGGTGAAGTGCTTGCCCGCCTCGGCCCACACTTCGTCAGGCACGCCACCATCGGCCAAGTGCGTCTCGGCGTCCGTGAGCCGTAGAGCTGCGATCTCTCGGGGCTCGAAGACCGCTGGATCGAGGTTCGTGTCATGCAGCGCTTGAATGCGCTCGGGAGTCTCACCGCGCTTGGTCAGCGCCTTGGTGTGCACGTCGATGCAGTACCTGCACTGGTTCAGGATCGATGCGCGCAACTGGACGAGTTCGTACAGACCGCTCTGTACGTGGGTGCGGCTGTAGGCCTCAAGGCCGAGAACGGCCGCCATGCCGAGACGGTGGGACTTGTGCAGATTCATTCGTGGAGTCATGCCCCTACGACGAGACAGGACCGCGAAATGTGACACCCCGAGCGCTGTTCCGTTCAGGCATGTAGCTCAAACGAAGGTTTTTGCAACAGCCGAGGACTGCGGCTGACCGATTGGTGCGAAGCCGCCGACCCGAGCGTCCGAGTGTGCCGATAGGGCCATCCCTAGATTCCCCTTGTCCGAGAGTGTGCATCTGAGGGGGTTCCTACTTGCGTGGGGTGGGGTACACCCCGCCCTCGGCAAGTGTGCATGCACAACGCCCACCCCAAATGCACGCTGCAGCACGGTGTGGACGGTGCACAAACCTTCGTTTGAGCTACCGGCCCAGTCAGTCCAGTGCCCAGCATTGCGCTGGTGCCGATGAGGCCTCCGTTGCTGCCGAGGTGGAGGTTCCTACTCGTGCACTCCAGAAAAATTTCTGGGCGCGCGAGGGAAACGGCATCCGTCGATACTTAGAACAGCATGAACGGCGTCCGCCGCTCATGCTGTCGGGAGGGACGCTTGGCATCGAAGGCAAGCCCGCCGTACTCGCCCACCCCGGGCGTACAACGCGCTGCCCTCGATCAGATCGACCACGCAAAGAGGCTTCGCTATGACGCAGAGACTGTCTTAGCGCTCCAGCTCTACGAGTGGTCCGACGACGCTTGGATGCCCGTCGCTGATGCTCTCGCTGAGTATGGCTTCGCCGTGATGCGCGCCTGGATCGCAACCGGCAAGATCTACCCAGAGATGAAGCGGGTGAACAGGTCAATCCGTCCCTGCCCTCAGGGTTGGCAGGACGAAGAGACCGTCGTCTCGTTGGCCGGTGAAACCACCGCGCTGGCCATCCGCGAGTTCAAGAAGATCCTCCAGCGAGGGGCCTGGAAACCAGAAAAGGGCGCCAGCCTGGCCACTTACTTCATCGGCCAGTGCAAGCTCCAGTACGCCAACGTCTACCGCACCTGGCTGCGCCAAGAAGAGACAAGGCGCTCTCGTCCGGTCCTCTACGACACAGAAAGAGTGCGAAGCGCTGACCCTGCGACTGTCACCATCGAGCAGGAGCGGATGGAAGCGGTGCTCGCGCAGATGTCGCCGCTGTCCGCGAGAGTCTTCCGGTTGAAGTACGTCGAGGGCTACACGTACGTGCAGATTGCGCAAAAGGTCCCTGGGCTCAAGAACGCCAAGGCCGTAGAGAACTTGATTACGAGGGAGAAGGCGCGGTGGAAGAGTCAGCGCAAGGCCAGCTAGCACGCCGGCAGCTCGACAGCCTGATTGCGCGCTCTTCCCTCGGCGGTCGAGACGTCATGCAGATGCGCCATGCGACGTCCAGAGAGATCCGCGCCGCAATCGTCAGAAATAGTCGAAGCGCTGAGGGAAACGGTCGCTCTGGTTACTTAGAAAGAGGGTGAGCCCTCGATGCAACGCATCTGGGGTGAACACAACGAAAGGAGATGAAATCGCACATGGCACGTCGAACAGTTACACGTAGTGCAAGCACGGGACGCTTCGTCCCCAAGCCGAGCGCTGGTCGTTCACCCCGAACAACCGTCACGCAGTCTGTCCCAAGCGCAGGTAACGGGGCCCACCGCTCCGCCATCACAGGCCGCTACATCAGCTCTGCTGCTGCAGCACGCTGGCCCAACACCAGCATCACCGAAGGTAAGTGACGGTTCGGGTGCGCCCGACACGCACCCGAACCGAAGCCGGGGGTTTTGATCTCAAGTGCGGTCGAAACCCCCGGTACTACGTTTGAGGGAACAACTCGAGATCCGGCCTCAGATCGGCCCCTGAGGAAGGTCCTTGGCCCTGGTCTCAATGCTCCTGATCAACGATGCACGGCGCTGAGCCAGCGAAGTGCCCGCCGGAGAAGGGTTCCGAGCCCCGGAACTGCTGGAGACGAACTTGCCCGAGATCGAGCTGCGCGCCGTCTTGGACGCCTTCTTGGCCGACGTTACCGAAGAGACCTTGGCGCTGGTCATCCCACGATCGTGCCTTGGCTTACTCATCAGCTACCTCCTCAGGGTGCTCGTCTTCTCGCATGAGAGCGGACGTCAAGGCCACCAGGATCGCGCCGTGTGGCTTGTGCATCATTGAATCACGCAGAGACTCGATGACCTTCTCCATCTCGTCGGGAGTTAGCTCACGCCGGTTCTCCCAGAGCCAAGAGCTGACATCCCACCACCGAGCCAACGCGTCGGCGCTCTCCTGGCTCTGCACATCTGCGTCCCGCTGTTGCCGCGCCATCTCCTGATCTGCGTGGATGCGTCGCAGGGTCCCCTGATACGCCAGCACCGCTGCTAGCTGTACTGGCCGGGGACGTTGCATGCCCTCAACCTCCGCTGGCCGAGGATCTGTGGTCCAATGGCCGTGGGCACACGCGGAACCACCTTCCCTTCTCGGAAAGTGAGTTCCTGTCATGAACGGTATTTCGTCTTTCTCGATCACGCCTCGTAGCGACGGGAGCCAGAATCGGCACTGGCGCCATGCTGCGAAGAAGGTCGTCGCGACTGGCGCGCTGGCTGCCAGCGCGCTCGGGGGGCTCGCAGTTGCGGGGACGTCGGTTGCAAGCAACGCCGCCGCCCACCCGTCCTGCACTCCCTCGAGCCCGAATGCCTCGACGTATCCCTCGCTCTATCAGGGCCAGCGGCCTCGCAAGATGACCGCGGCCGAGGTCCGGCTCAATGGGCCGAACTGCGAGCACAAGGAACTGCGCGCCTCGGTGGCGAACTTGCAGCGCCACCTCGGCATTCGCGCTGACGGCGTCTTCGGCCCGCAGACCCGCGCGGCCGTCGTGCGCTTCCAGCGCGCGCACCACCTCGGCGTCGACGGTGTCGCCGGCCGGGCCACCTTCCGCGCGCTCCACATGTACTACGTGGACGCCTGAGCGAACGCGAAGGAGGGGTGGCTGGAGGCCCATCGCCACGCGCACGAACACCCTTCTCGTGAGCCGGGAGACAGCAGTCGACGAAAAACGTGATCTGCATCACAGTCACATTGCGCTGTGAGAGTCTGCGGACTATCGTCATGCATGTTGAGAGGGTCCGCCGAGCGGGAACTCGACGGACCCTCGACTAGGAAGTCGTCAGCTTCCTAGGTGTTGACGCAGAAGGTCGCCCAGCAGTGAGCCTTCTGCTAGCGCTACACCCTGTAGGAACTTCCAGACAAGAGCCTGGAGATGCTTTCGCATCTCTGGGCTCTTGCCCTGCTTGCAGGGCTTCGCACCGACTGGTTGCTTCGATTTGATGTCCACATCCAGTCCTCCTTCCTCCTCGGGGGGATTTGCGCCCGCAGGCACCTATCCGAGGTTCTGGCTGTGGGCCAGGAGGAAGTCGTGAGCTAAATCTATTTTTTGCGGAACCCCCTTCGCAACCATGTCGGCAACGGGATGGCGCTGCGGCCAGTGATGGCGCGGAAAAAATCGGTTCCATCGGTCGGGGACACGCCGCAAGAAGCTGAGATTACAGGGTCTGCCAGCCCGGTTAGCGCCTAGCGCCGTGGGGCTATGAGAGCCGGTTAGGCAGGCGCGCCGGCGCTGACGGCAACTGACCATGGCGTTCTCTTGCGCGTCTGACGGCGGCGTGAATGGCTTCGGCGATCCAGGTGCTCTCGGCGAGGAAGCGGTCGAGGTGTTCGTCGTCGCGTCGTGCGGCAGTGATGAAGTCGTGAGTGCCGTCTGCGACGGTCCAGTTGCGCATCTGGCCTCGCGTGGAGTGGATGACGCGCTCTTGCGCGAGTGCGGCGCGCTCCTGCGGTGAGCGTGCGGCATGGGTCGTGATGGCGGCGTGGATCCAGGCTGGGAACACGGCGTGCTCGTGGTCGGCGCGCCAGTCTGCGAGGTACGCCGACTTCGCGTCAGCAAACTCCGCGTCGTAGAAGTAGGCATTGACTCGCTCCCCCACGGACACCTCCCTCTCCCAGCCGATTGGTCCAGTTCGAGGGTATCGGAATTTGCCTTGCATCACCCTATTGACTTAAATCACTGCATCCACTTAACTAGCCGTAGGCGGCCCTGATCGGCAGGGCCGACGACCTGAGGAAGTGGCCTCGATGAGCAAGCCCACGAGTGAGTTTTCCCAGTTCTGCGCTGACGAAGTGACGGCCCTGCGCCGCGCACAGCCGACCACCGCTGAGGGCGTCGTCGCCCTCGTGCGCGTCTTCGATCCGGCCGACGCTGGCTCTCGAGCCGACGCCGTCTATTCCGGCCCGGACCTGTTCGAGCAGATCAGCCCAGCCGGGTGGCAGATCGAGTGGCGCGAGGACGCGTGCTGGTTGGCCGTCCATCCCGAGACCGGCTCGCGCCTGGGCCACTACGAAGGCCTGCTGTACGCCGAGCTCTCACTGGCTGCGACCGCGTGAGCCGCGTGCCATGCGAGACCTCTCCAGCGAAGGCCCCGTGACGGGGCAACTGACCATGCTTGCCACCCCTCCCGAGAACGAGCGAAAGAAGGACACCATGACCACGATCACCCGCACCCTCGACGGCCTGCACGCCCTGCGCGTGACTCGCGACCTGCTCGTCGACCGCGAAGCGCAACGCGCCGACGTCCTCGCCCGCGACATGGCCACTGCCGAGACGACTAAGCGTTTCGTCGAGGTCGACGACTTGCGCGCCACGATCAACGAGGACCGCGCCGAGGACCTCAACGCTCTGCTCGACCTGCTCAGTCCGTGCCCGGAGTGCGGCGCCGAGCTCGGGCAGCTGTGCGACGCCTCCTGCCAAGAGCGTACGCACGAGGATGTGGCCGTGTTGTCCGCCCTCGACCTCGGGTGATTCCAGTGGAATCACCCGGTCCCCGCCCGCTTGAGACCATGGCGTTGCAGCCTGGTTTCGAGCCGCCGCGTGGGCCTGGCCGGTGCAGCACGTGCGGGTTTCACGTCGTCATCCACGGCGGTCACCGGCATGGGTGCCCGCGTACGGGCCGCCCCGCCGATCTGTGATTCCAGTGGAATCAACGGCGTGTGATCCCCGATTGTCGGCCCCTAATACATACATTTATTCGCAGTAGACGAAAGGTCAGATGATGGCTGAGAAGAAGACGGGTTTGGGCGGTGCGCCCCTGCAGCGCCGTGAACCGAAGGCGCGCAAGAGCGCGTCGCTGGTGAGCGCGGTGCGCACGCAGGACGAGTCGAGTGTGTTGCTCCTGGCGTTGTCCGAGATCGCGGACAACCCGGAGAACCCCGAGGCGCGTGTCCAGGACGTGGCGGAGTTGGCCGACTCGATGCGCGAGGTGGGGCAGCTACAGCCTGGCCTCGTCGTCGACGCTGGCGAGTTCGTCGCGGAGTACCCGCAGCACGCCGAGGCCGTCGCCGGGCGGGCGTGGGTACTGCTGGCGGGGCACCGTCGTCGCGCGGCCGCGCAGGCCGCAGGCCTCGACACGTTCCAGGCCCTGCGACGTGGCGTTGCGCGTCTCGACGAGACGGTGCTGCACGAGAACGTGCATCGCAAGGCGCTGACCGCAATTGAGGAAGCGCAAGCGTTCGGGCGGGTCATGGAGCGGCGCGGTCTGAGCCAGCGGGACATGGCGCGGCACGCGGGCGTTTCGCAGTCGCACGTCGCCAAGCGTCTCAAGCTGCTCAAGCTGCCCGAGAGCTTGCAGCAGGCCGTCAGTGAGGACGTGCTCGCCCCAGCGAAGGCTGTCGAGTTGATGACCGACGAGAGTGAGGAGACACTCGCGGAGATCGGCGCGCAATGGGCCGATGTCGAGGCTCGGCCTGGGTGGGCGCGCTCACCCGCCGACATCGTTCATGACGCACGGCAGACGGTACTGCGTGCCCGCCGCGTCGAGGCCGCACGGGCGAAGGCCGATGCTGAGGGTGTGGAGTTCCTCGAGGACCCGTCCGCGACGTTCGGACAGTTCAAGGTGTATGACCACCGGCTGCTCACAAAGAAGGATGTCGAGGCAGCCCGCGAGCGGGGCGACCTCGTGTACGCGCCCTCGACGTCGTGGGGCGAGAACGTCGAGCCGCTGGCATACCGTCGCAGCGTGCCCACCTCGCCGAACACGCTGGCGAGCGACGGGCAGGCGGAGCAGAGGGAGCGAGTGAAGGCGGACAAGGCCGCGACGAAGGCGCGGCGGGCGTTCTTGGCCGAGACCGTCATGCGCAAGCCGACGACGGCGGAGGTGACGCGGTTGCTGACGATGACGGCGTTGGCGGGGCAGTCGATGATGTCGCACGTGACGGGCCTGGCGCGGCAGTTGGCGCAGGGTGCGGGCATCGGCCCGGCGCCCGAGGAGAACTGGAAGTGGCGCGACGCGTTGGCCAACGTCGAGAAGGCTTCGACGCGTGAGCACCTCGCGTGGATCATCACCCTCGCGATCTGGGAAGACCGGATCAAGAACTCCCACAGCCTCTACCTGTCGACGGAAGACATCGCGTACCTCGAGCACCTCACCGAGCGCGGGTACGTGCTGAGCGATTTCGAGCAAGAAAAAGTGAATGATGCCCGCGCCCGCCTCCAGGAGGACGCGGCCAAGGACCAGGACCACGAGAACGAGGGGGAGCAGGCATGAAGGTCATCACCGTAGCGAACGCCGCAGGTTCGGCTGGCAAAACGACGACCGTGGTGAGCCTCGCGGCGCACCTGGCCGAGCGTGGGCGCCGGGTCGTGGTCGTCGACCTCGATGGGCAGGCGAACTCGACGCGCTGGCTGGGGTTGGACCCTGAGGAGATCGACGTGACGAGCGCGTCCGTGATGTTGCGCGACGCGAGCCTCGAGCAGGCCCTCGCCGAGACAAACACGCCGGGTGTGCGCCTCGTGCCGGCGACCGAGGGTGTGCACGCTCAGGCGATCCGATTGCAGCAGGTCACCGGGCGCGAACTGCGTCTGGCCACGGCGCTGCGCAAACTCGAGGCCGCCGACGTCGTGCTCATCGACTGCCCGGGCACGATCGGGCTCATGACCGTCGCCGCACTCGTCGCCTCCGATGCAGTCATCACTGTGACCCAGCCGACGTCGAAGGAACTCGAGGGCATCAGCGCCCTCGAGGGGACGATCGCCGAGGTCGCGGAGGACTTCGACAAGGACCTCGAGCTAGGCGCGATCGTGCCGTGCATCGTGCCACCCGCCAGTTCAGGTGCCCTCTACGCCGACGCGATCGCGCAGCTGCGCGAGGCCTACGGCGATCTCGTCACCCCGAACGTGCGGCGCTCCGTTAAGGCTGCGGGTGCATACAGCCACCGGGAACCGCTGCCGGTGTTCGCGCCGCGTGAGGGCGTCACCCGTGACTACGCCGCGGTGCTCGACGCACTCGTGGAGCGGGGGGTGATCCCCGCGTGAAGGAACCGTTCAGCACCCAAATACCCGGGGCGCTGCGTGCGCGTGCCCGGGCGACGGTCAAGGGCATGAAGACCGTTGACCCGTCCTACAGCCTGTCGCAACTCGTCACGGACGCCGTGCGCGCGCATGTCGCGCACTTGGAACAGCAGCACCACCAGGGGCACCCGTGGCCCACGGTGGCGCACCTCGACGTCGGGCGTCGACCGCTCGATGACGACGAGTGATTCCACTGGAATCACCCACTTACACCCGCGTGAAACCGCGAATCGTCGTGGTCGCGCACAGTCACCAGTCCAAGGAAGGGGATGACAAGCATGAATGACGCTCGTAGGCCGATGTGGGGTCGATGCCGTTGGCATGGTGGTCGCAACCTGCTTTTCTCTGGGAAGGACGACTCATGGCTGCGCGACGGCGGGGGACCCCCGACCAGCAGATGGCTTTCGACATCTTCGGAATGGGAGAGAACGAGCGCGATGAACAACTACGGGCAGACAGTGCAGCAGCACTGGAAGACGTGGCTACCGAGCCGGTACGCGCAGATCGAGGACCCGACGACATTCTTCGCGAGCGTGGGGGAGCAGATCGAGGACCAGGTGACGCAGAGCGCGGCGGCGATGGAGGCCGAGCAGGCGGCGAGCTTGGCGCAGATGGACTACCTGGCGCGGGTGGGGCGGTTGAACGCGATCGACAAGAGCGCGCGGGAGATCGCGCTATCGGAGTGGCTCCTGGAGCCGGAGAGCGACCCGAGCGAGGTGGAGATGTCCCCGGAGGACGCGATGCCGTTCATGGACGAGATGGGGATGCCCGTCGACCGGACGCACCCGTTGTGGGAGATGTCGGCCGAGGATCACCCCTCGACGGTCGAGGAGTTCAAAGCGGCCCGCAAGGCGTGGATCGCGCAGGAGCTGAGCAAGCAGCAGCCCCGGTAGAGCCCGCTGATTCTGCGGGGGAGCAGGAGGACCTTGCCAGCCTCCTGAGGGACTCGGTTGATGTCCCCGATTCCAGTGGAATCACCCCGGTGCGTGCGGCCGTGCCTGCGGGGGCCCGTCGGCGCGTGGAGACCAACCTCGCGGCGCTGCGGCTCGCTCTGGAGCTGCAGGCTGACGAGCGCGATGCCACCGCTGACGAACGTCAGGTGCTCGCGGGGTGGACCTCGTGGGGTGCTGTGCCTCAGGTTTTTGACGCGCGCGATGAGCGCTTCCAGTCCGAGCGGGAGCAGCTGCGCGAGCTGCTGACGCAGCAGGAGTACAACGCGGCTCGACGGACCATCCTCAACGCTCACTACACGGCGAACGACTACGTCGACCCCATGTGGGAAGCGATGCTGCAGATGGGCTTCACTGGCGGGCAGGTCCTCGAGCCGGGGTGCGGTTCGGGGCAGTTCCTCCAGGCCGCACCGGTGGGCGACTCCCGGCTGAGTGACGAGATCCGCCTTACCGGCGTCGAGCTCGATCCCGTCACAGCCCTGATCGCCCAGCAGTTGAACCCCCAGGCCCGCGTACGCGCGGAGAGTTTCGCGGATAGCCCCTTCGCGGATGGGACGTTCGACGCGGTGATCGGCAACGTGCCTTTCGGGAAAACGGCCTTGCACGACCCGAAGCACAACGCCGACAAGCACTCCCTGCACAACCACTTCATCTTGAAGTCCCTCGCGCTGACCCGCCCTGGTGGCGTCGTCGCCGTGCTGACTTCACGCTGGACGCTGGACGCGCAGAGCGACATCGCGCGGCGGGCCATGTTCGAGCAGGCTGACCTGATCGGCGCGGTGAGGTTGCCGACCGGTGCCCATCGCCAGCTGGCGGGCACGGAGGCTGTGACCGACCTCGTCATGCTGCGACGTCGCGGCCCGGACGAGACTCCCGGGGACGATTCGTGGGTTCACACCACGACCATCGACCTCCCCGACCGTGATGGCCTCACCGTGCCCACCGTGGTCAATCAGTGGTGGGAAGACCACCCGGAGGCCGTTTTGGGGCAGATGCGGCTGGATCATGGCATGTTCAACGCGCACACCCTCGAGGTGCGCTCTGACGGGGACGTGGAGGTCGACTTCGGGCGCGCCGTGATGACGGCGGTCCAAGCGGGCCGTGAGGCTGGCCTGACGTGGACGCCGGCCACCTCGGACGAGGCACAGCCTGACGCGGAGATGGTCGTCGAAGCGGTCGCTCGCACGGGCGACATCTCGACGTTCCACGGTCACATCGCGATCGACGGCGACGGGTTCACGCGCGTCGTTGATGGGATCCGTGAACCGCTGGAGGTTCCCGATGCTCAACGTCGTGAACTGCGCGAACTGGTGGGTCTGCGCGACGTCGCTGTCAGGCTGCTCGACGCTGAGGCCGCAAGTCTCGAAGACACCGAGAGCATCGCCGCGCTGCGCTCCCAGCTGAACCGGCGTTACGACGCCTACGTCGATCGCTTCGGGCCGCTCAACCGCGTCAAGGTCACCGAGACGTCCCGGTTGGACAAGCGGGGCAATCCGATCGTGACGCGACGTGTCCCGGCGGCGGTCAAGACGTTCCGCGCGGACCCGCACCGCACCGTCGTGTCGGCGCTGGAGGCTTACGACGAGAAGACGGGAACGGCCGTTAAGGCAGCGATCTTCGACGGGCGTGTCATCGCGCCCCGCGTCGTTCCCACGCGCGCGGACTCACCGGCTGACGCGTTGGCGATGGTGTGGGACGCCGAGCGCAGCGTGGACCTTGCTCGGATCAGTGCGCTGCTCGGAGTCAATGCTGAGGACGCCCGAGAGCAGCTCGGAGACATGGTGTTCCTCGACCCTCGCGACGACACGCTGGTCCCGGCCGCTGAGTATCTTTCGGGCAACGTGCGCGAGAAGCTCGCGGCGGCGCGCTCCGAGGTCGCAGCGCGCCCCGAGTTGAGCAGCAACATCGACGCCCTCAGCGCGGTGATACCTCGAGACCTGGGCCCCGATGAGATCACCGCTCGCATGGGCGCGATCTGGATTCCGCGAAAGGACGTGGAGCAGTTCTTGCAGGAAACGCTCGATGACCCCCGGGTGAGTGTTGCGCACGGTGGCGGCTCGATGTGGAGCATCGAGGGCGGCTCGAAGACGTCGCAGAAGGCGGTGTCCGAGTGGGGCACCGAGCGGATGAACGCGTTGGATCTCGCACAGCGCTTGATGACGCAGAAGGCTGTCATCGTCAAGGACACCGAGAGCTTGCCCGGTGGCGGTGAACGACGCGTCGTCAACGCCACCGAGACCGAAGCCGCCAAAGCCAAGGCCGAAGCGATGCAGGAAGCCTTCGGGGAGTGGGTCTGGGGGGACCCTGAGCGATCGCTGCGGTTGGCGAAGCGGTACAACGAACTGTTCAACGCGCACGTCCTGCGCGATTACACACCCGACGGGGAACGCCTTCAGCTTCCGGGCCTCGTGTCCTCGTTCAACCCGCACCCGCACCAGCGAACGGCCGTTGCGCGGATGATCTCCGAACCGTCGGTCGGCTTGTACCACGGCGTCGGTGCGGGCAAAACGGCCGAGATGGTGATGGGGGCGACCGAGCTTCGCCGGCTCGGGCTGGTGAACAAGCCCGCCGTCGTCGTCCCCAACCACATGCTGGAGCAGGTGAGCCGCGAGTGGCTGGAGTTGTACCCGCAAGCGAACGTGCTGGCTGCTGGGAGCGAGGATCTGAAGGGCGACGGTCGCCGAGAGTTCATCGCGAAGGCCGCGACCGGGCAGTGGGACGGCATCATCGTGACCCAGGAGGCATTCGGGTCACTCGACGTCTCCCACGCCGTGCGTTCGGACTACCGCGACCGGGTGGTTGCTGACTACCGCGCACAACTGGAACGGCTGCAGGACAGCGGCGGGCGCAGCATGACGACCAAGCGCATGGAAGCCGCCATCGAGCGGCTCGAAGAGCGCATGGACGCCAAACTCGACATGAAGAAGGACCCCGGCCTGACCTTCGAGCAGACCGGCATCGACTACCTCCTCGTCGACGAACTGCACCTGTACAAGAACCTCACCATCGTCTCGAACATCGAGGGCGTCGGCAGTGAGGGAGCGTTGCGGGCTACAGACTTGGATATGAAGGTCGACTACCTGCGCCAACGTGCCGAAGAGGCCGGACGTAATCCGCGCGTGTTGACCGGTGCCACAGCGACCCCGATCGCGAACACGATGTCCGAGGCCTACGTGATGCAGCGCTACCTGCGCCCTGACCTGCTCGAGGCAGCCGGCATCAGCGACTTCGACTCCTGGGCGGCCACATTCGGTGAGTCGACGACCGAATTGGAGATGGCACCTGAAGGCGGAGGTTTCCGCCCCAAGACGCGGTTCGCGAAGTTCAACAACTTGCCCGAGCTGCTGCGCATGTGGCACGTCTCGGCCGACGTGAAGACGTCCGCAGAGCTGCAGCTGAACGTGCCCGACCTCGTCGCTCGCGAGGACGGGGAACGGCTCGCGGAGACAGTGCTGGTCGAGCCCTCCCCACAGATGGGCGAGTTCATGCAGCAGCTGGCCGATCGGGCGGAGGACGTACGCGCGCGCGCAGTTACGCTCAAGCAGGACAACATGCTCAAGATCAGCGGCGACGGTCGTAAAGCAGCGCTCGATTTGCGGATGTTGCCCGAGGCCATTCGGCCCGCAGCAGATGAGTCGCTGTTCCCGGTGATGACCAAACTCGATGTCGCGGCCGCGCGCATTCACCAAATTCACCGCAATACGCAGGACAACGTCTATCTGGGCGCTGATGGACAGGAGCACCCACGTCGCGGTGGCCTGCAGATCGTGTTCTCTGACCTGGGCACGCCAGGGGAGGGGTGGAACGCGTACGAGCAGCTGCGCGACAACCTCGTCGATCTCGGGATGGATCGTGACCGTATCCGGTTCGTGCACGACGCGAACACCGATCAGAAGAAGGAACGGTTGTTCGCGGAGTGCCGCACGGGCGGTGTCGATGTCCTCATCGGTTCGACGGCGAAGATGGGCGTCGGCACGAATATCCAGACCCGCGCGACAGCCCTGCACCACCTCGACTGCCCTTGGCGGCCGGCCGACGTCGAGCAGCGGGAAGGGCGCATCATCCGGCAGGGCAACCAGAACCCCGAAGTGCAGATCCTGCGCTACGCCACCGAGGGCAGCTTCGATGCGTACATGTGGCAGACCGTCGAGCGGAAGGCCCGCTTCATTGACCAGGTCATGCACGGCGACTTGACGACGCGTGAAGCCGAGGACATCAGCTCTGATCAGGCGCTCAGCTTCAACGAGGTCAAAGCGTTGGCCTCCGGCAATCCACTCCTGTTGGAGAAGGCGCAAGCCGACCAGGAGTTCGCGAAGCTGCAGAACCTTGAGAAGGCGCATCGGCGCAGCCAGACCGCCGCTCGCGGAACCGTCGAGTCCGTGCAACGCGAGTTGGACAGCCTGCAGGTGCGTATCCCGCGCCTCGAGGCCGCCGCCTCGCAGATCACGTCGACGAAGGGCGACGCGTTCCGACTGACCGATGACGACGGGCGCGTGTACGACGATCGCGTCGAGGCTGCAACGGCACTGCGCGAGAAGATCCTCAACACCGCCGCGATCGCTCGGGCCAACCCCGGTGAGCCGGTGAAGGTCTCCGGGATCGCCCAGGTGGGCGGCCTGACCTTCGACGCGACCGTCGAATCGCGTCTCGGCTCAACGAAGGCCGTGCTGAGCCTTCAAGGCCTCAGCGTCGACGTGTTCCTGCGCGACGACCTCAACTCCATCGTCGGTAAGGATGACTCCCACGGCTTGACCACTCGCCTGGAGAACATGGTCACCTCCGTGCCCGGCGCCCTCGAAAGGGCCCAGAAGCGACAAGAGGCAGCCACGAAGGACCTCGAGACCGCCCGCGCTGCGGTCGGGAAGCCCTTCACACGCAGCGAGGATCTGCAAGCCGCCCGCGAACGCGTCGAACGCCTCGAATGTGAACTGAGCGGGGAGGAGGAGACCCGTGAGGAGGCGTCTGACGCCGGGACAGCCTCCGACACCACAGAGGTGGAGGCTCAGCAAGGTTCGCTCCTTCGGCCGCGGTACACCGTGGAAGCCGAGGAACCCGTGCAGATCACCGGCCAGGGCCGCCAGGGGTTCACCGAAGCCTTGGAGAAGCTTCGCAGCCTCAACGCCCCCACTGCGGAGCATGAACAGCGTGGCTCTCGCTTCCAGCGTCGCTATGACGCGCCCGAGCGCGATGACCGCTCGGGGCCTGGGATGAGTTGGTGATCGGTGGGGTGATTCCAGTGGAATCACCCCACCCCGCCGCGTCGCCGCGCCGCAGATTCGCTCCGACGCGGCGGTGCTCACTCCAGGCGCGAGCGTGCGCGACCTGCTCGGGATGACTCAACGCCTGCCACCGCCTCAACCGTGCGTCGACACGTTCCTGCCGCTGCTGCGGTGAGTGGGCCTGCCACCACGCCTCTCGGCGAGCGACAGGGTCGATACCTCGACGCGCGTCACGGTGCACCAACTGGAGCTTGAGGGCTGACTGCTCCGCCACGCTAGAGGCGTCAAACCGGCCCGAGAGTTCACGAAGACGTGCTCGGCGTTGCTCTGGGGCAAGGGCAGCCCACCAGCGCCTGTGACGCTCTCTCAGTTCCTTGTGGGCGATCTGACGCTCCGCTTCCCACCTGCTGCGGTGGCCAGTACGCCATGCCGCGCGTTCCTCCGCCACCTGCGCGGACGCCTCTGCGTGATCGTCGTGACGAGTGCTGCGCACAGGGAGCTCTTGGGGGCGAGTCCAGCCGCCGTCGGCGTCACAGTGAGCGACGCCGGCACGCTGGAGCTCGGCGAGGACCTGGCGCTGCGAGCGTAGAGCGTGGGCGGGTACGGCGGCCTCGGGTGAGGGGACGCGCTGGAGGTGGGGGACGAGGGATTCGGGTGTGAGGGGGGAGGAAGGGTGGAGGCTGCGCAGGGTGAGCCAGTGGTGGAGGCTGAGGTGCTGGGGTAGCGCGTTCGGCAAGGGGGTGTGAAAACTAGGTGGGGGGATTTCACACACCCCACCTAGGGCAGGGGCTATCTCAAATTCGAAGCTCGTCGCACTCTTCCTCGAGTAGTCGAGGCCGTCTCGGTGAAGAGTGCCGACGTCTCGGCCGAGGAGGCGCAGACAGCGCCGGATCGTGGTGCGGTCCCGGATCGTGGTGTCGAGCACCAGGTCACGCTCGGGTACGGGCACACGAAGGCTGCCCGTCGTCTCCATGCGCCGCAGCACGACCTCAGCGACCACGAGCAGGCTCGTGCGTTGACGCACCGGCAGACGCCACGCGCACGCACGCAGTCGTGACCGCGCTTCCTGCGTCGCCGCCCACACGGCCGTGTCGATCGTTGGAGCCGGGGCGAAGGTGTCATCACTGGCCACGGCATCGCGCCACACCAGTCGCGTCCACCGCTGGCGACTCTCTCGTGCGTGGCTCATCGCGTCCGGGTGAGCGGCCTTGATGGCCTGCCACGCCTGCTCGTGTGTCCAGCCAGCACGCACCATCGAGGCCGTGCACATGAGTTCGTACGTCGAGTTGCTCGCGTCCACGCCCGGTTCATCGGCGCGCTTCCACGCCGGGCGTCGACCGGTCGCAAGATAGGTAGCCCACTTGTCCTCGAGGGGACGGTGCGGTCGCTTCCGGCGTGGCACACGCGCCTCATGCTCGCGCCCGCTGATTTCGCCGGCGACATCCTCGCGCATCGGGCGACGAGGCTGAGACGTCCGGGCTATTCGGCGGCGCGGTGACGGCAAGGGCGCGGGCATTGTCTCGGCCAGCTGCCACAAGGAAGCCAACGCCGCTCGCACGTCGCCCGCGACGGCAGGGGTCTGTCCGCTACGGCGGTGGGGGCAACTCAACGGCCTCACGTCACGGCGCAAGTCGACCTTCGTGCGCCCCACACGCCACGCGGTGCGCGTATGCGCCACGAGTGCGTCCAGATCGTCTTCAACGCTGCGCGTGCTCACGAACACGTGATGCCGACCCGAGCTACCACCCGAAGGGCGGACCACGTGCCACACCTCGTGATCCCGGCACCAGGCGGCGAGGTGCTCCGTGATGGCCTCACCCATGACGCCCTCGACGTCCACGTCGAACACCGCAAAACCGGCCCGTAGTCGCCCAACGAGCGTCGCGACACGCCCAGAACCAATGAGGGTCTTCCCCTGCTCTAGCGAAGCGACGGAAACCCCGGGGACACGCCGGTTTTCGGCGTCAATCGCGAACCACGCGCCCGCCTCGAACAACACCTGATCGAGGCGAGCTGCGATCGAGACGTGACGCGGCGCGTCGGGTACTGCTAATCTGGGTAGCACAAAGCCACCTCTCCTCCTTGCACGGTTCGGAGACGAATAAGAGAGTCACCAGCGCCAACTGGCCTCTCACTTGCTTCACCACGAGCCGCCCCTGCCAGGGCGGCTCTCGTGGTATCCGGGGCATTGCCCCGACACATCAACCTGTCATTGGGAGTTCCATCTGCTCCTCAGGGAGCGCAAGCTCATCACCCCAGAGGGCCCTTTCAATCAGTGCCTGCACCGTCGTGTCCTGGGCTGCTGCTCGCTCCTTGAGCTCGATCCGCCGCGCCTTGGACATTCGAAACGGGATCATGACCTCACGATTCTCACTGCGCTCCAGATCAGCCATGGGGCAAATCCTTCCACTTCAGACCGCCGAGGTCAGGGAGGCTGGATATCCAGCGTGTCACGACTCAACTCTAGCAAACATTACGAGCATCTTGTTTGCGCGTGGCGCGAGCGTTCAAGGCTTCTCGATCTGAGAGAGGTTGTAGCCCCGCGTGTAAGGCCCTGCAGGCTGTCCGGGGACGAAGGCTGGCTTCGTGGGTGCCGGGAGGTGTGGGAGGACGATCCTTCGCGCCCCACTGATGCCGCGAGCGAGCAGCCGGGTCGGTGCGTTCACACCGGGAAGGCCCACCGCGTGCGCCACCGCTGGATCATTGATCTGGCTAGCAAAGATCTGCCCTGAGGCGTTGGATACCGGCCACGGGAGACGATCACGCAGCACACGAAGCAAGTGGTCGCCCAACTCCAGAGTGTCAGCGTTTGGGCGGAGGTTAGTCGCTTCGTAGTCGTCGACGATCTGGCAAGCGTGTTCGTAGCTGGTGTGGCGGTCACGGATGCCCATCAGTTCTCCGAGACGATCGTAAAAGCGGCTAGCAGCTTGCCGCTCTACGTCGAGCATTGGGCGCCAACCCTCACGCTCGACGTACCGCCCGGGCGCCGCAACGAAAGCGGCTAGGACATAGGTCATCTGCTCGGGCGTGATAGCTGGGTAGTGGTGGTGCTGGCGGTTCATGTGGGCGATCATCTGCCGAGCGCGCGCACCATCCGTTCCATCCGCGATGATCTCGTGGATGACGATTCCAGTGTCATAGGCGCGTCGTTGAGCACTGTGCGCAATCCTGCCCGCCGCCACTAGGACGTGCGCCATCTCTGGGTCGCAGAAGGGGCGAAGAAAGGCGAGCTGGAAACCCATCCGCATTTCGTGGGGGAACTCGAACAGAACATGCTGGCGATAGACGTCCTCCCAGCGGCCAGCAGCCGCCAGGGCGTGCAATGCCTCGATCCGCTTTTGCCGGGTCACATGCATGAGATCTCCTCTGTCGCGGCGTTGTAGGCCATAGCAAGGTCAGCTTCGGTGAGGTGCCCCACCGTGACGAGGTGAGCCGCCGAAACGGCGGAGTCCGGCCCTAGGGGTCGCTCAGGCCCCGCGATGATGCCTCGGACGATCGCCTCCGGCGTGGCCGGCGTCGTCCGCGGGAGATAGCAAAGGGAGAGTGCGTCATGCACCTCCATCCTCATTCGGGTTAGGCCACGCTGAGACCCCTCGAGATGGACCTCCGGATGCCGTCGAACAAGAAACTCCCAGAATGGGCGTACCAGAGCGGCCTGCCTCCGCTGGCCGCGCACGGCGAGGGTGGGGCCCGCGAGAAGAATGAAAAGACCGATTGCCAGACCGCACAGGCTGGTCGCGTTGATGATCGGGGTAGCGATCGTCAACGGGTTGTGGGGGGAGCGAGCTGCTCCGGTGGGGAGTCTCACGATGGCATCAAGTGAAGAGGTGGCGAAGCTGAGCATTCCCGTGCCGCAAAAGAGGCCGATAAGAGCGAGGCCGCTGCGCTCACCGGGAGCCGGAAGCCGTGATACATCCCGAATTTGGCGGAGGCAGTACCGACTGATACGACCGAGCGTCACCGCCAGGGAAACGTCTGCGGTGAGGATAAATACCGCGAGTGGGAGAGACATCGGGGCAACCGCCAGACCTGCAGAATCCATCTTGTCTGGAATGTAGAGCCAGGAAACAACAACGAGGAGCGCTAGGCACACCCCGGTCACGATGTGTCGTCGTGACCGCCTCCACGACGGAGCGGCCTGCTCAAGGGAGTCCACGTAGACGTTCACCATGCCCACTCCCAGCAAGAGCCAGAAGTAGGACGCAGCCTCGGCAAACCCAGGGATGTTGAGAACCAACCAAGGCTCGTAGCGGACTGTGGCTCCAAGGGTGACGAAGGTCAGAGAGAGCGTCAGAGAGACACGCCAAATCGGCCTGGGTCCTCGCACGAAGGTCAGCCACAAGCGTGCGGCGCAGGCGGCCCAGCACACCAGGACAGCGAAATGTCTCACCGGAAGCGGTTGTAGGCGTGCGAGATGGCAGTGTTACGTGAATCGATGAGGGCGCTTAGCAACTCGGTAGCAAAGCGCTCGGCCTCCAGCTCCTGCCGATCCTCATAGGTGCAGCGGAACATCATGGCCTGACCACCGGATCTGTCCTCGGCTGAGTCACCCAGGAGGGCGGCGACGAGAGCAGGGTCGAGATCGGGGAAGAGAGCTGCAGTGTCTCCCTCGCTTGGAGAGTGGCCCAGCACGATATGCCCAATTTCGTGGCACAACGCTGCGTCACGTCTCATCAAGGTTCCCTGCGTGTCAAGCACCACAAGGTCCTTGTCTGGGAGCCAAACCCACACCCCAGAAGGCCCGCCACTCGGAAGAGGCTTTTCAATCACTGTGATCGGCCTCCCGGTCACAGCGGCGGCCTTCTGCAGGAGCGTGGCGGTGGACCCGTCAGCGGGACAAAGATCTGCAGGGCGCACCCCACGGCGCTGCTTACGGAGCTTCCCGAGCATCATTATCCCTATTGGCCTCATCAATGGCCTCGAGGAGCGCACTGATGAGCGCCTGCCGATCCGTCTCCGTGGAGCCACGGGCCATCATCCGCTGAAAGCGTCGATCTTGAGCGAGCAACAGCGTGTCTAGCTGTTGGAGCACGGCGCGCGGCGTCTCGTGGTCATCCAGATCGAAGTATGCGAGCGAGACCCCGTAAAAGTTGGCCAGAGCACGGACAGTCGCGAAGCTCGGCTGCCTCCGATTTCCGGTGAAGAGTTGAGACAGGTAGGACGCGCTGACGTCGGCGCCGCGCTCATGAAGAACGTGCGCCATCGAGCGGTAGGTGTAGGGCTTGCCGGTCGAGGGGTCCAGGACACGCTCATGAAGCGCCCGGAGACGATCAGCAAAGGTGTCCATGGCCCGCCAGTGTAGCGGGTGGTCACCCATCACTACCTCCGCAAGACGCAGCCTCGAAGGGGTTGCGCACAGCCAACGAAAGCACTATTTTGTTTGCTAGATTGCTACAGCAAACAAAGGGCGGATGGTTTCCACTATGAGCGAACGTGATCAGGCACTTGAAGTGCTCCAGATCAAGCTGTGGTCCCAGGCCTCCCCGCAGATCGCAGCCTCTGTCATGGGCATGGGATTGGCCGAGGTGCTGGCTCGAACCGGCACTGTCACATGGTGCGCGTCACCGTCGCGCATCGTTTTGACCGGGGGGAATCGCGAGACCCTGCTCAGTGCCATTTCGGGTGTTGCTACCCAAATGCGCAGCCTCTCGAAGGAGCTGAGCGCAGGGCGTATCACCCTCGACTCTTTGGCCGCGCGATTCTCGCTTTACGCCTCTCACGCGGGCAGCATCGCCGCCCAGATCGAGTGCCAAGAGACCGTCACGTGGCAGGCGTCTTTGCAGGCACGGCGAGCTGGAGGTTGGGCATGAGGCTCATACCTGCTCCCACAGGTGTTCGGCGAGCCATTCCCGCCCGGGGAGTGGCTCGTGAGACGCCTTCAAATTCTCCCGCTTCCAGTCACTTCATCGGTTCCGCGTGTGCCCATACGTGTGAGCGCCGACTGGTGAGCGGGGTGGGTCGGCCATGGCGCGTGTGTCCGACCCACATCTTTTCCAGCACCTGGAGTGCTGGTGCTTGCTTGGCCCTGGTCGGCGAAGAAGTTCGCCTTTCCCGTGTGCCGTCGTTTCCCGCGTACGCAGCGGTCCAGGCCAAGAACGGTGGTGGTCAGGCGTACCGCTTGGCCACCACCCCCCATCACGTTTCTGGAGGTTGTTGTGAGTGAGTCGCCGTTCCGCGAGAAGAAGGCGCGCCCTGGCAAGGAATCCGTGCGCAGTGAGTCCAATGGACTCACCCCGTCATCGGCACCGGCTGAGACAGAGGTTCAGCGTCACCCGTTGCCGGGTCGCGTCTCCGAGCCGGCGGCACGAGACGCCGGAGAGGTTCAGTTCTTCGAGGACGAGTACAGGGACGTCGTGGAGTCCCTCGGGGGAGAGGTGTTGCGCGCTGAGGTCAACCCGTTCGTCGAGGTGGGTGAGCGCACGCCTTCAGGGAACGTCTCCAGTCCCCAGTTGCTGCGGGCACGGCCTCTTGAGCCGACGTCGGGTCCGCGGCGGTGGGTTCACGCGATGACCGGTGGGTTGGTGAACCTTGGCCCCTCGAGGGCGCAAGTGCGGGAGCAGGAGCGGATGGCGCGAATCCAGCGTCCGCTGAGGGGTGCGCACGTCACGACGTACTTGTGCCTCAAGGGTGGGATCACGAAGACGACAACGTGCATCGGCACCGCGCTGACGGCGGCGCAGTACCGCCCGGAGGCGGTCGTTGCAGGCGACTTCAACCCGGACGCGGGTGACCTCGCTGAGCGCGTGACGGGGCGTGAGGGACTGTCGGGTGTGAACGCGTTGGCCGAGCAGGTCGAACACGTGCACAGCATCGGGCAGTTGTCGGCGTTCCTGGAGTCCGAAGGCCGGTTGACAGTGCTTCCGGGAGAGCCTGACCCGAAGCTCGGTGAGTCGTTGACGTCGGCTCAGTTCAACGCGGTCATCGAGATCCTGTCGAGCTACTACTCCTCGATCCACGTCGATGCGGGCACGGGCATCACGCACCCGATCATGCCGGGCATCCTGGCGCGCACCGACACTCTCGTCGTGCCAGCGGCGTACTCCATCACGGGGGCGAAGCGGGCGTACGAGACGTTGGTGTGGCTGCGTAGCAACGGTTTCGATCGTCTCGCGGATAGCGCGATTGTGGCGTTGACCGAGCGTGATCTTGTCTCCCGCGAGGTCGATAAGAAGGCTGTCCTCGCCATGTTCGAGGGTCAGCCTGTGGTGAAGGTGCCTGCTGATCAGCACCTGGCCGATGGCGCGAAGGTGCACCTGGAGCGGATGAATCCCCGCACCCGTGAGGCGTTCGCGGAAATCGCCGCGCTCATCGCGGATCGGTACTCGGCATGAAGGCGGGCTTTCGTGCGACGCAGCGGACACGAGGGATGGTGGTCGCTGCGGCACTCACCCTCGCTGCTAGCGCCTGCGAAAGCCCGAGCAACTTCGACGGCGGCACCGGTATGGGTGGCTCCCTAAAGGACGGTTCGGTCCCGGCGCAGTACGTGTCGTGGATCAACAAGGCGGGTTCGATCTGCCCCCAGGTCAAGCCACCCCTGCTCGCCGCGCAGCTATATCACGAGTCAAAGTTCAATGAGAAGGCTCGTAGCGGTGTCGGCGCGATGGGTATTGCGCAGTTCATGCCTGATTCGTGGCCCGCCTACGCGGTGGACGCGAACGGTAACGGTAAGGCCTCCCCGTGGGAGGCCCCGGACGCGATCATGGCGCAGGGCAAGTTCATGTGTGAGCTGGCTGGACAGGCAAGTGCGGCATTGGCCTCACACAAGGTCAGCGGTGACATCACACAGTTGATGCTCGCCGGGTACAACGCCGGGTGGGGTGCCGTCCTGAAAGCGCGCGGTGTGCCTGCTTTCCCCGAGACGCAAAAGTACGTCCAGATCATTCCGAAGACGGCGATCGCCGCGTACGGCGGCGTCAACGCTTCGAGCGTGTCGGCCGGGGGCGCGCCGGCGGGCGTCAGCGGCAAAGCGAAACCGATCCTCGCTGCGGCGAACAGCGCCGTGGGTCTGCCCTACGTGTGGGGCGGCGGCACGCCGACTAGCCCTTCGGGTAGGGACCGCGTCGATGGGCGCGGCCCGGGCTATGACTGCTCGGGGTTGACGCGGATGGCGACGTACGTCGGCAGCGGCGGGAAGGTCATGCTTCCGCGCACCGCAGCGCAGCAGCAGAGCTACACCGCCTCCTGGCGGGTGCCTGTGGACGTGAACTCCCTCAAACCGGGTGACCTGCTGTTTTGGGGCAGCCCTGCCACGCACGTCGCGATCTATTGGGGCAACGGGAAGATCGTCGAGGCCCAGCAATCGACAACGAATTTGAAGGTCGGCCCCATCTGGGGCCACCCCGTCAACGCGGCGCGGCCACCGTGGGTCAAGTAGAAGCCCGAGAGGAACGAGGAACAAAGCTATGAAGCTCACAAGGTCAACGACGACAGCACTGGCGTGCGCGTGCCTGGCGCTGAGTGTTTCCGCTTGCTCACAAGGTGACGGCAGGTCGTCGTCGCAGGAACCAGCGGCGTCGAGTTCGGCGACGTCAACGTCCATGTACTCGCCCAGTCCGATTCCAACGGGGACGACGAAGCCGAACCCTCGCGGAGTGGCGACGCCGATCTCGTCCGTGAAGCGCGCGGATGCGGAAGCCGTCGGGAAGGCCTTTCTCGTGGCACTCAACACCAGCGACACGAAGATCGACACGAGCCCCTGGAACGCTGCCGACCGCGCGGCCGTCCTGGCGTCGTCGTCCTACGCGGCGACGCTGCGTCAGCAGTCCGTTGCCGCACCTGGCGCTGCGTGGAACGCGATGGAGGCGGCGAAGGGGTACACGAGCGCGAAGGTCACCCTCGTGCCGTCCAACGACCCGCTGCCGAGCACCCCCACTGACGCCTACCTCACCTACGAGGTGACCGTCACGACACACGGCGCGAAGGCTGACCCGCAGAAGTCGAGCGTGTTCATGCACCTGCACCGCGCTAACGCCTCAAGCGACTGGCAGGTCGTCAGTTCCGACAGCACCTACGAGTGAAGGGAGAGCGTCTGATGTTCTACCGCACCAGTTCCGAAAAGACTCCCGTGACGGCCAAGACGGGCCCAGTGATCGGCGGCATCCAGCGACGCCCTCGAGGTCTGTGGTTTGTGCTGTTCTGCTGGCCCTTCCAGTCACGTTTTGCGCCCGCCCCCGCAGCTGCGACGCGGCTGCAGCGTTTCGCGCACTACGTGGCCCTCCCGTTCTCCCTGGGTCGCCGCTGGGGGGTGAGCGGCGTGATGTGGCAGGTGCGCTGGGCCGTGACCGCCGCCCTGTTGCTCCTGGGCGCCCTCTACCTGTTCTTCACCGCCTGGGCGCTCGTTGCGCTCGTGACCGGGCTTCCGATGCCGCAGGTGAAGGGATGACCACCATGACCGATCGCCCCACATGGGCAGATGCCGGCGAGGTCGAGGGCTCGCCCCTCGAGGAGTTCTTCACCGACCAGCAGGTCGAAGCACCGGGTGGCGATGCCGCCGAAAACGTCGCTGACGGCCAGCGTGATTCCACTGGAATCACTCGCTTCCTCGTTGTCGGTGGCCTTCCGGGTGTGGGGGCCTCCACCGTGGCGTGGTCCATCGCCTCCGCGGCTGCGCGGATGACCGCCGGTCAGGACGACATCACCGTGACGGACGCCGCCGCGCCGCGCCGCTCCACGCTGCGCATGATCGGCGGCTCGACAGGGCTGGCCACAGGGATCGACCCGCACACGAGGCTCGTACCGGCCCGTTCCGGGCGGATCGTGACCACCTACGTCGACGGACGAATGGACACTCGCGTCGATGAGGGTGACCTGTGGCCGTCTTCGACAGCGCCGACGCAGATCGTCGATCTCGGGTTGAGTGCCGAAGAAGCCCTGAGCGACGACGCGGCCGCGACGTGGCTCACGGGTGACACCGCGATCGGCTCTCATGTCGTTCTCGTGCTGCCGTCCAACGCGTCCACACAGCTGCGCTGCGAGGCACTGCTGAGCGAATGGGTCTCACGCGAGTGGGCGCCGATCGACGACATCGTCCTCGTCGGGCCCGCCACCACGCCAGTAGGTGGCACGCATTTCATGCAGCAGGCGATGAGTTCAGCACGTCAGCTCGATTACCTGCCGGAACTCGCGCAGCGCGGCTTGCCCGCTGCCGACGCGGCCCTCACGGGCCCGGCAGGGATCTGGGCGCGATTGGGCCACGAACTCGTGGCTAGCGCCTGCGGCCTCCCCCTCCCCGAGACGAGGTCGCGCCGCTGGCGCAAGGCCCGCCCCTAGAGCCCCCGCCATCTCACTCGATCCAGAGATGACGGGTATCCATCCCCAAACCCCGCACCACGAAGGAGACACACCATGAGCACCACGATCCAGCTCCTGCAGCACACCAACGACCTGCTGGCAGCCAACCCCATCCCGAACCCCAAGCCCAAGGCTCCGCCCGGCACCGAGAAGCAGGCCAGCGAGATCATGGCCTACGTCAAGTGGGGAACCCTGTTCCTCATCGTCATCGGCGGCCTCTGCGGCGTGGGCGCCCTCATCGGCGGCAAGGTCCTCGGCCACCACAAGTCGGCCTCCGTCGGCGTGGGCATCCTGATCGTCGCGGTCATTGCGGCGATCGTGTGGACGGCCTGGTTCGGATTCATCAGCGGATTCACGGGCTGATCTTCGATGCCGCGCCTGCGACGTAAGACCAAAGCTGATCGCGGTCCGCTGCCCGTCTGGGCAGCCTGGGTCGCTATCGCTGGCGTGGCGATCATCCTGCTCGCGGGTATCGGTGTGGGAGTCGCGAAGATGACCGGCAGTGAGCACTCGCCCACCAGCCGTTCGGCTTCGTCGGCTCCCACACCGCCCCCGACGTCCAGCCTCCCTGCTGGAGCGTCTCAGCGAGAGCGAGAGAACGCGATCGCCAACCAGCCCATGCCCGAGGGCGACTCCTCGAACCTCGACCCCAGCAACTTCAAGCCCAAGCCCGAAGTTCAGGCCACGACACCAGGACTCAACCTGCCCTCAGGCAAGAAGACCGACGCGGGAGTCCGCACCGGCTTCACACACACTCCCGAAGGTGCCGTAGCCCAGCTGGCCGCGTTGAACCAAGCCGCCTACACCAACCTCGACACCCAGGCTGGACGCAACGCCTACATGGCATTCGCGATGCCTGGAGCAGTTCCCCTCGAGGACTGGAACCCGACCAAGACGGTCATGCGCTACTACACGGACAGCCCGGACACCGACCCCACTCGGATGCGAGCCCAATTCGTCCCCGTCCAGGGCCTCATCAAGGGATCCGTCGGAAACAACTTCACCGTGGTGTGCGTCAACGGACAGCTGACCTACACCTACAAGTCGGAGTCCAACCGTGTGGCCGTCTGGGACTGCGCACGAATGAGGTGGGACGACAAAGGCGACCGCTGGATGATCGCCGCTGGCGCCACCCCAGCCCGCGCGCCCTTGACCTGGCCACGCAGCGAACTCAGCTACCGCGCAGGGTTCAGAGACCTCAGCAACGTCCCTGAGTAACGAGCCACCTACCCCGCACGAACGAAAGGAGGACCGACATGGGACTCGGGCTACCGGATATCGGTGACGTCGTCACCGGCGTGCTGAACAAGGTCGCTGAAGCTCTGTGGGGCTTCTTCGGACCGCTACTCAGCGCCGTGTTCGCCTTCATCGACCAGACCACCCGCCCCACGATTGTCTACACGCCTGACGGTCCGCTGGCCAAGGTCTTTCCGATCACGCTGTGGCTGGGGCTGATGCTCGCGATCGGCTTGGGATTCGCCCAGATCGGCCTAGCCGTGGTGAACGGCTCTCGCAGCCTGTTCGCGTTACTCAAGGGAACAGCCCAGTACATGCTGCTCTCGGGCTCGTCACTGGTCATCCTTGCTGGTGTCTCCTCGCTAGCTTCGCTCACCGCGACAGGGATCATCGAAGCGGGCTACGGGACGAAAGGGTGGTCTGGGCTCAGCGAGAAAGCAGACTTCGGGGAGAAGGCCCTCAACGGCCTCACCGGGATCGGCCTGCTCGTCGTCGTCTTGTTCAACGCCATCCCCTTCACCCTCGGATTGCTCACCGAGATGGTCATCCGTCTCTCGGCGATGCAGGTTCTCGCTGCCACATTCCCCATCGTCGCCGCAGGCCTCGTGCACGAGAAGTTCGCTCGCTGGTACTGGACCGCGCTGCGCTGGATGCTGGCACTCATCTTCGTGCCGACACTCATCGCGATCTCCATGGTGATCGGCCACAGCATGGCCCAAGGAGCAGGCAGTGCTGGCGACGGGATGATCGCCAAAGCCTTGCAGGCGTTCGTCAGCGGGCTGGTGGCGCTAGCTTCCCTGCTCTGGCCGTATTTCCTCTTCAAGCTGTTCGCCTTCATCGACCCGAACACGGTGGCTGGCGCGAACTTCCGCGCCGCGATGCCCACGCGCAAGTCGGGCGGCGGTGGTGACGACTCCGAGGGTGCCAAGCAGCAGTCTGAGGGCGAAGGCGACAACGGAGCTGGGGCCGTCGAACGCGCGGGCATGGCCGTCGCTACCGAAGGTGGCAGCGAACTCACCAATGCCAGCTCCGGTGGAAGTGGTGGCGGAGGCGGAGGCGGCTCGAGCACCTCGTCGCTCTCCACTGCATCCGCCGGGGCCTTGGGTGCCATGGGCTCAGCAATCGCCTCCTACGGCTCAACCACCACCGGCGCGAGCCAATCAGGTGCCACGCAAGCGTCCGAGTCTCTCGACGCAGCAGGTGCCGGACACGCTGGCGGACGCGGTCGCGGAGGCGGCGCTTCGGCAGGGGAGGCAGACGCGGACGCAGGTGCCATGACGGGCCCGAACGGCGGAATGTCTGGATCAAGCACGAGCAGCAGCCCTGGCGGCAGCAGCGAAGTCGCTCTCTCCGACGATGCCGACCCGGATGTCGTCCCCCCGGGCCACCCCGACTACGGGCCGGCCCCCAGCGACGACGCCGACTTCGATGGCGGATCGCCCGGTTACGAGCACGGCTACGGCCACGCGATGGAACCGGACAGCCCGTCCGACGGCAACAGCCCGGGGTCGAACCCTGGCGGCACCACCATCTGACTCAGAAAAGAGGACTCTCATGACGACGTTGCACACCGGTTGGCACAACGAGCGCATCAGCTTTCTGGGCCTGCTCGGCCTGCCCCAACTCGCAATCTTGGGCCTGGCGGCCATCCCTGCCCTCGCGTTCCTTCAGGCCCAGTCCTGGCTGTGGTTCCTCGGTGCCCTGATCTTCTGGGGCCTTCTCGTGGTGTGCATGGCCGTACCCATCAAGGAGCGGCCGATGTGGCTGTGGCTGGGGCATTCGGTGATGCACCTCCTCGGCAAAGCCACGAAAGCTGACGAGTGGCAAGCAGGAGCAACGGGAGCTGCCCTGAGCACGTCGGACGCCGACAAGTTCGACCTGCCGGGAGCGCTCCAGCACTTCGAGGTCTTCGACGGCCCCGCGCATGCAGCATCGGACATGCGCCGCCTGTGTGTGATGAAGGACCCAGCCGGTGCCTGGGTGATGGTCGCGAAGGTCACCCATCCCGGCCTGTCATTGACCGACCCCGATGCAGGGGACCGTTATGCCGATGCGCTCGGTGACATGCTCGCGGCCATCTCACGCGGGGTGTCCCTGCCGCACCGGGTCTCTATCTACGTCCGCACGGTGCCCGACGACGGCGCCGAGCGCGCAGCGTGGCGTCGAGAGCACCTTCCCAAGGACGTCCCCGAGCAGGCAGCACGTGACGCAGACGCTATCGAGCAGTCCGTCCTCTCCCAGTCGATCTCCCATGAGGTCTACGTCGCGCTGCGCTTCCAGGAGGACGACATCGCAGCTGAGGCTCGAAACTCGGGTCGCGGAATCGCTGGCCGCATGGCCGTCATGTACCGCGCGTTGCCCGAGATGACGAGCCTCCTGACGGGTATGGGCTGCGACTCCGTCATCTGGCTCGGCAAGGGTGAAGTCGCCGCCGTCATCCGCACAGGGTTCAACCCCGCCGCCGTGAGCGCCTTGCAGGTCGCGCGCACAGCCAAGGCTCAGGGGCACGACGCGTTCACCGACGTCCACCCAGCGGCCGCTGGGCCGTCGGCCGCGCCGAGTCCCCATGCGCGCTACTACAGCCACGACGGATTCCACTCGGCGGCATACAGCCTCATTCTGCCCGAGCTAGGCACCCGCGTCGGCTCACTCGGACCGCTCCTGACGCCAGGCGCGATGGGGGAGCGGCGCGCGCTGGCGTTGCACTACGAGCCCTACGACGACAAGAGCGCCACCCGCGCAGCGGAAGCACAGTCGACCAACGCGTTCCTTCAGTCGGAGCTGAAGGAGAAGCGCGGGTTCCGGGTGGGAGCGCGCTCACGCAAGCTGCGCCGTCAGACGGCCAACACCGAAGAGGTCCTCGCAGCGGGGCACACCCTGACGCGCGTAACGGGCGTGGCCGTGGTGACGGTCCCCGTCTCCATGTCGATCGAGACGGGCATGGCGCTCATGGAGGCCTCAGCCCGCCGACGCAAGTTCGAACTCATGCGGCTTGATCTCGCGCAGCCGCTCGGATTCATCTCCGGCGTGCTGCCCGTCGCCGTCGGCATGCCCAAACGAAAGGGCAAGTGAGATGACAGAGGAGCGCACCTGGTCGACGGGCGCAAGAGAGGTTCCGGAGCAAGCACCAGACACCACCCCCACCATCGTGAACGTCAGGAGGAACGCATGAGCATTCTGAAGCGAGACAAGCAGGTCAGCGCCGGGCAATCGTTCGCGGAGGCGTTCGCGGAGCAGGGTGTGAGCTTTCCCAGCGCCGAGCCCGAAGCACCCGCACCACCCAAGGACAAGGACGCTGACTTCCGCCTCACCGCTGGCCAGCACGGGGTCTTTCGCCCCGGCTTCGGCTGGCAGGCAGTCAGCACTCCTCGCGGGCGCGTCTACCGGGCCACGACCGACCAGATCGGCGGTGTCTTTCCGTTCCTGACGTCCACACAACTCCCGAAGTCCGGAGCGGCCTTGGGGTACGTCGCGAGCACGGGAACCGGCTTCTACGTCGATCCGTGGCAGTGGGTCCAGCGAGGCATCGTCACGAACCCCAACCTGCTCCTGCAGGGAGCTCCCGGGCGCGGCAAGTCCGGGACGGGCAAGGCGCTCGTGCGTCGAATGCTGCGTCACGGCGGACGGGCCTTCGTGCCCGGAGACCTGAAGAACGAGTGGGCTGACCTGTGCCGCGAGTGGGGTCAAGAGCCCTGGGAAGTTGGCCCCGGCATGCACGCACGCATCAACCCCCTCGACCCCGGCCCCCTGGGACACGGGTGGGAAAAACTGTCGCAGACCACCCGCGATGAACGGTGGGTCGATATCCGAGCACGGTGGCTCACGTTGCTCGAGGGCCTCGTCGGCGCGCAGAAGGTCAACGTCACGACGACACTGCAAGAAGCGCTGGCGGCGATCGTCGACGAACTGACCGGCGCGGCCGATGGGGGGGGAGGTGTCCACACTCTGCCCGACATCATCATCCCCGAGGTGTGGCATCTGGCGCATAACCCGAGCGAGAGCCTCCTGCGTCGCCTCAACTATGAGAAGCGCAGCGACTACTTCGCTGACATGCGGCCCATGAGTTCCGCTCTCAGCGTTCTCGTCAACGGCTCCCTGAAGGGCATGTTCGATGCGCGCACCACGATCCAAATCAACTGGGACGCACCCATGCACTCGCTGTCGATGCGTCGCTTGAAGGAACTCGCCAACGATCAGGTGATCGGTGTCGCGTTGACCTGCGCCAATTCGTGGGTGACAGCTATGACGTCCATCAACACAACAGGACAGCCGACGATCATCCCGCGCGACGAGGTATGGCGCGTCATGCGTCTAGGGGTGAGCGCCATCAAGTCACTCGACTCGAACCTCCGCCTCTCACGAGACGAGAAGAAGGTCGAGATGCTGATCATGCACAAGCCCGGAGACCTCATGGGCATCGGTGGGGCCAACAGTGAAGAGGCCAGCATCGCGCAGGACTTCTGGTCCCTGTGCGACACGAAGATCAGCCTCGGCCACTCGAGTTCTATCGCAGACCAGACCGCCGCGCAGTGGGGCCTGTCGGATCAGGAGTCGCGCGCGATCTCGAACTGGTGCAACCGGAACCAGGGCCGCGCCCTATGGCGCGTGGGAGATCACTCCTTCCGCGTTCAGACGGTGCTGACGGAGTACGAGAAGCGCGTCCTGTTCAACACGAACGAGCAAACCGAGTACGGCGACGACGCCGTCGCTTGACCATCACGTCGGTTCACCGGGGTGATTCCACTGGAATCACCCCGAAGGCCTGAGCACATTGGAGGTTCGTCATGGCACGTCAGATCCACAGTCAAGAGCAAGGTGCCGGCGGGCGCGAGCTTGCACTACTCGGCCTGCTCATCGGGTTCTGCTCGCTGATCATGCTCGTCCCGGTCGGCGGCGCGATTGCTGGACTCTGGAATGCCGGGACGTGGGCGTGGCCGAACGGGCAAGTCATCAAGACGCTGCCGCAGCTCGTTCTTCACGCGAAGGAACCCAGCAGGGCCTACCCGCCATCGGTCGCGGGCGCTGTTCCCGGTCCGGTCGGGTACTGGATGACCGTCGGCGCGCTCGAGTGCCTGGCCCTCATGGTCGTCGTCGTCGTCGTGGTCGCGGTCCTCGCGCGCCGCGAGAACTACGGGATGCTCACGCGCGCCCGGCTGAAGAAAGCGATGAAGCAGGACAAGTCCCCCATGGCGCCCGTCGGCACCTACCTGGGCGTGCCCTTGCGACCGCGACCGAACGATGCCATGGTCGTCATCGCCCCTCAGCAGTCCGGTAAGACGACCGGCCTCGCCGCGCCGGGTGTCAAAGACGCACCCGGCGCCGTCGTCGCCTCGAGCACCAAGGTCGACCTCATGGGGTTGACCATCTTCACCCGCCACAACCCCGACGACCCGAGCGATGACCGCGAGGTGCACGTCTTCGACGTCGATCGCATCAGCGGGTGGCCTCGGTTGTGCCGCTGGAACATGGTCGCGGGCTGTGAGGACGCGGACGTCGCGCAGGACCGCGCCCGCGCCGCGATCGCCGCGTCACCCGAGTCCAAGGGTGAGGGCGGCAACTCCGCGTTCTTCCGTGGCCAGGCCGCGATCGTGCTGTCGTGCCTGCTGCACGCCGCAGCCATCAACGGTTCCACCATGCGCGAAGTGCGCGACTGGGCCAATGACTTCAGCAACGACGAGCCACGCGAGATCCTCTCGAACAACGCGCGGGCGCTGCCCGGATGGGCCGAACGCCTGCGACGCGCCACGACGGGGGAAGCCTCCCAGACGACCGCGTCGACGTCGATGACGCTCGCCGGCGCCCTCGAGTGCCTATCCAACCCTGAGGTACTGGAGATGGTGTGCCCGCCCAGCGGTTCGGGACGCTACAGCCACGGCCTCGACCGAGAGTGCTTCGACGTCGCCAGGTTCGTGCGACGCAACAAGGACACGCTCTACCTCGTGACACTCGGAGGGGAGGGCGTCAGCACGGCGCCGCTGGTGACCGCGTTCGTCGCCGCCGTCGTGCGTGAGGGGCGTCTGTTCTCCCAGCGTCAGCCGGGCCTCAAGATCACGCCCCCGCAGTCGTTCATCCTCGACGAGGCCGCGAACGCTGCGCCGATCCCGTCCATGCCAACGCTGCTGTCCGACGGCGGCGGACGAGGCCAGACCACGCGCGCGTTCATCCAGTCGTTCAGCCAGGGCCGCGACAAGTGGGGTAAGGAAGGCTTCGGCAGCATGTGGGGTTCGACGTCGATGAAGATGCTCCTGCCCGGCTGCACCGAGACCTCCGACCTTGAGGACGTCTCGCGCCTCATCGGTGACCGCAAGATCCGCCAGCGGTCCACGAGCAGCTCGGGTTGGCTCGGCTCCGGCAACTTCAGCACGAGTGATCAGCCCGGCATGGAACGCATCATGCCCGTCGACACGATTCAGCAGATGGAGGACTTCACCGCCCTGTGTCTCTACCGCAGCGTCGGCAACGCCGTCATCAAGATCACCCCCTGGTGGAAGCGCCCTGACCACAAGGCGTTCAAGGACAGCTTGAACCGTTTCGAGAAGATGTGCGGCTCAATCGACTATGCGCCCACCCCCACCGCAGTCACTGCGGGAGGCACACGATGAGCAACATCCCCGCCTGGGGTGACGAGTCGCTGCCCGACGACTACGGCACGTCCTCGGCTCCGGCCGGCGTGAGCGACGCCGACGCGAACGAGGTGCACGCGATCGCCCGTGAACTCCTCGATGAGACGCACGCGCTCTTGTCGCGCGTCGGCGGCACCGAGGCCGCCCTCGAAGAGGTCATGACATACCTGGCCGACGTGCCTGCCGGCGGGGCTTGGTGCTGGCGCTACCTCGACCCCTACGAGCGGGTTGCGCTGTTCACCGAACTGCGCGAGTGGGTCGACTGGATGAGCGACCGCTACAAGGTGCGGCAGTTGATCCGCCCGTGCTGGTTCAAACATGCTCCCGTGGTTGAGGAATTGACCGGCCTCTACGTGGCCTGGCGCAGCACATTCAAGGAACAACCGCGTGCCTACAACGACGAAATAATCGCCTTCCACGACCGGTGGTTCTGGCCACTCATGCGCCGCATCGAGGAACGCAAGTTCTTCAACACCTGCGACGGTCGCCAACACAAGGAGAGCGAGGTCGCCATGCCTGGTACGAACATGGACGACTTCACCCAGATCCTCGAGGCAGCGATGCAGGACATCACTCCGGGAGAGGATGCCGACGCTGTGCACGCAGCCATCGACAACGGCGAAGCCCTCGCGCTGCGAGACCCGAAGAAAGACCCCACCACGCCCGTACTGTGGCGCGGCTCATGGTGGGCGATCCTCGCCAACTCACCCGACGGGCTGTGGGTACCTCGCCCCGCCCACGTCGCGGAGAAGCTACAGGCCCTCTACGACGAAACGCACGCGAAGGAGAACGCATGAGCACCACCCTCGACCTGCTGCGCCAGGCCCTGTCCTTGCATCACCAAACCCGCCGAGACCAGGCGCGTGCCCGCAGGCAGAAGATCAACCTCGAGGCACGCAACTTCACCGGACGACCCGAGCGCGTCGGCGAGGCCGAGACGATGATCCTC
>NZ_LDCM01000005.1:0-295801 GCF_001021715.1 Dermacoccus sp. PE3 | reverse complement strand
CTCGGTGTCGTGACGAAACGGTGCCCTCGGTTACCGTCGAACCATGGGCCACCAAGCGACGCGTGAACCCTTCTCGGACGGCACCGGCTTTCGGATTCGGCCACACGTGCCCAATGGCGTCGGTGTTCTTACGGTCGCCGGCTCGAGCGGCCGTCTCGATGACCCCCGAGCGAAGATCTTCGCAGCGAAGGGATGCGTCGCGGAGACGATGACGTGGTTCGGCGGCCCCGGTCAGAACGTCGGCCCCTACGACGTCCCTCTCGAGACCTTCCTCGATCGCGCCGGGGCGCTGCGCCGCGAGTGCGACCACGTCGTCCTCGTCGGCACGTCCTTCGGAGCCGAGGGTGTGCTGGCCGCAGCGGCCCAGGACGGCGGGGTCCTCGTGGACGCGGTGGTGGCGTTCGCTCCAAGCAGCGTCGTGTGGTGTGGCATCCGCCCTGACGGAACTGCCACCAGCCACTGGACCTTCCGCGGTCAGGCGCGGCCCTATGTCGCGTTCTCCGAGGGCCACTGGCCCGACGACGCGACGCCCTCCTTCCTCGACCTCTACTATTCCTCGCTCGAGCAAGCGCCCGAGCGAGTCCGTGACGCCGCCACCATCGCCGTGGAACGGATCCCCCACGTCATCGCGGTCGCAGGCGGGGACGATCAGGTCTGGCCCTCCGCTGACTTCGCTGAACGCATCGCTCGGCGACGCACCGAGCACGGCCTCGAGACCGTCCTCGTGGCCGACGAAGTAGCCGGCCACCGCACGATCCTGCCCGGCGAGCCTGTCGCCACCGGAGGGCACGTGATGGCCCGCGGCGGCAGTGAGCAGGCCGACCGACAACTGGGTGCGAGCGCTTGGTCAGACATCGAGGCGCTGCTGGCCGACCTGGGCGGTACTCCGGTGTGACCACGGGCTAACCCTCCCTTGTGGCCCGGCTCACACGATTCGATGATGGGCTCATGCTTCGCGACCGCTCCGGCAGTACGTACCCGGTCGATCACTCCCGCTGGCGCGGTGACGACGGATCGCCGCTCTCCTACGACGACCAGCCCGGCATCACGTGCGACGACGTCGACGCCACGGAGCGTTCGATCTGGCGCTACCGCCGCGCCCTGCCTGTGACGTTCGAACGCGAAATCTCCCTCGGCGAGGGCATGACGCCCCTCGTGACGAGCGAAGTTGACGGCGAGATGCTCAAGTTCAAGCTCGAGTACTGCAACCCCACCGGCTCGTGCAAGGACCGCGGCGTCTCCACGATGATCACCGCGCTGGCCGACGCCGGTCAGCGCGAGGCGCTCGAGGATTCGTCCGGTAACGGCGGCTCGTCGTTCGCCGCCTACGCGGCCGCCGCCGGCATCAGCGCACGCGTCCTCGTCCCCGAAGGCACGTCACCGGGCCAGATCTCGCAGACGCGTGCCCACGGCGCCGAGATCCAGATCGTCCCCGGCACGCGCGACGACTGCTCCGCCGAAGCCCTGCGGCAGGCCGAAGAACGCGCCTACGCCTCCCACAACTGGCACCCCATGTTCATCCAGGGCATCAAGACCCAGGCCTACGAGATCTGGGAAGACCTCGGCCACACGGCGCCGGACACGATCGTCCTCGTGGCCGGTTCCGGAAGCCAGGTCATCGGCCACGACCTGGCGTGGCACGAACTCGAGCGCGCCGACGCCGTCGACCAGGTGCCGCGCCTCGTCGTCGGGTCAACTCCCCCTCGACGAGACAGGCACCCCGCGCACTGACCTGGACCTTGAGGGGCAAGCCGAACTTGTCTTCACCAACCTCGACCGGGTGCCCGCGGCGGCAGGTGCACCACGCGACGCCTTGGCGCAGGTGCGCGTCTACGTCACCGACGTCGAACTGTGGCCACGCGTTGACGCCGTGTACCGCGCGTGGCTCGGCGACCATCGTCCGGCCCGGTGCGTCGTGCCCGTTCCCGCTCTGCACTGGTACAGCCTTCCCGAGACTGAAGCCGTGGCCCATGTACCGACCGCGGAGGTGGAGAACGCTGTCAGCCCTGCATCGCCTTGATGATCGACACGGCCTTCGTCAGGTCAGGAGCCGCAGCTCCGGGCCGAAGCGCTGCGTGGGCATCCCACCACGCGTTGTCGAGGAGCCGCAGGATGCTCCAGGCGCGCGCACGTTCGGGTGCGACGCCCATGGGGTCGCAGGCGTAGTCGACGCGAAAGCGCAGGTGGTTGCGCAGGTTGTACGCCCCGGCAGCTTCGTCCCAGCGGTTCCACAGCAGCGGTGCGACGGCGAGCGCCGGCTCTCCCGCGAGGGGTTTGGGGTCGATGGCGACGAACCCGTCCACCGTGCCCGCCCGCCGGGTCTGCATGACGTTGTCGTCGTGGAGGTCGGAGTGCACGAGGGTGGCGTCGATTCGATCAGCCTGCGGCAGGTCGCGGGCGAGTGCGATGCCCTGCTGCACGAACCGCCGCGGCATCGGCGGCGGTGACGACTCGAGGCGCTCCCGGATGCGGGCACACCACGCGCTCGCGGTGTCGAGTTGTGGCAATGCCGGGTGGGTGAGCCGGGCGTGGATGAGTCCGATCGTCTCGCAGGCGTCGAGAGCCGACATCTCGTGAAGGCGCACGGCAGGCTCGCAGCGCTCGAGAAGCAAGGCCCACCGCGCGGGATCGGCCGCTCTCATGCGGACGGCGCCCGTACCGCGCCACGCGCGCAGTGCGAGGTGCTCGTGACGAGCCTCCGCGTGGGGCCACGTCACCTTCAACGACGCGCGCTCCTTGCCGACCCTGACCGGGACGACGAGTGCACACTCACCGAACGCGGTGGGGCCCTCGGGCTGTGCCTTCCACGTCGACAGGCACTCGTCGAGCAGACGCGGCAGTGACGCGAGCCACGTGTCGCCGTCGATTCCCCCGTCGGCGTCGGCCGGGCGTCCCGCGACGCGAGCGCGGAAGGCGTCAGGAATGAGATCGGCTCGTGCGGGCATCGGCCCAGCGTAGGCGTCAGGCGTCGTTGAGCGACGCGTAGTTGCGCTGCGCGATCGTCATGAGGTGGCGGTACAGCCCCGCAATGTCGAAGCTCTTGTTGAAGGTGAAGGTCATGGTGCTGTACTCCACCGTGTGTGCTCGCAGCCGGGGCGACGTGATGTAGGTGACCGTGAGATCCGAGTCGTCGATGCCGATGCCTGCCGTCCGAGCAGTCACGTCGACGATCGACGCGAGCGGGATGGAACGGACGTCGACCTTCGGGTTGACCGGCCCCTCCCGGTCGAGGGCGATGAGGCGCAGATTCGTCAGGCAGAACGAGTCGAGAACGAGTTCGAAAGCGCCCTCGAGGCGCTCGTTCTCGAGCAGCCACGGCCCGTACTGCTCGCGCGCCTTCTCCTCCTTCATGAGCGAGGCGTTGCCGGTGAGTGCGTTGATGAGAGCCATGCTCGACACGGTAGTCCGGCGGACTGCGCCGTGGCGGGTTCTGCTCCGCATCCGCTTACCCTGTGCGCATGGGTGAATTCAAGGTGAGCCGCGCGCGTCACACGAGCGCCGCACCGTCGCAGATCCACGCTCTCATCGACGACTTCCGCAACTGGCCGCAGTGGTCGCCGTGGGAGGGACTCGACGACAACATGACCCGTACATACGAGGGCCCCGAGCAGGGGGTCGGCAGCCGCTACGCCTGGAAGGGCAACAAGAAGGCCGGCTCCGGGCACATGAAGATCACCGAGTCGACGCCGGAGCGCATCACCGTCGCGCTGACGTTCACCGAGCCGTTCTCGTCGGACAACACGACCGTCTTCGACCTTCGTCCGAGCGCCGACGGCGGCACGGACGCCGGCTGGGCGATGACCGGTCCGCAGAGCGTCGCGCAGAAGATCTTCTTCACGGTGTTCCGCATGAACAAGAGGGTGGAGAAGGACTTCGACAAGGGCCTGGCCGCACTCGCTGCTGCCGCAGAGCGGAGCTGAGTCACCCGACATGCCAACGCACTCCCCGCTGCCCATGCGTCACGGGCTGCGGGCCGCGTGGGTGCGCACGCCGGATCGCGACCCCGCGAACCCGATGCCGTGGGCATCGATGCGTGACTTCCTGCGCCACAAGCTTCCCGCAGAGGTCGACGTCGACGCGATGCTCGCCGACGGGCGTTTCGTCGACGACGACGGACGCCCCTGGAACGGTGACGAGATCTACCGTCCCCACACGTTCGTGCACTTCCACCGTGACCTGCGGCCCGAGCCGGAGCTTCCGTTCGAGCTCGACGTCCTGCATGTCGACGAGCGGATCGTCGTGGTCGACAAGCCGCACTTCATGGCCTCGATCCCCCGTGGTCGCCACGTCACGCAATCGGTCGTCGTCAAGGCGCGCGAGATGCTCGACCTGCCCGAACTCGGGCCGGCCCACCGCCTCGACCGGCTGACGGCGGGCGTACTCGTCCTCACCACCGAACAGCGTTGGCGAGCTCCCTACCAGCGCATGTTCGAAGCGCGCGTCCCGGCGAAGACATACGAGGCGCTCGCTCCCCTGCGTGACGACCTGGAACTTCCGCGTCGCGTGGAATCGCACATCCGCAAGGACCACGGCACTGCGCAGGCGTACGAGGTGGCGGGCGCGGCGATCAACGCCGTCACCGACGTCCACCTCGAGGAGCGGCGCGTTGTCACGGCGGGCGACGAGGACGACGCACGTGTCCACCAGATCGGCCTCTACCGGCTCGAACCGAGCACCGGTCGCACCCACCAACTGCGTGTCCACATGAGCGGGCTCGGTGTACCGATCTGCGGCGACCCGCTCTATCCACGCGAGCTCGCCGTCGACATCGACGACTACTCCACTCCCCTGCAGCTGTTGGCGCGACGCCTCGAGTTCGTCGATCCCCTCGACGGGCGCACTCGCGTGTTCACCTCGCGCCGAGAACTCACCCTTGGGGACGCGACCTGACGCGCATCCGCGCGCCACAGCTGACCTCGACCCCAGAAGGCCGCATCCGTCGTAGCATCCGCACATGCCATCACTCGAAGGAAACCTCTCGTGGGCGCCCCTCGCCGAGCGCCTCGACGACGTCGCGAAACCCGTTGCCGACGCGGTGAACACGGTGCCGAGCGCGCGCGTCGCGATCATCGACCCGCACCTGGCCGACACCGCTGCGTTCTGTGACGCCTACGACGTCGACCCTGCCGCGAGCGCCAACTGTGTCGTCGTGACGGGCCGGCGCGGGGAGACGAAGACGACGGCCGCCGTCCTCGTGTTGGCCACCGACAAGGCCGACATCAACGGCGTCGTGCGTCGCCACCTCGGGGCGCGCAAGATCTCGTTCGCCGACCAAAGCGAGACGGAGGTCGAAAGCGGCATGGTGCGCGGCGGCATCACGCCCGTCGGCCTGCCGAGCGACTGGAAGCTCCTCATCGACGAGCGGGTCGTCGAACGCGGCGAGGTGCTCGTCGGCGGCGGCGCACGCGGCGCCAAGATCATCGTGGATGCTGCGGAACTGGCCTGGCTGCCCCAGGCCGAGGTGCTCACCCTGGCCATGACCGAGGAGACGCCGTGAACACTGCAGCTCAGCGCATGGGCGACAATAAGCCCGACATCGCCGATGACGCACAGGAGGCGATCAACGACGCCGCCAACCACCCGTGGGTGGAGCGCGCGGCGCGTATCGGCTACGCGGCCAACGCCGTCATGCACCTGCTCATCGGCATCGTCGCCGTCCGTCTGGCCACGGGCGGAGGTGGCTCCGCGGACCAGGGCGGCGCCCTGGGGATGCTGACCGAGAACACCTGGGGCAAGGTCCTGCTCGGCATCGGCGCGTTCGGCTGGGCGGCGCTCGCGTTCTGGCAGATCGGCGAGGCGTGCCTCTCCTTCCACGAGGCGAAGACGCGGCTCAAGGCCGCGGCCAAAGCGGGCACCTACGCCGTGCTCTCGGGCATGTGCATCATGACGCTCGCGCGCGGCCAGAGCAGTTCGAGCAAGCAGCAGAACGCCTCGATGACCGGCAAGCTCATGGAGAACACCGCCGGAGTCATCCTCGTGGGCCTGGCCGGTGCGGTGATCGTCGGCGTCGGCATCTACCACGTCGTCAAGGGCGTCAAGAAGAAGTTCTTCGAGGACCTGCAGAACAACCCGGGCAAGTGGGCCGAGTGGTCGGGCGTCATCGGGTACTCGCTCAAGGGCCTGGCCCTCGTCCTCACGGGCGTGTTCTTCGTCAACGGCGCCATCACGCACGACCCGAAGGACACGGGCGGCCTCGACACGGCGCTGAAATCGCTGCTCGACAAGCCGCTCGGCTCCGTCATGGTGGCCGTCATCGGCATCGGGTTCGTGGCCTTCGCCGTGTACTCGGCGGCACGGTCGAAGTACGCGCGCGTCTGACCTTCTGCTCGCACGAAACGGCCGTCGCATCCTCGGGTGAGGCGGCCGTTTCGTCGTGCACGAGGCGTGTTTGTGAGGATGGGCGCATGACGCGCTGGAGCCCCGGTACCCGAGTGAGCCTCGTCCTCTTCGACCTCGACGGCACGTTGTCCGACTCGGCGCCGGGCATCACCTCCTCGATGCGGACCGCCCTGACGCACCACGGCCTCGAGGTGCCGAGCGACGACGTCCTCAACTCCTTCGTCGGCCCGCCGTTTCGCGTCTCGCTCGAAGGAATCGGTCTGCCACCCGAACGCGTGGACGAGGTCGTCACCACCTATCGCACCGACTACGAGGCAGGCCGGCTGTTCGACAACGAGCTACACCCCGGCATCCGTGACGTGCTCGCCGGGCTCGCGGACGCCGGGACGACCGTGGCCGTGGCCACCTCGAAACCACAGGCGACGGCGCGACGAATCGTCGAGCACTTCGGCCTCGCGCCGCACCTTGCAGGCGGCCTCGAGGGCGTCTTCGGCGCCGACGTGACGAACCCCCGCGACACGAAGGCCGACGTCATCGCTCGAGCCCTGGCCCACCTGCAGCGCGAACCGGATGCGGACGTCGTCATGGTCGGTGACCGCCTGCACGACGTCGAGGGCGCCGCGAAGCACGGCATCGCGACGATCGGCGTCTCGTGGGGTTACGCCGCACCCGACGAACTGCGTGACGCGGGCGCCGCCGCCGTCGTCGATTCGGCCGACGACCTTGCGGCCCTTCTGCTCCCGGGCGCGTCGAGACCCCTCGACTAAGATTCAGGCCATGAAGATCAACCTCCTGTCCCAGGCGATCGCCCAGGGCCGCAAGTACGTGCGACAGAACCCGGAGAAGGTGCGTCAGGCGACGCAGCGCGCCGGTTCGTTCGTCGACTCCAAGACGGGCCGCAAGCACACGGCCAAGATCGACAAGGCCACCGGCGCCGCTGACCGCTTCATCGACAAGCAGCGCTGAACAGCTGACACGCTCCGCCCCGAGACGCCGAACGGTGCCCCGGGGCGGTCGCTTTCCCCACCGCCAATGCGGGTTGGGGACAGTCACGTCCGCACGAGCCGCGGATGTGACACGCTTCACCCGTGAACACCGCAGCCGCCTCGCCTCTCGCGCCCGACGCCGCCACGCGCGCCCGTCGCCAACGCAGCTGGTACTGGTACGACTGGGCCAACTCGGCCTTCGTCACGACGACGTCGACGGTGCTGTTCTCGCCCTATCTCACGTCCGTCGCCAAAGCGGCGGCCTGCCCTGATCAGCCCACGGACGTCGCATGTCACGCGAATCTCTCGGTGCTCGGCATCCCGGTCTCCCCCGGCTCGCTCGCGCCGTACACGATCACCGTCTCGACGATCCTGAGCGCCGTCCTCCTGCTTCTCGTCGGCGCCATCGCCGACCGGGTACAGCGCCCCTCGCGCCTGCTCGGTGCGTTCGCCTGGGTGGGCGCAGCCGCGGCGTCGGCGATGTTCTTCGTCACCGGTACGAACTGGCAGCTCGGCGTAGTGCTCCTCATCATCGCCAACCAGTGCCTCGGTGCCTCCCTCGTCGTCTACGACGGCCTGCTCGTGCGGATCAGCGACGAGTCGGAACGTGACCGTGTCAGTTCGCGCGGTTGGGCTCTGGGCTACCTGGGCGGTGGCTTGCTCCTCGCGGCCAACCTGGCCGTTGTCACGCTGCACGACAAGATCGGCCTCAGCACGGGCGAAGCCGTCCGCGTGAGCCTCCTCAGCGCGGGCCTGTGGTGGGCGATCTTCACGCTCATCCCCGTGCTCGGGCTCAAGGACGTGCGCCACCCCGAACGCCCCGCGGCGGCGAGTGACGCCGGAACCGTGCGCGGCAGCCTGCGTCAGCTCACGAGCACGTTCCGTGAACTCAAGCACTACCCCGACACCCTCGTATTCCTCCTCGCCTACCTCTTCTTTAACGACGGCATCCAGACGGTCATCGTCTCGGCCAGCCTGTACGGCAAGGAGGAGCTCGGCTTCGGCGACAGCCAGCTCATCGTGACGATCCTGCTCGTGCAGTTCGTGGCGTTCCTCGGCGCCCTGTTGTTCGGCCGCCTCGCGGCCGTCATGGGCGCCAAGAAGGCCATCCTGCTCTCGCTCGGCCTGTGGACCCTCGTCATCGCCGTCGCGTTCTTCCTGCCCGAGAAGCAGTTCGCGCTGTGGCTGTGCCTCGGCGTCGGCATCGGCATCGTGCTCGGTGGTTCGCAGGCGCTCAGCCGTTCGGTCTACAGCAAGCTCGTACCGCTCGGGCGAGAGTCGGAGTACTTCAGCCTCTACCAGGCCATGGAACGCGGCACGAGTTGGTTCGGCACCCTGACGTTCGGCCTCGTCCACCAGCTCACCGGTTCCTACCGTCTGTCGATCATCGCGCTCGTCATGTTCTTCGCTCTCGGCGCCTACCTGCTCTCCCGCGTCGACGTCGAGCGCGGCATGGCGCGCGCCGGCCAGGGCTGACGCTTTGGTCGCGGGCCGCTTGAGGCCATACGATGACAGATGGAACATTTGTCACGTCTGTGGCGTTGTTCTGCGTGAAGCAGCGCGGTGAGCGCTCTCACCAAACAGACGCGCTGTACGTGTGAAGTTGGGAGACATCCATGGCCGAACGTTCTCTGCGAGGTACCAACCTCAGCACCCTCTCTCTCGAGACGGACGAGGGCATCGCCTTCAGCGAGCGTCAGATGGTCAGCTACCGTTGCGAGCAGGGGCACGTCGTGGAACTGCCCTTCTCCGTCGAGGCCGACGTGCCGGCGCTCTGGGAGTGCCGTTGCGGCCTCGAGGCCAAGCTCATCGACGGCCCCGAGCCGGAGCGCAAGCCCGTCAAGCCGGCCCGTACGCACTGGGACATGCTCCTCGAGCGTCGTTCCGTTCCCGAGCTGGAGGAACTGCTCGACGAGCGTCTGACGCTCTTGCGCGAGTCGCGTGGCGAGAAGCCGCGCAAGAAGAAGTCCTGACGAGCCGCGCTCGTCCACCACGAAGGCCGGTCACCCCGAGAGGGTGACCGGCCTTCGTGTGTGGCGCGTGAGCGCGTCAGTCGATGATCTCGCCCTCGACGACGTCGTCGGACGCAGATCGAGTGCGCCGACGCGACGAGGTGTGCGTCGAGGAGGTCGACCCGTAACCGCCGAAGCTGTCCGAGGTGGGGTATGGCCGGCTCAGCGGATCTGGCCCGCCGAACCCGCGGGTGGCAGAGAAGCCGCCGGGGCCGAAGCTCGCCACCTGGACCGAGCCGAGGAGCTTGGCGGCCACGACCTTCTCGAGCAGCTTGCGCGTGAACGGACGCGTGAACGGCAGGAGGAAGAACAGGCCGAGGAAGTCGGTGAAGAAACCCGGTGCGAGCAGCAGCGTGCCGCCGACGAGGATGAGGGCAGCGTCCGAGAGTTCTCGCGCAGGCATCCGTCCGGAACCGAACGCCTGGCGCAGCGCCCCTAAGGCACGACCCGACTCACGCTTGACGATCCACGCACCCAGCGCGGACCACAGGACGAGGAGGCCGAACGTCGGCCATCCGCCGATCGTCTGCCCCATCTTGATGATGATGAACACCTCGATGACGGGGATGACGAGCAGCGCCAGCATCAGCCAACGCGCCCAGCCCTTGCGGCGAGGACGACTCGAGTAGGTAGTCACATCAGGTTCAACGAACGACGGCGCGCGAAGATTTCCGCCCGCGGCGCAGATTCAGCGCGAACGCGATGACGCAGGCCGCCGTCGCCACGATCTCGGGCGCGCGGCCGAGACGCTGAGCGAGCGTGGCTTGCGAGCGCAGTGGCAACTCCCCCGTCAGCACCGCCTGGGTGAACAGCGACGTGCGTTCGTGCGTCACGCCGTCCGGGGTGATGAGCGCGCTCACACCGACGGTGGAGACGTGCGCGATCGAGCGGCCGTACTCGAGCGCGCGCAGGCGCGAGATGGCGAGTTGCTGCGTCGACTCGGCGGTGTAGCCGAACGTCGCGTTGTTCGTCTGAACGAGGAAGAGCTGCGCGCCACGGTTCGCCGGCTTGCGCAGGAGGTCGTCGTAGGCCACCTCGAAGCAGATGATCGGTGCCGCCTTCACTGCGCCGGACTTCGTGGGCACGGAGAACACCCCGACCTTCTGTCCCTGGGTGAAGTCCGCGCGCACGAGATCGACCTGCTTGGAGAACGTGCGGAAGAACGAGCGGTACGGGATGTACTCGCCGAACGGCACCGGGTGCTGTTTGACGTAGGTGTCGCTCAGGCCCTTGCCCGGAAGGTAGAGCATCGAGGCGTTCGAGACCTTCGGCATCGGCTCGGACAGGACCGCTCCGACGACGAGCGGCGCGTCCAGTCGGCGCAGCGCGCCCGCGATCTCGTCACGGGTGTCGGCGTTGCGCTTGGGGTCGATGTCGGAGGCGTTCTCGGGCCACACGACGATGTCAGGTTTGGGTGTGGCGCCGGCCGCGACGGCGTCGGCGAGCTTCTCGCTGGCTCGCACGTGGTTGTCGAGCACGGCGCGGCGCTGAGCGTTGAAGTCGAGACCCGCGGTCGGCACGTTGCCCTGGATGCCGGCGATGTCGATGGTGCGCCCCTCCGTCGGGGGTGTGATGACGGAGCCCGCGAGAAGGGCCACGGCCCCGACAGCCACTGCGCCGACGGCGGAAGCGCTGGAAAAGCGGCTACCCGCATCGGCCTGTGTCGTCTCGCGGGAGGAGACGCCCCGCCATGAGGTGAACGCCCACACGCCCAGCCCGGCGAGTGCGCCACCGGCGAGGGCGAGCACGAACGTCAGGCCTGGTGAGCTCACCCACGCGACGAGGGGCGCCCACGGGGCGTCGGCCTGCGAGAAGGCGAGGCGGGCCCAGGGGAAGCCGCCGAACGGCGTGGTGCCGCGCAACCACTCCTGTGTCACCCACGCTGCCGCGCCCAGCACAGGCGCGAGGCGTCGACGCTGAAAGGACGCGATGAGCGCGCCCATGCCGGCGAAGTACAACGACTGCAGGACGGCGAGCGCCATCCACGGGAACGTGCCGACGTACACACCCGACCACGAGAGCACCGGCGCGAAGAACGCCATGCCGAAGACGAAACCGAGCAGAGCTCCCCAGCGGGCACGGACGTGCAGGACGCTGACGGCGAAGAGTGCCAGGGCGATCGGGACCGTCCACCACAGCCCGTGATCGGGAAATGCGAGCCACAGCGCGAGGCCGGCCACCATTGCGGCGGCCAGGCGAAGGAAGCGACGAGGGAGCACCGCACAAGCATAAGTCAGCGGGGAAAGTGTGACGGACGGGCTCACACCGTTGGGGCCGACCAGCCGGAGCCGGAAGTTTTCTACTAGGTGTGAGACCCGTCCATAGTCGCACGCGATCGCGTCACGTGCTTCAAGCAAAGATAGCCACGCACGGGCGGGCCTTCAACGTGATCGTCAGGATCGGATTCGGGCCCCTTGGGTCGGCGCTTCGGCCCTGCCGCAGAAACTCCCGAGAAGTGCGGCGTGTCGTCTTTCGGGGCGACTTCGAACTGCGCTATAGACAGTGATCATGGCGTCTCGAAACGTGAACACCGGCCCGACCACCCCCGCGACGCGCGCGCTCGACGCGGCAGGTGTCTCGTACGAAGGGCTGCCGTACGAGCACGATCCGTCGGTGACCTCCTACGGTGACGAAGCCGCGCAAGCTCTCGGTCTCGACCCCAGCCACGTGTTCAAAACCCTTGTCGTGTCGCTGGATTCGGGATCCTTCGGCGTCGCCGTCGTCCCGGTCTCGACGACGGCCGACCTCAAGGCCGTGGCCGCAGGGCTCGGCGCCAAGAAGTGTCGCCTCGCCGAACCGCGTGACGTGGAACGTCTCACCGGGTACGTGCTCGGAGGCGTCTCCCCCGTCGGCACGCGCACCGCCCTCGCCACGGTTGTCGACGCGAGCGCGGAAGCCCTGGCGACGGTGTACGTCTCGGGTGGGCGGCGCGGATTCGACATCGGGTTGGCGCCGGCCGACCTCGTTGAGAACGTTCACGGACGCTTCGCCCCGATCGCGCGCTGAGGCTCGACGCCTCGAGCGCTGTGGCACGATGACGCTCATGACGCCGCGTCGACTCATGCTGCTGGATTCCGCGAGCCTGTACTTCCGGGCCTTCTACGGTGTGCCCGAGCGGGAGGCACCGGATGGCACCCCCAACAACGCGCTGCGCGGCTTCACCGACATGATCGCGACGCTCGTCAGCACCTACGAGCCCACCGACCTCGTGGCGTGTTGGGACAACGACTGGCGCCCCGCGTTCCGCGTCGAGGCCATCCCGTCGTACAAGTCGCACCGCGTGCTCGAGGGCACCGACGGCTCCGAGGAGTCACCGGAGAAACTCACGCCGCAGGTGCCGCTCATCCGCGAGATGCTCGAGCTCGTCGGCATCACCCGCCTCGGCGTCGACGGCTACGAGGCGGACGACGTCATCGGCACGCTGACACACCGCTTCACCGGCCAGGGCCCGGTCGACGTGGTCACCGGCGATCGTGACCTCTTCCAACTCGTCGACGACGCCATGAGCGTTCGCGTGCTCTACACGGCCAAGGGCGGCGTGCGTGCCCCCGACCTCGTCGACGAGAGCTTCCTCATGACGAAGTACGGCGTGCCCGGCGGGCGCGCGTACGCCGATCTTGCCGTCATGCGCGGCGACACGAGCGACGGACTGCCTGGTGTCGCGGGCATCGGCGAGAAGACCGCGGCCGGGCTGCTCGCCGAGTTCGGCACCCTCGCCGCGATCCGTGGGGCCGTGGCGAACGGCGATCCCCGCATCAAGGGAGCGCGCCGAACGCGGCTGGAAGCCGCTCATGACTATCTCGATGTGGCGCCGAAGGTCGTCGATGTGGCGCTGGACGTCGAGGTGCCCGGCGACCTCGTCACGGCCCTGCCCGACGGCGTTGCACAGCCTGACAGGTTCGCCGACTTCGCAGCCCGCTACGACCTCGGTGGCAGCGCGGAGCGACTCTCCGCCGCGCTCACGCGCTGACGCAAGCTCCACCCGACGGGTTCAGTCGAGACGGTCGGCCGCCACGACGCCGCGTTGAATGCCGGCGATGGCAGCCTTGGCCGTCTTCGTCAAGCCCTCGTGGTGGGCGGCACCCGCGATCTGATCGAGCAGGTCGACGAGCTGACGGCAGCGTCGCACGAAGTCGCCCGCGGTGAGTTCCTCGTCGCGCAGAACGGCCTCGAGCCCCTGGCCCGCCGTCCAGCGGTGAACCGCCCACGCGAGGCCCGCGTCCGGAGCCGCCATTTCGGTGAGGCGGTGCTGCACGAGCGCGTCGTCGATGACCGACCACAGGTTGTGCGTCTCCTCGAGGGCGTCCGCGACGTCCCGGTTGGGCATGCGTGGCGCCTCCCCCACGACGTCGCGCCGCGACTCGTGCACGAGCGCCGAGACGGCGGCAGCCAACGAGGGGGCGTCGAGCTTCTCCCAGATGCCGGCGCGCAGGCACTCGGCCGTGAGCAGATCCTTGTCCGAGTACAGGCGCATGAGCGACGTTCCGCGCTCGGTGAGCGCGAGCCCGCCGTGCTTGGTGTCGTTCGGCTCGAGGTAGTCGAACTCGACGAGCACGTCGCAGATGCGGTCGAACTGCTTGGCGACGGTGTGCGTGCGGTTGTTGATCTTGGAGACGAGCGTGTCGGTCTCGCGGCGCAGTTTCCACCAGCGCTCGGCCCAGCGCGCGTGGTCCTCGCGGTACTCGCACGTGTGGCACGGGTGCGCCCGCAGGCGGCGCTGCAACTCCTCGATCTCGGCCGTGATCGCACGGTCGGGCTCGATGGCCGTGCGACGCATCGGCTTCGGCGGGTCGTGCGGCACCTTGGCCCGCAGTGTTGCGGCCAGGTCGCGGCGCGACTTGGGCGAGCGCGTCGTGAAGCCCTTGGGGATCTGCAGTCGCGCGAGCGGGTCGAGCGGAGCGTCGATGTCGCTCGACGTCACCTGGCGCAGCTGTCCGTCGGCCGTGATGACGCTCGGCGACGGCCCCTCGCGCTTGCCGCCACGGTTGGCCTTGACAACGATGGCGAGGCCCTCACGTCGACCGCTCGGGATGCGCACGACGTCGCCGGGGGCGAGTTCGCCGAGGGAGCGATCCGCGGCTGCCCGAACGGCGGCAGCGCGCTTCTTCGCGGCGTTCTTCTCCAGCTCGCTGATGCGCCGGCGCATGCCCGCGTACTCGGTGAAGTCACCGAGGTGGCACTGCATGGCCTCCGCGTAGCCCTCGAGGCCCTCCTCGTTCTGACGCAGCTTGCGCGACAGTCCCACGACGCTGCGGTCCGCCTGGAACTGCGCGAACGACGACTCCAGCACTTCGCGGGCACGTTCGCGCCCGACGGTGTGGACGAGGTTGACGGCCATGTTGAACGTCGGGCGGAAACTGGAGCGCAGCGGGTAGGTGCGCCGTGACGCGAGCCCGGCTACGGCCTCTGCTTCGACACCGCGGTTGTAGAGCACGACGGCGTGGCCCTCCACGTCGATGCCGCGACGGCCCGCACGTCCGGTGAGCTGCGTGAACTCGGCCGGCGTGATGTCGACGTGCGACTCGCCGTTGTACTTGACGAGGCGTTCGAGCACGACGCTGCGCGCCGGCATGTTGATGCCGAGGGCCAGCGTCTCCGTCGCGAAGACGGCCTTGATCCGACCCGTGACGAACAGCTCCTCGACGATCTCGCGGAACGTCGGCAGCATGCCGGCGTGATGGGCTGCGAAGCCGCGTGTGAGGCCCTCGACGAAGTCGTGGTAGCCGATGACGGCGAGATCCTGCGTCGGGATGTTCGCGACGCGCTCGGCGACGTACGCGCGGATCGACTCCCCCTCCTCGGGTGAGACGAGCTGCGTGCCGTACCCGAGGAGTTGGGCGACGGCCGCCTCACAGCCGTTGCGGCTGAAGATGAACGTGATGGCCGGGAGCAACCCGGCGCGATCGAGGGAGTCGATGACGTCGGCGCGGTGCGCGGGGCGGAATGACTCCCCCGGCTTGCTCTGCGGTGCCGGACGCCGACCGCGCCCGCGGCGACCGGACGGAGCCCCCGCGTCGAAGCGGCGTCCACCGCGCGATCCGCGTGTGATGAGACTGATGCGTTCCAGAAGCCGCGGGTTCACCTTGAGGCGCTTCTCGTCGTCCTGGACGAGCAGGTCGTACATCGAGTGCCCGACCATCATGTGTTGGTAGAGCGGCACCGGCCGGTGCTCGGTGATGACGACGTCGGTGTCGCCGCGCACCTGCTGCATCCAGTCGCCGAACTCCTCGGCGTTGCTCACCGTGGCCGACAGGGCGACGACCTGCACCGACTCGGGCAGGTGAATGAGCACTTCCTCCCAGACGGCGCCGCGGAAACGGTCGGCGAGGTAGTGCACCTCGTCCATGACGACGAAGCCGAGACCGGCGAGCGTCGAGGAGCCGGCGTACAGCATGTTGCGCAGCACCTCGGTCGTCATGACGACGATGGGTGCCTCACCGTTGTGCGAGGTGTCACCGGTGAGCAGGCCGACGTTCTTCTCGCCGTGCTGTTCGACGAGGTCGGCGTACTTCTGGTTGCTCAGGGCCTTGATCGGCGTCGTGTAGAACGCCTTGCGCCCGGTGTGGACGGCGAGGTAGCAGGCGAACTCTCCGACGACGCTCTTGCCCGCACCCGTGGGGGCCGCGACGAGGACGCTGTGCCCCTCCTGGACCGACTGTGCAGCCGCTCGCTGGAACTCGTCCAGCGGGTAGGGCAGCTGCTCGATGAAGTGGCCGAGGTGACTCGAGTCAAACTTCCGGCGTGACGCGGCCTGGGCGAACTTCTCGGCGGGAGACGACATGGTCACCAGGCTATGACACAGGCGGTCCACCGCTCGGTAGCCCGCCTGTGTCGAGTGTTCGTGCCGCGCCCGATCAGAGTGCGGAGGCCTTGTCGTCGCTGATCTCCATCCACTCCGGACGGGACTTCGCCTCCCGTCGGCCTCGAATCTTGTCGAGGACGAGGGCGAGTCCGGCAGAGCCGTAGAAGAGGACGAGCAGCGGTGCCGACAGCAGGAACATCGTCCACACGTCCGGGGTGGGCGTCATGATGGCCGCGAAGGTGGCGATGACGATGATGGCGAAGCGCCAACCCTTGAGCATCATGCGGCCCGAGAGGATGCCGAGCACGTTGAGTGCCATGAGGAGGATCGGCAGCATGAACGACAGCCCGAACGCGAGAATGAAACGCGTGACGAACGAGAAGTACTCGGTCGCGCTGGGCAGGTTCGAGGCGTTGTCCGGTGTGGCTCCCAGCAGCAACTCGACCGCGTTCGTGAACGTCTGAGTGCCCATGTAGACACCGCCGGCGAACAGGACGAGGGCGGCACCGATGAAGATGCGCCCCAGGCGCTTTTCCTTCTTCGTGAGGCCGGGCACGAGGAACGCCCAGATCTGCCAGAGCCAGACGGGGCTCGCCACGATGAAGCCGATCCACATCGACACCTTCAACTTGAGGTTGAAGGGGGCCGTGACGCCGTTGAAGTTGACGTCGATGTTCGAACCGGGGTGAAGTGCGGCGATGTCGGTGATCGGCTGCTTCAGGAAGTCGTAGACGTCCTGGTAGACAATCCAACCGACCACGCAGCCGACGAGGATCGCGATGACGGAGACGATCGCGCGGTTGCGAAACTCACGCAGATGCCCCCCGAGGGACATCCGCGCTTCGGGATTGTCTTTGCGTCGACCGAATCGAGCCACGATGTGCGTGCGGTGCCCGTGCTCAGTAGTCGCGGCGCTCGTCGGCGCGGGTGGCGCCGTCGTGCGGAGCGTTGTCGCGCGGAGCTGCGGCGTCGCGACGCGTGGCCTCGCCCTCGACGGTCTCCGAGGAAGCCTTCGACTGCTTCTCGGACTTCATCTCGTCGATCTCGCTCTTGAGGATGCGGGAGCTACGGCCGAGGCTGCGTGCCATGTCGGGCAGACGCTTCCAGCCGAGCAGCACAACGATCAGCACGATGAGTACGAGCAGGATCACGGGGTTGTCGAAGAGAGAGCGAAACATGAGCGTCCTTACGAAGAGTGCCACAGCGGCGCGGGGCCACCCGGTCTGATGGTCAGTCTAGAGGACGACGCCAACTGGCCCACACCTGCGTGTGGTCGTCGAGGCGCTCCTCCTTGCGCCGCTTACGGGCTCTGCGCAGTTGGTCGCGCCAATGGGAGGCGGGCTTGTCCCACGCCAATTCGTCGGCCCCGGAACGAACCACGAGCTCACCGCTCCCCCGTGTGACCACCGCGGCGCGAGCCTTGTCCGCCTCGTCGCGGGCGGTTTGGGTGCGATCCAGCGCGTCACTCACGGTGCGACCGAAGTCACGTGCGTGGGGCCACACCTTCCACACGCGTCTCGCGAGGTAGGCGAAGGCCACGGCCCAGAAGATCACCCAGAAGATGATCCACGACCACCAAGTCACAGCGCCCGCGCCGTCTGGGACGGGTCGACACCGTAGGCCTCGAGCGCGCGGCGAGCCTCGTCGGCGACGTCGTCCGTGAGCGAGGCGGGACGCAGCACGCGGGCGGCACCGCCGAGCTGCAGCAGCAGGCGGCGCAGCCATCGGCCGTCACCCACGTACAGCGTGACGTCGAGATACTCGCCGGAGCGCTCGACGTCGTGGCACGGGTAGTAGTCGGCCACCCAGGCCGCTTCGGGCGCGAGCCTGATGCGAGCGCTCGGGTCGGAGTCGTTGGGGGCGAAGAATCCACGCGAGAGGTCCGTCGTGGCGGCGTCGGTGGGCACCGTTGCGGCAGCGTCGAGCACCTCGACCGACTCCACCCGGTCGAGACGGAACATGCGAACGTCCTGCGCGCGGTGGCACCAGCCCTCGAGGTACCAATGACCCTCGGTGTTGAGCAGCCGCATCGGGTCGACGTCGCGCTCGGTCATCTCGTCACGGGACGGTACGACGTAGCGCAGGTGCACGCGTCGGGAGGCGTCGAGCGCCTCGCGCAGCAGGCGCAGCACCTCGTCGCCGTCGCGTTCGAGGCTGACGCGCACCCGGTTGCTCGGATCGCCGCTCTCCCCCGTCGCCTCGACGAGTTTGGCGAGTGCACGGTCCACGGCGTCGCGTTCGGTGAGGCCGGGAACATCGAGCAACGTGCGCAGACCGACGGTGAGAGCGAGTGCCTCGTCGCGCGTGAAGCGCAGCGGTTTGGCGATCGTGTCGGCGTTGCGCACGTAGACGTAGCCCTCCTCCCATTCGGCCTCGATGAGGTCGTCGGGCATGTGGCCCGGTGTGCCGCACACGAAGAGGAGGGCGAGGTCGGCCTCGATCTGCTTGCGGCTCACGCCGAGGGTGCGTGCCGCCTGCTCGATGTCGATGCCCTGACGGCCCATGAGCCACGGCACCATGGTCAGCAGGCGCGCGAGACGGGTGGTCGCGGCCTCGCCGGAGATCGGCATGGGGGTGGTGGACTCGCTCATACCCGCTCCTCCTGGTGATCCGCAGCGGCGAATGTTGCCTCGCTCGACGTCGCGTCGCTCGTCATCGCCTGCAGCGCGCCCGTCAGGCGGCGGATCACGGCGTCGCGCAGCTCGAGTGGCTGCTCGACGAGCACGTCAGCGCCGAAGGAAGCCACCTCGTCGGCCAGCACACCGAGGTCGGCGTACTCGATGTCGACGAGCTGCCACTCGTCGTCGACGACGCCGACGGTGCGGGCGCGACGCACGAGCGAGTGACCGCGTTCGATGCGCACCCGCAGCACGGCGGGCGCCCAGTCGGCCACGCGCTCGGTGCCGGCGATCATCGAGTGCGCGTCGTGATCGGTGGGCACCTCGTAGCTACCGGGCTTGCCGACCTTGCGCACGGCGCCGTCGATCCGGGAGAGCCGGAAGACGCGGGGTGCGTCACGTTCGGTGTCGAAACCCGTGACGTACCAGTGGCCCCTGCGGTTGGTGACGGTCCAGGGCTGCAGCGAGCGGCGCGTCGACTCTCCCCCACCCTTGCGGTAGTCGAAGGTGATGGCGCACCGCTCCATGACGGCGTCCTTGACGGCCTCGAAGGCGGGCTCGGCCGTGCGGATGCGCGGCTCCAGCCCGACCACGGAAGCGGCGTCGTGCTCGATGTCGAGCGCTTCGAGCTTGCGCAGGGCCGCCGCGGCGGGGCCGGCGAGGCTCGCCTGCTGCCACGCGCGTGAGGCGAGACCGAGGACGGCGAGCTCGTCGGCGTCGAAGTGCAGGTCGGGCAGTTCGTACTCGCGCCGATCGATGCGGTAGCCCGTCTCGTCCTCGAAGAACGTGTCGATGTGCTCGGTGCGCAGCGGGATGCCGAGATCGCGCAACTCGTCCTTGTCGCGCTCGAACATGCGGTCGAAGGCCTCGTCGTTGGGCGCGTCGGCGTACTGACGCACCGCCTGCCGGATGGCCGATTTCGTCAGCGCGCGGCGCGTGTAGAGCAACGCGATGACGAGGTTGAGCAGGCGTTCGGTCTTGGCTTCGGGCGTCGAGCGTGAGGCCACCGCGTGCCACCTTTCTGCCGAGGTCTCGTGACGGCTGCAGGCGCGTCACACCGAGTGAGGATACTCGTTCTTTCGCACACATGTGCGACGAGGCCCCGTTTCCGCGCGTGGCGGAAACGGGGCCTCGTCATGAGTGCTTCGCTCAGCGAATGCCGAACGAGCGACCGGCGCCCGGCTTGTTCGTCGAGACGAGGTCGACGACGAAGATGAGCGTCTCGTTGGGCTTGATCGCGGCGCCCGCGCCGCGCTCGCCGTAACCGAGGTGCGGCGGGATTGTGATCTTGCGGCGACCGCCGACCTTCATGCCGAGCAGGCCCTGGTCCCAGCCCTGGATGACCTGGCCGACGCCGACCTGGAACTCGAGCGGCTCACCGCGGTTCCACGAGGCGTCGAACTCCTCGCCCGTGGACCACGAGACGCCGACGTAGTGTGCCTTGATGATGTTGCCGGGCTCTGCGGTGGCGCCGTCGCCCTCCCAGATGTCCTCGAGGACGAGCTCGCTCGGCGGGTTGTCACCCGGGAAGTCGATCTCCGGCTTTTCGGTGTTCGGGTCGAAGCCCATGTGAATCTCCTTGAGTCCGTTCGTGATGATGCGTCAGTTGGCCGCGAGGATGTCGACGACGAAGACGAGGGTGTCGGTGGGCTGGATGCCCGCCTGCGGGTTGCCCTGAGCGCCGTAGCCGTCGGCCGGCGGCACGACCACGAGCACTCGACTGCCGACCTTCTTGCCGACCAGGGCCTTGTCCCAGCCCGTGATGACCTGCTTCTTGCCGATGACGAAGACCGACGGGTTGGGCGCGTCGGGGTGCTTGGCCGTGGCGTCGAAGACGGTGTTCTTGCCCCAGATCTGGCCCGTGTAGGTGACCGCGATGGAGTCGCCCGACTTGACGGTGTCACCCTCACCTTCGACAAGCGTCGAGGTCTTGAGTGACGTGGGTGCCTTGGCGCCCTTCGGCATCGTGATGGCCGCCTGCTTGCCCGCACCGGCGGGAACCTTGACGGTCGGCATCCCGGATTCTGCGGGCTTGCTCGTGCCCTTGGCCTCGGTCAGGGGCGTGTCGACACCCTTGATGTCCATGTAGAGCACGAGGTTGTCGTTGGAACCGATGCCGAGGTTCTGGTTACCGGCCTTGCCGAACGCCTGCCCGGACGGCAGGGAGATGACGACCTTCGAGCCTTCCTTCTTCCCCTTCAGCTGGGTGAGGAGGCCCGGGAGGTTGTTGTTGTCGGCCATGTTGAAGCTCGGCACCGTCTCCCCGAACGTCGAACCGAGCGTCTTGCCGGTGGTGCCGTTGACCATGACGAAGTCGGCCTTGACGAGGTCCTTGTCTCCGATGGCCTTGCCCTTGCCCTCGGAGAGCACCTTGGTCGTCGCGGACTTCGTGCCGAAGGGCAACTTGTCCTCCGCAATGGAGACGGTGGGCTTCTTGGCGTTCTTCGTGTCGACCTTGACGTCGGAGACGTTGCCCTTCGTCGCGGGCGAGGCGAGGCCGGACGACGAGGAGGACGAGGGCGACGACGATGCCGACGAGCTACCGGAGCCCGAACCCGACGAGGAAGCCTTGGACGAGTCGTCGCCGCAACCTGCGAGGAAGACGACCGGGAGGACGGCGAGGGCGAACAGACGCTTGGGGGAAGACACGCAGAAAAGTCCTAGCAGTGGGAAGTGAGTCCGGCCCACGATAACGCGTGGACCTCGGGACGACCTGTGCGTGGGCCGTCACAGAGGCGTGGAGAGGCTGTCGATGAGGCGCTCGACGCGGGCGTCCTCGGCGAGGAACGGGTCCTTGCACATGATGGTGCGCCCGGCCTGGTCGTTGAGCTTGAGGTGCACCCAGTCGACGGTGAAGTCGCGCCCGGCCGCACGGGCCTCGCGCACGAAGTCGCCGCGCAGCTTGGCGCGCGTCGTCTGGGGCGGCGTCGTCACGGCGGCGGCGATGCGCTCGTCATCGACGAGGCGACGCGCGCGCCCGGCCTTCTCGAGCATGCCGAACAGGCCGCGGCCCCGACGGATGTCGTGGAAGGTGAGGTCGAGTTGGGCCATGCGCGGGTCGTCGAGTTCGAGGCCGTGGCGCGTGGCGTAGTCGGTGAGCAGCCGACGCTTGATGACCCACTCGATCTCGGTCTCTACGCTCGAGAAGTCCTGGCTCTCAACGGCGTCGAGAGCGCGCTCCCACAGGTCGAGCACGAGCTCGACGGACGGGTCAGGGTCGCCTTCGCGCTCGACGAACGCCTTGGAGCGTTCGAGGAACAGCCGCTGCATCGCGAGCGCCGTCATCGAGGTGCCGCCTTGGAGGTCGATGAGGGCCTGGCCGGTCGGGTCGGCCGAGACGTCACGGATGGCCTTGACCTGGTTGGCCAGGTGCATGCGCGGGAACGACTCCCCTGCCTCGATGAGGCGCAGGACGAGGTGCGCGGCGCCGACCTTGAGCAGCGTCGTCGTCTCGCTCATCGTCGAGTCGCCGACGATGACGTGGAGGCGGCGGAAGCGTGCCGAGTCGGCGTGCGGTTCGTCGCGGCTGTTGATGATGGGCCGTGATCGGGTCGTGGCGCTCGAGAAGCCGTCCCAGATGTGTTCGGCGCGTTGGGTGAGGTTGAAGACGGTGCGTCCGTCGCGCTGCAGGAGCTTGCCCGCGCCGGTGATGAGCTGGCGCGAGACGAGGAACGCGACGAGCACCTCCGAGATGCGGTTCATGTCGGTGCTGCGCTCGAGCAGGAGGTTCTCGTGGCAGCCGTAGGAGTTGCCCGCGGAGTCGGTGTTGTTCTTGAAGACGTAGATCGAGCCCTCGACGCCGTCCTCGGCGAGGCGCTCCTGCGCCTCACTCGTCATGTCGTCGAGGATGCGCTCACCCGCGCGGTCGTGGGCGACGAGGTCGAGCAGCGTGTCGCACTCGGCCGTCGCGTACTCGGGGTGGGCACCGACATCGAGGTAGAGGCGTGAGCCGTTGTCGAGGAAGACGTTGCTCGAACGCCCCCAGGCCACGACCTTGCGGAACAGGGCGCGGCTCACTTCGTCAGGGGTGAGCCGAAGCTGGCCGTTCGTGGTCGCGGTGACCCCGAACTCGGTCTCGAGGCCGTAGATGCGGCGTTCCATGGGTGCTCCCGGGGTGCGTGCGAGGTGGAGGTGAGGGGGCTCAGCGAGCCGTCACTCGCCGCCCTTCTGGACGAAGCCGGAGACGAACTCGCTCGCGTTCGACTCGAGGACGCCGTCGATCTCGTCGAGCATCGAGTCGATGTCGCTCGTGTTCGACTCCCGTGTCACCTGGGCCTGACCGGCCTCCCCGGCGCCGTCGAAGTCGTCGCCGCTGCCGCCGCGCTTGCCGAACTGCTGCTGGTCGCTCATCGTGTACTCCTTCGTCGCCGGCCGCGCTCACGCCGTGTGGCCGTGGCGCGCCTGTGGTCGCTTCGCCACCACCCTAGTTCGCCGCAGGGGCGCGGGCAGGGGTATCCCTCAGCGCACCACCTTGTCGTCGCCGACCCGCTCGAGCAGCTCGGCGACGCCCCCGTCGAACCAACCGTCGGTCGAGCCCGCGTCACCGGCGAAGGGCTCGGGCATCGTGACGCGGGTGTAGCTCGACGGCTGCGCGGTGCGGTAGACCATCGCGTCCCAGGACGCCGACGCGACGTCGTCACCAAAGGCCTCGATGCTCTTGCCGCGCAACCACGCTCGCGTGTCGCGGGGCGGTTCGACGACGGCCTGGGCGAGTTCGTCGTCGGAGAACAGGCGGGTGAAACGCCCGCCGCGTTCGAGGGTGTGGAACACGCCCTTGTCGGCGCGAACGTCGGACCACTGGATATCGAGAGCGCGCAGGCGCGGATCGTCCCAGCCTGTGCCGTGGCGCGCGATGAAGCCCTCCATGACGCTCCTCTTGGCGACCCAGTCGAGATCCTTCGTGAGCGTCATCGGGTCGGCGCGCAGGGCGTCGAGCACGCGCGTCCAGTGCTCGAAGACCTCGCTCGTGGCGTCGGCGATCGGGTCGTTGCCGCGGCGGGTCCACCATGCGTGGGTTGCGTCGCGGTACATCTCGAGCAGGTCGAGGGCCGTGACCGTGCGCCCGTCGACGAGTTCGTACTCCTGCGCGAGCGACACGTCGTGGCTGACGGCGCGCAGGGTCGCCACCGGCTGTTTGACGATGACGCCCGGCAGCGCCTCGTCCTCTAGGGCGCCGATGACGAGGCTCGTCATGCCCATCTTGAGCAGGTTCGCGACGTCGGCGTGGTTGGCGTCGCCGACGATGACGTGCAAGCGCCGGTACTTCGTGTGGTCGGCGTGCGGTTCGTCGCGCGAGTTGACGATCGGGCGGCGCAGCGTGGTCTCGAGGGCGACCTCGGTCTCGAAGTAGTCGGCGCGCTGCGTCAACTGGAAACCGGCACGCTCCGACTCCTGGCCGATACCGACACGACCGCTTCCGGTGATCACCTGCCGGGCAATGAAGAACGGCGTCATGCCGGCGACGACGCGCGCCCACGGCACCTCGCGGCGCAGGAGGTAGTTCTCGTGGGTGCCGTACGAGGCGCCTTGGCCGTCGACGTTGTTCTTGTAGAGCTGCGTTGCGCCGTCCGGGTGCTCCGCGAGGAGTTCGGCCGCGCGACGCATGACGAGTTCGCCCGCTCGGTCGTAGCGCACGGCGTCACGCGGGTTCGAGACCTCCGGCGAGCTGTACTCGGGGTGCGCGTGGTCGACGTAGAGCCGGGCGCCGTTGGCGAGCACGACGTTGGCGAAGCTGGGGTCGGCCTCGTCGGTCAGCTGGCTCTCGTGCGCCACCTCGCGGGCGATGTCGTAGCCGCGCTGGTCGCGCAGCGGCGACTCGTCGCTGTAGTCCCAGCGGCTCTGCGCGGCGTTGAGCCCGACGGCGTCGGCGTAGGCACGCACGACCTGCCCGGACAGCACCATCGGCGTCGTGCGCGTGTCCCCCGGACGCAGGACGCCGTACTCGGTTTCGATGCCCATGATGCGCTGAACGGTCATGGGATCAACCCTAGTGCCGGCCCCATCTCGCGGCGGGGGCCGGCGTGAAACGTCAGGCAGGCGCGTTGACGTTCAGGCGGTGGCTACTCGCGAGCTCGAGTTCGATGTCCTGAGGCTGTGTCAGGACGGTGAGGCCACGCGCCGCCGACTCCCCTCGCTCCTCGCAGAGCGCGGTGACGACGTATCGACCGCTCGGCGGCAGCGACATCTCGAAACGGCCTTCGGCGTCAGTGCGCGTGGCCGCCTGATACTCGCCCGAGTGCTTGAGCAGCGTCACGGGCAGGTCGGCGGTCGGCCCGCCGCTGGAGACGACGGTGCCCGTGAGCAGCAGTGGCCGCGACAGCGTGAACTGCGGCAGCTCCGGTCCCGTGACGTCGACGAACTGCGAGCGCGTGGCCCACCCGTCGGCCGACGCCACGAGGACGTAGTGACCGGCCCCCGGGAGGGCGAGTCGGTAGCGGCCGTCCTCGTCGACGCGGCCCCAGTCGAGGTGGGCGCCGTCGGGGGCGAGGGCTGTGACGACGCCGCGACGCAGGGGACGCCCGCCCAGGTCGGTGAGCACGCCGGAGGCGACGACGTCGCGGTTGTCGCCCGCACGGACATCGCTGCTCGTGGCGCGCGTGGGCGCCTCGGCGCTCGCGGCCCCCTCCTCGCGCGCGGGCACGGCCCGCGGCGCAACGGCTGCCTTGGGCACGAAGCCGGCCACGAGCGCCGACGCCAGCGAGGCGAGTGCAGCCATGACGAAGACCGTCTTGAAGCCGTCGAGTTTCGGCACCTCGTGGCCGGCCAGCGAGAACGACATGCTCGTGAGCACCGCGGCAACGGCGGCCGACGACGTCGAGGTGCCGATCGAGCGCAGCAGCGTGTTGAGACCGTTCGCGGCGGCCGTCTCGGTGATCGGCACCGAGCGCATGATGAGCGTCGGCATCGCCGCATAGGCGATGGCGGTGGCGGCGCTGCACAGCGTCGCACCGAGCACGATCTGCCACACGGAGCCGGTGAGGAACACGCGCATGCCGTAGGCGAGCGCCAGCGTCGTGGCACCGACGATGAGCGTCGTCCGGGCCCCGAAGCGCTTCGTGATGCCGGCGCTCACGGGCGACAGGAAGACCATGGCGAGACCGCCCGGCAGCATCGCGATGCCCGCGGCGATGAGTGAGAGGCCGAAGCCGTAACCGGTGGCTTCCGGCATCTGCAACTGCTGCGTCGTCGTCATCATGTTGGCGTACATGGCGAAGCCGATGAGCAGGGACGCCGCGTTGGTCAGGAGTACGGGGCGTCGGGCCGAGGTGCGAAGGTCGACCATCGGTGAGCGGTGACGCAGCTCCCAGGGCGCCCACGCCGCGAGGATGGCGACGCTTGCGGCGAGCCCGAGGATCACCTTCTCGCTCGTCCATCCCCAGTGTCCGCCCTTCGTGATGGGCACGAGGAGGCACAGCAACGCAGCCGACAGGAGCAGCGCACCGACGAGGTCGAACGAGCCCGATGACTTCACCTTGGATTCGGGCACGACGAGCACGACGCCGAGGAACATGAGGGCGGCCGACGCACCGGAGACCCAGAAAACCATGTGCCAGCTGAAGTGCTCGACGAGGACGCCGGCCAGCGGCAGACCGATGGCGGAGCCGATGCCGAGGGTGGCGCTCATCGTGGCGACCGCTCCCCCGACGCGTTCGCGGGGCAGTTCGTCGCGCAGGATGCTGATGCCGATGGGAATCATCGCGGCGCCCACACCCTGGAGGGCGCGAGCTGTGATGAGGGCGGCGAGACCGTCACCCAGGGCGCCGAGAAGCGATCCGGCGATGACGAACCCGAGCGAGACGAGCATGATGCGCCGCTTGCCGACCATGTCGGCCAGGCGCGCGAGGATCGGCGTTGCCACGGCTCCTGCGAGCAGCGTTGCGGTGACGAGCCAGGCCGCGTTCTCCGCGCTCGTGTCGAGCAACGTCGGCCACTCCGGGATGAGCGGTACGACGAGCGTCTGCTGGAGCGCCACGACCGTGCCGGCCACACACAACACGGCGACGACGAGACTTTGGCGGGTGGATCTCGCCGTTGCGGCGTGGCGGGCGGTCACAGGGCTCCTCATCGGTGGTGGCGTATTGATAATCAATATAAAAGGGTGGGGAGCCCGTGTCATCTCGGCGGGACGGAACGAGGCTCAGCTCACGCTCGGACAGGCCGAAGGCGGCACGAGCGGTCGCGATAGCGTGAGGCCATGCCTGCCGCCCTCGCTCCGGTTCTCGACCTCGTCATCGTTCTCGTCTTCTCGGCCACCGGCCGACGTAACCACGGCGAAACGGGTGCGCTCGAGGGCGTACTGACGACAGCATGGCCCTTCCTCGTGGGCGCCTGCGTGGGGTGGGCCATCGTGCTCGTCGCCCGACGTTCGTTGCTCGCGGGCAAGGCCCTGACGGGCGGCGTCGTCGTGTGGCTCTCGACGATCGTCGTCGGCATGCTGCTGCGTCAGCTCAGCGACCAGGGCACCGCGATCTCGTTCGTCATCGTCTCGCTCGTCTTCAACGGGTTCTTCATGCTCGGCTGGCGTGCCCCCGTCGCTTTCCTCGAGCGTCGCCGCGCCCACGCCTGAGCCGCTCGACAACAGTGAACCTCCCCGACCACGGACGGTCGGGGAGGTTCACTGCGTTCCGGGAAGGCGCCGGTCAGTTCTTGTCGGCGAGGGTGCGGATGTCGACGATCCGCTCGCCGCGACGGCCGGAGATGCGCGCCCAGTCGTCGGGGTTGCTCGTGCCCGGCAGGTCCTCGTTCTCTCGGAACTCGTCGTGGCACGCGGCGAGGACGAACTCGCGCGTGATGCCGCGCTCGCCGTTCGTGATGAGCGCCTTGATGGCGAACTTCTTCGCGCGGTCGACGATGTTTTGGATCATCGCGCCGCTGGCGAAGTCCGCGAAGTAGAGCGTCTCGCGGCTGCCGTCGGCGTACGTGGCCTCGAGATAGGCGTGGGCGTCGTCGCGGGCGTACAACTCCCCCACCGCGGCGTCGATGAGCGCCTCGGCCGTCGCGCCCGCGTCACCGTCGTGCTTGGCGAGTTCGCTCTCGTGGAACGGCAACGCGGCCGTGAGGTACTTGCCGAAGATGTCGCGGCCCGCATCGGCGTCGGGACGCTCGATGCGGATCTTCACGTCGAGACGGCCCGGGCGAAGGATGGCCGGGTCGATCATGTCCTCACGGTTGCTCGCACCGATGACGATGACGTTCTCCAAGCTCTCCACACCGTCGATCTCCGCGAGCAACTGCGGCACGATCGTCGTCTCGACGTCGGAACTCACGCCTGCGCCGCGGATGCGGAACAGCGACTCCATCTCGTCGAAGAAGACGACGACCGGAGTACCCGAGCTCGCCACCTCGCGGGCGCGCTGGAACAGCACGCGGATGTGACGCTCGGTCTCACCGACGTACTTGTTGAGCAGCTCCGGGCCCTTGATGTTGAGGAAGTAGCTCGCCTGGTCGCTCGTGCCCTGGCGCTGCGCCACCTGCTTGGCCAGGGACGCGGCCACGGCCTTCGCGATGAGCGTCTTGCCGCATCCGGGCGGGCCGTAGAGCAGGACGCCCTTGGGCGGGCGCAGGTGGTGTTCGGTGTAGAGGTCGGAGTGCAGGAACGGCAGCTCGACGGAGTCGCGGATCGTCTCGATCTGTCCCGCGAGGCCACCGATGTCGGTGTAGCCGATGTCCGGCACCTCTTCGAGTGCGAGGTCGGCCACCTCGGCCTTCGTCACGCGTTCGAGCACGAAACCGCTCTTCGGTTCGAACAGAAGGGCATCGCCGGGGCGCACCGTGAGCTCGGCCAGCGGGCCGGCGGTGCGCACGACGCGCTCCTCGTCGTTCGACGTGGAGATGAGTAGACGCCCGTCCTCGAGCGTCTCCTTGAGCGTGACGATCTCGCCGGCCTTCTCGAATCCGAGCACCTTCACGATGTTCATGGCCTCGTTGACCATGACTTCCTGGCCGGGGCGAAGGTCCTCGGCCTTGAGGGTCGGCGAGTACGAGACGAGCATCTTGCGGCCCATGTAGAAGATGTCGGCGCTGCCGTCCCCGTGGGCGGCGATGACCGTCGCGTAGTTGTTCGGCGGCTGCGCGAGCCGGTCGATCTCGCTCTTCATCGAGGAGATCTGCTCGCGGGCGTCCTTGAGCGTGCGCACGAGGCGCTCGTTCTGCGCAGAGATGGTCGACAGGTTGGAGCGCAACTGACGCACGTCGGCGTCGGTGGGCTTTGACGTGTCGCTCGGGTCGAACTGCGGGACGCTCATCGCCGCTCGTCCTCCTTCGAAGCCGGGGTGGCGCGTCGAGCGCGCCTTTTCGCCCACCCTATCGAGCAGGGCTCGCCGGGTAGAGCGAACCCCGGCGCCGACGTGCGGCATCCGGGGGTTTCGCTGGGGTCAGCCGACGAACCTCGGCGGGGACGCGTCAGTCCTGGTCGGTGACGACGCCGTCCGTCGCGTCGGCCTCGTCACGCGGCTCGTCGTCGATGGACGCGCCCGACTCGGCTGCGAGCGCCTGCGCGGTCGGGGTGTTCTCGAAGGAGCGCACGAGCTTGCGCATCTTCTTGTCGGAGACGGGGCGCTCGCCGACGGCGTCCGGGGTCCACGCGTCGTCCGGCGTCTGCGGCGGGTTGCCGTTGTCCGTGGCGCCGCCTCCGGCAGAGTCCTCGCCGTAGGCGCCCTTGGCCGGGCGACGCTTGCGCAGCGGGGCCTCGACGCCGTCCGCGAGACGGCGCGTGGAGATGAGGAAGCCGGTGTGGGCGTGCATACGGTGTTCGGGGCGCACCGCGAGACCTTCGAGGTGCCAGCCGCGCACGAGGCTCTCCCATGCCTGCGGTTCGGTGAAGCCACCGTGCTCGCGGGTGGCCTCCGCGACGCGCGACAACTGGGTCGCCGTGGCCACGTAACAGATGAGGACGCCGCCGGGGGCGAGCGCGTCGTAGGCCACCTCGAGGCACTCCCACGGCGCGAGCATGTCGAGCACGACGCGGTCGATCGTGCCGGCCTCCACGGTCTGCGGGAGCATGTCGACGAGGTCACCGATCGTGATGCTCCAGGCCGGGTGGTCGGTGCCGAAGAACTCGCGCGCGTTGCCGGCGGCGATGGCGGCGAAGTCCTCACGACGCTCGAACGAGTAGACACGGCCGTGCTCGCCGACCGAACGCAGCAGCGACATCGACAGGGCGCCCGAACCGACACCGGCCTCGACGACGCGAGCGCCGGGGAAGACATCGGCCATGGTGACGATCTGGCCGGCGTCCTTGGGGTAGACGACGGCGGCGCCGCGCGGCATCGACATGACGTAGTCGGACAGCAGAGGACGCAGGGCGAGGTACTCGACGCCGGCGGTGTTCGTGATGGTGACGCCGTCGGGCGAGCCGATGAGGTCGTCGTGGCGCACGAAGCCGCGGTGGGTGTGGAACTGCTTGCCCGGCGTCAGCGTGATCGTGTGCATGCGGCCCTTGGGGTCGCTGAGCTGGATGCGCTCACCCTCGCGGAAGGGGCCGCGGCGGTACTCGGCTCCCGTGGGTGCGGCGGGAAGGTCGGACGGGCGATCGGCGTCGGTCATGCCGAGAAGTTTAGGTGGTACGCAGGTCGCGGCCTTGCGCTCCCGCGTGCGCCTGCAGGGCGCGCTCGAGATCGCTGAGCAGGACGACGCCGATGACCTGCTCGCCGTGCGGCGGCGCGGCGGCCGGCGCGGGCTGCGTGACGACGACGAGCTGCGGCGTCGTGTCGCCCTCGAAACCCGGCAGGACGGCGGTGATGTCAGCCTGGGTGTCGGCGACGATGGCGGTGGCGCCGGAAACGATGGCTTCGGCGATCGCACTGGCCGGCACGCGGTCACGCTGTTCCAGCGGAACCCGCACGTGAGCGCCGGGCGGGACGACGGCGACGGGTTCGTTGGAAGCTCCGAGCAGGACGACGGGGTCCGGCCCCTCGGGGAGTGCCGAGACGGGCGTGTCGGCGGCGGCTGACACTGCCGGGCGCATCACCTGGGCCACTCGGATGCCGGAGAGGAATTCCCGGTTCGTGCCCACGGTGACGGCGGTGCTGGCACCTCGCCACAGGAACATGGCGATGAGCGCGAACCACATGAGGTTCCACGTCGAGCCCTCGCCGCGAAGCACCGGCACGAGGGCCCAGAGCACGACGGCGACAGCGACGATTCGGCCGCACCAGCCCGCGGCCTTCATGCCCTTGGCCCGGCTACCGGTGACCTTCCACACGAGGGCGTCGACGATGAACCCGCCGTCGAGAGGCAGCCCGGGCAGGAGGTTGAACAACCCGACGAAGCCGTTGCTGAAGGTGAACGCGAGCAACAGCAGATGGCCCGCGCCGTCACCGCTCGACTGGGTGAGGGCGAACCATCCGGCGCCGGCGAGGACGAGGTTCGTCAGGGGCCCGACGACGGCGACGAGCGCCGAGTGCCCGGGTGTCGCGTCGGGTGAGTCGTAGGCCGTGTGGCCGCCCCACAGGTCGGCGACGATGCGGTTGACGCGGTAACCACAGGCCTGGCCGACGACGGCGTGAGCAGCCTCGTGCGCGAGCACGCTGACGAGCAGGAGCACGGCGTACGCGGCCGCGAGCAGGTAGGCGCCGGCTCCCCATTCGGGGTGCAGTCGGGCGACCTGCGGGCCGAAGAGCGCGACGATGACGAGGGCGATGATCGGCCAGGATCGGCCGATGTAGACGGGCACGCCGCGCAGCGTGGCGATCTTGAGACCCGGGGACGTCGACGGCATGAGGAAAGCCTAGGCGGCGTGGCTCGGCGTCGCTCGGGCGGTGTGAGTTACGCGCGATAGGCTCGCCGAATGGTCGCCGCGCTGTCCCCCTCACGAGCGTCCGATTTCATGCAGTGCCCGCTGCTCTACCGCTTCCGCGTCATCGACAAGCTACCCGAGCCGCCGAGCCCGGCCGCGGCGCGCGGCACGCTCGTCCATTCGGTGCTCGAGCGCATCTTCGACGTCGAGGCGCCGCAGCGAACACTCGAGCACGCGCTCTCCCTCGTCCCGCACGCGTGGGAGGACATGCTCGCCGAAGAACCCGAACTCGCCGAACTCGCGGGCGGCACGCCCCACGACCTCGCGACGTGGTTGCGCGACGCCGAGAAGCTCGTCGAGAAGTGGTTCGACCTGGAGAACCCGCAGCACCTCGAACCCGCCGAACGCGAGCTCTACGTCGAAGCCGACCTCGACGGCCTCACCCTGCGTGGGTACATCGACCGGCTCGACGTAGCACCCGGCGGGCAAATCCGCGTCGTCGACTACAAGACGGGGCGCTCACCGTCGGAGCTCTTCGAGGGCAAGGCCCTGTTCCAGATGAAGTTCTACGCGCTCGTCATCTGGCGAACTCGAGGCGTCATGCCGCTCATGCTCCAGCTCGTCTACCTCGGCAACAGCCAATTCGTGCGCTACCAACCCGACGAGGACGACCTGCGGGCTCTCGAGCGCAAAATCACGGCTCTGTGGCGAGCCATCGAGCGCGCCGCGCAGACGGGTGACTGGCGTCCACGCAAGTCGTTCCTCTGCGGCTGGTGCGACCACAAGGCGCTGTGTCCCGCCTGGGGCGGCACTCCCCCGCCGCTGCCCGACAATGCCGGCGTGCTCGCCCTCGACCCGCACTCGAGCGCCGACCTGGGAGATGTCGACGGCGACTTACGGCCAGCCCTTCAGCGTGTGATGGAGTCGTGCGGACTTGCTCCGCCGGACGTCGTACGCGGTCGGAAGGTTCGTGGCTCGGTGGTGGACGCCCGCGGACGACAAGGGCGCGCCCCCCGTCCGCGTTGTCGCTCCGGGGAATAGAACTCGACCGGGCGCCGTTCCTGGAGTAGTTTCACTTTCAACTACTTCGGATGGTCGTCATGCAGTTCGGAATCTTCACGGTCGGCGACGTCACGACGGACCCGACGACGGGTCGCACGGTCAGCGAGCACCGGCGCATCAAGAACACCGTCGAGATGGCCAAGGTCGCCGACGAGGTCGGTCTCGACGTCTTCGCCACCGGTCAGCACCACAACCCGCCCTTCGTGGCCCCCGCCGGCCCGCCCGTCCTCATGGGCAACCTCGCCGCGGTGACGAAGAACATCATCCTGTCGACCGCGACGACGCTCATCACGACGACGGACCCGGTGCACATCGCCGAGGACTACGCCTACGCGCAGCACCTCGCCGACGGCCGCGTCGACCTCATGCTCGGACGCGGCAACACCGGACCGGTCTACCCCTGGTTCGGCAAGGACATCCGTGAGGGCATCCCGCTGGCCATCGAGAACTACGCGCTGCTGCGCAAGCTGTGGAGCGAGGAGAACGTGACGTGGGAGGGCAAGTTCCGCACGCCGCTGCAGGGCTTCACCTCGACCCCGCGTCCGATGGACGGCGTCGCGCCGTTCGTCTGGCACGGTTCGATCCGCAGCCCCGAGATCGCCGAGCAGGCCGCCTACTACGGTGACGGCTTCTTCCACAACCACATCTTCTGGCCGCCGGAGCATGCGGCTCAGATGGTGCGCTTCTACCGTGAGCGCTTCGAGCACTACGGTCACGGTCGCGCGGAGGACGCCATCGTCGGTCTGGGTGGTCAGGTGTTCATGGCCGACTCGAAGTCGAAGGCGATGGAGACCTACCGTCCGTACTTCAACAACGCCCCGGTCTACGGCGGCGCCGCCTCCCTCGAGGACTTCACGACGCAGACGCCGCTGACGGTGGGTCCGCCCGACGAGGTCATCGAGCGTACGCTCGGCTTCCGCGAGTACGTCGGCGACTACCAGCGCCAGCTGTTCCTCGTCGACCACGGCGGCATCCCTCACCAGGAGGTGCTCAATCAGATCGAGCTGCTCGGCACGAAGGTCGTCCCGGTGCTGCGCGAGGAGTTCGCCAAGCGCCGCGCCGCCGGTGTGCCGGACGCCCCGACGCACGCCTCACTCGTCGCCGCCGCCGGTGGCGCGAAGGTCGAGGACGAGACGCGCGTCTCCCGTGACGAGGTCACCGGCTCGCGCGCCGAGGACCGCTGAGCGAGATTCACGACCCGAGAAAGGCAGTGGACATGAGCGAGAACAAGACGCTCGTCGTCGTCAGCGGCGGCCTGAGCGAGGAGTCGACGACGCACCGTCTGGCCGACGGTCTGACGAAGGCCGTCGTCACCCGGGCCGATCAGGCCGGTCTGACGACGGATGTCGTGCGTATCGACGTGCGTGACCTCTCGCAGGAGATCGCGTCGGCGTCGCTGACCGGCTTCGCCACGGGCCACCTCGACGAGGCGTACGAGGCCCTGGGTCGTGCGGATGCCGTCATCGCGGTGACGCCGACGTACAAGGCGAGTTACACGGGTCTGTTCAAGGGCTTCTGGGACGTGACGCCGGACGGCGTGATGGCGGGCGTGCCCGTCGTCGTCGCCGCCACCGGCGGCACGGCCCGGCACTCGCTCGTCACGGACTTCGCGTTGCGCCCGCTGTTCGCGTACATGAAGGCGCTCGTCATGCCGACGGCCGTCTACGCCTCGCCCGACGACTGGGCCGGGCGAGGCCTGGAAGCGCGTGCGAGCGAGGCTGCCGATGAGTTGACGCAGCAGCTAGAGCGCGGGCTCGGCGGAGCGGACGTGGCGGTGAACGGCAGTTCTGAGGCGCGCTCGTCCAAGGTTGAAGAAGCGCCGAGAACATCGTCGAAATCGTTTCGTACGCTTGCCGATACGCGCAATCGGGCGCGCGATCCGTTCGTCGCGGTGCCGACGATGGAAGAGATGTTGCGCGGCTGAGCACGACTCGTGACCGGAAGGGGTCCGTCAGGTTCGTCATGAACCTGACGGACCCCTTCGTCACGTTCGTCTGCCGGGATGTGCCATAGTCGGAAGCGTCCTTCGTGGGAGTCCTGAGAACAGGGCTGAGAGGGAGCTGATACTGCTCCGACCGCTACCCGACCTGACCCGGATCATGCCGGCGCAGGCAGCCAAGGAGACCTCGTGGTCGCTCATCCTCCGTTCGGTGCCGACGTTCGTCGACATCTGTTGCGTGGGGTCTTGCCGTGCCTTCGCCCGATCCGAAGGAGGCACCATCATGACGACGTTCAACTCCCGCGAGCTCGCGGCCACCACCGACCGAGCAGCCACGTCGCCGACGTCGGCCCCCGTTCAGACGCGCGCAACCACCCCCGCTGACGGATCGGACGCTCGCCGGAAGCAGTACCGCGACGCGGACGGCCTGCGCGTGCCCTACACCGAGGTCATCCTCGACAACTCCCCCGGCACCGGCGCGGCCAACGCTCCCGTCGAGCTGTACGACACCTCCGGCCCGGGCAGTGACCCCGAGGTCGGGCTGCCGCCGCTGCGCGCCGAGTGGATCGCCGAGCGCGACGACGTCGAGACCTACGCCGGTCGGGAACGCACCCTGCTCGACGACGGCCGCTCGGCCGTCCGACGCGGTGAGGCGAGCCGCGAGTGGCGCGGCGAACGTCGCGCACCGCTGCGCTCCAAGGGCGGTGCCGTCGTCACCCAGATGCACTACGCCCGCAGGGGATTGATCACCCCCGAGATGCGATTCGTCGCCGCCCGCGAGAACTGCGCCGTCGAACTGGTGCGCAACGAGGTCGCCGCCGGGCGCGCGATCATCCCGGCCAACGTCAATCACCCGGAGAGCGAGCCGATGATCATCGGGCGCCGCTTCCTCGTCAAGGTGAACGCGAACATAGGCAACTCGGCCGTGACGTCGTCGATCGCCGAGGAGGTCGACAAGCTGACGTGGGCTACGACGTGGGGCGCCGACACCGTCATGGACCTGTCGACCGGTGACGACATCCACACGACGCGTGAGTGGATCATCCGCAACTCCCCCGTCCCGATCGGCACTGTGCCGATCTACCAGGCCCTCGAGAAGGTCAACGGTGAGGCCGACAAGCTGACGTGGGAGATCTTCCGCGACACCGTCATCGAGCAGTGCGAGCAGGGCGTCGACTACATGACGATCCACGCCGGCGTGCTGCTGCGCTACGTGCCGATGACGGCCGAGCGCATCACGGGCATCGTCAGCCGCGGCGGCTCGATCATGGCCGGCTGGTGTCTCGCGCACCACGAGGAGAACTTCCTCTACACCCACTTCGACGAGCTGTGCGAGATCTTCGCCCGCTACGACGTCGCTTTCTCCCTCGGTGACGGACTGCGCCCCGGCTGCACCGCCGACGCCAACGACGAGGCGCAGCTTTCCGAGCTGCGCACCCTCGCCGAGCTGACGAAGCGGGCATGGCAGTTCGACGTTCAGGTCATGGTCGAGGGCCCCGGGCACGTGCCGCTCGACCTCGTCGAGGAGAACGTGCGCCTGCAGCAGGAGTGGTGTGACGGCGCGCCGTTCTACACGCTCGGCCCGCTCGTCACCGACGTCGCACCCGGCTACGACCACATCACCTCCGCAATCGGCGCGACGACGATCGCGATGGGTGGCACCGCGATGCTGTGCTACGTCACGCCGAAGGAGCACCTCGGGCTGCCGAACCGTGATGACGTCAAGACCGGCGTCATCACGTACAAGCTCGCGGCGCACGCCGCCGACGTCGCGAAGCGCCACCCCGGCGCGCGGGCGTGGGATGACGCGTTGAGCAAGGCGCGCTTCGAGTTCCGTTGGAACGACCAGTTCAACCTGTCGCTCGACCCCGACACCGCGCGCGAGTTCCACGACGAATCGCTGCCCGCCGAGGCGGCGAAGACGGCACACTTCTGCTCGATGTGCGGGCCGAAGTTCTGCTCGATGCGCATCAGCCAGGACGTGCGCCACCGCTTCGGTGACGCCGGCGCCCAGCAGCGCGTCGTCAGCGAGAGCGAGGCCCGTGAGGGCATGCAGCAGATGTCGAAGACGTTCGTCGAGCTCGGACGCAGCGTCTACGTCGAACCCGACACCGCCCACGCCTTGGCAACCCCCACGCCCCAGGACTGACGGGTTCGCAACGGTGGGGGGTGAAGCAACTCGACTCCGCCCCTCACCGACTCTTGTCTCCGCCCCATCTGCGATCTACGTCCACATTCGCGAACGGCGTACCCATCTGCGCTTTTCGGTCACATTCGCCTGTGCCACGGCCTGCCGGGCCGGCTCGAGCGTCAGCCCGTCGCGCGAGCTTGCTCCGCCAGACGCGGCAGGTCGTCGAGGCTGACGGCGGCGAGGTCGGGGACGACGACGAGGCCGTCGAGCTGCGGGATCTCGACGAGGTGCGGCACGGCGAGCGTCGGCACCCCGGCCGCGACGGCGGAGCGCACGCCGGTGGCGGAGTCCTCGATCGCGACGCACTGCTCGGGCGCGAGCGCGAGGTCGTGTGCGGCCCGCAGGTACGGCTCCGGGTGCGGCTTGCCGTGTTCGACCATGTCGCCGGTGACGACGACTTCGAACGTCCCCGCAGGCAGGGAATCGACGAGAACCCGGGCGAACGACTCGTACGACATCGTGACGAGGGCGCACGGTAGACCCGCGTCGCGCGCCGCGAGCAGGAGCTCGCGGGCCCCCGGTCGCCACGGCACGTGCTCACGCAGCTTGACGACGACACGTTCGAGCAGGGCGTCGACGATCTCCTCCGGCGTGAGGGGAATGCCGGTCTGTTCCTTGATGATGCGCCCCGAGACGATGAGCGCGTTGCCGACCAGTTGGAACGCCTGGGCGTCGCTCCACGTGCCGCCGTGCGACTCGATGAGGTCGTTCTCGGCCTCCATCCAGTACGGCTCGGTGTCGATGAGTGTTCCGTCCATGTCCCACAGCACGCCGTGAGGCCTCGTCGGGGCGTGCGTGACACGCTGCTCGAGGCGCGTGAGGTGGGGCGTCGGGTTCACGGTCAGTCTTCCGGGTCGTAGCTGAGGTTGGGGGCGAGATGACGCTCCGCGTCCTTCACCGACCAGCCCTTTCGCCCAGCGTAGTCCTCCACCTGATCGCGCCCGATCCGTCCGACGACGAAGTAGCGCGATTCGGGGTGGGCGAAGTACCACCCGGACACCGACGCTCCCGGCCACATCGCACGCGACTCGGTGAGTTCGACACCGATCTCACGCGTGACATCGAGCAACTCGAAGAGGGTGTCCTTCTCCGTGTGCTCGGGGCACGCCGGGTAGCCCGGCGCGGGGCGAATGCCGGTGTAGCGCTCGGCGATGAGGTCCTCGTTGGAGAGGTTCTCCCCTGCCTCGTGACCCCAGAACTCGGTGCGAACGCGCTCGTGCATGCGCTCGGCGAGCGCCTCGGCCAATCGGTCGGCCAGGGCCTCGAGCAGGATCGCGGAGTAGTCGTCGAGTTCCTCCTTGAACGCGGCGATCCGAGCCGGAAGCTCGGTACCGGCGGTCACGGCGAAGGCGCCGACCCAGTCGTCCACGCCGGAGCCCTGCGGCGCGACGAAGTCGGCCAGGGAACGGTTCGGCACGCCCTCGCGGTGCTGACCCTGCTGGCGCAGGTGATGCAAACGAGCACGCTCGTCGGAACGCTCGGCGTCCGTAAACAGGACGGTGTCGTCGCCGTCGCCCGCGGCGGGCCAGAAGCCGATGACAGCGGCCGGGTGGAGCCAGCCCTCGGCCTCGACGCGGTCGAGCATCTCCTGCGCATCGTCGTAGAGCTTGCGTGCTGCCTCACCCTGGGCGGGGTTGCTCAGAATGTCCGGGAAGCGGCCCTTCATCTCCCACGCGGCGAAGAAAGGCTGCCAGTCGATGTACTCGCGCAGCTCGCTCACGGGGTAGTCGGCGAACGTGCGTGTCACCGGAGCACCGTCCGCGGCGAGTGTCGGCGCGGCGGGCACAGCACCGAGGTCGAGCATCGGGCGGTTCTCCCGAGCCGCATCGAGGGTGAGCAGCGGGCGGTCGTCACGCTTGGCCGCGTGGCGCGCACGCAGGGAGTCGTAGTCGGCCGTCACGTCCGCGAGGAGCGCCTCGCGACGGGCGCCCTTCGACAGGAGCGCGGCAACGACCGGTACGGAGCGCGAGGCGTCCTTGACCCACACGACGGGCTGGTCGTAGCGCTGATCGATCTTGACGGCGGTGTGTGCGCGCGACGTCGTGGCGCCCCCGACGAGCAGGGGCAGGTCGAAGCCCTGTCGCTGCATCTCCCCCGCGACGTTCACCATCTCCTCGAGCGAGGGCGTGATGAGGCCCGACAGGCCGATGATGTCGGCCTCGTGCTCACGGGCAGCGTCGAGGATCTTCTGCCCGGCCACCATGACGCCGAGGTCGATGACCTCGTAGTTGTTGCACTGCAACACCACGCCGACGATGTTCTTGCCGATGTCGTGGACGTCGCCCTTGACCGTCGCGAGCACGACCGTGCCGTTCGTCTGCTTGCCCGTCGTGCCGCTCTTCACCTTCTCCGCCTCGATGAAGGGGATGAGGTACGCGACGGCCTTCTTCATGACCCGGGCCGACTTCACGACCTGGGGCAGGAACATCTTGCCGGCACCGAAGAGGTCGCCGACGACGCCCATGCCGTCCATGAGCGGGCCCTCGATCACCTCGAGCGGGCGCTTGCCCTCGGCCTCGAGCTCCGCGCGCATTTCCTCGGTGTCGTCCTCGATGAAGTCGTCGATGCCCTTGACGAGGGCGTGCGTGATGCGGTCGCGCACCGGCTCCTCGCGCCACCTCTCGGACTTCGTCTCGGCGACGGCGTCGACGGTGTTGAAGCGCTCGGCGGCCTCGAGGAGGCGCTCCGTGGCGTCGGGTCGACGGTTGAGCACGACGTCCTCGACGAGGTCGCGCAGTTCGGGGTCGATCTCGTCGTACACGACGAGCGCGCCCGCGTTGACGATGCCCATGTCCATCCCCGCGGAGACGGCGTGGAAGAGGAAGACAGCGTGGATCGCCTCGCGCACGGGGTTGTTGCCGCGGAAGCTGAACGAGACGTTGGAGACGCCGCCGGAGACGAGGGCACCCGGCAGGTTCTCCTTGATCCAGCGCGTGGCCTCGATGAAGTCCACGCCGTAGTTGGCGTGTTCCTCGATACCCGTACCGATGGCGAAGATGTTGGGGTCGAAGATGATGTCCTCGGCCGGCAGGCCCACCTCGGGGCCGGTGAGGATGTCGTAGGCGCGTCGGCAGATGTCCTTGCGCCGCTCGAGAGTGTCGGCCTGGCCGTCCTCGTCGAAGGCCATGACGACGGCCGCAGCGCCGTAGCGCTTGACGAGTCGCGCCTGCTCGACGAACGGCTCGACGCCCTCCTTCATCGAGATGGAGTTGACGATCGACTTGCCCTGGATGCACTTGAGTCCGGCTTCGATGACGTCCCACTTCGAGGAGTCGACCATGACCGGAACGCGGCTGATGTCGGGTTCGGACGCGATGAGCTTGCAGAAGCGGTCCATCGCCTCGATGCCGTCGATCATCCCCTCGTCCATGTTGATGTCGATGATCTGAGCGCCGTTCTCGACCTGCTGACGAGCCACAGACAAGGCGGTGGGGTAATCGCCGTCCTTGATGAGCTTGCGGAATCGAGCCGAACCGGTGATGTTCGTGCGCTCACCGACGTTGACGAAGAGCGAGTCGTCGTCGACGGTGAAGGGCTCGAGGCCGGAAAGCCTTAGAGCAGAACCGATCTCGGGCACCGGGCGTGGCGGCAGCTTCTCGATCTTTTCCGCGATGGCCGCGATGTGGTCCGGGGTCGTGCCGCAGCATCCACCGACGATGTTGACGAGTCGGTCGGTGGCGAACGTCGTGACGACCCCCGCCATTGCGTCGGGCGTCTCGTCGTACTCACCGAAGGCGTTCGGCAACCCCGCGTTCGGGTAGCAGGAAACGAAACAGTCTGCGATGCGGGAGATCTCGGCGACGTACGGTCGCATCTCGTCCGCGCCGAGTGCACAGTTGAGGCCGACGGCCAGCGGCTTGCTGTGACGCACCGAGTTCCAGAACGCCTCGCTCGTCTGGCCCGACAGCGTACGTCCCGAGGCGTCGGTGATCGTGCCCGAGATGACGATCGGCCAACGGCGGCCGCGCTGCTCGAACAGGACGTCGAGTGCGAACAGAGCCGCCTTGGCGTTGAGGGTGTCGAAGATCGTCTCGACGAGCATGATGTCGACGCCGCCGTCGGCCAGGCCTTCGGCCTGCTCGAGATAGGCCGAGACGAGCTCGTCGAAGGAGATGTTGCGCTTGCCCGGGTCGTTGACGTCCGGCGAGATAGACGCGGTGCGGTTCGTCGGGCCGATGGCGCCGGCCACGAAGCGGGGACGCTCGTCGGTGGCGACGGCATCGGCGGCGTTGCGCGCGAGTTTCGCCGAGGCGACGTTGAGCTCGTACGCGAGGTCGCTCATGTCGTAGTCGGCGAGCGAGATGCGCTGGGCGTTGAAGGTGTTCGTCTCGACGATGTCGGCGCCGGCTTCGAGGTACTCGCGGTGGATTCCCTCGATGACGTCGGGCGCGGTGAGCGAGAGCAGGTCGTTGTTGCCCCGCAGGTCGCTCGGGTAGTCGGCGAAACGCTCGCCTCGGTAGTCGGCTTCGGTGAGGCCGGCGCGCTGGATCATCGTTCCCATGGCGCCGTCCATGATGAGGAGGCGATCGCTCAGGAGGCGCCTGAGTTCGTCCGTGCGATCCGTGCTGGTCGTGACGAACTCGTCCTGGTCGGTCGTTGTCTTGGAGCGGCTGCTCACGTGACGTCCCTTCACCGAAGATGGTCTGAACGCCACATGCTAAGCGGGAGCGAGGTACCGGCCTTGGTGCGCGCAGCCTCGTGGCCGCATACTGGAACGCTTGCCGATCTTTCGACCCGAAGGGGTGCCCGCAGTGCGTCGTCACTTCGAACTCGTCACCGAGACCGCGCCCACCGTCATCGTCGCGTTCCAGGGGTGGAACGACGTGTCCGGTGCGGCCCTGGACGCCGTCGACCACCTCGTCACCCAGACGAAGGCTCGGCTGTGGGCCGACATCGATCCTCAGGACTACTACGACTTCCAGGTCAACCAGCCGCGCGTCGACGTCGTCGACGGCGAGCGTCGCATCATCTGGCGCACGACCGAGGTCCACCACGCGGTGATGGCCGGGGTGGGCGATGTGCTGCTCGTCAAGGGCATCGAACCGTCGTTCCGCTGGAAGGCGTTCCTCGACGAACTGCTCACGATGCTCGACGACGTGAACCCCCGTCGCGTGGTCCTGTGCGGCGTGCTCGACGGCGAAGTGGCCCACACGCGTCCGTTCCCCGTCGCCTTCACGTCCCCTCAGCCGGTGACCCGGGCGGCCCACGACGCACGGACACCCACCTACATCGGACCGACGGGCATCGTCGGGGTGCTCGTCGATGCCCTCGGTCGCACTGCGTACGAGACGCTCTCGATGTGGGTGACCGTTCCTCGATACGCGCTCGGTGGGCCCCAGCCGAAGGTCTCCCTGACCGTCGTCAGCGCGCTGGAACGCCTTCTCGAGACGCCGCTCCCCCTGGCCGATCTCGAGGAGCAGGCGCGCGCGTGGGAACGGGGTGTGAGCGACCTCGTGGCGGAGGACGGTGAGATGGCGTCCTACGTCGACACGCTCGAGAACACCGTCGACGTCACCGAACTGCCCGAGGCGTCGGGAGACGCCATCGCGCAGGAGTTCGAGCAGTTCCTCCGCCGCCGCGACGACGACCAGCTCTGAGCGCACGAACAAGGACCGGCCCGCCCCCACGTGGGGACGGGCCGATCCTCGCGAGAGTCGGAGTGTGACTCAGAGGCGGACGCCGAGCAGGGCCTCGACCGCTTCGCGGACCTGGCCACCGGAACCGATGGCCTCGTTCTCCGCGGTCTCACACCAAGCGTCCACGGCGGCGAGCGCCGATGCGGTGTCGAGGTCGTTGCGCAGGGCCCGGCGCAGATCCGCGACGACGGCCTCGGCGTCCCCACGATCGTTGGACGTGGCGGCACGCCAGCGTGCCAGTCGCTCCTTGGCCGCCTCGAGCATGGCGTCGGTGTACTCCCAGTCGCTGCGGTAGTGCTGCGCGAGCATGACGAGACGAATGGCCATCGGGTCGACGCCCTCACGGCGCAACACGGAGACCTTGACGAGGTTGCCCTTGCTCTTGCTCATCTTCTCGCCCTCGTACCCGACCATGCCCTGGTGGGCATAGTGACGGGCGAAGGGCACCTGGCCGGAGAGCGCGACGGCCTGGACCGCGCTCATCTCGTGGTGCGGGAAGACGAGGTCGGTGCCGCCGCCCTGCAGAGTGAAACCGGAACCGAGGTGCTCGAGCGCGATCGAGGTGCACTCGATGTGCCATCCGGGGCGACCGCGTCCGATGACCGAACCGCCGTTCCAGGCGGGCTCCCCCGCGCGCTCGGCGCGCCACAGGAGCGGGTCGAGCGCGTCGCGCTTACCAGGGCGCTCGGGGTCACCGCCACGGTCGGCGTAGACGTCGAGCATCTCCTCGCGACTCCAGTGCGACAGGTCGCCGAACGTGGGCTGCTGCGCGAGGTCGAGGTAGATGTCCGCCGCGCCGTCGGCGACGTCCTCACCCTCGGGCACCGGCGAGGCGTAGGCCGCGCCGGACTCGACGAGCTTCGTCACATTGGCGGCGTGTGAGCCCATGGACTCGACGACGCCGATGTAGTGCTGCGGCGGCAGAACGGCAAGGGCTTCCATGTCGCCGTGGAAGAGCTCGATCTCGCTCGTGGCGAGGTCGCGCCAGTCGACACCGTCACGGGTGGCACGCTCGAGCAGCGGGTCGTCGACGTCCGTGACGTTCTGGACGTAGGTGACCTTCATGCCCATGTCGCGCATGACGCGGTGGGCCAGGTCGAAGGTGACGTAGGTGGCCGCATGACCGAGGTGCGTCGCGTCGTACGGAGTGATGCCGCAGACGTACATGCCGGCTGCTTCAGCGGGCTCGATCGGAAGGGGTTTCCCGGCGGCCGTGTCGAAGAGGGCGAACGGCGTGTCCGCTCCTGCGGTGGTCGAGACGGCGGGCAGGGAGGGCGCGGACCACGATTTCACGCCGCCCAGCCTAACGCGCTCACAGCGGCGGCCAGGGCAGGCCGTAGCGCTCCTCGGGTGGGTCCGGGAAGGTGCCGGCTTCGAGCAGTGCGTCGGTGCGCGCGTGCAGCGCCTCGATCTCGGCCGGTGTGAGGAGCGAGGCCAGCTCCTGCGTGAGCTGCCCTCGCGCCGCGACAAGGCGGCGGAGGGCGTTCTCGATGGGCTCCTCCAGTGGGTCACCGGCGAAGCCCCACAGGACGGTGCGCAGCTTGTCGTCGGTGTGGAAGGTGAGGCCGTTGTCGATGGCGAACAGTGCCTCGGGTGTCTCGATGAGGTGGGAGCCCTTGCGGTCTGCGTTGTTCGTCACGACGTCGAACACGGCGATTCGCCGCAGGGCGGGCGTGTCGGTGTGGACGAGGACGAGTGGCCCCTCCTCACCCTCGAACGCGGCGATCGGGTGGACCGACCCCTGCTGGGAGACGAACTCCTCCTCGTCGAGCAGCGCGACGTGTGCCTGCTCCGTCGGGACGAGGGGACCCACCCAGCGCTGCAGTGAGCCTTCGCCCAGGTCGTCTTCGAACCACCGGGTCTCGGGAACGTGATCCCAGCCGAGCGCGGCGCACACGAGGGACGCCGCAACCTCCCGGTGCGCGAGGGTGCCTCGGGGGAAGTCGGCCAGCGGACGCTCGCCCGCCACGGGCTTGAACACGGCGCGGGCTGCGTCGTCCGGGAGCTCGCTCGGGTCGTCCGGCACCGCGGCGAGTGAACTCACGTCGGCCATGCGCAGGACGACGTTGGACGCCTCGACGAGTCGCCCTTCGAGCGTCCACCGCGCGTGCTCAGGGAGCGAACCTCCTGATTCCTTGGATTCGCTCAACGGCGGCGGTACCCGTTGGCTCGAGGGCAGACATGACCGCTGGGATCGAGCGGCTCGTTGCACAGCGGGCACGGACGTCGGCCCTGCGCGACGAGGGCGATCGAGCGGCGGGAGAACTCTCGCGCCACGCTGGGGGTCATGACGACGCGCAGAGTCGTCTGCTCGCCGTCGGTCTCGTCGCTGGCGCCCACCTCGTGCTCGAGGTCGTGGCATTCGATGCTCAGCAAGTGCGTCGTCGGATTCCACGCGGCGCTCATACTGCCGACCCGGAAGATCGGGTCGACAGGCAGCTCGAGGGGGTCGTTGTCCTGCGGCGCAGCAGGAACGTCCCGGTCGGCTCCCACCTCGTCGAGCAGTTCGGCAACACGCTCGGCGAGGAGTTCCACCTGCTGCTTCTCGATGGCGACGCCCTCGACGCGGCGCGGGTCGCGCACCTGAAGGTAGAACTCACGGGCCCCCGGCTCGCCGACCGTACCGGCGACGAAGCGCTGAGGATGAACGAACTCGAGCACTGGCATGGCTCCAGCCTAATTGCGCTGTCCAGACGCGGTGTCCGTGACGCCCCTCGATCCGCCGACGGTGGCGTCCGAGCCGCTCGTCGCCTGGTGGGTGAGCACGTCACGCAGCCCGCCGTGGGTGTGGTTCATGAGGAGGACGAACGGCCGTGACGACGTGTAGCGCACGATGCTGACCGAGGCGGGCGAGGCGACGATCCGCTGGAAGTCGTCGAGCGGTGTGCCCAGAGCGTCGGCGAGCACCGCCTTGATGACGTCGCCGTGGCTCACGGCAACCCACGTGGCACTCGCGCCGTGGGCCTGCTCGACCCCGGCGTCGATCCCGCGGACGGTCTCGACGGCCCTACGCTGCATGTCGCGCATCGACTCGTGCTTGAACGCGTCGCTCGCCGGAAAAGTGACGGCGGAGGGGGCCTCCTGGACGTCCTTCCACAGCGGTTCCTTCGCCAACTCGACGAGTGGGCGCCCCGTCCACGCTCCGTAGTGGCACTCGCCGATGCCGTCATGTTCCTCGGGCGCCAAGCCGGTGCGCTCCGCGAGCGGGGCTGCCGTCTCGCGACAGCGCACAAGCGGCGACGTCACGAGGCGTACGGGAGTCGTCGCCGCGGAGATCGATTCGGCCATGGCGGAGGCTTGCGTTCGGCCGGTGTCGTCGAGGTGGGTTTCGGGCGTCCAGCCGGCCAGAACACCTGAAGCGTTGGCCGTCGTACGTCCGTGTCGGAGCAGGATGAGGGTCGCCACGCCGCCAGCCTAATGACAGCGCCGGGCGGGATGGTCGAGGACAATGAGCCCGTGATCATCGACCAGGCCGTCTACCGCCGGGGCGAACGCCTGCCCTGTGGTGACATCAGCGACGAACTCGCTGAACTCCAGGCCCGAGGGGACGACGAGTCCAGCTTCCTGTGGATCGGCCTCAAGGATCCGACGGCCGACGAGTTCGAACACTTCGCCCGTGAACTCGAGCTGCACCCCCTCGCTGTCGAGGATGCCCTCAAGGGTGGCCAACGACCCAAGTTCGAGATCTACGGCCACATGGCGTTCGTCGTCATGCGCACCCTGCGCTACATCGACGAGAGTTCCGACGTCGAAACCGGTGAACTCATGGCGTTCGTCGGCCCCCACTTCGTCGTCACGGTGCGACGGGGTGAACCCGCGCCCCTCGAGCAGGTGCGATCTGCGCTCGAACACGACCCCACGATGCTCGAGAAGGGGCCGATGGCTGTGCTCTACAGCGTCATGGACGCGGTGGTCGACCGCTACCGCACCATCGACGAGGAGTTGAGTGACGACGTCGTCGCCATCGAGCACCGCGTGTTCACCCCCGGCCTGACGACGGACGTCGGTGAGATCTACGCGCTCAAGCGCGAACTGCTCGAAGCGCGCTGGGCCGTGCAGCCCCTCATCGAGCCCGCTCGGCGGTTGCTCGCGGCACGCTTCGTGCCCGACGAGTTCTCGCCCTTCTTCCGTGACATCCAGGATCACCTCCTCATCGTCCACGAGCACATCGAGACCTACGACCGGCTCCTGTCGGATGTCCTGTCGGCCCACCTCGCGCAGGTCTCGGTTCGCCAGAACGACGACATGCGCAAGATCTCGGCCTGGGTCGCGATCGCGTCCGTCCCGACGATGTTGGCGGGCATCTACGGCATGAACTTCCACTCGATGCCGGAGCTGGAAGCATCGGTGAATGTCGGCGGCAGCGAGTTCTACTACGGCTACTACGTCGTGCTCGCCGTCCTCGTCACCGCGTGTGTGCTCCTGTGGCGCACCTTCAAGAGAACAGGATGGCTGTGAGCTCACTGACGCACCTGCACGACGACCGACCGCACGTGGACGTCGCGACCCTCGGCGCGAGCGGCGCCCGGGTGAGTCGTGTCGTCCTCGGTGTCTCCGGGTGGGGCGGCAGCGTCGACGCCGAACGGGGCGCCGAGGTCGTCGACACCTACCGTGACGCCGGTGGCTTCACCCTCGAGGTCGGTGACACGGACGGCGGCGTGGCCGAGGAACTTCTCGGTGAGATCGTCGGCGGCCGCCATGCGCGTGACGAAGTGTTTCTCATCGGACGTTCCGGGCGCGGCTCGCACAGTGTGCCGGTGCCCGGTCGTAGCGGCGACACGTCGCGTCGGGCGCTCATGGCGGGCCTCGACGCGTCGCTGGCCCGCCTCGGCACTGAGCACCTCGACCTGTGGCTGGTCGACGGCTTCGACGGCGTGACGCCGAGCGCCGAGGTGGCCGAGACGATGGAGTGGGCGTTGACCTCAGGGCGCGCCACCTACGTCGGTGTCGGCGATGTACCGGCCTGGCGCGCAGTGGATCTCAGCCACGAACTGGCCACGCGGCGCATCCGTCTCGCGGCGCACGCCACCGAGTACAGCCTGCTCGAGCGTTCGGCGGACACCGACGTGGTCGACGCAGCTCGGACTCGGGGCCACGGTGTGCTCGGCGGAAGCGCTCTCGCGGGTGGGGCCTTGACCGGCAAGTACCGCCACGGAACCCCGGCGGACTCGCGCAGGGCCGCCGGTGTCGTCCCGCTCCAGCCCCGTCACTTCGGTGCCTCGGCGCGTTCCGTCGTCGAGTCGCTCGCCACGGCCGCCGAGGGGCTGGGCGTGCACCCGAGCGAACTGGCCCTCGCCTGGCAGTTGCGGCAGGAGGGGCTCGACGCCCTCATGGTCGGTGCGCGAACACCAGCGCAGATGCGCGTGCTCCTGCGTGCGGGCCAACTCGTCGTCCCCGACGAGATCCTTGCCGTCCTCGACGAGGTCTCGCGCACCCGCTGAGTCGCCTCGCGACACTAGACATGACGAAGGCCCGCCGTTGCCGGCGGGCCTTCCTCATGTTCGGAGCCTCATTGCACCATGACGCGCGCGACGCTCAGTGCTCGTCGTCCTCGTCTTCGTCGTCGAGGTCTTCCTCGTCGTACTCGTCGTCGTCATCTTCGTCGAAGTCCTCCTCCGAGTACACCTCGAGCGGTGTGACTTCGTTGAAGGCGTCCATGAGGGCGTCGTCGTAGTCCTCGAAGGCATCGGCCAACGCCTGGTAGGCGGCGACGACCGCGGGGTCGTTCTCTCCCCGTCGTCCGGAACATGCTTCGAGGTGACGTTCGAAGGCGCTCGTGAGTGTTTCCAGAGCTGCGCGCGGGTCTGCGGTCATGTGGAAAACGCTACCGCGAACGCGGCAGAATGTGCAGATGCCCGAGTACGAATACCGCACGCTCACCTTCGAGCGCGGCACCAGCCGCGGAGACATCCGACAGGCCCTCACCGATGAGGCGGAGTACGGGCACTGGGAACTCGCGCGCACGCGCCTCTACCTCGGCGGAATGCGTCGGGTCTGGCTGCGCCGGCGCATCATTCGCATGCGCCGCGAGTCCCCCGGCGGCCTGCTCTGACTCCTGTCGTGTCGGGCGGAGCCGCGAGCCGCTCAGCAGTCGGTGAGGAAGCGCGCCAGGACGCGCTGACCGAATTCCAGGCTCTCGACCGGCACGCGCTCGTCGATGCCGTGGAACATCGGGGCGAAGTCGAGGTTGGCCGGCAGACGCAGGGGTGCGAACCCGTAGCCGGTGATGCCGAGTTCCTTGAGCGCCTTGTTGTCCGTGCCGCCCGAGAGGCAGTAGGGCAGCACTTCACATCCCGGGTCCTCGGCGCGCAGAGCCGACTTCATCCGCTCGACGAGGTCCGTCTCGAACGGTGCGTCGAGCGCAATGTCCCGATGCAACGTCTCGACCGTCACGTGCTCACCGGCGAGTTCCTCGATGACCGCCATGAGCTCGTCCTCGTGGCCGGGCAGGAAGCGACAGTCGACGTTGACCGATGCCGTCTGAGGAATGACGTTCTGCTTGTACCCCGCCGCAAGCATCGTCACGTTCGACGTGTTCGCCAGGGTGCCTTCGACGAAGCCGCGAGCCCCGCCGATCGTGGACAGCAGGGCGGTGTTGTCGTCGTCGGCGTACGTGATGCCCGTGGTGGTCGACAGACCGTCGAGGAGGGCGCGCACACTCGCGATGTACTGGCGCGGCCACACGTGGGCGTCGATGCGCGTGATGGCCTGCGCGAGTCGGACGATGGCGTTCTCGTCGTTCGGCACGCTGCCGTGTCCGGCGCGTCCGTGGGCGGTGAGGCGCAGCCACCGGATGCCCTTTTCCGCGGTCTGGAGCAGGTAGGCCCGCTGGTCACCACCGGAGGCTGCCGGCACGGTGACGGAGTAGCCGCCCACCTCGCTGATAGCTTCGGTGGCGCCGTCGAACAACTCGGGGCGGTTGTCGACGGCCCAGTGTGAGCCGAGCACTCCCCCGGCTTCCTCGTCGGCGAAGAAGGCGACGACGAGGTCACGCGACGGCTTGACGCCGCGGCGGGCGAAGTCACGCACCGTCGCGAGGATCATGGCGTCCATGTCCTTCATGTCGATGGCGCCGCGACCCCAGACGCACCCGTCTGCCAGATCCGCCGCGAAGGGGTCGTGAGTCCAGTCGGCCGCTTCAGCCGGAACGACGTCGAGGTGCCCGTGGACGACGAGGGCGCCGCGCTCGGAGTCCTCGCCGGGGATGCGAACGACGACGTTAGCGCGGCCCTTCTCGCTCTCGAACAACTCGGGCTCGAGGCCGACCTCCTGCAGCTGACCGACGACGTACTCGGCCGCCTCGCGCTCCCCCGGCCCCTCGACCCCGGGGCCGTAGTTGCTCGTGTCGATGCGAATGAGGTCACGGCAGATACGAAGGACGTCACTTTCGGCGGCTGCAGAAGTCATGCTCCTACTCTGCCACCCGTTTCCGGGCACGAAAAAGCGGCCCGATGATCTCTCTCATCGAGCCGCTTAGCGGTGTGTCCGAGGGGGGACTTGAACCCCCACGTCCGATAAAGGACACTAGCACCTCAAGCTAGCGCGTCTGCCATTCCGCCACCCGGACAGGTGGTGTTTTTCCGGCCGCTTCCGCGTCCTTCCAACGAGGGAAAACACTACCAGGCGATTCCGGCGAATGCACATCGAGATCCTGGGGGTGCGCCACGGCCCGCCGACACGGTGATGTCGGCGGGCCGTTCGCGTGCTGACGACGTCGAAACGTCATACGTCAGGCGTTGGGATTCCCCTGCTCGTCGCGGTTCACGCCTGGCAGCGGCGCGCGCACGGGACGCTCCTCGCGCACCTCCTGCGGTGCCGGCTCCGGCGAGCCTTCAGCCTCGTCGAACGTGGGAGCAGCCACGTGCGGCGACGGCGCGATCTGCTGGCGCTCGACTTCGCTCGGGGCATCTTCGGCGGCTGACGGAGCAGCAGCTCGCACGGGGCGAGCGGCCGTCTGCGTGTTGCGCTCCGCCTCGGTCGTGGCCTGGTTGGCCTCACCGCGGGCGTTCGCCAGAGCGACCTCCGGGTCCTCGAGCGTGGTGTCGGCGAACGCGTTGGTGTCGTTCGTGCCGGGGTCGACCCATTCCTCGTCGTCGTTGTCCCCCGGGCGACCGGCGTCGCCGCCGAGGGCGCTCGAGATGCCGCGCAGAGCGTCCGTGACCTCGGACGGGATGACCCACATCTTGTTCGAGTCGCCCTGAGCGAGTTGCGGCAGTGTCTGCAGGTACTGGTAGGCGAGCAGACGCTGCGTCGGCTTGCCTCGGTGGATGGCGTCGAAGACCTGCTGGATGGCGCGGGCCTCACCCTGTGCCTTGAGGATGGCCGCCTGGGCCTCACCCTCGGCCTTGAGGATCGAGGACTGCTTCTCACCCTCGGCCGTGAGGATCTGCGACTGCTTGAAACCCTCGGCGTTGAGGATGGCGGCGCGGCGGTCACGCTCGGCGCGCATCTGCTTCTCCATCGAGTCCTGCACCGAAGCCGGCGGGTCGATGGCCTTGAGCTCCACGCGGTTGACGCGGATGCCCCAGCGCCCGGTCGCCTCGTCGAGCACGCCGCGCAGCTGGCCGTTGATCTGGTCGCGCGAGGTCAGCGTCTGCTCGAGGTCGAGCGAACCGATGACGTTACGCAGCGTCGTGACCGTGAGCTGCTCGATGCCCTGGATGAAGTTCTCGATCTCGTACACGGCCGACTTCGGGTCGGTCACCGAGTAGTAGATGACGGTGTCGATGCTCACGACGAGGTTGTCGCTCGTGATGACCGGCTGCGGCGGGAAGGTGACGACCTGCTCGCGCAGGTCGATGTTCGCGCGGACGCGGTCGATGAACGGCACGAGGATGTGCAGACCGTCGGTCAGGGTGCGGTTGTACGAACCGAGGCGCTCGATGATCTGCGCCGTCTGCTGCGGCACGATGCGCACCGTCCGCATGAGGACGACGACGACGAACAGGACGAGCAGCAGGACGGCGATGAGTCCTGGTGACATGGTGTTCCCTCCCCCGCCGGTTCGGGTGTCCGGCAGTGTGTGTGCTTCGGACTGTGGTGGCGCGCGATCAGTAGTGGGCGCCGGGACTGGCCGGGTCGACGAGCAGGGTGGCGCCCTGCAGTTCGACGACCTGAACGGACGAGCCGAGCGGCAGCGTCGTGCGAACGTCGGTACGCGCGGTCCACAGGTCACCGTGGACCTTGACCAGGCCGGCCGTGTCGGACACAGGCTCGACGACATAGCCGGTGAGGCCGACGACGGACGTCGGGCCGATGTCCCTGTTGTCACGCTTGGGGCGCAGACGCTTGCGCAGGGCCGGGCGCAGCGTGAACAGGAGGCCCACTGCGACAGCGACCGCGACGACCGCGCTGAGGACGAACCCTGCGCCGAGGAAGGAGGCCAGGGCGCCGGCGAGAGCGCCGATCGCGAGCATGATGAACACGAAGTCCACCGTGACGGCCTCCACGGCCGCCATCGCGAGCGCGACGCCGAGCCACATCAGCCATGCACTGCCGTTCATCGTGTTCCGCTCCCAAGGGTTGGCCGTCAATGCGCTTGCGGCCCACCGTACGTGGTCCGACTGGGGTCGGGAATGCGGAAACCCTAACGATTGTCTTACATCTCAGAACATCGACCAATCGGTAGGAGGCCTTCGATGACGAATTACCCGTGGAGCGACTTCACCCCCGTGCGCACCGACGCCCGCGTCGAGTACGAGGGTGCCCTGCGTGACTTCGAACGCCGCCGTTACGTCGATGCCGCCGGGCGGCTCGAATGGATCCTGGGCCAGCCGGTCGACCACCGCCACGGTCTCGGCGACGTGCGTGAACTGCTTGCTCGCTCCTACTACCACTCCGCCCGGCTGGACCTCGCCGAGAGCACTGCTCGTGCCGTGTTGAGCGATCAGCCGACGAACGGCTACGCCGCCATGCTTCTCGCGCGAACGCTGCAGCGGCAGGGGCGCGCGGAGGAGGCGAAGGCTCCGGCTGCTCTGGCGGCGGCCCTGGGCGTGAGCGCCGACTGACGGCCCGAGAATCCGCCGGCGAAGCGCCGAGCTGAGACGTGATCTACGTCCAGCTCGGCGCTTCTGCTGGTGAGAGGGCCTCGTCGTCCACGGCGAAGGTGTGCACCGGTCCCGGCGGGGTGCTCGGCCCCTCGAAGCGAACCGTGACGCGAGAGCGCCCGGAGCCCCAGACCCAGCCGTTGCCGTGATCGGGGTGGTGGACGTCCATTCCGGTACGCCAGCGGCGCTCTGGCGACGGGCTGAAGCGCGTCGAGAGATCGATGGCGTCACTGCCGGGGGCGGGCTCGTCCTGCGGTGACGGCGCGAAGACCTCCGGGTACTCGGTCTCGTCGCCGGCCGCGGTCTCGAGATCGAACAGTCCCGTCTGGGCGTGCGCCACGAACCCGCTGAGACCAACCCCGAGCAGACGCACCCCCTGAGGCAGATCGAGCCCGTCGAGCAAGCGTGTGGCGGTTCGCGCGATGACGTCGGCGTCCCGTGTCGGTGAGGTGGTCGTGAAGCTGCGCGTCAGGGCCGTGAAGTCGGGAAGCCTCACCTTGAGGTGGACGGTTCGGCCGAAAACACCGGCCTTCTCGGCGCGCGCCCCGACCGATTCGGCGATGCGCTCGATCTCGCGGTGCAGGACGTGACGCTCGTGCACGTCACGTTCGAAGGTCTCCTCGTTCGAGATGCTCTTGGCCTCGCGCGAGAGCGTGAGCTCGCGGTCGTCCCGGGCCCGCGCCAGCGCGAAGAGGGAGCGCCCGTGCCGTTCGCCGAACACGCTGACGAGGTCGGTGTCGGTCATGCGCCGCAGGTCGCCGACCGTCTCTACCCCGAACGTGCGCAGCCGGGCCGCCGTGGCCGGCCCCACGCCGCTCATCGCCCGCACACTCATCGGTTCGAGGACGCTCTCCTCCTCCCCCGGCGCGACGATCGTGATGCCGTTCGGTTTGTCGAGGTCCGAGCCGATCTTCGCGAGCATCTTCGAGGTGGCCGCACCGGCACTGGCCGTGAGGCCGCCGGTTGCCTCCCGGATGTCGGCGTCGAGGCGCTCGAGTCGCTTCCGGACGGTGTCGACCTCCAGATCCTCCAGGTCGGCGCCCCGCAGATCGACGTACGCCTCGTCGATGGAGACCTGCTCCACGAGCGGCGACAGCTCACGCAGCAGATCCATGACGACGAGGGACGACTTGCGGTACGCCTCGAAGCGCGGCGAGAGGAACGCCGTTCCGGCGGGGCAGATAGCACGCGCCTCCGCCGTGCTCATCGCGCTGCGGGCACCGTAAACCCTGGCCTCGTACGACGCCGTCGAGACGACCCCACGCATCCCGGTGCCGCCGACGACGACTGGTCGCCCACGCAGACTGGGCTTGTCCCGCTGTTCGACCGACGCGAAGAAGGCGTCGAGGTCGACGTGCAGGATGCTGGGGTCGCTTCTCACGTGAGGTCGAGAACCACCTTGACGTCGCCGTCCTGACGCTCGAAGGCCTGCGCGAAGTCCTCCAGCGGCACCCGGCGCGTGATGAGACGCTCGAGCCACGCGTTGTCCGCACGGTCGAGCACTGCGGCGGCCTCTTCGTAGTGGCGGCGGTTGGCGTTGACGGAACCGACGACGACGCCGTTGTCGAGCACGAGGTCACGGTTGATGAACCCGAGGTCGACCTCGGACTCGTGCGGAGCCGAGATTCCGGTGAGGCACACAATGCCGTAGGGCACGTTGTTGGCCAGCACAGCCGAGATGACCGGCACGGCACCGGTGGCTTCGATGACGACGTCGGGAGCGATGGTCGTCATCTGCTCGACGGCATCGCCCGTGACGTAGTGAGCGCCGAGCGCTTCGACGAGTTCGGGTTTGATGCCCTCGGTGGCGCGGTCGAGGACGTAGACCTCGAGGCCCTTCTGAACGCCGATGAGGGCGCCGAGGAGACCGATGGGGCCGGCGCCGGTGACGAGAACCCTCTTGGGGTCGAAGTAGGCGCGCGAGCCGATGCGCTCGACCTGCTCCCACGCCTTGGCGACCACGGTGGTCGGTTCGAGAAGCACACCGACCTTCTCGAGGTTGGGTGCGAGCTTCACGGCGTGTTCGGCGGGAATGCTCCAGCGCCTCGAACCGAAGCCGTGGATCTGCTTGATGCCGTGCTCGGTGTACTCGCCGTTGCGGCACATGTCCCACTCGTCGTGGGCGCACGCGACGCAGGGCTCGGGGTCGGGCATACGCACGATGCCGACGACGAGGTCACCCGGTGCGAACTCGCTGCCTTCGGGAGCTTCGAGGACGCGCCCGAGGGACTCGTGGCCGAGGATGAGGCGCTCGGCACCGTCGGGGGCCCAGCCGTAGGCGCCCTCGGAGATTTCGTGATCGGTGCCGCACACGCCGAGCGCGAGGCCTTCGACGAGGAGCTCGTCGTCACCGCGGCTCGGGTCCGGCATGTCGGTGACGGCGAGGGAGTCGGCCTTCAGGGGTACGACGGTGAGTGCACGCATGAACGTCACCTTAGAACCGAGGCCGGGCGACCGGCGATTCGACGCACGCCACGTCAACCGACCGCGCGGTGGATGACGAGCGGAAGGACGACATCGGCACCGGCTTCGCGCAGGCTCGCCGCGGCGACGGTGGGCTCCCACGTCGTGTTTGTCGTGTCGACGACGAGGAGAACGCTCGCGCCGGCCACGTCGGGGAAACCCGTCGTGGCCAAGGCGTCACGCCACGCCGCAGCAACCTGTGCTCCGGAGAGCCCCTGGGTGTCCGGCGGGACGCCGTTCCACGTCGCCACGGGCAGATTGCCTACCTCGCCCAGGTGCTCGGCGAGGCCCTCGACGCGCGCCGTGGCGACGGCGGCCGATGCGGTGCGTGTGGGAAGCGCGATGACGCAGCTCGGGCGGCGGCGCCAGGTGGACGCCCAGGCCGCGAGGACACGCACCGCCGAGTCTCGCAGCGCCTGCGAGGGTGGCTCGCTTCCACCGGCGCGGGCATCCTCGCGGCGTTCGTCCTCCCACTCGGCAGCGTCGGCGTGAATGATGACCCGCCCCGGATCTGCTCCCAGCTCCGCCGGAATGCGCCCGCGCGCCCCGAAGGGACCGCCTGGCCACATCTTGCGCGGTTCGAGCGTGATGGTCTCCGCGCGCAACACGGCGGCGATGCGCTCGACCGTGGCGGCGTCGACGTCGGCGCTCAGCGGTTCGGGCAGACGCCCGAGGCAGACGGAGCATCGGCCGCAGTTCTCGGCCTCCGGGTCGTCGAGGGCCGTACGCAGCAGCTTCATGAGGCATTCGCGGCCTGCGATGTAGCTGCGCATGATGTCGGCCTCACGCTCACGCGTGGCGATGACGCCCTTGTAGTGCTCCTCGTCGAACGTCCACTGGACGCCGGTGGCGCTCCAGCCGTCCGCGCTGCGCTCGACCACACCGTCGACCGCGAGTTGTTTGAGCAGCAGTTCGACGCGGGTACGGCGAATGCCTGTTTCGGCGTCGAGGGCCGGAACGCTCATCGGCCCGTCGGAGACACGCAGTGCGGTGAGGAGGGACTCGACCTGGTCCTTGCGCGGGATGGTGGCCGTGGCGAAGTAATCCCAGATGTGTTCGTCACCGGCCGCGGGCAACAGCGCGACGACGGCGTGCTCGATGGCTCGCCCGGCTCGCCCGATGTGCTGGTAGTAGGAGACCGGAGACGCCGGTGCGCCGAGGTGGACGACGAAGCCGAGGTCGGGCTTGTCATAGCCCATCCCGAGGGCCGACGTGGCCACGAGGGCCTTGACCTCGTTGCGCCGCAGAGCGTCCTCGAGGTGCTCGCGTTGACCGGCTTCCAGCTGACCTGTGTAGGCCTCGACGGGAAGGGAATCGCCGTGGGCCGCCTTGATGGCGGCCGTCAGGCGCTCGGCGTCCGCGACGGTGAGGGTGTAGACGATGCCGCTGCCCGGCAGTGACGCGAGGTGATCGACGACCCACGCGTAGCGCTGGAGCGCCGTCATCTCCGGAAGCACCGCGAGGTGGAGGGACGATCGGGCGAGCGGACCGCGCAGCACGAGGGACGACTCCCCCAGCTGGGCCGCCAGGTCCTCGGTGACACGCTCGTTCGCCGTGGCCGTGGTGGCGAGCACGGGCGTGCGGGGGTTGAGTTCGCGCAGGACGTCGGCGACGCGGCGGTAGTCGGGCCGGAAGTCGTGGCCCCAGTCGGAGACGGCGTGGGCTTCGTCGATGACGAGGAGACCGAGGCGCCCCGCGAGGCCGCTCATGACGCGCTTGCCGAAGGTCGGGTTCGCGAGGCGTTCGGGTGAGACGAGGAGAACGTCGAGTTCGTCGGCGGCCACGGCTGCCTCGATCTCGCTCCACGAGTCGAGGTTGCCCGAGTGGATGGCCGCGGCGCGCAGGCCCGCACGGGAGGCGGCGGCGACCTGGTCGCGCATGAGGCTGAGCAGCGGCGAGACGACGAGGGTGGGACCGTCACCTCGTTCGCGGGAGGCTGCCGTGGCGACCCAGTAGACGGCGGACTTGCCCCAGCCGGTGGCCTGCACGACGACGACGCGGGCACCCGGACGGGACAGCGCTTCGACCGCGGTGCGCTGATCGTCGCGGAGGGTGGCCCCTGGGCCGGCGAGCGCTTCGAGGACGCGAGTGGCGACGTGGTCGATCGACATGTCCTCACCCTAGGACGAGGCGCTGACAACCCCGGAAATCCGGGGCTGTCAGCGCCTCGCTCGGCACCTGCCCGAGATCAGTCGCGCTTCTCGCGCTGCTTCTCGACGAACTTGCGGCGACGCTCGGCGGCGACGCGGGCGTCCTCGGCCTCGGCCTCCTCGAGCGTCGGGGCGGTTCCGCCCATGGACGCGGGCAGGAACTCGAGGTCGCTGCCGCTGAGCTTCGGGTAGGCCGCGCGGATCTCGTCGAGCATGGTCTTCATGACGGCCTTGACGCGCTCGGTGTTCTCCTCGGGGCTGAGCGCCTCGTCGTAGTGCATCGGCTCACCGACGGCGACCGTGATGGGCGTGTTCGTGCGGCCCATGCGCTTGGGCTTGCCCTTGGTCCACACGCGCTGAGAGCCCCAGATGATCATGGGAAGGATCGGAACGCCGGCCTCCTTGGCCATGCGGACGCCACCGGACTTGAAGGACTTCAGTTCGAAGGAGCGCGAGATCGTCTCCTCGGGGAAGATGCCGACGATCTCTCCCGCCTTGAGAGCGTCGACCGCTGCCCGGTAGCTCGCCGCTCCGTTGCCGCGCTCGACGGCGATGTGCTTCATGGCGCGCATGAGCGGACCGGAGATCTTGTTATCGAAGACCTCCTTCTTCGCCATGAAGCGGATGAGGCGCTTGTGCTTGCGCGCGGGGAAGCCGGCGTATGTGAAGTCCATGTACGACAGGTGGTTCATCATGACGACCGCGCCGCCGGTGCGCGGCACGTTGTCCTCGCCGAGGAGGGTGAACTTCAGGCCCTGGCCGGCGAAGAGAGTGCGAGCCAGGCCGATGACGGAGGTGTAGACCGGTTCCATGCGGTCAGCCTAGTGGCCCGGCTACCCTGTTGCGGTGCTCGAGACCATCACCGCGACGCGGTACGTCGTCCCCCTCAAGGAGGGCGGTTCGCTGCCCGGCGTCGTCGAGGGAAGTGACGACGGCACGTGGGTCGTCAAGTTCCGCGGAGCCGGTCAGGGGCTCAAGGTTCTCGTCGCCGAGGTGGTCGTCGGTGAACTCGCACGAGCCCTCGGCCTGCGGGTTCCTGCGCTGAAGCTCGTCGAGCTCCCCGAACCCATCGCGAAGTACGAGGCGGACGAGGAGGTACAGGACCTGCTCACGGCAAGCCTCGGGCTCAACCTCGGGGTGGACCTGCTGCCCGGCGCGTTCGCCTACGACGGTTCGCAGCCGCCGCCCGCCGACGAAGCCGCCACCATCCTCTGGCTCGATGCGTTCACGGCGAACATCGACCGCACGCCGCACAACCCGAATCTCGTGCGCTGGCACGGCAAAACGTGGTGCATCGATCACGGCGCAGCGCTCTACTTCCACTACTCGTGGCCGTCGAAGGGCTCCAACCCGGAGCGGTTCGCCGCGCAACGCTTCGAGGCCACCTCGCACATCATGTGGGGCGTGGCCACCGAAGCCGCCGCGACGCACGAACGGCTCAGCGCCCAGGTCGATGCACAGCTCCTCGAGCGCATCCTCGGCCTCGTACCGGACGAGTGGCTCGAAGCCACGGATGCCATGCCGACGCCGACCGACGTCCGCGGGGCCTACGTCGAGAACCTTCTCGCGCGGCTGGCCTCACCGCAGGCCTGGTCGCCCGCCCACGCGGAGGGTGCGCGATGAGCGGCATTGGCTACCAGTACGTCCTCCTGCGTCTCGTGCCGTCGATCGAGCGCGAGGAGTTCCTCAACGTCGGCGTCGTCGTCTATGCGCAGATGGCCGATTTCCTCGACGCCCGCTTCGATCTCGCGCCGCAGCGCCTCGAAGCTTTCGCACCGCACCTCGACCCGGCTGATGTCGAAGCCGCGCTCGAGGGTATGTGTGCCGCTGTGCGTGGCGAGGCCTGCGCCGGCCGACCGGCGATGCCGAAGTTGGGGCAGCGCTTCGGATGGATCACCGCCCCTCGTTCGACGATCCTTCAGCCCGGCCCCCTGCACGGCGGTGTGACGGACGATCCGGCGCTCACGCTCGATCGGCTCGTGACGCGACTCGTCACCCCGTCGGGCGGCTGACAACGCCCGAGGTCGCGGCATAGGGTCGAAACATGACTCTCGAACGACCCGTCGCACCCGATCCCTACTCCCTCCTGCCCGAGGTTCCGTCGTTCAGCGTGACGAGCGAGAACTTCGCCGACGGCGATACGCTCGCCGACGCGCACGTCTTCGACGACTGGGGCTTCACCGGTGGCAACCGCTCCCCTCAGCTGAGCTGGAGCGGCGCCCCGGAGTCGACGACCTCCTACGTCGTCACGTGCTTCGACCCCGACGCCCCCACACCGTCCGGCTTCTGGCACTGGGCTGTGGCCGGTATTCCCGCCGACGTCACTGAACTGCCCGAAGGCGCCGGTGACGGCACGAACCTGCCCGAAGGTGCTTTCCAGCTGACGAACGACACGGGTTCGCGCGGCTACGCCGGCGCCGCTCCGCCCGAGGGCGATCGTCCCCACCGCTACATCTTCGCGGTGCACGCCGTCGAGGGCGACCCGCTCGCCATCGACGACAGCGTCACCCCCGCGGTCCTCAGCTTCAACGCGGTCTTCCAGACCGCGGCGCGCGCAACGATCACGGCCACCTACGGTCACTGATCCGGCTCACAACGACGCCCCACTCGAGCTTGGGCTGATTCTCGTGGTCCTCGCAACACCTGATTGATCACGTGGTTTGAAGTAGATCACGCAGGCGCTCGGCTGGGTTGTCCCAGTTGAGCGTTTTGCGTGGGCGCCCGTTGAGCTCGGCAGCGACGAGTTCCAGTTCGGCGGGCCCGTGCACGCTCAGGTCAGTGCCCTTTGGGAATTACTGACGCAGCAATCCGTTCGTGTTCTCGTTGCTGCCGCGTTGCCACGGTGAATGCGGGTCACAGAAGTACACGTTGGTGCCGGTCGCGATGCTGAACTGCTTGTGCAACGCCATCTCCGCGCCCTGATCCCACGTCAACGACGCCCGCAAATGCTGTGGCAACCCACCGATCGTCGCGATGAGCGCGTCCCTGACGGTCAACGCGTCATGCGCGCCACCAGGTAAATGAGCGAGCATCACATACCGGGTGTGACGCTCCACCAGTGTCGCGATCGCTGACGCGCCATCCTTTCCGATGATCAAGTCGCCCTCCCAATGCCCGGGCACCGCACGATCAGCGACCTCGGGTGGCCGGTCGCCGATCATGACCATCGGATCAACGAACCGGCTCGCGCGCTGATCCGGGCTGCGGTGCGGGCGGCGGCGGGCGCGGCCCGTGCGCAACGCCGCTGTGACTTCACGCTTCAATCCGCCGCGGGCTTGCACGTAGATCGCTTGTTAGATCGTCTCGGTGCTCACCCGCATGTCCTCATCGTCAGGAAATTCCTTGATCAAGACATTGTGGATCTGCTCGGGCGACCACTTCACACCCAACTTCGCGATCACGTAGTCACGCAGCCGGCCCGGCTGGGCGAGTTTCGCTTCCTTCGCACGGGCCCGCGACTGCGTCCACGCCCGGTGCGCGGCATACGGGCGATAGCGGCCCGCCTCATCGGTGTAGGTGTCGATCTCACGTTTGATCGTGGACGCAGGCCGTCCCAGTGCGCGCCCGATCGTGCGCAATGATGCTCCCTCCCGGCGCATGTCCGCGATCTTCTCCCGCTCTTCGAGCGTCACGTATCGCGGGTGTAGGGGCCGTGATAACGCCGCCAACGTCGGCGTCAAGGTGTCCATGCCGACCATCGTCGTCGTACCAGTGCGATAGTCGACCAGGCGCCCATCGGAGTGCAGGCGGCTATGACCGATCTGACGAATCCCCCGATCCCAGTCATGAGCTGTGCGCGCATGCACGCCGACCAGGGCGGCAGCCTCCCGGCGCGAGACTCCACGAGCACGTAACAAGTCGTACTCACCACGGCGCGGGTGCGGACCGGCCCCGGTTTTCCCACGCCCGCGAAGGCCCGCTTGGCGCGCCCACGCGTACGCCGAGTTCCGATTCGCACCGACCGCGCGAGCAGCAGCCGACACGTTCCCATCATGGGCATCCATCGCAGCCAAGAACGCTGCCTTCACCCCGTCAACCGACACAGTCCTCGCAACTCCCAAAAAGTCTGGGTGTTGCGAGGACTGCTAGAACCCGCCAAGCTCGAGTGGGGCGTCGTCGATGCTGTCCAGTGAAGTGCTGGGCCGGGGGGCCGTGGTGCGGCGCGGGTTCGACGTCAGGCGCGCAACGTGTACATGGCGACGGCGGACGCCGCGGCGACGTTGAGCGAGTCGACGCCGCCGGCCATGGGAATCCGCACCGTGAGGTCGCAGCCGGCCACCGTTCGTTTGCCGAGGCCGTCGCCCTCCGTACCCATGACGAGGGCCAGCCGCTCCGGCGCGCGGGCCGCCAACTCGTCGAGCGTTACCGAGTCGTCGCCGAGAGCCATCGCGGCGAAGGCCCAACCCTGCTCGCGCAACGCGTCCATGCCGCCCGGCCACGGTTCGATGCGGGTCCACGGCACCTGGAACACCGTGCCCATTGAGACGCGGATCGAGCGCCGGTAGAGCGGGTCGGCGCACCGGGGCGTCACTAGCACGGCATCGACGCCGAGTGCCGCAGCGGAACGGAAGATGGCACCGACATTGGTCGGGTGTTCTAAAATACGCGCTCTGCCGACGGAGGAGGGCTCGCTATTCGGAGGGACCGATATGACGTGCGAATTTTGACGACTTGTTCACCTTGCATACCACTATCGTCGCAGGCTGCTCGCTCCCGAACCAACCTCGAAGCGCACTTCGGAGATCTTCTCTGCCCAGGCCGGGAGGAGCAGCGATGACCTGCGCCGCGCCGGTAAGGCGCGCGGCCCCGATGCTTCAGTTCACCTGGTAGGCGATCGTCGTCATCATACCGGCTTCCCCGTGGTAGACGTTGTGGCAGTGCGAGAGCCACCGTCCGGGATTGTCGGCATCGAACTCGACCCGCAACGTTGTGCCGGGAACAACGATCGAGGTGTCCTTGCGCGGCCCTCCCCCGGAATGCTGGTAGGTGTGTCCGTGCAGATGCATCGGGTGCCACATCTCAGTCGAGTTCTTGAACTCGAGGGCGACCCGCTCCCCTTCGACGATACCGAGGGCGTCGCGCATCGGCTTGTCCATGTTCATGCGCTTGCCATTGATCGCCCAGTCATACTTCTCCATGCCACCGGTCAGCTCAAGTGAGAGGGTGCGGTCGACAGCGCGGTTCGGCAGAGCGACTGAACTGGTTGCTTTGAGGCTGTCCGCGGTGGCGGGGGTCTTCTGCTGGGGCAGCTTCACGTCCATCGCGGGCGCGCTTCCCGACCCAGTGCGCAGAATAGCAAGGGCCTGGTTCTGCTTCCCAAGGGCTTCGGCGATGACTGCGAATGCGCCGTCGCCGGCAGTGACGACTGCGTCGTAGCGCTCCCCCATTCCAAGAACGAGGCTCTCTGCCTTGAGGGGTTTGACGGGGAATCCGTCGGAGTGCGTGATCGTCATCTCGTGCTCGGTGACGCCGAAGCGGAAGGCGGTGTCGCCGCCAGCATTGATGATCCTCAGCCTGATCCGCTCTCCAGGCTTGGCGGCAAAGGTTTGCGGGTCGTTGGCGGGCTTGCCGTTGATCAAGTAGAGGGGGTAGTAGACGTCGCCTGCGTCGCCGCCGAGCAGAGGCGAGGTCGCGCCCATGAGGGTGTTGCCCATTCGCATCGGGCCCATGTCCATGTCACCGTGTCCCCCACTATCGTGGTCCATCATTCCCTGGCCGAGCTCCTTCATCACCTCGTCCGGTGTTGCGGTGATGCCGTCGAGCCAGTCGTCGACGACGATGACCCATTCCTTGTCGTAGTCGCCCTTCTCGTTCGGGTCATCGATGATCAGCGGCGCGTACAGACCACGGTCTTGCTGCGTGCCGACGTGGGGATGGAACCAGAATGTGCCTGATTCGGGCAGTGTGAACTCGTAATCAAACGACCCGCCGGGCTTCACGGCATCCTGGGTGAGACTCGGCACGCCGTCCATGTCGTTGCGCAGCGCCAGCCCGTGCCAGTGGACGCTGGTTGGATCAGGGAGATCGTTGGTGAAGGCGACCTTCAGGGTGTCGCCGACGTTGCCGCGCAGCGGCTGGGTCGCCGAGGCTCCCCGGTAGGCCCAGGTCTTCGCGGTCTTCCCGCCGAGGTCGAGGGTGACCGGCTCGGCGGTCAGCGCGCGGTGCACGACAGCACCGGTGCTGCGGCGCTTCGCCTCCGCGGCGGTGACCGCGGTGCTGCTGGGTCTCACGAATGAGGTTGTTTTGGTGGCAGTGGTGCTGCATCCGGCGAGGCCGGCGGCGGTGAGGGTCAGTGCGCCGACGGACAGGAACTGTCGACGGTTCAGGGTGGAATGCATGGGTGATGTCCTTGTGTGTCGGTAGTGAGCGGAGCCACGGCATCGCGCTTGCGCGCTCGACGATCACGGATGGTCGGAGGCGCAGGTCAGCATGAGCCCAGAAGGGGGGCCATCGTTGTGGGACACGATGTCGTGGCAGGCACGGCAGGGTAGTGGACCCGCCGAGGTGGCTGACTGAGGAGCGCAGCATCGGCGCTCCCGTCTGCTCACGTTCGGTAGATCGACAGTTCCAGATGCGTCAGCGCAAACCTGCGAGGCGTCTCCGATAGCGGCGTCGGCAGGGGCGCAGAGACGGGCGTGAGGACATCCGCGACGGACGGAACGGGAAGGGCCGGAATACTCTCGGCCGTGGGCGCGGAGACACAGGTAGAGTCGCCGCTGTTCATGGCGTCTGCGCAGCCGCCGGAGCCGTGCACCAGGCCCTGCGCTCCGGCCGCGGCCGACATGGAGGCGGTAGGCGACATGCCCGTCATGCCGGGCGAGGACGGGGATGCGTGAGCCGGCGACGCCATCGAGGCCGTCGCCGCTGCCGGGCCGCCGACCAGCGCGTGCATGCCGAGAAGACCCGTGATCAGCAGCACCGTAAGAACGACCAGCTGCAACCATTGCCGGCCGCGGCAGGGTTCAGGAGTCGCGCACTTCACAGCCACAGCATACCCCGGTGGCGTATCACTTCGAAACGACGGGTCCGTTCAGAAGCGATCCCGGCCGACCTTGCGGGAATACCCTGTGCGGGTATACGGTTCTCAAAAGAGTACCCACCGGGGGTATCCAAGTAGAGGAGGCTATCCGATGACTGCAAACGAGTACCAAGTGACGGGCATGACCTGCGGGCACTGCGAGGCGTCAGTCCGCGAGGAGGTCGGCGAGATCGCCGGTGTCACCGCCATCGAGGTCAGCGCCCAGACGGGAAGGCTCGTGATCACCACCTCCGGCGAGATCGACGACGCACAGGTCCTGGCCGCCGTCGAAGAGGCCGGCTATTCGGCCGTGCGCGCCTGATGAAAGCCCCGGCCAGCCTCGCGGCCCACTGCACTGCACTGCCGCGGCAGAGCAGAGAGAAGGAAACAGCATGAGCGCACCAGCGCCACTGAGCGCGGACTCGGGCATCGAGCTGGAAGTCGGAGGGATGACCTGCGCCTCCTGCGCGAACAGGATCGAGCGCAAGCTGAACAAGCTTGACGGCGTCACCGCGAGCGTCAACTACGCCACCGAAAAGGCCAAGGTCACCGTGCCCGCCGGCTATGACCCGGCTCTTCTGGTCGCCGAGGTCGAGAAGACCGGCTACACCGCGGCATTGCCCCGGCCCGAAGCCGCGACGACGGACTCCGAAGGCAACGATCAGGACCCAGCCGATGACCCCGAACTGACCTCGCTCAAGCAGAGGCTGATCGGGTCGATCGTGCTCACCGTGCCGGTAATCGCGATGGCCATGATTCCGGTCCTGCAGTTCACCTACTGGCAGTGGGCCTCGCTGGCTCTGGCCGCGCCGGTAATCGTCTGGGCGGGCTGGCCGTTCCACAAGGCCGCATGGACCAACCTCAAGCACGGCACAGCCACGATGGACACGCTCGTCTCGATGGGCACGAGCGCGGCGTTCCTGTGGTCGCTCTATGCATTGTTCCTCGGCCATGCCGGCATGCCGGGGATGACGCATCCCTTCGAGTTCACCATCGCGCCGTCTGACGGCGCGGGCAACATCTACCTCGAGGCTGCCGCGGGTGTGACGATGTTCATCCTCGCCGGACGCTACTTCGAGAAGCGCTCCAAGCGACAGGCCGGTGCCGCGCTGCGCGCCCTGCTCGACCTCGGGGCGAAAGAGGTCGCCGTCCTGCGTGACGGCGTCGAGACCAAGATCCCGACCGGAGAGTTGGCCGTCGGCGACGAGTTCGTCGTCCGTCCCGGCGAGAAGATCGCCACCGACGGTACCGTCGTCTCCGGCACCTCGGCCGTGGACGCCTCCATGCTCACCGGCGAGTCCGTTCCCGTCGAGGTCGTCGCAGGCGACGCGGTGACTGGGGCCACGGTCAACGCTGGCGGGCGTCTTGTTGTCCGGGCGACACGGGTCGGTTCGGACACCCAGCTGGCGCAGATGGCCAAACTGGTAGAGGACGCCCAGTCCGGCAAGGCCGCCGTCCAGCGCCTGGCCGACCGGATCTCGGGCATCTTCGTGCCGATCGTCATCGTCATCGCCCTCGGCACGCTCGGCGCGTGGCTGATCTTCGGACCCGGCGTCTCCGCCGCCTTCACCGCAGCGGTCGCGGTCCTCGTCATCGCCTGCCCCTGCGCCCTCGGCCTGGCCACCCCGACAGCACTGCTGGTCGGGACAGGCCGCGGCGCGCAGATGGGCGTCCTCATCAAGGGCCCCGAAGTCCTCGAATCCACACGCAAGGTCGACACCGTCGTCCTCGACAAGACCGGCACCGTCACCACCGGCAAGATGACCCTGGTCGACGCAATCACCGAGCCGGGCACTGACCGCACCGAGCTGCTTCGCCTGGCCGGCGCTTTGGAGAACGCCTCCGAGCACCCGATCGCCCAGGCCATCGCCAAGGGCGCGGTCGGGGAGATCGGCCAGCTGCCCTCCCCGGAGGACTTCGCCAACATCGAGGGCAAGGGCGTCCAGGGCGTCGTCGACGGCCGCGGCGTGCTCGTCGGCCGGGAGTCCCTGCTGGCCGACTGGTCCCAGCACCTCTCCGGCGACGTCGCTGCTACTAAGGCCGCAGCCGAGGACGAGGGCAAGACCGTCGTCGCCGTCGGCTGGGACGGACAGGCCCGCGGGATTTTCGTTGTCGCCGACGCCGTCAAGGCCACCAGCGCCGAGGCGATCCAGGGCCTGAAGGACATGGGCCTCACCCCGGTCTTGCTCACTGGCGATAACGAGGCCGTGGCTCGCCGGATCGCCGCCGAGGTCGGCATCGAGAAGGTCATCGCCGAGGTCCTGCCCAAGGACAAGGTCGACGTCGTCACCGGACTCCAGGACGAGGGCAAGGTCGTCGCGATGGTCGGCGACGGCGTCAACGACGCCCCGGCGCTGGCCCAGGCCGACCTAGGCCTGGCGATGGGCACCGGCACTGACGTCGCCATCGAAGCCTCCGACATCACCCTCGTGCGCGGGGACCTGCGGGCCGCGGTCGACGCGATCCGACTCTCCCGCAAGACCCTCGGCACGATCAAGACCAACCTGTTCTGGGCGTTTGCCTACAACGTCGCGGCCATTCCGGTCGCGGCGCTGGGCATGCTCAACCCCATGCTCGCAGGCGCGGCGATGGCGTTCTCGTCCGTCTTCGTCGTCGGCAACAGCCTCCGCCTGCGCGGGTTCCGCAGCGTTGCCAGGCAGTGACGCCGCAGAATCGACCATCATCCGAATACACGAAAGGCATTCACCGAGAATGAGCAACGAAGACCAGGCATTCACCAGCTGCTGCAGCACCTCCCGTGCAACCGAGACATCCGCAGCCGAGGAACCTGTCAGCGACGGTTCCAGCTGCTGCGGCACGACCGGCGCAGAGAACCACGCCGCCGATTCCGGCCATCGCGAAAACCTCCTCGTCGAAGGAAGCGACGACGTGACCACCTGCCCCGTCATGGTCGGCAATCCGGTCAACAAACAGGACGCCGAAGAAAAGGACCTCTTCCGCGACTTCGACGGGCAACGCTACTGGCTCTGCTGCCCAGGCTGCGGACCGACCTTCGACTCCGACCCAGCCAAGTACGCCGCCAACATGGCCTGATCCTTCGACGCCCCGGGGCTGCAGCATCACTGCTGCCGCCCCGGGGCGACTAAAGCATAGCTGAGCGATTCCACGCCCACCGATCGACATTTGACCCATACCCCAGAGGGGTATAATGTTGATCGGGCCAGAATGAATAGGAGATTTTATGCGTAAGCGCCTCATGACCACCGTCGCCGCGGGAGTGCTCGGCGGAGCACTCGTGCTCTCCGGCTGCAGCACCGGAGGGGATCAGGACCAAGCGACCCCCTCGTCGACCAGTCAGCACGAGGGCCACGGGAGCAGTGGCGGCAGTTCTGACAGCGGCGGGATGGAGCATCCGATGGACGGCGGCCCCGCCCCCGAGGGCATCGAGAAGGCTGCGTCGCCGAAGTACCCGGTCGGCACCGAGGTGACGCTCACCGCCGACCACATGGAGGGAATGGACGGCGCACCGGCCACCATCGCCGGCGCTTTTGACACGTATACCTACGCGGTGAACTTCACGCCCACCACCGGCGGGGATCCGGTCAAGGATCACAAGTGGGTCGTGCAGGAGGAGATCGAGGACGCCGGCGACCAGCGAATCGCCGACGGCACCGAAGTCACCCTGGAGGCCGAGCACATGGAGGGCATGAAGGGCGCGAAGGCGACCATCGCCTCCTCCACCGACGAGACCGTCTACATGGTCGACTACGAGTCCGACGGCATGACGATGACCAACCACAAGTGGGTCGTCGAGAGCGAGATCAAGCCGGCCTCCTGAGCCGGTCGCCCCGGGCCCATTCAAGGTCCGCGGCGAGACACGACCCGATCGAAGGAAAGACCGGGGAAGAACGAGGGGAAGCGAAGAGCAATGACGGACCCGAACGCGCACCAACATCACCACGACGCCGTCGCGACCACCGAGCTCGGCCACGGGGACGGCGCGCACGGCGAGCACGAGGGCCACGGCGAGCACGAGGGCCACGGCGAGCACGAGGGCCACGGCCAGCACGACGACCACGCAGCGCACGGCGGCCACGGCGGTCATGCCGGCCACGGTGACCACGTGGGCCAGTTCCGTCGACTGTTCTGGATCAACCTCGTCATCGCCGTCCCGGTGGTCGCGTTCTCCCCGATGTTTGCCATGCTCCTGGGCTACTCGGTGCCCGGTTGGGCGGGCTGGGTCGCCGCAGTCCTCGGCACCGTCATGTACGCCTGGGGCGGCACCCCGTTCCTCACCGGTGCGATCAGCGAGCTGAAGAGCCGCCAGCCGGGGATGATGCTGCTCATCGCGCTCGGCATCACCGTAGCGTTCCTCGCCTCCTGGGCCGCCACTCTCGGGCTCGTCCACCACGAGCTCGAGTTCTGGTGGGAGCTGGCGCTGCTGATCGTCATCATGCTGCTAGGCCACTGGATCGAGATGCGTTCCCTGGCCCAGACGACCTCGGCGCTGGACTCCCTGGCCGCGCTGCTGCCTGACGAGGCCGAGCGCGTCGAGGGCGACGACGTGGTCAAGGTCGACCCCGCCGACCTCCGCGTCGGTGACCTCGTCATCGTCCGCCCCGGCGGCAGCGTCCCCGCCGACGGCACCATCGTCGACGGCCGCGCCGATATGGACGAGTCCATGATCACCGGCGAATCACGCCCCGTCGCCCGCGGCGAAGGCGAGAACGTCACTGCTGGCACCGTGGCCACCGACTCCGGCCTGCGCGTGGAGATCAGCGCCACCGGCGACGACACCGCCCTGGCCGGCATCAACCGGCTCGTGGCCGAGGCGCAGGGCTCCTCCTCCCGCGCCCAGCGCATTGCCGACCGCGCTGCCGCCCTGCTGTTCTGGTTCGCCCTCGGTGCGGCCCTGATCACCGCAGTCGTTTGGACGCTGTTCGGGCTGCCCGACGACGCGGTCATTCGCACCATCACCGTGCTCGTCATCGCGTGCCCCCACGCGCTGGGTCTGGCGATCCCGCTGGTCGTGTCCATCGCCACCGAGCGCGCCGCCCGTGGCGGCGTCCTGGTCAAGGACCGCCTCTCCCTGGAGTCGATGCGTCAGGTCGACGCGGTGCTCTTCGACAAGACCGGCACTCTGACCAAGGGCGAGCCCACCGTCACCGGCGTCGAGCCGACCGGTGCGCTGGATGCCGACCAGGTCCTCGCCCTGGCCGCCGCGGCCGAGGCCGACAGCGAGCACCCGCTCGCCCAGGCCATCGTCGCTGCCGCCAAGGAGAAGAGCCTCGCTATCGAGGCGGCCAGTGGATTCACCTCCTCCCCGGCGGTCGGCGTCACCGCGGCTGTGGCCGGCCAGGAGATCCGCGTCGGCGGACCTCGTCTGCTCGAGGAGACCGGGCAGGACGAGATCGACGCGGCCGACGCGTGGCGGGCCGAGGGCGCGATCATCCTGCACGTCCTCCGCGACGGCCAAGTGATCGGCGGCCTCAAGCTCGCCGACGAGGTCCGGCCCGAGTCCCGCGACGCCGTCGACGCCCTCCATGAGCTCGGCGTTGAGGTCGTCATGATCACCGGCGATGCCGAGGCCGTGGCGAACGAGGTGGGCCGCGAACTCGGCATCGACCGTGTCTTTGCCGGCGTCCGCCCCGAAGACAAGTCCGCAAAGGTCGCCGCGCTTCAGGACGAAGGCAAGAAAGTCGCCATGGTCGGCGACGGCGTCAACGACGCCCCGGCGCTGGCGCAGGCCGACGTCGGCATCGCCATCGGCGCGGGCACCGACGTCGCCATCGCCTCGGCGGGCGTCATCCTCGCCAGCTCCGACCCGCGCAGCGTGCTCTCAGTTATCCAGCTCTCCCGTGCCGCATACCGTAAAATGAAGCAGAATCTGTGGTGGGCTGCCGGGTACAACCTGTTCTCTGTACCGATCGCGGCCGGCGTGCTCGCACCTATCGGCTTTGTCTTGCCGATGTCGGTCGGCGCGATACTGATGTCGATCTCCACCGTCGTCGTCGCGCTCAACGCCCAGCTGCTGCGCCGCATTGACCTCACCCCCGAAGCCAGCACCCGCTCTGTCCTGGAGCGCCAGAAGTGAAGGCCACGCCCATGACCAACGACACTGCAACCGATGAGACCGGCACCGACACCGGGGCCCACCAGCACGGTTACATCAGCGACAAGGACCGCTACCGCAACCGCATGAAGCGCATCGAGGGCCAGGCCCGCGGCATTACGAAGATGATCGACGACGAGAAGTACTGCATCGACATCCTCACCCAGGTCTCTGCCCTCACCCGGGCCCTTCAGGGGGTGGCGACCGGCCTGCTCGATGACCACCTCAAGCACTGCGTGCTCGACGCCGCAAAACAAGGTGATGAGGACGCGGCCATCGCCAAGATCCAAGAAGCCACCGATGCTATCAACCGGCTCGTCCGCTCCTGACGCCATCGGATTCAGCCTCGCGCAGTAGTGAGCTGCGCTTCGCCTTGCCCTCGGCCCCTGGGCGCGATCGCGAAGGCGGAGATCGGGCCTGACGTCATGAACACGATCTACCCGAGAGAAGAGCTCGACATGTTCCCTTCACTTTCCGCACCGAACCGGCCTCCCAGAAGCCGGCAGGGACTCGGCGCGACCATAACCGCGATGGCAGCCAGCGCCGTCCTCCTACTCAGCGGCTGCGCCGGTGCTGACCCCGGTCCCTCTTCTTCCGCAGGATCCGATCAGTCCCTGCTGACCGAGCACGGCCTCGATGGCCTGGACGCCCGGGAAATCATCAAGCGCCTTGACACGATGCCGGTCACAGACCGCTCAACCGAACTCATGGCCTCGATCAAAACCGACGAACTCGTCCTCACCGACAATCAGAACAACCAAACCACGCTGCCGATGCCAAAGGAAGACTTCTACATCTCAGTCGCCCCATATACCGAGCAGACCCACGAGTGCTACTTCCACAGCCTCACTACCTGCCTCGGCGAGCTCGCCAACACTGACGTCGACGTCACAGTGGTCAACGCGGCATCCGGCAAGACCATCCTCGACGCAACACTCACGACTTACGACAACGGATTCATCGGACTCTGGCTGCCCCGCGGCATTCACGCGACGCTCACGGTCAGCACCGAAGACCGCACCGCGAAGCAGGACATTTCGACCCGCCTCGACGACCCCACCTGCCTAACCGCCCTCCAGCTGACTTGAGGTCCGGACCTCGTGCTCCTCGGCCTCGTCGACAGATCAGGCGTCTGGACGGTCCAATCCTCGGTCTTCCCCGAGAGTCTTGCCGACCTGAGGCTCCACCAGAGAGCTAGCTTCAGGGTCGTCGGAAGGCGCGAGCACATCGGGCTGATGCCGCGTCGACCAGGACCAGCCTGTGCTAACTTGAGAGCACTTCATCCCCCACGCCTCTCCACGATGCGCACTTGGGGGATTTTCTCTGGCCATGTCCTCAAGCTCAGACTTGTCGGTGCTGAGCCTTGCCGAGCTCCGCCAGTACCCGGCCTGGATTCTTGATCAGGTCGAACAGGCTGCTCGCCCGGCGCGCCCACCGCGCTGGGTCGTCACCCTCAGCAAATGCGGCAGCCGAGGCGAACTGGTCATGGAGGTTGACTGGCAATCGGTCAGCCAGCTCCGCACCGAGCTCGCCAGCGAGGCCGGCTCGAGGAGACGAGGCCGCAAGAACTGGAAGACGGTCCCCATCGAGGCTCGGATTGCTCGTCGGCACAACGGGTCGTCGCAACGTGGAGTCACGAGGAACGCTTCGACGCCAGTCGCGCGGAGGCATTACGAATTAGAGCACCGACCTTCGTGTGATCGACGATGTCCTCGAGCACCACGACGCGGCGGGCCCCACGGAGCAACTCCGCGGGGTCGGCGAGGGCCGGACGATTCATCGACGCAAGCGCTCCGCGGTGGAGGTGAAAGCCGGTCATCGACTCGATGACGTCGGCCTCCCCCACGTAGACCGGAACGCCTTGGGCCTCGGCGTCGGCGACGACGTCTGCCAGGTCGGTGAGCCAGCGCTCGCCCATGAGGAAGCTGCGAGGAACGTCACCCCGGGAGAGTGCCCGGCGGATGACCTTCTCGCTCTCGGCGATGTAGAGGCCACGCTCGGTCTCGAGCTTCTTGCGCAGCGCGACGTCGGTGAGGCGGAAGTAGTCGGCGACGCGTTCGTCGTCGGGGCTCGTGATCTCGATCGGCACCGCACAAGGGTACGCGGGCGGGATCAGCGCAGGATGTTGACGATCGCGATGATGCCGATGACGGTGATGAGGACGCGCAGGACCCACGGGTTGAGCTTGCGCCCGACGCGCGCTCCCACGAAGCCGCCGACGAGGGCGCCGATGCCGACGAGGGCCGCCACAACCCAGTCGATCTGGTCGGTCGCGACGACGATGAACGTCAGGGCTGCGACGCCGTTGACCACCGTGCCGAGAACGTTCTTGATGCCGTTGATCTCCTGCAGCGGATCAGGCAGGAGAACGCTCATGAGGCCCATGAGGATGATGCCTTGGGCCGCGCCGAAGTAGCCGCCGTACATACCGGCCACGAAGATTCCGACGGCCAGCGCGACGAGGCGGGGCCCCGCGAGCGGACGCGTGGGGTCGGCGTCCTCGTGTGCTTTCGCGGCCTTCTTGTTGAGCCACGGTCCGGCAAGCACGAGGAGCACGCCCAGCGCGATGAGCACCGGGACGATGGCGTCGAAGGCCGACTCGGGAAGTACGAGCAGGAGCAGCGCGCCGACCACGGCACCGAAGAAGGAGAACGGAACGATCCGCTTGAGGCGGGCGGCCTTGCCGCGCAGTTCCTCGCGGTAACCCAGAGTGCTCGTGATGCCGCCGGCCACGAGTCCGATCGTGTTGCTCATATTGGCCGTGACGGCCGGGTACCCGAGGGCGAGAAGAGTAGGGAAGGTGACGAGGGTGCCGGAACCGACGACCGCGTTGATCATGCCGGCAGCCATACCCGCCGCGATGATGGCGAGCGCTTCCCACAGACCCATGTCGACATCCTTCTCACGGCCACGAGGAGGGGCGCGTGGGCACGGTTGGGCCGTGGGTGCCGCACACGGACGAAGGCGGGCGGCCTTCGCACCAAGGGATCAGCGAGCGGCTCGGGCGCTCCAGCGTTCACCGTGCTGCTCGAGTTCGAGCGGCATGCCGAAGGTCTCCGACAGGTTCTCCGCCGTGAGGGTCGACTCGATCGGTCCGGCCGCCACGACACGCCCCTCGCGCAGCATGAGGATGTCGGTGAAGCCCGGCGGGATCTCTTCGACGTGGTGCGTGACGAGGACGAGCGCCGGAGCGTCGAGGTCCTCGGCGAGTGTGCTGAGGCGACCGACGAGATCTTCACGGGCGCCGAGGTCGAGCCCTGCGGCGGGTTCGTCGAGGAGCATGAGCTCCGGGTCGGTCATGAGAGCGCGGGCGATGAGAACGCGCTTGCGTTCACCTTCGCTCAACGTCCCGAAGCGACGCTCGGCGAGGTGCGAGACACCCATCTCCTCGAGCAGTTCCGCAGCACGGCCGTGGTCGAACTCGTCGTATTTCTCCCGCCAGCGTCCGACCATGCCGTAGCTGGCCGTGACGACGACGTCGGAAACCTTCTCCGCGTTCGGAATACGGTCGGCGATCGTGGCGGCCGACAGGCCGATACGCGGACGCAGTTCGAACACGTCCACGGCGCCGAGCACCTCGCCGAGGATGCCGGCCACACCGGCACTCGGGTGCATCCGCCCGGACGCGATGGACAGCAGCGTCGACTTACCGGCGCCGTTGGGGCCGACGACGACCCAACGCTCGCCCTCCTCGACGTCCCAGTTGATGTCGTCGAGCAGCTTATGCGCGCCGCGCGTGACACCGACCCCGGAGAAGGACAACACATCGCTCATACCCGTGACCCTACTGACTCGACGGGGTCGAATGCTACGCGACACGGCACGGATGACGTCGTGGACGCGCCTGACGCCCAGCCGACACGGGTGTAAGCTACAACTTGTATCTATGTTGCGTCGAACGCCTGCAAGCGTGGGCAGCACATCGACCACTTGAACGAGGAGCGAGCATGAGCGAGCCGAAGATCTCCGCGGCCGACGCGGTCTACCGCGAGGTGAAGGGCTGCATCCTCGACGGCTCGATCGCCGGGGGCGCCCTCATCAGCGAGGGTGAGATCTCGGAGCTGCTCGACGTCTCCCGCACCCCCGTGCGCGAGGCGTTCGTCCGGCTGCAGGCCGAGGGGTGGATGACGCTGTACCCCAAGCGCGGCGCGCTCGTGCGCGCCGTTGAACCGCGCGAGGTGCGTGACATCGTCGAGGCGCGCATCGCGGTGGAGTCGCGTGCGGCGCGCAGCGTCGTCGAGGCGCAGGAGCACCGCGACGTCGCCATCGATCTCGGCGAGATCCTGCGCCGTCAGCGCCAGAGCCTCGAAACCGGCGACCACGACGACTTCACCGAGACCGACTGCGTCTTCCACACCCACCTCGTCGCCGCCGGCGGCAACGCCATCCTCACCGAGTTCTACGAGCGTCTCGGGGAACGTCAGCGCCGGATGGCCGCGCGCATCCTGTGGAAGGACGACCGCCGCTGCCGCGACGTCCTCACCGCCCACGCCCGCCTCGTCGACCTCGTCGCCGCGGGAGACGCGACCGGTTTCGAGCAGGAGCTGACGGCGCACCTGCACCACTCCTACGACGGACTGCTCCCCTGAGCCCTCCGACCACACGAGTTTCGCACCACTCACCCACACCCGACGAAAGGCCCCCGCGTGTCACTCGACACCCCGATCCGCACCACCAGCCACGAACGCGTCACGACGAGCGTCGACAGCCCCCAGCGCGCCGGCGCCGGGGGCGCGCGTGCCGCCTGGCTGCCGGTCGGGGCGGCGATGTTCACCGTCGCGTGGGGTGGCAATCAGTTCACGCCGCTGCTCGGGCTCTACCGTGACATCGACGCGCTCTCGACGGGCGCCGTCGACCTGCTGCTCGGTGCGTACGTCCTCGGCATCATGCCCGCGCTACTGCTCGGCGGGCCCGCCTCGGACCGCTGGGGCCGTCGCCCGCTCATGCTGCCCGCGCCGATCCTCGCGATCATCGCGTCGGTGCTGCTCGCCGTCGGCTCCGGCTCGCCGGCCGTGCTCTTCGTAGGCCGCATCTTCTCCGGCCTGGCGCTCGGGCTCGCCATGGTTGTCGGCGGCTCGTGGATCAAAGAACTGTCGAACCCCCCGTTCGACGCCGAGGCCGACGCCGCCGCGGGCGCGCGTCGCGCCTCCATCAGCCTGACGGCCGGATTCGCGCTCGGCGCCGCCACCGCAGCGGCGCTCGCGCAGTTCGCGCCGCTGCCCGCAGAGTTGTGCTACCTCGTCCACCTCGTCATCACGGCGGCGAGCTATGTGCTCCTGACGCGCGCCCCCGAGACGCATGCCGCGCAAGAGATGCCGGGACGCTTCCTCGACGACCTGCGCGTGCCCGCTGCGGGCCACCGTCGCTTCCTGTTCGTCGTCCTGCCGATGGCGCCGTGGGTGTTCGGCTGCGCGGGATGCGCCTATGCCGTGCTGCCCGCCGTCATGGGTGATCGCACCGGCTCGTTCGGCATCGCCTTCTCGGGCCTGCTGTGCCTTGTCGCGCTCGGCTGCGGGCTGTTCATCCAGCAGGTCGGCAAGCGCTTCGACGATGTCAGCTCCGCGCGCGCCATCATCATCGCCCTGACGATGACGCTGCCCGGCCTCGGCATCGCCGCACTTGCAGCGCGCCTCGTCAGCCCGTGGCTCGCGCTCGTCGCGGCCGCCGTCCTCGGTCTCGCCTACGGCATGCTGCTTGTCTCCGGCCTGCAGGAGGTGCAGCGCATCGCCGGTCCCGAGGACCTCGCGGGGCTGACGGCTGTCTACTATTCGATCACCTACCTCGGCTTCTTCGTGCCCGCCGCGCTCGCCGTCGTCAGCCACTGGCTGAGCTACCCCGTGATGTTCGTCGGTGGCGTCGTGCTCGCCGCGCTGAGCCTCGGCGTCGTCCTGATGTTCTCGCGCAAGCACCTTCCGACGGCTCTGGCGCACTGACCCGTCGCCACTAGGCTGGGCGATCGTGTACGAACTGCCTGCCTCCGTGCGTCTGGCCCTGTGGGCCACGCACGCCATCGCCGCCGATCGCCCGCTCAGCGAGGCGATCGGCGCCGCGCTGCCCGACGTCGACGCCGTCGAGGGTGGCCTGCCGCGCCTCGAACTGTGGCGTGACCTCGGCGAACGCATCGTCTGCGTCGACCTGCCCCGCCCGGGGGTCCACGGCGGGTTGCTGCCGCCCGGCGGACCCGCGACTCAGGCTGCGATCGAAGTCGGAGAATGCCTGTTCGTGCCGTCGCTCGGCGGGGTGCTCGTGCCGCGGCTGGAGTATTACGGGCCGGCCGGCGACGAGGGCCTCAAGCTCACGCTCGAACCGCACGACAGCGACCCGGTGCCGATCCACCGCCTCGAGGCACTCGCACTGGCCGACATCGACCGACGCTTCCGCGAGGCGTTGCTGGCGCACGTCGGGGTGCTCGAATCCCTGCACATCGCACCGTTCCTCGGCTCCTCGGCCCGCGAGCGCGTCGACGAACGCCTCGACGGCGCGCGCTGGGCGTTGCCACCGGGCCTGCACCCGCGGGCGATGCGCATCATCACGACGGCCGGCCTCGTCGTCGCCGCCCTCGACGAGGCGCTGACGACGAGCGGCGGCCTCGACGCGGGTAGCGTCGCAGCGCGCGAGCGCACGCTGCGCTCCCTGCTCGACGAGGCCGAACTCGCTCTCGCACAGGCCGCGACGGCGGCTGCCATCGGCCTCGCACACGACGCTGCCCGCCCTCGATGAGGACGGGCAACGTTGATCGCGCGTTGCGGTGTGCTCAGAGCGGAGTGTCTCCGGCAATGATGTATCAGGCCGTAGGGGAGCCTTCGAGGACCGTCGCGTAGACCTGCTGGGTGCGCTCGGCGATCGCGTCCCACCCGAAGTGCTCGACGGCGCGCTGACGCCCGGCTCGACCCCGTCGGCGGGCCTCTTCGACGTCGGAGGTCGCCTCGGTGAGGGCGCGGGCCAGATCGGCGACGAACGTATCGGGGTCGACGGGCGTACCCGTTCCGTCGTTCACCTGCTCGATCGGCACGAGCCAACCGGTCTCGCCGTCCACGACGACCTCGGGGATTCCCCCGGTGGCCGTGCCGACGACGGCCGCCTCGCACGCCATTGCCTCGAGGTTGACGATGCCGAGCGGCTCGTAGACGGACGGGCACACGAAGCAGGTGGCCTGTGACAGCAGCGCGACGACTTCGTGGCGGGGCAGCATGTCGGGGATCCACACGACGCCGTCACGGCTCTCACGCAGTTCGGCGATGAGGCCCTCGACCTCGGCAAGGATCTCGGGGGTGTCCGGGGCGCCGGCACACAGCACGAGCTGCACGTCGGCGGGAACGTCACGCATGGCGCGCAGGAGGAACGGCAGGCCCTTCTGCCGGGTGATGCGACCGACGAACACAATGCTCGGGCGGCCGGTGTCAACGCCGTGGCCGCACACGATCTCCAGCGCCTTCTCGGAGTGATCCGGCGCCCAGGCGTCTGCGTCGATGCCGTTGTGGACGACGTGGACCTTGCTCTCGTCGAGCTGGGGGTAGCTGCGCAGCACGTCGCGTCGCATGCCGTCGGAGACCGCGATGACGGCGGCGGCACCCTCGTAGGCGGTGCGCTCGATGAACGAGCTGAGTGCGTAGCCGCCACCGAGTTGCTCCGCCTTCCACGGGCGCATGGGCTCGAGGCTGTGCGCCGTCACGACGTGCGGGACGCCGTGGAGCATCGAGGTGAGGTGCCCGGCGAAGTTGGCGTACCAGGTGTGCGAGTGGACGATGTCGGCACCTTGGGTGGCCGGCACCATCGTGAGGTCCACCCCGAGTGTCTTCAGCGCGCCGTTGGCCTCGGCCAACTGCGGCAGATCGGGAAATCCGTCGGTGTCGGCCTCCCCCACCGGTTCGCCGAACGCCCGCACCTTGGTCTGCGTGCCTGTCACTCGCAAGGCCTTGACGAGTTCGGCGACGTGGACCCCGGCGCCGCCGTAGATGTTGGGCGGGTATTCCTTCGTCAGGATGTCGACTCTCACGGGACAAGACGGTAGTCCCTCCGGGGGTGTGATGAAAGACACGATCCGCCTATTGTCAGTCGCATGCCAAATCGTGGAGGCCCCAAGGTCCTAGCCATCGTTCTCGCCGGCGGCGAGGGCAAACGCCTCATGCCCCTGACCGCGGACCGGGCCAAGCCCGCCGTGCCGTTCGGTGGAATCTACCGACTCATCGACTTCGCGTTGAGCAACCTCGTCAACAGCGACTACCTCCAGATCGTCGTGCTGACCCAGTACAAGTCGCACAGCCTCGACCGCCACATCACGACGACGTGGCGGATGAGTTCCTTGCTCGGCAACTACGTCACGCCCGTCCCGGCACAGCAGCGCGTGGGCAAGAACTGGTACCTCGGTTCAGCCGACGCGATCTACCAGAGCCTCAACCTCATCTACGACGAGAAGCCCGACTACGTCGTCGTCGTGGGCGCCGACCACGTCTATCGCATGGACTTCGCCGACATGGTCGAGGCGCACATCGCCTCCGGCGCCAAGGCGAGCGTCGCCGCGATCCGTCAGCCCATTTCCCTGGCCGACCAGTTCGGCGTCATCGACGTCGACCCCGAGGACCCGTCGCGCATCCGGGCCTTCCTCGAGAAGCCCACCGACCCCCAGGGCCTGCCGGACAGCCCCGACGAGGTGCTCGCCTCGATGGGCAACTACGTCTTCACGGCGGACGCACTGATCGATGCCGTCACCCGCGACGCGGACCTCGAGGGCAGCAAGCACGACATGGGCGGCGACATCGTTCCCGCCTTCGTCGACCGGGGCGAGGCCTACGTCTACGACTTCAAGGACAACACGATCCCCGGCGCAGAGGACCGTGACCGCGGCTACTGGCGCGACGTCGGCACCATCGACTCCTATTACGACGCGCACATGGACCTCGTGTCGGTCCACCCGATCTTCAACCTCTACAACGACGACTGGCCCATCCACACGACGTCGGGCATGAGCCTCCCGCCGGTGAAGTTCGTCCACGGCGAGCACGGACGCACGGGTACGGGCGTGAACTCGCTCATCTCCCCCGGGTGCATCATCTCCGGCGCCACGGTGAGTCGGTCGGTGCTCTCGCCGAACGTGCGCGTTCACTCGTTCAGCGACGTGGATTCGTCCATCCTCCTCGACGGCGTCGACGTGGGCCGCTCGTGCATCATCCGACGCGCCATCATCGACAAGGGCGTGCACCTGCCCGAGGGCACGCACATCGGCCTCGACCACGAGCAGGACCGCGCTCGCGGGTTCACCGTCACGGAGTCGGGCATTGTCGTCGTCGGCAAGGGCACGGTCATCACGTCGTGAGCGGCGGATGCACGCGAGAGTGGTTCACGCTATGAATGGGGTTGTGACGAACGACAACCCGCGTACCGACCTCATCGGCCTGACGTTCCAGGGCACCGACTTCCCGGGGCTCTTCCACGAACTGGCCGATGCGATGACCCGGTTCGGCGTCGAGATCATCGACGTCGGGCAGGCCGTGCTCGGCGGGAGCATCACGCTGTCCTTCCTCGTCTCCTCCCAGCATCCGGAGGACTTCGAGGTCGAGATGCGCCGCCTCGCCGAACTGCGTGGCCTCTCGCTCACGCTGACGCCCGGCATGGCGGATGACGTGCACCGCCTGCCCGGGCGCGCCGTCGTCACGCTGCTGGCGGACACCGTGCCGGCCGAGGCACTGGCCGAGATCTCCGCCGAAGTCGTGCACCACGGCGGAAACATCGACCGGGTGCGTCGTCTCGCCCGTACCCCCGTGACGGCCATCGAGCTCGATGTGTCCGGTGTCGAGGTCGTCGAGTTGCGACGCCGCGTGGCCGAGGTCTCGGCGGAGAGCGGCTGTGACGCGAGTGTCGCCGCTGCCGGTTTGGCGCGGCGAGGGCGACGTCTCGTCGTCATGGACGTCGACTCGACACTCATCCAGGACGAGGTCATCGAGATGCTCGCGGCCCACGCAGGCCGTGAGGCCGAGGTCGCCGAGGTGACCGAGCGGGCCATGCGCGGCGAACTCGACTTCGCCGAGTCCCTGCACGCACGTGTCGCCGCTCTCGAAGGGCTTCCGGTCGAGGTGCTCGATGACGTCCGCGCCGCGATTCGCCTGACGCCCGGCGCGCGCACGCTGGTGCGCACCCTCAAGCGTCTCGGTTTCACCGTCGGCGTCGTCTCGGGTGGCTTCATCGAGGTCGTGCGCCCCCTGGCCGACGACCTCGGCATCACGTATGCCCAGGCCAACACACTCGAGGTGGCGGACGGCAAGCTCACCGGGCGGGTGCTCGGCGAGGTAGTCGATCGTGAGGGCAAGGCACGCGCTCTCGCGCACTTCGCGCAGAACGAAGGTCTCCCCCTGGAACGCACGGTCGCGATCGGTGACGGAGCCAACGACCTCGACATGCTCGCGCTCGCCGGTCTCGGCGTTGCGTTCAACGCCAAGCCCGTTGTGCGGGCTCAGGCCGATGCCGCCGTGAACGTGCCCTACCTGGACAGTGTGCTGTTCCTGCTCGGTATCAGCCGCGAGGACATCGAAGAGGCCGACAATCTCGACGTGGACTCTGCTGCGATGAGCGGAACGGGCGCCTAACATAGCCCCCATGCCTGAGAACAGCGAGCCCCGTCGATCCCTGCTCATCATCGGTGGGGCCGAGGACAAGATCGGCCGCGTGACCATCCTGCGCCGCTTCGTGCGTCTGGCCGGGGGCCGCAAGTCGAACATCGTCGTCATCCCGACGGCATCGTCGCTGGCGTCCGAGGTCATCGAGGTGTACTCCACCGTGTTCTCGCGCTTGGGGTGCCCCGAGGTCTCGAGCGTCGACCCGCAGACGCGGCTCGAGTCGTCGTCGCCGGAGCTCGTCGAGCGCATCGACAACGCCACGGGTGTCTTCATCTCGGGCGGTAACCAGCTCAAGCTGAGCCAGCTCATCGTCGGCACCCCGCTCGGCGACGCCATGCTGCGCGCCTACGAGCGTGGCGCCGTCATCGCCGGCACGAGTGCGGGCGCCTCGATCATGAGCCAGTTCATGATCTCCATGGGCGAGGAAGGCGTCACCCCTCGCCAGCGTTCCAGCCAGCTCACGCAGGGTCTCGGCCTCGTGCCGGGCGTCATCATCGACCAGCACTTCGACCAGCGCTCGCGCTACGGCCGACTGCTCTCGCTCGTCGCCGGTTCTCCCAGCCTGCTCGGAATGGGCATCGACGAGGACACGGCCGCCGAGATCACGAACGGGCACGAGATGACGATCGTCGGATCCGGTGCCGTCTTCATCGTCGATGCCCGACGGGCGCAGACCGACGCCCATGAAGCCCGCCGTGACGCGCCCTTGCTCGTCACGGGAGCGGTCGTTCACTCGCTCCCGTACGGAGCGACGTTCGACCTGACCACAGCGACCTTGACGGATTTCGTCGAGCAGAACGCCGACGTGGCCGTCACGGCCGCGAAGGATCAGCACGACACCGCCACGGCGGCAGCCGCACTGCGTCACTGAGACGCTGTGCCTTCCACGAGGGAGAACTCCATGACCGTCGTCGAGATCCCGCAAGCTCCCGGGCCCATCGAGCCGAGCCTGCGCATCCGAAGCACGCGTGTCTACCGCGGCCCCAACGTGTGGTCCTACGAGCCGGCGATTCACCTCGTGCTCGATCTGGGCGTGCTCGAGTACTACCCGACGCACGCGCTGCCCGGTTTCACCGAGGCTCTCGTCGAGCTCTTCCCCGGTCTGCAGCGTCACTCGTGTTCGCGCGGGCGTGAGGGTGGCTTCATCGAGCGCCTCCACGAGGGCACCTGGCTCGGTCACGTGGCCGAGCACCTCGCGCTGCAGCTGCAGCAGGAGGCCGGCCACGACGTCCGTCGAGGCAAGACGCGTGGTGTCGAGGACCGCGAGGGCTGGTACAACGTCATCTTCGCCTTCCTCGACGAGAGCGTCGGTCTCGCAGCCGGTGAACTGGCGGTCAACATCGTCAATCACCTCGTGCAGAACAACCCCGAGTTCGACGTCGAGGCAGAGCTCGAGCGGTTCCACAACCTCGTGCAGCGCAAGGCCTTCGGCCCGTCGACGCAGGCCATCATCGAAGAGGCCGTCTCGCGCGACATCCCGTGGACCCGCCTCAACGGCGCCTCCCTCGTCCAGCTCGGTCAGGGCGTCCACGCCCAGCGCATCCGCGCCACGATGACGTCGCGCACCCCCGCCCTCGCGGTGGACATCGCGGGCGACAAGAACCTCACGGTGAAGCTGCTCGGTTCGGCCGGTCTGCCGGTGCCGAAGTCCGACGTCGTGCGCACGATGGAGGGCACCGTCGAGGCGGCCAAGGAGATCGGCTTCCCGGTCGTCGTCAAGCCGCTCGACGGCAATCACGGCCGTGGTGTCTGCCTCAACCTGCAGAACGAGGACGACGTCCGCGAGGCCTACCCGATCGCTCTTGCCCAGTCGCGCCGCGGCGTGCTGCAGGTCGAGTCCTTCGTCACGGGCAAGGACTACCGCTGCCTCATCATCGACGGCCGGATGGCGGCCATCGCCGAGCGCGTGCCCGCCCACGTCATGGGCGACGGCGAGCACACGGTGGCCGAACTCGTCGACATCACGAACGCCGACCCGCGTCGTGGATACGGTCACGAGAAGGTGCTCACGCGCATCAAGGTCGACGACGCCGCCCGCGAACTCGTCGAGGAACAGGGCTACGCGATGGACGCCGTGCCTGAGGCTGGCGTCATGGTGAAGCTTGCCCTCACCGGCAACATGTCGACCGGTGGTATCTCCATCGACCGCACCATGGATGCCCACCCCGACAACGTGGAGATCGCCGAGGAGGCCGCGCGCCTCATCGGGCTCGACGTCGCCGGCATCGACTTCATCTGCCCCGACATCACGGTGCCGGTGCGTGAATCCGGCGGCGCGATCTGCGAGGTCAATGCCGCTCCCGGGTTCCGCATGCACACCCACCCGACGGTCGGGGAACCGCAGTTCATCGCCAAGCCGGTCGTCGACCTGCTCTTCCCGCCCGGCACGCCGTCGCGTGTGCCGATCGTCGCGGTGACGGGCACCAACGGCAAGACGACGACGTCGCGCATGCTCGCGCACGTCATGAAGGGCCTCGGCAAGAAGGTCGGCATGACCTCGACCGACGGCATCATCGTCGACGAACGACTGCTCATCACCCGCGATGCCTCCGGCCCCAAATCGGCCAAGATGGTGCTGCAGAACCCGCGCGTCGACTTCGCCATCCTCGAGGTCGCCCGCGGCGGCATCCTGCGCGAGGGCCTCGGGTACGACCGCAACGACATCGCCGTCGTGACGAACATCCAGAACGACCACCTCGGCATGCGCGGCGTGAAGTCGCTCAAGGATCTGGCCGACGTCAAGCAGGTCATCGTCGAGGCCGTGCCGCGTGACGGTTTCGCCGTGCTCAACGCGGACGACCCGTACGTGCGCAAGATGCGTCGCGTGTGCCGTGGCACCATCGTGTGGTTCTCGATGGACGCCCCGGACAGCCGTGTGCGCCAGTTCATCGACGAGCGTTGCGTGCGCGGCGACCGGGCCGTCGTGCTGGAGCCCACGGACAAGGGCGAGATGATCGTGCTCAAGCAGGGCCGCCGTTCGATGCAGCTCGCCTGGACGCATCTGCTGCCGAGCACGTTCAACGGCGCCGCGCGCATGAACGTGGCCAATGCGCTCGCCGCAGCCGGCGCGGCCTTCGCCGCGGGCGTGCCGCTGCACGACATCCGCCAGGGTCTGCGCACCTTCACGACGAGCTACTACCTCTCCCCCGGGCGCCTCAACCGCATCGAGGTCGACCACGCGGAGGTCTTTGTCGACTACTGCCACAACCCGGCGGGGCTCGAACTGCTCGGCGAGTTCGTCGACCGGTACGTGTCGGGCAAGAACCGTGCCCAGACGGTGCGTCGCACCGTCGTGGTCGGGGCAGCCGGTGACCGTCGTGACCAGGACATCCGTGAGATGGGTGAGCTGGCCGCCAAGTGGTTCGACACCGTCATCATCCGCGAGGACGAGAACCTGCGCCGCCGTGCCCCCGGTGAGGCGGCGAAGCTGATCGAAGAAGGTGCGAGGGCCGCCGCGGAAGCGGGTGGGCGCGCCACGAAGATCATCACCGTCCTCGACGAGCTGGAGGCGACCAACGCGGCGCTCGACGCCGCTCGTCCCAACGACGTCGTCGTCATCTGCGCGGACAAGCACGCGCGCGTCATGGCGACGGTGGAGGAACGTACACACCTCGCGGCCCCCGGTGCGCACACGCAGGACGACCAGCCGGGTGATCCTGACTTCAGCCCGGACGAGCGGTTCGCGAGCGCCGACGTGGATGACCCCGCGGGTGACGTGGTGCCCCCCGTCGCCACCGACACCCAGGGCTGAGCCCAGCCCACGGAAGAAGCCCACGCCCACCGAGTGATTGGTGGGCGTGGGCTTAGGGCGTCAACGGCACGACGGCACGAAAGCACGACGGGCAGCGCCGAGGCGCCGCCCGTGCGTGGTCAGGGCTCGCGATGCGGCAGCGACGTGAGCAACTCGAGCGCGTCGACGAGGGCTGCGGGCGCATGGCCGGCACGCGTCACCTGACGAAGCGCGGCGACCGCGTCGCCGATGTGCCCCTGGACGTCGTCCGGCAGGCCGCTGGTCTCGACCTCCTCGGTGGCGACCCCTCGCGCGGCGCGCGCCTTGCGGTCGATGGTGCGGGCGTCGTCCATGAGGGCGCCGGCCTCGGTGAGCCAGGCGTGGATCTCGGCCTGGTGGCTGTGCGTCATGACGGCGACGACGTCGTCGGCGTGGGCTGCCTCGAGCAGGCCCTGCAAGCCCTCGAGCTCGGTGGGATGACTGGCCTCCGGGCTCACCCCGACGCGCGCGAGGCCGTCACGCAGGTGCCCTTCGAGGTTCTCCATCGAACGACCGCGCAGGTAGTGCTCCTTGTGCACGACGTGCACGAGGTCGGCTCCGCGCCCGGCCATCTCACCGAGGTTGACGAGGATCTCGTCGCTGCGGTCGCCGCCGGTGCCGAGGCCGAGCAGCAGACGCCCACCGGGGGCGACGAGGCCGCGGCCGACGGTCAGCAGAGCCTCCAGACCTCCCTCGTTGTGCGCCATGTCGATGATGACGGTGACCTTCTCGTCGGCCTCGCCCGACTTCGGGGCGGAGTAGACGTTCATGCGGCCGGGGTTGAGTTCGGCGTCCGGCGAGAAGGAGCGCAGGCCCTCGACGACCGCACTGCGCGGCAGGCCGAGGGCAAGGGCGCCCGCCGCTCCGGCGAGTGCGTTGGCGATGTTGTGCGACGAGAGACCCGCCATCGTCATGGGTACGTCGTCGAGTGAGGCGAGCGTGTCGACACCGGCGTCGTCGATGCAGACGATCTCGTTGTCGATGACGGTGAACGCCTTGCCGTGTGCGGCGCGCGCCTCCCGGATGCACGGAGCATCGGGGTCGAGCGTGAAGGCGACGATCTGGGCGGGCGTGCCGACACGCATGGCCCACACGCGCGGGTCGTCCCCGTTGAGCACGCACCATCCGCTCGGGCGGGTGACCTTGGTGATGATGGCCTTGACCTCGGCGAGCTGGTCGACGGTGTCGATGCCGCCGGTACCGAGGTGGTCGGGCGACACGTTCGTCACGACGCTGACGTCGTTGTACGGCACACCCATTCCGCGGTTGAGCAAGCCGCCTCGCGCGGTTTCGAGGACGGCGACCTCGAGGCCGGGGGTGGCGAGCACGGTGCGAGCACCCGAGGGTCCCGAGTAGTCACCCCTCTCGACGTGTTCGCCCATGACGAGCACACCGTCGGTGGAGCTCCACGCCGTCTTGCGCCCTGCGGTCATCGAGATGTGCGAGACGAGGCGCGTGGTCGTCGTCTTGCCGTTCGTTCCGGTGATCGAGATGACCGGAACCTTCGGCTTGGACATGGTTCCGGCGGGGCCCGGTTCGGAGGCGAGAACCGCGTCGGCGGCACGTCGAACGGCGTCGGAGGAGGACACCGGGTCGAGCAGATCGGTGAGAGCCGCAGCCACGGCGCGGCCCAACGCGCGGCCGCGTTCGAGGTGCTTCCAGGGGAAGGCCACGACGTACTCCGAGGGTTCCTCGCCGTGGCGAACCCGGACACCGAGCTGACCCGTGCCGCTCGCAGCGGCAACACGACGCGTGACGACCTCGACGAGGCGCATGACGGCGCGGTCGCGGACGGCAGAACCCTCGTCGCCGAGTCGCGGGCGGCGCGCGCGAAGCAGGGCGAACGCTTCGCTCAGCTGTTCCGGTTCACTGCTCAGCCACCCCGAGACGTCGATCGTCGTCTTGATCGCGGGGCGCGGGAAGTAGAGGTTCGGGCCCTCGAGAACGCGGTTGCCGAGCAGGCGGACACCTGCGGCCTGCGTGCCGTCTGCAGTCATGAAATTCACCCTAGAACGGGTGTGCTTCACCTGCATCCGCCCGACACGGGCTGGACGCCTACTGACCCATCGCGTGGACGCCGCCGTCGACGTGGACGATCTCGCCCGTCGTCGCCGGGAACCAGTCGGACAGCAGTGCCGCGCAGGCGCGCGCGGCGGGCACCGCGTCGGAGACGTCCCAACCCAGCGGAGCACGGTTGTTCCAGGTCTCCTCGAACTGCTCGAAGCCCGGGATCGACTTGGCCGCCGTGGTGCGGATCGGGCCGGCGGCGACGAGGTTGCAGCGGATCCCCTGCGGGCCGAGGTCACGTGCGAGGTAACGGTTCGTCGATTCGAACGCAGCCTTGGCCACGCCCATCCAGTCGTAGACGGGCCAGGCGAACTTCGCGTCGAACGTCAGCCCGACAACGGCGCCGCCGTCCTTCATGAGGGGCTCGGCAGCCTTCGCGAGGGCTTTGAGGGAATACGCCGAGGCGTGCAGTGCCGTCGAGACGTCCTCCCACGTGGCGTCCATGAAGGTGAACGCGCCCTGCGGTGCGAAGCCGATCGAGTGCACGACGCCGTCGAGCGAACCGATGATCGGCTTGAGGCGCTCGGCGAGGGTCTCGAGGTGCTCGGTGTTCGTCACGTCCAGTTCGACCACCTCGACGGGCTCGGGCAGCCGACGGCTGATCGTCTGCGTGATCTTCATCGTGCGGCCGAAGCTCGTGAGAACGACCTCGGCGCCCTCCTCCTGGGCCAGGCGCGCCACGTGAAAGGCGATCGAGGAGTCCATGAGGACGCCGGTGACGAGGAGCTTCTTACCTTCGAGCAGACCCATGGTGGTGCCTTTCGTGCGGGGCGGAGCGGAGTGGAGGATGCGGGCTGGGTCAGTGGTCAGTGGCCCATGCCGAGGCCGCCGTCGACGGGTACGACAGCACCGTTGATGTAGGCGGCCTCCGGCGAGGCGAGGAACGTGACGGCGGCTGCCACCTCATCGGGGCGGGCGAAGCGCCCGGCGGGGATGGCGTCCTTGTAGGCCTTCTGCCGGTCCTCCGGCAGCGAGGACGTCATTTCGGTCTCGATGAAGCCGGGCGCGACGACGTTGGCCGTGATGCCACGGCCCCCGAGTTCGCGAGCAACGGAGCGGGCGAGACCGACGAGACCGGCCTTGCTCGCCGCATAGTTGGCCTGGCCCGGAGACCCGTAGAGTCCGACGACGCTCGAGACGAAGATGAGGCGCCCGCCCTTGCGGCGGATCATGCCGGTCGTCGCGGCGCGGGCGCAGCGGAACGCGCCGGCGAGGTTGGTGTCGATGACACGGTCGAACGACTCGTCGCTCATGCGCATGAGCAAACCGTCGTCGGTGATACCGGCGTTCGCGACGACGACGTCCATGGGGCCGCCGAGCTTCTCCTCGGCCTCCTTGAACGCCTTCTTCACCGAGTCGGAGTCGCTGACGTCGCCCGCAACCGCGGGCATGCCCGCGACGTCCTCACCGGCGCGCGAAAGGATGACGACGGCGTCCCCCTGGTCACGGAACCTCTCGGCGATGGCCAGACCGATACCTCGGTTGCCTCCGGTCACCAGTACGTTGCGGCTCGTCATCCACCCTGTCCTTCGTTCGCAGCATGTCGTGTGGTCGGGCGCGGGCGCGCCGGAAATCAACCTTGTTCAGCAACGTATCCACTACCCCCGGGTACTCCAATTGGGACGAATCGTGGTGAGTCGTAGGCTGGAGCCATGGCACGAGCAGCTTCCTCGCGGACGGGCAAGGGCGAACAGCCCCGCCTCTCGGCGACGAGCCTGCCCGAGTCGGCCGAGGACGACCAGAACCGCCGAATGCGTGGCTACCTCATTTCGATGGCCATCCGGACGGTCTGCTTCATCGCGGCCGTGGCCACCTGGCAGGTCAGCCGCCCGCTCAGTGTCGTGTGCTTCGCTCTCGCTGCCGTACTGCCGTACGCGGCCGTCGTGTACGCCAACGCGACGGGCAAGCGGCGCATCGACCGCATGGGTGCCGTCACTCCCCCTCCGGTGCCTCACAAGGAGATCCATGGATCTGCGGACCGCTCTTCGCGATGACCCCGCCGAGCTGATCTGCAGCGCGAAGGGGTGCCGACGCCACGCGACGTGGGCTCTGCGGTGGAACAACCCGAAGCTGCACGACGCGCAACGACGCAAGGTCTGGCTCGCGTGCGACGAGCACGAGGTGACGCTGCGCGAGTTCCTGTCTCTGCGCGGCTTCTACCGGGACAGCGTCCGGCCCGACGCCCTGGATCCGAACGACGGCTGAGGCGCCTCACGAGAACCTGCTCGTCCCTGGTGCCCGGCGTCAGGGCGGCGAACAGCCCTACTAGGCTGGTGGGGTGTTTCGACTGCTCTCCACCAAACGCTGGCTCACGTGGTTGCTCGTCGCGACGCTGTGGGCCACGATCTGCCTCGTCGCAGGGCGCTGGCAGTGGAATCGCTGGCAGGAGAAGTCGACGATCCAGGAGCGGATCGACACGAACTACGACGCCCGACCCGTCCCGTTCGGTGACGTTCTCGAGGACGGCCGGGCCCCCGCCAAGGATGACGAGTGGAAGCAGGTTCGCGGAACCGGCACCTATCTCGGTGATGTCCGCATGGTGCGCAACCGGCCGGGCCCCGGCGGCGATTTCGGCTACGAGACCGTGGACGTCTTCGCCGTCGACGGCATCAAGGTGCTCGTCGACCGCGGGTGGGTGACCAACGGCTCGAGCGCGGCGAAGCCGAGTTCTGTTCCCGCGTCGCCGCGTGGCCAGGTGACGGTGACCGGTTGGGTGCGGCCGAGCGAGAAGAGCCTCGGCCGTCCGCCGGTCGAAGGCCAGCTCTCCTCGATCTCGACGGCCGACGCCGAGAAGGCCACGGGTGAGCAACTCGTCGACGGCTACGTCCGCATGCGCACCGAGTCGATGCCCGACGGGACGACTCCCCCGCGACCGCAGGCCCTGGAGCGGCCGTCGCAGGGCATGGCGGCCGGCATCAATCTGAGCTACGCCATCCAGTGGTGGCTCGGCATCGTCGCCGGATACGCCTTCGTCCTGATGCGCGCCCGGCGTGAGTACCTCGACGGCCTCGAGACGGCCGATCCCGCGTCCGCCGGCGAGGTGCAGGCACACGACGGCGCGACTGCCGCGCGTCCGAGGCGCGAGAAGAAGCGCAAGCAGCGGATCTGGGACGAAGAGGACGAGTGACAGGATGAAGCCATGGACTGTGGACTGAACGGACGGACGTACATCGTCACCGGCGCCTCCGGCGGCCTGGGCCTCGCGACGGCGAAGGTGCTCGCGGCGGACGGCGCTGACCTCGTCATCGCCTCACGCGACCAGGAGCGGATCGCCGCGGCGGCCGAGCAGCTCCCGACGGGCGCGAACGTGCGCGCGGTCGCGGCTGACCTCGCCGACCGGCAGACCCCCGCTCGCCTCATCGCCGTGGCCAAGGAGAGCTTCGGCCGCCTCGACGGCGCCGTCGTCTCCGTGGGTGGCCCGCCCGCGGGCAAGCTCGGTGACACGACCGAGGAGCAGTGGCGCGCAGCCTTCGACAGCGTGTTCCTCGGCGGTCTGCGCATGGCACGCGCGGTGCTCGACGAACCCTTCGAGCCGGAGGCTCAGATGGCCGTGACGATGGTGCTGTCGTCCTCGGTGAAGTCGCCGATTCCGGGGCTCGCCATCTCCAACGGTCTGCGTCCCGGCCTCGCCATGGCGGCGAAGACGCTGGCTGACGAGTACGGCCCGCGCGGTGGCCGCGTCAACGTCCTGCTCCCGGGGCGTATCGACACCGACCGTGTCCGTTCGCTCGACGCAGGCAGCGGTGACGCCGAGGCCACGCGTGCGAAGAACGAGGGCGCGATTCCGCTGGGTCGCTACGGCACGCCGGAGGAGTTCGGCCGCGTCGCCGCCTTCGTCACCAGCCCGGCGGCGTCGTACCTGTCCGGCATCGCCCTACCGGTGGACGGCGGATCTCTGCGCACCCTCTGACGGCGCTTCCCCGCCTGGGGCCGGCGCCCCCATGGCGGGTCGTTGGCGAGCCGCGAACCCTCGTTGCTCATGGGCGGTGGTCATGACGGCCCCGTCACCACCGGGTGAAGGCGTACGCGGCAAGATGCCCGGGCGTCGGCGACCGGCGTTCAGTCGTCGCTGAACTGCGTGGCGTGCAGGTCGGCGTACAGGCCGCCCGCGGCGAGCAGTTCGGCGTGCGTTCCCTGCTGCACGATGCGCCCGCCGTCGAGCACGACGATGCTGTCGGCGCGGCGAATGGTGGAGAGGCGGTGGGCGATGACGAGCGCCGTGCGCCCCACGAGCGCGTTCGCCAGCGCCGCCTGCACCGCGCGCTCGGACTCGCTGTCGAGGTGGGCCGTCGCCTCGTCGAGCACGACCACGTCGGGGGCCTTGAGCAGCAGCCGGGCGATGGCGAACCGCTGCTTCTCTCCCCCGGACAGCCGGTGTCCGCGATCGCCGACGACGGTGTCGAGACCGTGCGGCAGACGTTCGACGAGGGCCCAGACGTGCGCCGCGCGAAGGGCTTGCTCGAGATCGCGGTCGGTGGCGTCGGGGCGTGCGTACAGGAGGTTGGCCCGCACGGTGTCGTGGAACATGTGCGCTTCCTGAGTCACGACGCCGATGCGCTGGGCGACCGACTCGAGGCTCACCCCGGTGAGGTCGAGGTCCCCGACCAGGACGCGCCCCTTCGTCGGGTCGTACAGCCGGGGTACGAGCGAGGTGAGCGTCGTCTTTCCGGCACCGCTGCGACCCACGAGCGCCACGACGCTGCCCGGTGCGACGTCGAGGTCGATGTCGCGCAGCACGAGCTCACCGGCGTCGCGATCACCGCTCGAGGTCGTCTCGAGCGATGCGAGCGACACGTCATCGGCGCTGGGGTAACCGAACGAGACACCGTCGAAGCGGACGCCGAGCGGGCCCGGCCCGAGGGCGACCGCGTCATCCGCCTCACGGACGAGCGGAGGCAGGTCGAGCACCTCGAAGATCCGCTCGAAGGAGACCATGGCCGCCATGACGTCGACGCGCACGTTCGACAGAGCGGTGAGCGGGCCGTACAGCCGTCCGAGCAGGGCGGCCATGGCGAGCAGCGTGCCGACCGTCATGGTGCCGTCCACAGCGAGCAGACCGCCGACGCCGTAGACGAGTGCGGTGGCGAGCGACGCCATGAGCGTGAGGGCGACGAGGAACATGCTGCGCTGCGTCGCGATGGACACGCCGATGTCGCGCACGCGGGCGGCGCGGGCGTCGTACTGCGCCGATTCGTCGCTGCGCCGGCCGAAGAGCTTGACGAGCAGGGCGCCGGCGACGTTGAAGCGCTCCGTCATCCGTGCGCCCAGTTCGGCGTTGAGAGTCATCTGTTCGCGGGTCAGACCGGCGAGACGACGGCCCAACAGGCGCGTCGGGAGGAGGAACAGCGGCACGAGCACGAGCGCCGCCACCGTGAGCTGCCACGACAGGGACGTCATGGCGACGAGGAGCACGGCGAGGCTGACGACGTTGCTCACGACCGTCGACAGCGTCGTCGTGAACGCCTGCTGAGCGCCCACGACGTCACTGTTGATGCGCGTGACGAGCGCACCCGTCTGGGCGCGCGTGAAGAAGGCGATGGGCTGGGCGAGCACGTGCCGGAAGACGTCGGCGCGCAGGTCGAAGATGAGTCCTTCGCCCAGGCGCGCGGACAACCATCGCTGCACGACGGTCACTCCCGCGCCGAGGACTGCGACGGCCGCCACGGCGAGCGAGAGGGTGACGACGACCTGCCGATCGCGCGGCACGACACCGTCGTCGACGATGTGCTTGAGCAGCAGTGGCGTCGCGACGATCATCACCGCGTCGACGACGACGAGAACGAGGAAGACCGCGATGGTCGAGGTGTATCGCGTGGCGTATCCGCCGACGCGACGCACCGTGCCCGGAGCCAGGCGCTGGTCCTTGACCGTGGCGTCCTTCGACATCGAGCGCATCATCTGCCAGCCCGGGCCCATCATCGACACGGCGCGGCTCCTGACCTCAGCATGCGAACGGTCTCACGTCGATCAGGCGAGGGAGACGAGGTCGGCGTAGTCCGGACCCCACAGGTCCTCGACACCGTCCGGCAGGAGCAGGATGCGTTCGGGGTTGAGGGCCTCCACGGCGCCGTCGTCGTGGCTGACGAGCACGACGGCACCCTCGTAGTTGTTGAGTGCGCCGAGGATCTCCTCACGGCTGGCCGGGTCGAGGTTGTTCGTCGGTTCGTCGAGCAGCAGCACGTTGGCGCTCGAGACGACGAGCAGTGCCAGGGAAAGGCGGGTCTTCTCCCCGCCGGAGAGCACCCCGGCCGGCTTGTCGACGTCGTCACCGGAGAACAGGAACGAACCGAGCACCTTGCGCACCTCGGTCTCGCCCAGCTCGGGCGCCGCGGACTTCATGTTGTCCAGCACGCTGCGGTCGACGTCGAGGTTCTCGTGCTCCTGAGCGTAGTAGCCGATCTTGAGGCCGTGGCCCGGCAGGATGCGCCCGGTGTCCGGGGCGTCGACGCCCGCGAGCATCCGCAGCAGCGTCGTCTTGCCCGCGCCGTTGAGGCCGAGGACGACGACCTTCGAGCCACGATCGATGGCGAGATCGACGTCGGTGAAGATCTCGAGCGAGCCGTACGAGCGCGAGAGCCCCTCGGCCATGAGCGGTGTCTTGCCACAGGGCGCAGGCTTCGGGAAGCGCAGCTTGGCGACCTTGTCCTGTACGCGCTCGCCCTCGATGCCGGCGAGCATCTTCTCGGCGCGGCGGGCCATGTTCTGGGCCGCGACGGCCTTCGTCGCCTTGGCACGCATCTTGTCGGCCTGGGCGAGCAGCACCCCGGCCTTCTTCTCGGCGTTCAACCGCTCGCGCTTGCGGCGCTTCTCGTCGAGTTCGCGCGCCTGCAGATAGGCCTTCCAACCGACGTTGTACTGGTCGATCTCGCTGCGGTTGGCGTCGAGGTGGAAGACCTTCGTCACGACGGCGTCGAGCAGTTCCACGTCGTGGCTGATGACGATGAGCCCGCCGCGGTAGGTCTTGAGGTAGTCGCGCAACCAGATGATCGAGTCGGCGTCGAGGTGGTTGGTCGGCTCGTCGAGAAGCAGGGTCTGAGCACCCGAGAAGAGGATGCGTGCCAACTCGATGCGTCGGCGCTGACCACCGGACAGGGTGCGCAGCGGTTGCTCGAGGATGCGCTGCTCGAGCCCGAGACTGGAGGCGATCGACGACGCCTCGGACTCGGCGGCGTACCCGCCCTGGGCGTCGAACTCGGCATCGAGACGGCTGTAGCGACGCATCGCGCGCTCGCGCACGTTGTCATCGTCGCTGGCCATCGACGCCTCGGCCTTGCGCAGATCGGCGACGATGGCGTCGAGGCCGCGCGCCGACAGGATACGGTCGCGCGCGAGGACATCGAGGTCACCGGTGCGGGGATCCTGCGGCAGGTATCCCACTGCCCCGGAGCTGACCACCTTGCCGGCAGCGGGCAGACCCTCACCGGCGAGCACCTTCGTCAGGGTGGTCTTACCGGCACCGTTGCGCCCGACGAGTCCGACACGGTCACCGGCGGCCACCCGGAACGTGGCGCTCTCGAGCAGGATGCGCGAGCCGGCGCGCAGTTCGATGCCTTCGGCGGTGATCACAGGGCAGGGCTCCTCGAAAGAACGGTGAAGGGGTGTACGGCTCCGACACGCCGGACGGGAGCGCTCGGCTCGCGTTACATACGGCGAGACGCGTGAAGCCCCAGTAGTCTACGAGAGATGAATCGGGGTGGACGACGCCGTCCGCCTTCACAACGGAGGTTCTCTTGACGTTCAACGACAACGCGCAGCTGGACACGTCGCAGGTCGAATCCGGTGGTTCCGGAGGCTTCGGCGGTGGCCGCGGCGGGATGGGCGGAGGTACGGCCGTCGGCGGTATCGGCGGTCTCATCCTCATGCTCATCTTCGCGTTCTTCGGCATCGACATCACCGGCAGCGGTGGCGGGAGCAGCTACCCCGGCGGCGCGAGCGGCCTCAACCAGTACAGCCAGGACACGCAGGACGTCTCCGGCTCGAACGACCGGGTCTCCCAGCAGATCCAGGCCTGCAAGACGGGTGCTGACGCCAACGAGGACGACACCTGCCGCGTGATCGGAACGGTCAATGCCGTTCAGGCCTACTGGGACCAGGCGCTCCCGGACTTCACCGGCGGTCGCACCGAGTACGAGTACGCGCCCACCAAGCTCTACAGCGGCCAGACGTCCTCCGGTTGCGGCACCGCGAGCTCGCAGATGGGGCCGTTCTACTGCCCGAACGACCGGAAGGTCTACATCGACACGAGCTTCTTCCAGGAGCTGACGAGCACCTACGGCGCCGACGGCGGCAACCTCGCCCAGATGTACGTCGTCGCACACGAGTACGGCCACCACATCCAGGACCTCCTCGGGGCGCTCGGTCGCGCCCAGCAGGACCCGCAGGGGCCGGAGTCGGGATCGGTGCGCACCGAGCTGCAGGCCGACTGCTACGCGGGCATCTGGGTCAACCACGCCACGGAGGCCAAGGACAAGAACGGCACCACGCTGCTCCAGCCGGTCACCGAGGCCGACATCAAGTCGGCGCTGTCGGCCGCCTCGGCTGTGGGCGACGACCGCATCCAGCAGAAGGCCCAGGGTCGGGTGACTCCGGAGTCGTGGACGCATGGCTCGTCCGAGCAGCGCCAGAAGTGGTTCCTGACCGGTTTCCAGAGCGGCCAGTTGAACTCCTGTGACACCTTCAACGCCCAGGATCTGGGCTGAGAATCGCGGCGGATTCACGAACATGTGGGTTACCTGACAACTTGGTGCACGCTCGATTTGTATCGCTCGTGATCAGTCTGTAACCTTGCAGGGTCGCACCGAAACGGTGCGGCCCTGCTTCGTCGCTGAGTCCCGTCACGAAGGCCAGGTATCACTTCGCATGATGCGGAGCGACGGGAACGGTGCACCCAGCATCCGGGCCACTTCGGTGGTTCTTGGGGTAAAGCTCACTTCGGTGGGCCGAGAATCTAGGATCTCGAACCCGACAGGTCATGCCTCGTAAGCGCTCCTGGAAATGAATCGACATGAAGAACATGTCCCGCCGCTCCTTCATGGCCAACACCTCCAAGGTTGCCGTCGGCACGGCTCTGGCCTCCTCCGCTCTCGGCGCCGTCTCGGTTGCCAGCGCCTCGAACGCCAGCGCCGTCACGGCCGCGTCCGCGCGCCGCGCCGTGGCCAAGGCTTCGAGCCGTCGTGGTGCGCCCTACGTGTACGGCGCTTCCGGCCCGTGGCGCTTCGACTGCTCGGGTCTGACGAGCTGGTCCTACCGCCAGGTCGGCCGCTACCTGCCGCGTACGGCCAACCAGCAGTACCGCTCCTCCTACCGCGTTTCCCGCGCGTACGCCCGTCCGGGCGACCTGGCGTTCCTCACCTCTGGTGGTTACGCCTACCACACGGGTATCTACGCCGGTAACGGCATGGTGTGGCACGCTATGCGTCCGGGTACGCGCGTGTCGCTCTCGCGCGCCGGTGCCAGCTACCGCTTCGGTCGCGTCTGATCCCGCGCGGATCTCGCGAAGTTCGCGAAACGGCCCTCGTCCCTACGGACGAGGGCCGTTTCGCGCTCCTCCCCTATCCCCAATCGCCGCATCGTGGCAACGCAAGAGGGCCCTCGCCGTAAGGCGAGGGCCCTCTTGGTGCGTCGGGCGCGGCCGGCCGAGCTGCGCCGGATGACGTACGCGTCAGACGTTGAAGCCGAGCGCGCGAAGCTGCTCGCGACCGTCGTCGGTGATCTTGTCCGGGCCCCACGGCGGCATCCACACCCAGTTGAGGGTGTGGCCCGTGACGACATCGAGCAGGGACGTGGCGACCTGCTCCTCGATGACGTCCGTGAGCGGGCAGGCCGCAGACGTCAGCGTCATGTCGATGACGGCGTGCTTGCTCTCGTCGACGGTGATGCCGTAGACGAGGCCCAGGTCGACGACGTTGATGCCGAGCTCGGGGTCGACGACGTCACGCAGGGCCTCCTTGACCTCCTCGACCTCGACGCCGGAGTCGCTGACTCCCTGCGCCTGGGCGCGCTCGGGCGCCTCGGCCTCGTTGGCGGTCACGTCGGCCGTGATCTCGTTGTCGGTCATGCCTTGGTCTCCTCCGTGGTGGATGCGGCGCCCCCGGTCAGGTCGAGACCGAGTTTGCCGAGCGAGTCCTGCAGTGCGGACCACGACAGCAGGGCGCACTTGACGCGCGCGGGGTACTTCGAGACTCCGGCGAGGGCGATGGCGTCGCCGATGACTTCCTCGTCACCGGCAGCCTGGCCCTTGCTCGTGAGCATCGTGCGGGTGGCACCGAAGACCTCCTGGGCTTCACGCAGCGTGAGCCCGATGAGGTTCTCGGCAAGCATTGACGCCGACGCCACGGAGATCGAGCAACCGATCGAGTCGTAGCTGACGTCCTTGATGACGGCGTCGTCGCCCTCGCCTTCGACGTCGACACGCAGGGTGATCTCGTCACCGCAGGAGGTGTTGACGTGGTGGCTCTCGGCGCCGAACGGCTCGCGCAGGCCCGCGTGCTGCGGGCGCTTGGAGTGCTCGAGAATGAGCTCCTGGTACAGATCCATCTCAGACCTCCAGACCGAAGATGTTCGGCACCCGGTCGAGCGCCGTGAGGAACGCCTCGACGTCGTCGGCCGTGGAGTAGACGTTGAAACTGACACGGCTGCTCGCCACGGCGCGAAGACGTCGGTGCAACGGCCACGCGCAGTGGTGACCGGTACGAATGGCAACACCGGCGTCGTCGAGAATCTGCCCGACGTCGTGCGGGTGCACCCCGTCGACGACGAACGCGACCGCACCGAGCCGGGCACCTGCGTCCTGGGGGCCGAGCACGCTGACCCAGGGACGCTCGGCGAGGCCGTCGAGCGTGAGTTGGATCAGATCCTGCTCGTGACGCAGCACGTTGTCCATGCCGAGCGCCTCGAGGTAGTCGCACGCGGCGGCGAGACCGACGGCCTGGGCGGCGTTCGGCGTGCCCGCCTCGAAGCGCTGGGGCGGGGGCGCGAACGTCGTGCCTTCGAGCTTCACGATCTCGATCATCGATCCGCCGGTGAGGAACGGAGGCATCGCCTCGAGGAGTTCGTGTTTGCCCCACAGCACACCGATGCCGGTGGGACCGAGCATCTTGTGGCCGGAGAAGGCGAGGAAGTCGACATCGAGCTGTGCCACGTCGACGGGCATGTGCGGCACCGACTGGCACGCGTCGAGAACGACGAGTGCCCCGGCCTCGCGAGCGATCGTTGCGAGGTCATTGACGGGGTTGATCGTGCCCAGCACGTTGGAGACGTGGGTGAAGGCGACGACCTTGGCCCGCTCGGTGATGACCTCACGCGCCGAATCGAGGTCGACGAAACCGTCGTCGGTGATCTCGATCCAACGGAACGTGGCGCCGGTACGACGTGCGAGTTCCTGCCACGGCACGAGGTTCGCGTGGTGCTCCATCGCCGTGACGACGATCTCGTCACCGGGGCCCAGCGCGAACTTCGAGGCGATCGCCTCATCGACGCCGTCCATCGCGCCGGGCGCGCCGGCGTTGCTGAAGGCGTACGCGACGAGGTTGAGAGCCTCGGTGGCGTTCTTGGTGAACACGATGTCGTCGGCTCGCCCACCGATGAAACGGGCGATGGTCTCGCGCGCGCCTTCGTAGGCGTCGGTGGCTTCCTCGGAGAGCTGGTGGGCTCCTCGGTGCACCGCAGCGTTCACGGTGCGGTAGAAGTCGCCCTCGGCGGTGATGACCGACTCGGGGCTCTGCGACGTCGCACCGGAGTCGAGGTAGACCAGCGGCTTGTCGTCGCGGACGCGGCGCGCGAGCAGCGGGAAGTCCTCGCGCACGCGCGCCGCGTCGAACGATGCGTGAGCCATGATCAGGCCTTCGCCTCCGCAGCGGCGTTGACGTAGCGGTCGTAGCCCTCGGCCTCGAGGCGGTCGGCCAGCTCGGGGCCACCCTCCTCGGCCACCTTGCCGTTGACGAACACGTGGACGTGGTCGGGCTTGATGTAGCGCAGGATGCGCGTGTAGTGCGTGATGAGCAGGACGCCGCAGTTCGTCTCGTCCTTGGCGCGGTTGACGCCCTCGGAGACGATGCGCAGCGCGTCGACGTCGAGGCCGGAGTCGGTCTCGTCGAGGATCGCCATCTTCGGCTTGAGAAGCTCCATCTGCAGGATCTCGTGGCGCTTCTTCTCGCCGCCGGAGAAGCCCTCGTTGACGTTGCGCTCGGCGAAGGCCGGGTCCATCTTGAGGTTGCCCATGGCGCCCTTGACGTCCTTGACCCACGTACGCACCTTCGGTGCTTCGCCGTCGATGGCCGTCTTGGCCGTGCGCAGGAAGTTCGAGACGGTGACGCCCGGAACCTCGACGGGGTACTGCATGGCGAGGAAGAGGCCCGCACGGGCGCGCTCGTCGACCTCCATCGCGAGGACGTCCTCACCGTCCAGCGTGACGGTGCCCGACGTGACCGTGTACTTGGGGTGGCCGGCGATGGAGTAGGCCAGCGTCGACTTGCCGGAGCCGTTGGGGCCCATGATGGCGTGCGTCTCGCCCGAGTTGATCGTCAGGTTGACGCCCTTGAGGATCTCCTTCGTGCCGTTCTCCGTCTCGACGGTCACGTGAAGATCGCGGATTTCCAGCGTTGACATGCTTGTTCGTCCTTCTGTCAGGAAAGTTTCGGGGGTGCTCAGGCGGGGATGCCGACGAGGATGTCGTCGCCCTCGAGCTTGGTCGGATATACGTTGACCGGCTGCGTGGCCGGCAGGCTCATCGGCTCGCCGGTGGCGTAGGCGAACTTCGAGCCGTGCAGCCAGCACTCGATGCCGTCGTCCTCCACCTCGCCCTCGGAGAGGGAGACTGCGGCGTGCGAGCACGTGTCGTCGAGCGCGTGAACGTCACCGGCGGAGTCGCGCGCGATGCAGATCTGCAGGTCGTCGATGTCGACCTTGATCGCACCCGGCGTACCGATGTCGCTCAGCTGCGCCAGCTTGACCCACTCGACGTTCGCGTCGCTCATGCCTCGGCTCCTGCGCTCTCCACGAGCTCGGCCGTGGCGGCGAGTTCCTCGTCGATGGCCTCCATGAGGGGCTCGACGACCTCGGCGACACCGATCTTGTTCACGATGTCGGCGAAGAAGCCGCGCACGACGAGACGACGTGCCTCGTCCTCGGGGATGCCACGAGCCTGTAGGTAGAACAGCTGCTCGTCGTCGAAGCGGCCGGTCGAGGAGGCGTGACCCGCACCCTCGATCTCGCCGGTCTCGATCTCGAGGTTCGGCACGGAGTCGGCACGGGCCCCGTCGGTGAGCACGAGGTTGCGGTTGAGCTCGTAGGTCTCGATGCCCTCGGCCTCGGCGCGGATGAGCACGTCGCCCACCCAGACGGTGCGGGCCGTCTCACCCTGCAGGGCACCCTTGTAGGTGACGAGGGAGGTGCAGTTCGGCGCGTTGTGGTCGATGAACGAGCGGTGCTCGAGGTGCTGACCGGAGTCGGCGAAGTACACGCCGAGGAGCGTCGCCTCTCCCCCGGGCCCGGCGTAGCGGACGTTCGAGTTCATGCGCACGATGTCGCCGCCGAGCGTCACCGCGATGTGGCGGTAGCGCGCGTCACGGCCGACGAGTGCGTCGTGCTCGGCGAGGTGGAGAGCGTCGTCCTCCCAGCGCTGCACGGTGACGACCGTGAGGTCGGCGCCGTCGCCGGTGACGATCTCGACGTTGGCCGTGACCTGGGCCGAGCCGGTGTGCTCGAGGATGACGAGCGCCTTGCTGTGCTGCTTGGCCTCGATGACGAGGTGAGCGTTGGCCCGCTTGTCGCCACCCTTGCCGTCGACCGCGATGCGCACCGGTGTGGCGAGCTCGGCCTCGGCCGGGATGACGACGTGGTCGGCGTTCGGCGTCAGGGACGACGCGAGAACCGAACCACGGTCGCTCGGCACGAGCACGGTGCCGCGCGGAGCCTCACCCTCGGCGAGCGTGCCGGACTCGAAGCCCTCGCCCGTCACGGTGACCGTGACGGCCTCGGGGTCGGTCTGCTTCTCGGCGAACAGCGGCGAGAGGCGGTCGACGGGCGTGAAACGCCACTCCTCCTCGCGGCCGCTCGGGACACCGAAGGCACCCAGGTCGAAGGACTTGCGGCGCTCGGCGCGCGACTGGTCCGGGATCGTGGCCCCGTGGCTGTGGTCACCCGAGAGAGTGGCCTTGTCTGCCTTGCCCATTTCTGGCGTGACGGCGGTCATCAGCCGACGGCTCCTTCCATCTGGAGTTCGATGAGGCGGTTGAGTTCGAGTGCGTACTCCATCGGCAGCTCACGCGCGATGGGCTCGACGAAGCCACGCACGATCATCGCCATGGCCTCCTCTTCGCTCAGGCCGCGGCTGCGCAGGTAGAACAGTTGGTCCTCGGAGACCTTGGAGACGGTGGCCTCGTGACCCATCTGCACGTCGTCCTCGCGGACGTCGACGTAGGGGTAGGTGTCCGAACGCGAGATCTGGTCGACGAGCAGGGCGTCACAGACGACAGAGCTCTTCGAGTGCTCGGCGCCCTCGAGCACCTGCACGAGACCGCGGTAGGAGGTACGGCCGCCGCCACGGGCCACGGACTTCGACACGATGGTCGAGCTCGTGTTCGGCGCGGCGTGGACCATCTTGGCGCCGGCGTCCTGGTGCTGGCCCTCGCCCGCGAACGCGATCGACAGCGTCTCGCCCTTGGCGTGCTCGCCCATGAGGAAGACGGCCGGGTACTTCATCGTCACCTTGGAGCCGATGTTGCCGTCGATCCACTCCATCGTGGCGCCCTCTTCGCAGGTGGCGCGCTTCGTCACGAGGTTGTAGACGTTGTTCGACCAGTTCTGGATCGTCGTGTAGCGAACGCGGGCGTTCTTCTTGACGACGATCTCGACGACGGCCGAGTGCAGGGAGTCGGTCTTGTAGATGGGGGCGGTGCAGCCCTCGACGTAGTGAACGTAGCTGCCCTCGTCGGCGATGATCAGCGTGCGCTCGAACTGGCCCATGTTCTCCGTGTTGATACGGAAGTAGGCCTGGAGCGGGATGTCGACGTGGACGCCCGGCGGCACGTAGATGAAGGAGCCACCCGACCACACGGCCGTGTTGAGCGCGGCGAACTTGTTGTCACCGGCGGGGATGACGGAGCCGAAGTACTCCTTGAACAGGTCCTCGTGCTCACGCAGACCGGAGTCGGTGTCGACGAAGATGACACCCTTCTCCTCCAGGTCCTCGCGGATCTGGTGGTAGACGACCTCCGACTCGTACTGCGCGGCGACACCAGCGATGAGGCGCTGCTTCTCGGCCTCCGGGATGCCGAGCTTGTCGTAGGTGGCCTTGATGTCCTCGGGAAGCTCGTCCCACGTGGTGGCCTGCTTCTCCGTGGACTTCACGAAGTACTTGATGTTCTGGAAGTCGATGCCCGTGAGGTCGCTGCCCCAGTTCGGCATGGGCTTCTTCTCGAAGAGGTTGAGCGACTTCAGTCGAAGCTTCTTCATCCACTCCGGCTCGTTCTTGCGGTCCGAGATGTCGGTGACGACATCCGGCGACAGGCCGCGCTTGGCGGATGCGCCGGCGGTGTCGGAGTCCGCCCATCCGTACTCGTAGCGGCCGAGGTCGGCGAGACCTGGGTTGAGCTCCTCGATCGTGCTCATCGCTGCTCCTCCTCGTGTGGGGCGGCATTGTTTCGGTCGGTGGTGATGGTGGGGATGAACGTGGTGCACACGTGGTCGCCGTGCGCGAGCGACGCGAGCCGCTGGACGTGGACGCCGAGAACCTCGGAGAACACCTCGGCTTCCGCTTCGCAGAACTGGGGGTGGTTGGCCGCCACATGCTGTACCGGGCAGTGACCCTGGCACAACTGGACGCCCGCGAGCGGCGTGCCCTGCGCCACCGGGCGTGTGGACGCTGCGAAGCCCTGGCTGCTCAACGCGCCTGCCAGGGCGCGGGCGCGGGCGTTCGGGTCGTCACCGGCGGCGTCCACGAGGGGCTTGACCGAGTGGGCGATCTCACGGGCGCGCTCACGAGCGACAGCCTCGACGGCCTCGTCTCCCCCGACGCGCACGAGGTGCCCGAGAACCTGGTTGGCGAGCGTGTCGTACCCGGCCGTCATGGCGGCGTGGCCGGCGTCGGTGAGGACGTAGGCGCGTGCCGGCCGGCCGCGGCGCTTGGCTCCCGACGACGGGGCCTCCCGCTCGGCGATGAGACCGTCCGCGACGAGCGCGTCGAGGTGACGGCGCATGGCGGCCGGAGTGAGGCCCATGCGCTCGCCGAGTTCGGCGGCGGTGACAGGGCCGTGTTCGGAAACGGCGAGCCGGACGCGTTCGCGCGTCGGCACACTCTGGGGTGCAGCAGGACTCGCAGCGGCTCCTGGGTTCACAGGCTCCGGCGTCATCGCCTCGCACCTCCTTCGATCGCTTCGTCGACGTGGCCACGTCGAATCTCCATCGAAATTAACAACACCCATGTTGCGTAATTCGATTCCCTGGCGAAACTGAGGTTCACCTCACTTCGACCGCCGGGAGACGCCGTGTGGCCCCCGAGTACGCTGTTTCGGTGCCTCATCCCCCGTCGCCCGCAGTGAAACGACCCGAACCGGCCGAACACGCCGTTGTCGTCGACGGTGTGTCGCACGCTTACGGCGGTGTGGAGGCATTGCGCGACCTGTCGTGGCACGCGCCGGCCGCAGCCATCACGGCGCTTCTCGGGCGCAACGGCGCGGGCAAGACGAGCGTCGTCGAGATGGCCGAGGGACTTCGCCGACCGGACTCCGGCTCCATCCGCGTGTTGGGAGCCGAGCCGTGGAACGCGGACGCCGCCCACCGTGCGCGTGTGGGCGTCATGCTGCAGGACGGCGGCCTGCCAATGGGGACGAAGCCCCTCGCGCTCCTTCGCCATCTCGCGTCGTTCTACGCCGAGCCCCGTGACATTGACGAACTCGCCGGTGCGCTCGACATCCCCACGTTCAACCGCACCTCCGTGCGGCGCCTCTCGGGCGGTCAGCGCCAGCGCGTGGCTCTCGCGGCCGCCATGATCGGACGACCCGAGGTGCTCTTCCTCGACGAACCGAGTGCCGGCCTCGATCCGCACGCTCGCCGCGACGTCTGGGATCTCGTCGAAGCCGAGCGGGAGCGCGGCGCGAGTGTTGTCGTCACGACCCACTCGTTCGAGGAGGCGGAGCGCCTCGCCGACCACGTCGTCGTCATGAACGAGGGCCGGTGCGTCGCGCAGGGTTCCCTCGCGGACGTCACGGACGGCCGTTCGCTCGAGGACGTCTACTTCGACCTCACCGGGAAGGGAACGCCGTGAACACTGCCGTGGAACGAAACGCGAATCCGGCCGCACCCGCCCCGGCTCGGGTTCGCGCACAGGCCCTCTTCGAAGGGCGCACGCTGCTCTCCCACGGCGAGCAGCTCATGGTCTCCGTCCTGCTTCCGGCGTTGGCGTTGCTCGGGCTGCACTTCAGCTCCACGCCGGACCTCGGGCCGGGACGACGCATCGACCTCGCCGTTCCGGGCGTGCTGGCCCTCGCGGTGGTCTCGACGGCATTCACCGGTCAGGCGATCGCGACGGGCTTCGATCGTCGTTACGGGGTGCTACGTCTGCTGGGGGTGACGCCCTTGGGCAGCCGCGGTCTCATGCTCGCCAAGGCTGCCGCTGTGGCCGGCGTGGTTCTCGTGCAGACCATCGTGCTCGGTGGCCTCGGCTTCGCCCTGGGCTGGCAGCCGCGCATCGACGGTGTTCTTCCGGCCGTCCTCTTGTTGGCTCTCGGGTGCTGGGTGTTCGTGGCCCTCGCCCTCACGGTGGCCGGTCGGATCCGCGCCGAGGGCGTTCTCGTCGTCGCCAACCTTCTGTGGGTGCTGTTCGCCGTCGGCGGCGGCCTGCTCATGCCCACCTCGCGCTACCCCGACGCCTGGGCAGCTGTCGTGAAATACCTCCCGACGGGCGCGCTGGGTGACGGTCTGCGCGGCGCGTTGACCGGCCAGGGAAACACCGTGGTGCCGATGCTCGTCCTCGTGGTCTGGGGCGCCCTCCTGACGTTCGTGGCCGCGAAGGCCTTCCGCTGGAGCGACTGAACCTCACCGTGAGGGTGAGCCCTCTCGGGCCTGGACACGGGTCTGGCCCCCCACCACAAGGGTGAGGCGCCCGACGCGTGTGGGTCGGCCCCCCGAGCCTCAGAGCTCGTCCAACTCGCCCTTCGCGTACTTCGTCTGCATCTCTTCGAACTCCCCCGACTCGGCGAACTCCTTGAGCTCGTCCTGCGTCTTGTTCGCGATGCTGCGCTCGGTCTTGTTGAGCTTGCGGTTGGCCATCACCACGTCGTTGGTGACGGGGCGTCGCTCGTCCTCGTAGGCCCGCAGCGCGGTGTCCACGGCCGCACCGTCCCTGAGGTCGACGCCGGTGAGGTGCTCGGCGATCGCCTGGCCGTCGAGAATGGCCTGTGAGCCCCCGTTCGCACCGATGCGGTGCATCGGGTGGCCGGCGTCGCCCATGAACGTCACGCCGCCTTCGCCCCACGAATGCAGCGGCTCACGATCCGTCATCGGGTAGCGCAACACGTCGGTCGACTCGGCGACGAGACCTTCGATGTCGAGCCAGTCGAATCCCCAGCCCCGGAACGTCGGGACGACGTCCTTCGGGTCGGTCGGCTCGTTCTTCGTGTCGTCGCCCGAGATCGTCCGGGAGTCAGCCTCGGGCACCATGGCCACCCAGTTGATGAGTTCCTCACCCTCGTTCTCCACGTCGCGGGAGATCGGGTAGGCGAGGAAACGCTTCTCCTCCTCGCCGTCGATGAGCGTCATGGTCGCGCCGTCGAGGAATGGCTCCCGCACTGCGGTGCCGCGGAACATGCGCGTGCCCTCCCAGTGGAAGGACGGGTCGGGGTGCAGTTGCTGACGCACTGATGTGTGGACACCGTCGGCGGCGAGGAGGACGCGCGCTGTGACCTTCTCCGCCTGTTCCGAGTCGCGGTCGGTCACTGTGACGTTCACGACACCGTCGCTCAGCTCGAACCATCGACGCGCTGACCGGTGCGCACCGCGTCGGATCCGAGGCGCTCCAGAACGGTGTCGAGCAGCATGTTCTGCAGTTCGCCGCGGTGCACAGCGATCTGCTGCTCTTCCGGCGATAAGGTGCGCTCGGCGAGCAGCGCTCCCTCGCGGGTGAGGTAGCGCGCCGACGACGTCGGAGGTGGTTTCGGGTGAAGTGGACACCTCGATCCTTTCCGTCGGACACGTTCGGAAGGTACGGAAGACGCCCGGAGCTCCATAGCGTCGCTATTCGCGGCAACCGTTGAACGTTCGTTCACATACCCGGTGCGCATGTGACGCACTCGCGTCCGACCGGTGGCGGGGGCGTGACGGCGTCCGACTACCCTGGAGAGGTGACCACCTCCCCCGCTTTCGTCCCACCTCCGGCCGAGCCTCGCGAGGGTGTCCGAGCCGACAAGGCACCGGTTCACCCGTGGCTGCGCCGTCTGTTCTGGCTCAACCTCGCGGTCGAGATCGGCATCGTCATCACGGGTGGTCTCGTCCGCCTCACAGGCTCCGGGTTGGGCTGCCCCACCTGGCCGCAGTGCGTGCCCGGCTCGTTCACGCCCGTCGAGCACCAGGAGCAGAGCTACCACAAGTACATCGAGTTCGGGAACCGCACGCTGACCGGTCTCGTCTCGGTGGTCGCACTCGCTCTCCTCATCGGCATCATCAAGTGGGCGCCTCAGCGCAAGGGGCTGCGCGTCCCTGTAGCGGGTGTGCTCGGTGGCATCGCCCTGCAAGCGATCGTCGGTGGCATCACGGTGCACATGGAGCTCAACCCCTTCATCGTGGCGCTGCACTTCCTCATCTCGATGCTGCTCGTCTCCGCTTCGGCCTGGCTCATCTGGCGCGGCCGCGAGGGCGACGGCGAGCGTCGCCTCCTCGTCGTGCGGCCCATCGAGGTCACCGCGTGGTTGACGACGGCCGTGGCCTTCGTCGTTCTCGTGCTGGGCACGATCGTCACGGGTTCGGGCCCGCACTCGGGTGACGCCGTCGCGCCGGCCCGCACTGGATTCGACCCGCGTTCGGTCTCCTGGCTGCACGCGGACGCCGTCATGCTCTTCGTCGGCCTCGTCATCGCCGTTCTCCTCGCGCAGAAGGTGACGAAGGCATCGCAGCAGTCCGTGAAGATGTGGACGGGCCTCCTCGTCGTCACGCTCGCGCAGGGCGCCATCGGATACGTCCAGTACTTCACCGGGCTGCCCTGGGTCATCGTGCTCGTCCACATGTTCGGCGCGGCACTGCTCGTCACCTACATGACGTGGGCGATGTGCTCTCTGCGCGAGCGCATCTGACGCTTGGCACACACAAACGCGAACGCCCGCCCTGCACGAAGCAGGGCGGGCGTTTCGTCGTTGTCCGCCGAAGCGGACAGCGACTCAGCCGGTCACCGCGAAGTACCACAGCGGGTCGAGGGCCACACCGATGAACAGCAGCGTGAGGTAGCTGATCGAGTAGTGGAACAGGCGCATTGGCTTGAGCACCGAGTACGGCGCACCCTCCTTGGCACGCTTGAGCAGCATGTGAGCCTCGAAGAGGAAGACGCCACCCGAGATGACGGCGATGGCCGTGTAGATCCAACCCATCGGTGCGATGGGGATGAGGGCGAACGACGTCAGGACGGTCACCCACGAGTAGGCGACGATCTGCTTGCCGACGGCGAGGTCCTCGGCGACGACCGGCAGCATCGGCACGCCGGCGTTGGCGTAGTCGTCCTTGAAGCGCATCGACAGCGGCCAGTAGTGCGGCGGCGTCCAGAAGAAGACGACGAGGAACAGGACGACGGCGGCCCAGGACAGCGAGTCCGTCACGGCGGCCCACCCGATGAAGACGGGCATGCAGCCGGCGACACCGCCCCAGACGATGTTCTGCGACGTGCGGCGCTTGAGCAGGACCGTGTAGAAGCCCACGTACAGGGCGATCGCCGCGAGAGACAGCAGCGAGCTGAGCCAATTGACGAGCAGACCGAGCCACAGCGTTGCGGCCACACCGAGCACGATGCCGAAGATCAAGGCGTTGCGCGGCGAGATGGCACCCGTCACGAGGGGGCGACCCTCGGTGCGGTGCATGAGCTTGTCGATGTCACGGTCGAGGTAGCAGTTGAGCACGTTCGCCGACGACGCCGAAAGCGTGCCACCGATCAAGGTGGCGATGATGAGCCACGCGTTCGGAATGCCGCGCTCCGCGAGAAACATGACCGGGAAGGTCGTGATGAGCAAAAGCTCGATGATGCGCGGCTTGGTGAGCGAGACGTAGTCACCGATGACCGTCTTGAGGGGACGCTTTCCACCCGCGGCGCCATCAGGGCGCGAGGTGTCGGTGTCTGGTTCGAGCGCTGTCACGACGTCCTTCACGAATGCTCTCGGGGGTGACGGGCAAGACCCCGTCTTGGGGCCAGTCTACTCAGCGTGACTGCGCCCCTCGAAGAGGACTAGTGTCGGGGTCGAGAACGAATCCGATGCGAAGGAGCATTCCCCGTGACGACGGAACAGCCCACCACCACGTGGCAGCGCGACGAGTCGCTCGCGTCCCCCAAGGCCGACAAGGTCGGTTGGTCCGACGTCGACAAGCGAGCGGTCGACACCGCGCGCCTGCTGGCAGCCGACGCCGTTCAGAAGGTCGGCAACGGCCACCCGGGTACGGCCATGAGCCTCGCGCCCGTCGCATACCTGCTCTACCAGAACGTCATGACCTACGACCCGTCCGACACCGAGTGGATGGGTCGTGACCGTTTCGTCCTCTCGTGCGGCCACTCCTCGCTGACGCAGTACACGCAGCTCTTCCTCTCGGGCTCCGGCCTCGAGCTCGACGACCTCAAGGCGCTTCGCACCTGGGGCTCGAAGACGCCGGGTCACCCGGAGGTCCACCACACCAAGGGTGTCGACATCACCACCGGCCCGCTCGGTTCCGGCCTGTCCTCCGCCGTCGGTATGGCCATGGCACAGCGTCGTCAGCGGGGCCTGTACGACCCGAAGGCGCCGGCCGGCGAGTCGCCCTTCGACCACCATGTCTACGTCATCGCCTCCGACGGCGACATCATGGAGGGCGTCGCCTCCGAGGCCAGTTCGCTCGCCGGCCACCAGGAGCTCGGCAACCTCACCCTCATCTACGACGAGAACTACATCTCGATCGAGGACGACACGAACGTCTCCTTCTCCGAGGACGTTGCGAAGCGCTACGAGGCCTACGGCTGGGACGTGCGCATCGTCGACTGGCGTGGCTCGGCCAAGAACGGCCCCTACACCGAGGACGTCGACGCCCTCTTCGAGGCGATCGAGGCCGGCAAGAAGGTGACGGACAAGCCGTCCATCGTCGTGCTGCGCACGATCATCGCCTACCCGGCTCCGACGAAGCAGAACTCCGGCAAGGCCCACGGTTCGGCCCTCGGTGACGAGGAGATCGCCGCCACGAAGAAGCTGCTCGGCTTCGACCCGGAACAGACCTTCCAGGTCGACGACGAGGTCATCGCGCACACTCGCAAGGCCGTCGAGCGTGGCCAGAGGGCGCACGCCGCCTGGCAGGAGAAGTTCGACGCGTGGAAGTCGGCCAACGCCGACGCCGCAGCGCTGCTCGAGCGCGTCGTCGCGAAGAAGCTTCCGGACAACCTCGCCGAGTCCCTGCCGGTGTTCGACGCCGACGAGAAGGGCATCGCCACCCGCGCTGCCTCTGGCAAGGTGCTCAATGCCCTCGCCGATGTCGTGCCCGAGCTGTGGGGCGGAAGCGCCGACCTCGCCGGATCGAACAACACGACGATGGACAACCAGCCGTCGTTCATCCCCTCGGACCGCTCGACGGACACGTGGACGGGTAACCCCTACGGCCGCACGCTGCACTTCGGCATCCGTGAGAACGCCATGGGCATGATCCTCAACGGCATCGAGCTCGAGGGCCTCACGCGCGCCTACGGCGGCACGTTCCTCGTGTTCTCCGACTACATGCGCCCCGCGGTGCGTCTCGCAGCCATCCAGCAGCTCCCGTCGATCTTCGTGTGGACGCACGACTCCGTCGGTGTCGGCGAGGACGGCCCGACGCACCAGCCGATCGAGCACCTCACCGCGCTGCGCGCCATCCCGAACCTCGCCGTCGTCCGTCCGGGCGACGCGAACGAGACGGCGCAGGCGTGGAAGAAGATTCTCGAGACCACCGACCGCCCGACCGGCCTCATCCTGAGCCGTCAGGAGATGCCGACGCTGGACCGCTCCGAGTACGCCTCGGCCGACGGCGTAGCCAAGGGCGGTTACGTCCTCGCCGACTCCGAGGGCGAGCCCAAGGTCATCCTCGTGGCCACCGGCTCCGAGCTCGGCCTCGCCGTCGCGGCCCGGAAGGAACTCGAGGCCAAGGGCGTTGCCACCCGTGTGGTCTCGATGCCGTGCCGTGAGTGGTTCGACGAGCAGGACGACGCCTACAAGGAGAGCGTCCTGCCGAAGAACGTCACGGCCCGCGTCGCCGTCGAGGCGGGGCACCCGATGAGCTGGTACGACATCGTCGGCACGCACGGTCGTGTCGTCGGTATCGACCACTACGGTGCCTCGGCCGACGCCAAGACCCTCTTCAAGGAGTTCGGCTTCACGCCCGAGAAGGTTGTCGAAGCCGCTGAAGCCTCCATCGCAGCAGTCGAAGGAAAGTGAGTACTTCCATGACTCGGAACACGAACACCCAGGCCCTCTCCGACGTCGGCGTCTCGATCTGGCTCGACGACCTCAACCGTCCGATGGTCACCGGTGACGAGCTCAAGACGCTCGTCGAGACGAAGAACGTCGTCGGTGTGACCTCGAACCCGACGATCTTCGCCTCGGCGCTGTCGAACGGCTCGGCCTACAACGAGCAGGTCGCCGAGCTCGCCGCCTCCGGCAAGGGCGTCGACGAGGCCGTCTTCACCATCACCACCGAGGACGTCATCTCCGCGTGCGACATCCTGCGCCCGGTGTACGACGCCACGAACGGCGAGGACGGCCGCGTCTCGATCGAGGTCGACCCGCGCATGGCGCGAGACACCGACGGCACGATCAAGATGGCCAAGCAGCTGTGGGAGACGATCGACCGCCCCAACTGCATGATCAAGATCCCGGCCACGGTCGAGGGCCTGCCCGCGATCAGCGCCACGCTCGCCGAGGGCATCAGCGTCAACGTCACGCTGATCTTCTCGCTCGACCGCTACCGCGGCGTCATGAACGCCTTCCTCACGGGCCTCGAGCAGGCCCGCGAGAACGGCAAGGACCTGTCGACCATCCGTTCGGTCGCCTCGTTCTTCGTCAGCCGCGTCGACACCGAGTTCGACAAGCGCCTCGACGCCATCGGCTCCGACGCCGCGAAGGAACTCAAGAGCAAGGCGGGCATCGCGAACGCCCGCCTCGCCTACCAGGCGTTCGAAGAGGTCTTCGGCACGCCGCGTTGGCAGACCCTCGCGGACGACGGCGCCCACGTGCAGCGTCCGCTCTGGGCCTCCACGGGCGTCAAGGACCCGAACCTGTCCGACACGCTGTACGTCGTCGAGCTCGCTGCGCCGAACACGGTCAACACCATGCCGCCGAAGACGCTCGACGCGCTCGCCGACCACGGCGAGATCGCGGGTGACCGCGTGAGCGGCTCATACGGCGAGGCCAAGGCCACGATGGATGCCCTCGAGCAGGTCGGCGTCTCGTACGCCGACGTCGTCGAGCAGCTCGAGACCGAGGGTCTCGAGAAGTTCGAGGCCTCCTGGGAAGAGCTCCTCGGCTCCGTCCGCTCCGAGCTGGAGAAGGCGGGCGACAACAAGTGACCTCCTCCGGTGTCAGCCTCGGCACCGTGGGTGCCGGGACGGCAGCGATCGACACTGCCGTCCCGGCGCTCGTTGCCGAGAAGTTCGCAAGCCGTCTCTTCGACCAGGACCCGACGTTGTGGGGCACCGCGGCCGAGTCCGAATCCGCCAAGCGCCTGTCCTGGGTGACGCTGGCGCGTTCGTCGCGCCCGCTCGTCGGCGAGGTCTCCGCTCTGCGTGAGAAGTTCGCCGAGGCCGGCCTCAACCGTGTCGTCCTGTGCGGCATGGGCGGCTCGTCCCTGGCTCCCGAGGTCATCTGCGCGACGGCGGGCGTTCCGCTCGTCGTACTCGACTCCTCGCAGCCCGACATGGTGCGCGACGCCCTCGCGGAGGACCTCGAGCACACGGTCGTCGTCGTCTCCTCCAAGTCGGGTTCGACCGTGGAGACGGACAGCCAGCGCCGCGCCTACGAGAAGGCGTTCGAGGACGGCGGTATCGACCCACGTGAGCGCATCGTCATCGTCACCGACCCGGGTTCCCCGCTCGACAAGAGTTCGCGCGAGGGCGGCTTCACGGTCGTCAACGCCGACCCCAACGTCGGCGGACGCTACTCGGCGCTCACGGCGTTCGGTCTCGTGCCGTCCGGCCTGGCCGGCGCCGATATCGAGGCGCTCCTCGACGAGGCCGAGTCGGTCACGGATCTGCTCGCTGCGGACGACGAGGCCAACCCCGGCCTGCGTCTCGGCGCGGTGCTCGGTGGCACGCAGCCGCTGCGCGACAAGATCCTGCTCGCCGATGCCGGTACGCAGATCAAGGGCTTCGGCGACTGGGCCGAGCAGCTCATCGCCGAGTCCACCGGTAAGGACGGCAAGGGTCTGCTCCCGGTCGTCGTCGGTGACTCCGAGCCCGACGAACTCGCCGCTGACGAGAACCTCGTCCTCCTCACGGCCGAGGACGACGAGCGTGCCCCCGAGGGTGAAGCCGTCTCGACGGTCTCCGGTTCGCTCGGGGCTCAGATGCTCCTGTGGGAGGTCGCGACCGCCGTCGCCGGCCGTCTGATCGGCATCAACCCGTTCGACCAGCCGGATGTCGAGTCGGCGAAGTCGGCCGCTCGTGACCTGCTCGACAAGGGCATGGACGCCGGTGCGGCTCCGGCCTTCACCGACGGCTCCGTCGAGGTCCGTGCCGAGGGGCCCGACTTCCTCGGTGACGCCTCGACGCTCGACGACGCGCTGAGGGCCCTCGTCGACCAGCTCGGTCCGCAGGGCTACCTGGCGGTCATGGCCTACCTCGACCGGTTGCGCGATGCGTCGCTCGCCGACGTCCGTGCTCCGCTGGAGCGCACGCTCGAGCGTCCGGTCACCTTCGGCTGGGGGCCCCGTTTCCTCCACTCGACCGGCCAGTACCACAAGGGTGGGCCCGCGATCGGTGTCTACCTGCAGATCACGACCGAGGCGAAGGAAGATCTGGCCGTGCCGGGTCGTGACTTCACCTTCGGCCAGTTCTGCGCGGCTCAGGCCGGCGGTGACGCCGCCGTCCTCGCCGACCACGACCGTCCGGTCCTGCGCCTGCACCTGCGTGAGCACGATGCCGGCCTGGCCCAGGTCACGTCGGCCCTCGAAAAGCTTGCAGGAGGCGACGCTCGGTGACGCCACCGGTCGACATCACCAAGGACCACAACCCCCTGCGTTCGCCCCTGGACAAGCGTCTTCCGCGCATCGCCGGACCGTGCAGCGTCGTGCTGTTCGGCGTCACCGGTGACCTCGCGCGCAAGAAGCTCATGCCGGCGATCTACGACCTGTTCCACCGCGGTCTGCTGCCGCCCGGCTTCTCGCTCGTCGGGTTCGCCCGACGCGACTGGGAGGACCAGGACTTCATGCAGATCGTCAAGGACGCCGTGCGCGAGCGTGCTCGCACCGGGTTCGACGAGAAGGTCTGGACCAACCTCGCCGACGGCATCCGGTTCGTGCCCGGCACCTTCGACGACCCCAAGGCGTTCGAACTTCTCGCGACGACGCTCAAGGAGCTCGAGGAGACGCGCGGCACCGAGGGCAACGCGGCCTTCTACCTGTCGATCCCACCGGGCTCGTTCGCCCAGGTGTGCGAGCAGCTGGAAGCCGCCGGCCTGACCGAGCCGAAGGGTGACGCCTGGCGTCGCGTCGTCATCGAGAAGCCGTTCGGGCACGACCTCGAGAGCGCACGCGAACTCAACGACATCGTCGAGGGCGTCTTCCCGGCCGACTCGATCTTCCGCATCGATCACTACCTCGGCAAAGAGACGGTGCAGAACATCCTGGCGTTCCGTTTCGCCAACGAGATGTTCGAGCCGATCTGGAACGCCAACCACGTCGACCACGTGCAGATCACCATGGCCGAGGACATCGGCATCGGTGGTCGCGCGGGGTACTACGACGGCATCGGCGCAGCACGCGACGTCATCCAGAACCACCTCCTGCAGCTTCTCGCCCTCACGGCGATGGAGCAGCCGCTCTCCTTCGACGCGAAGGATCTGCGGGCGGAGAAGGAGAAGGTGCTCGCCGCGGTGAAGCTGCCGGGCGACCTCGCCGCGGCGACGGCTCGTGGACAGTACGCCGAGGGTTGGCAGGGCGCGGAGAAGGTGCCCGGCTTCCTCGCCGAGGAGGGCATCGACCCGCAGTCGCAGACGGAGACGTACGCGGCCGTGAAGCTCGGCATCAACACCCGTCGCTGGGCCGGGGTGCCGTTCTACCTGCGTACGGGCAAGCGTCTCGGCAAGCGCGTCACGGAAATCGCCGTGGTGTTCAAGAACGCTGCGACGCCCTTCGACGCCAACCAGACCGAGGAGCTCGGCCGCAACGCCGTCGTCATCCGTGTTCAGCCGGACGAGGGCGTGACGATGCGCTTCGGCTCTAAGGTCCCGGGTTCGAACTCCTTCGAGGTGCGCGACGTGACGATGGACTTCGGTTACGGGTCGGCCTTCACCGATTCGAGCCCTGAGGCCTACGAACGTCTCATCCTCGATGTGCTTCTCGGCGATCCGCCGCTCTTCCCCCGGCACGAGGAGGTCGAGCTGTCCTGGCGCATCCTCGACCCGATCGAGCAGTTCTGGGCCGAGCAGGAGTGCCAGCCCGAGCAGTACGAGTCGGGCACGTGGGGTCCGCGTACCTCGGACGACATGATGGCCCGCGACGGACGAGTCTGGAGAATGCCGTGATCGTCGACCTGGAGAAGACCTCGGGCGCCGACATCTCGAAGAAGCTCGTGCAGCTTCGCAACGAGGTCGGTTCGATGACGTTGGGTCGCGTGATGACCCTCGTTGTCGTCAGCTCTCGTGAGCACGTGGACGAGTCGCTGCGGGTGGCCTCGGAGGCCACGCGTCTGCACCCGAGCCGCATCATCGCCGTCGTCGACGAACCCGATGCCGGCGACGACGACCTCAACGCCCAGATCCGCCTCGGCGGGGATGCGGGCGCGAGCGAGATCATCGTTCTCGGGCTGCGCGGTGAGTTGGCCGAGCACGGTGCGGCGGCGATCACTCCGCTGCTCCTGCCGGACTCCCCCGTGGTCGCGTGGTGGCCGATGCAGGCCGACGAGAACATCGGCGAGACGCAGATCGGCCGGATGGCGCAGCGTCGGATCACGGACGTCTCCCTGTCCGACGACCCGCGCGGCGAGATCCTGCGCCGGGCGATGTACTACACGGCCGGTGACACCGACATGGCGTGGGCACGCACGACGCGCTGGCGCGGGCTGCTCGCCGGCGCGCTCGACCTGCCGCCGTACGAGCCGGTGCAGCGCATCGTCGTCAAGGGCGCGTCCGACTCCGCGTCCACCGACCTCCTCGGTGGCTGGCTGTCGGTCGAGTTGGGGTGCCCGGTGCAGCGCGAGCTGACCGAACCCGGGCTCGGCCTCGTGGCCGTCGAGCTCCACCGCGAGAGCGGCGTCATCTCGCTGCTCCGGGACGGCGAGCAGGCGATCCTTCGTCAGCCCGATCAGCCGGATCGTCAGATGGCGCTGCCCCGTCCCGACGCCGTCGCGTCGTTGGCGGAGGAACTGCGTCGTCTCGACAGGGACGAGATCTACCGGGACGCACTCGTGCGAGGGCTGCCCAAGATCGTCGCGGACGACGAACACGATGAGTGACGTCGAGCGTCGGGTACGCCCCGACAAGGCGACACTCGCCGACGCCGTCGCCGAGCGCTTCCTCGCCGTCGTCACCGAGGCCGTCGAGAAGCGCGGTGTGGCGCACGTCGTCCTCACCGGCGGGTCGATGGGCACGGCGTTTCTCGGAGCGCTCGGACGCTCGCCGAACGAGGTGCCGTGGGCCTCGCTCCACCTGTGGTGGGGTGACGAGCGATTCCTGCCCGAGGGCGACGGCGAGCGGAACGTCACACAGGCGCGCGATGCCCTTCTCGACAACCTCGCCGTGGCCCCTGCCGGGATCCACGTCATGGCGGCCTCCGACGGGGCAGCCGCCGGGGACGTTGCCGCGGGTGCCTCTGCCTATGCCGCCGAACTCAGCGAAGCGTTCGGTGACGCTCTCGTTCAGGGCGAGGTTCCCGCGTTCGACGTCGTCATGCTCGGCATGGGGCCCGACACGCACGTCGCGTCGTTGTTCCCCGGTCACGAGCAGACGCGCGCCGACGCCGTGAGCGTCGCCGCGGTGACGAACTCCCCCAAGCCGCCGCCCGAGCGCATCACGATGACGTTCCCCACCTTGAACAGCGCCCGTGAGGTCTGGCTCATGGTCGCCGGCGAGGACAAACGGGATGCCGTGCGTGCAGCGTCCGGCTCCGACGACCGGGTGGCTCATCCGGCTTGTGGAGTCCACGGGCAGGTCGCCACGGTGTGGTGGCTCGACGAGGCCGCCGCCGGCTGAGCGAACCCCGAAGCCCTTCCCTGGAACGACGAAAGAGCCCCTCACCGCTACCGGTGAGGGGCTCTTTCAATGTCGAAGCCTGTGTTCGGCTCGCGACGAGGTGTCAGTTGAACCGCTCGACGAGACCGAGTCCGATGATGGCCGCGAACCAGAGGCCAGCCGCGCCGACCGTGATGCGGTTGAGGTTGCGTTCGGCCATCGAGGAGCCACCCATCGTGGCTCCGGAGCCACCACCGAACATGTCGGAGAGTCCGCCGCCACTGCCCTTGTGCATGAGGATGAGCATGGTCAGGAACAGACTGCTCAGCACGAGCAGAACCTGCAGAGCGATCTTCAGAATGTCCACGTAGAAATCTCACCTCACGACGACGCGAGCTGACGCCCGCACAATTCGCCCAAGCCTATCGCGTCGGACACCGTGCCCATGTCAGCCCCCGACGCGCGCCGAGCGGCACGACCTCGGTGGCCGGTGGGTCCGGCGTGCGACGCGCAGGATCACTGCCCGGCGTGCTCCTTGTAACGGCAAATGCCGGCGAAGTCGTCGACGACGAGCGACGCACCACCGACAAGGGCGCCGTCGACGTCGTCACCGGCCATGATTTCCGCGACGTTGCCCGGCTTGACCGAACCGCCGTAGAGAACGCGGACCTTCGCGGCGACATCGCCGTCGAACACGCGGGCGAGGGCCTCGCGCAGCGCGCCGCAGACCTCCTGCGCGTCCGCCGGCGTGGCGACCTCACCCGTACCGATGGCCCACACGGGCTCGTACGCCACGACGAGGCTCTCCGCCTGCTCCCGCGAGAGACCGGCGACGGCCGCCTCGAGCTGAGCGACCGTGTGCTCGACGTGCTGACCGGCCTTGCGGACCTCGAGCGGCTCGCCGACGCACAGGATCGGCGTCATGCCGTGGCGATAGGCTGCCTCGACCTTGGCGCGCACGATCTCGTCCGTCTCGTGGTGGTACTCGCGACGCTCGCTGTGGCCGACGCACACGTACGTGCAGCCGAGCTTTGCGAGGAACGCACCTGAGACCTCACCGGTGTAGGCGCCCTCGTCGTGCTGCGAGAGGTCCTGGGCGCCGTAGACGAGCTTCAGCTTGTCGCCGTCGACGAGCGTCTGCACCGAACGCAGGTCGGTGAACGGCGGCAGCACGGCCACCTCAACGTCGGCGAAGTCGTGGCGCTTGTCCTCGAGGGTCCACGTGAGCTTCTGCACGAGGTGCGTGCCCTGCAGGTGGTCGAGATTCATCTTCCAGTTGCCCGCCATGAGCGGCGTGCGGGTGGTGGTCGAAGCCATGAGGCTCCCCTTTCCCTTGAAGGTTCGAGGTGGTGGAACGAGAACGAGCCCCGCTCCCGCCGGACGACGGAAGCGGGGCTCGTGACGTGCGGGACGTCGGCGTCAGCCGAGCACCTCGATGCCGGGCAGGTTCTTGCCCTCGAGGTACTCGAGGCTGGCGCCTCCGCCGGTGGAGATGTGACCGAACTGCTCGTCGGCGAAGCCCAGCTGACGCACTGCGGCGGCCGAGTCGCCGCCACCGACCACGGTGAGAGCACCGTTCTTGGTGGCTTCGACGAGCGCCTGGGCGACGGCCTTCGTGCCCGCGGCGAACGGCTCCATCTCGAATGCGCCCATCGGGCCGTTCCAGAACACCGTCTTGCAGTCGGTGAGCTTCGACGCGTAGAGCTTCGCGGACTCGGGACCGATGTCGAGACCCATCTGGTCGGCCGGGATGGCGTCGACCGCGACGACCTCGCTGCCCTTGTCGGCAGCGAACTCGGGCGCCACGACGACATCGACCGGCAGGACGATCTCGACGCCGGTCTCCTTGGCCTTGGCGATGTAGCCCTTGACGGTCTCGAGTTGCTCGTCGTCGAGAAGGCTCTTGCCGACCTCGTGGCCTTCGGCCTTGAGGAAGGTGAAGACCATGCCGCCACCGATGAGAAGACGGTCCGCGGTCTTCATGAGGTTCTCGATGACCGCGAGCTTGTCAGCGACCTTGGCGCCGCCGAGCACGACGGCGTAGGGACGCTGCGGCTCGTCCGTGAGGCGCTGCAACACGTCGACCTCGGCCTGCACGAGACCACCCATGGCCGACGGCAGGAGTTCGGCGACGTCGTACACGGACGCCTGCTTGCGGTGCACGACACCGAAGCCGTCGGAGACGAAGACGTCGGCGAGATCGGCCAGCTGCTGGGCGAACTCGCGGCGCTGGGCATCGTCCTTGCTCGTCTCCCCCGCGTTGAAGCGCAGGTTCTCGAGCAGGGCGACGTCGCCGTCACCGAGGGACTCCACGACCTCACGGGCCGAGTCGCCGACGGTGTCGGAGGCGAACTTCACGTCCTGACCGAGCAACTCCGACAGACGGGAGACGACCGGCTCGAGCGAGTACTTCGCCTCCGGCTCACCCTTGGGACGGCCGAGGTGGGCCACGACAACGACGCGGGCGCCTGCCTTCGTCAGCTCCTGGATCGTGGGGACGGACGCGCGCACACGGCCGTCATCCGTGATCCGGGAACCGTCGAGCGGCACGTTGAGGTCACTGCGCAGCAGAACCTTCTTGCCCCTCAGATCACCGAGGTCGGAGATCGACTTCATCGACGCCTCAGAGCTTGGAGCCGACGAGGGCGGTGAGGTCGACGAGGCGGTTGGAGTAACCCCACTCGTTGTCGTACCAGCCGACGACCTTGACCTGGTTGCCGATGACCTTCGTCAGGCCGGAGTCGAAGATGCAGGACGCCGGGTCGGTGACGATGTCAGTGGAGACGAGGTCGGCCTCGGAGTAGTTGAGGACGTCCTTGAGCGGGCCCTCGGAAGCGGCCTTCTTGACGATCTCGTTGACCTCTTCGACGGTCGTCTCGCGGGAGGCGGTGAACGTCAGGTCCGTGGCCGAACCCGTGGGAACAGGCACGCGCAGCGCGTAACCGTCGAGCTTGCCCTTGAGCTCCGGCAGGACGAGGGAGACGGCCTTGGCCGCACCCGTCGACGTGGGAACGATGTTGATGGCGGCGGCGCGGGCGCGGCGTGCGTCCTTGTGCGGGGCGTCGTGAAGGCGCTGGTCACCCGTGTAGGCGTGAACCGTCGTCATGAGGCCCTTCTCGATGCCGAGGCCGTCGTTGAGGGCCTTGGCCATCGGGGCGAGGCAGTTCGTCGTGCACGACGCGTTGGAGATGATCGTGTGCTTCTCCGGGTCGTACAGGTCGTCGTTGACGCCCATGACGATGGTGATGTCCTCGTTCTTCGCCGGGGCGGAGATGATGACCTTCTTCGCGCCGCCGGCCAGGTGGGCCTTGGCAGCCTCGGCCTCGGTGAAGAAGCCGGTGGACTCGACGACGATGTCGGCGCCGACGGAGGCCCAGTCGAGCTTGGCCGGGTCCTTCTCTGCGAAGGCGGCGATCTTGGCGCCGTCGACCGTGATGGAGGTGTCGTCGAAGGTGACGTCGCCGTCGAAGCGGCCGAGGATCGAGTCGTACTTGAGCAGGTGGGCCAGCGTCTTGTTGTCGGTGAGGTCGTTCACCGCCACGATCTCGACATCTGCGCCCGACGCCTTGACGGCGCGGAAGAAGTTGCGGCCGATGCGGCCAAAGCCATTGATACCAACGCGGACGGTCACTTTTGGACCCTGCCCTTCCCTAGGAATCGAGTGCTCGCGTACCCGCTGGCGGGCACGCGGTCTTTCACACGTCCACCCTATGACAAGGGGCCCCACGCGTGGCGAAGCGGTGGGAGGTTACCGGCCAGTGCATGAGACCCGCAGAGCCGCACGGTGGGCCCGTGTGGGGTTTTCGTCGAGCACAGATCGACGCCCGCCGCGGGCGTGCGGTGGGCGTCGGCGAAGTGTGGCGAGGGTCACTCGTCCTCGAGCATGTCCGGCGTGAGGTTGGCCTCCGTGCCAGGAATGCCGAGTTCCGCCGCACGCTTGTCCGCCATGGCGAGCAGACGACGGATGCGCCCGGCAACCGCGTCCTTCGTCATGGGCGGGTCGGCGAGAGCGCCCAGCTCCTCGAGGCTGGCCTGCTTGTGCTCGATGCGCAGTTCACCGGCCTGACGCAGGTGACCGGGCACCTCGTCGCCGAGGATTTCCATGGCGCGAGCGACGCGCGAACCGGCGGCGACGGCCGCGCGGGCCGAACGGCGCAGGTTGGCATCGTCGAAGTTCGCGAGGCGGTTGGCGGTGGCACGCACCTCTCGGCGCATACGGCGCTCCTCCCACACGAGGCGCGCGTCCGCGGCGCCCATGTGCGTGAGCATGGCCCCGATGGCCTCCCCGTCACGGATGACGACGCGGTCGACCCCACGCACCTCACGTGCCTTCGCGGCGATGCCGAGGCGGCGGGCCGCTCCGACGAGGGCGAGAGCCACCTCGGAGCCGGGGCACGTGATCTCCATCGACGACGAACGTCCGGGTTCGGTGAGCGATCCGTGAACGATGAAGGCTCCGCGCCACGCGGCGGCGGCGTCGTCGACGGTGCCGTTGACGATCTTCGGGGGAAGCCCGCGTACAGGACGTCCCTTGGCGTCGACGAGACCCGCCTGAACGGCGAGCTCGGCCTTCGGAACACGCACGACGTAGGACGTGGAGCGACGAATGCCACCCGGGCGCATGACGACGAGTTCGCTCGAGTGGCCGTAAAGCTCGGTGATGGCGGTGCGCAGGCGTCGCGCGGCAACCCCCGTGTCGAGCTCCGCCTCGACGCTCACGCGGCCGCCGACGAGGTGCAATCCCCCTGCGAAACGCAGCATCGCGGCCACCTCGGCCTTGCGCGTCGCGTTCGTCGTGACGACGACCCGGCTGAGCTCGTCCTTGACCGTTGCGGTCATCGCCATGGCGCCATGTCCTCTCCAGAAACGACCGCTCCAAGGCTTGGCTGCCGTGAAGCGGAGTTCTCATTTTGCCTGCTCCAACGCGAGAACCCAAACGCTGTTGGTGCGAAATAGTGACCTGCAGGCGTGCGTACGCCCCCTGACTCATTGATGCCGCGGACCACGGGAGGAACGCTCCATGACGTCTCGATAGGCCGTGGCGAGGCGCAACGTGTCGTGCACCCCGGCCGTGTCCGGGTCGGCCACGTGCTTGTAGACGACCTCCGCGCCGAGGGCGGCAGCGGACGTCTCGAGTGCGTGGAGGGCCCGCTCGTCGTCACCGATGACACCGGGGTCCGCGAGGACCGCATCGAGATGCAGTGCAGGCGCGTGGGCGCGCAGCACCTCCAAGTGGTCGCTTGCCGAGAAGCCAGCGGTTTCGCCCGTGTCCATCTGCACGTTGAGGGCGAGCATGCGCTTCGCCTTGGTCATGACGAGGGCGTCGAGCAGGTCGGGCACGAGAAGGTGTGGCATGACGGACGTGAACCACGAGCCCGGTCCGAGAATGACCCAGTCGGCGTCGAGAACGGCGTCGACGGCCTCCTTGCACGGCTGAGGAGGGTCCGGGAACAGGCGCAGGTTGAGCACCTGTCCGGGCGTCTGCGCGACGGCGACCTGACCGGATACCTCCTGCACTTCCTCCGGCTTCTCGGGGTCCGCGCCACGCACCGTGGCGTCGATGCGCAACGGTTGCATCGACATCGGCAGGACGCGACCGCGCGCGCTCAGCAGGCGCCCCACCATGTCGAGACCCTTGATCGGGTCACCGAGGGAATCCCACAAACCCGCGATGATGAGATTGCCGAGCGCGTGGCCGCCCATCGGACCCTTACCGGGGAACCGGTGCTGCAGCGCGTCACGCCAGGCGATGCCCCACTCGGAGTTGTCACACAGCGCCGCCAGGGCCATGCGCAGGTCACCAGGCGGCAGGATGTCGTACTCCTCCCGGAGGCGTCCCGACGATCCCCCGTCATCGGCGACCGTGACGATGGCCGTGATCTGGTCGGTGACGAGCCGCAGGGCTTCGAGGGAGGCGAAGAGACCGTGCCCTCCCCCGAGCGCCGCGACAGCGGGCCGCTTCACTCGCGCCCCAGGTCGCGGTGTACCACGAGGGTGCCGAGACGTTCGGAACGAAGCTGCTTCGCAAGGGCCTCGGCCATGGCGACGCTCCGGTGCTTGCCCCCCGTGCACCCGACGGCCAGCGTCACGTAGCTACGGCCCTCACGCAGGTAGCCCTCGGTCATCGGTTTGAGGAGTGACAGGACGCCGTCGAGGAACTCCTTCGCACCCGGCTGGCCGAGCACGAAGTCGCTCACGACCTCGTCCTTCCCGCTGAACGGACGCAACTCCGGATTCCAGAAAGGGTTGGGCAGGAAGCGCATGTCGAAAACGAGGTCGGCGTCCAGCGGGATGCCGTACTTGAAGCCGAAACTCATGACGGCGATCCGCAGATCCGGGCCTCCCTTGTCACCGACGAGCTCCTGCACCTTGGCCGAGAGCTGGTGGACGTTGAGGCCACTCGTGTCGATGAGGATGTCCGCGTTCGAGCGAAGATCACGTAGCAGCTCACGCTCGCGCGTGATGCCGTCGAGCATGCGCCCCTCCCCCTGCAGCGGGTGAGGGCGACGCACGGATTCGAAACGGCGCACGAGCGATTCGTCCGTGGCGTCGACGAAGACGACGGAGGGACGCCAGCCGTTGTCGCGCAGCTGCTCGAGGCCTGCGCGGAAGTCGGTGAAGAAGGCACGGCTGCGCACGTCGACGACGGCGGCGACGCGAACGTCGGACTCGCCGCTCTTGTCGACGAGGTCAGCCAGCTGCGTGAGTAACTGCGGCGGCAGGTTGTCGACGACGTACCAGCCCTGGTCCTCGAGAACGTTGGCCGCAGTGGTGCGACCCGCCCCGCTCATACCCGTGACGATCATCATCTCCGAGTGCGCAGAGTCGGTCATCGTGGCCTCTCGTTCTCTCATTCCAGTACTTCTCCGGTCATCACGTTAACCGCTGGCGATCCCTCGTTCGACGAGAGCGCCCGGACGACGGACTCGGCCAGGGCCGGGCCGACACCCTTGACCTCCTGGAGCGCTTCGGCGTCGGCCGCACGGATGGCCTTGACCGTTCCGAAGTGCTGGAGCAACGCCTTCTGCTTGGCCGGCCCGAGGCCCGCGATCCCGTCGAGGGCGGAGACCGTCATGGCTTTCGAGCGCCGTTCCCGGTGGAACGTGATGGCGAAGCGGTGGGCCTCGTCACGCACCCGCTGCAGCAGGTAGAGCGCCTCGCTCGTGCGCGGCAGGATGACGGGGAAGTCGTCGTCCGCGAGCCACACCTCCTCGAGGCGTTTGGCGAGCCCGACGACCGGGATGTCGGCGAACCCGACCTCGGCCAGAGCACGCGCCGCAGCGTCCACCTGCGGGCGTCCACCGTCGACGACGAGAAGCTGCGGACGGTAGGCGAACTTCTTGAGACGCCCGTCCTCGTCACGGAGGGAACCGGCCCTGTCGTCGGCGTCCACCTCGCCACTGACCGGGGTGGTTTCGTCGCCGTTTGCGGTCTCACGGGCCAGACGGGCGAAGCGGCGCGTGAGCACCTCGTGCATGGCGGCCACGTCGTCGTTGCGCAGGGTGCCGTCCGCATCCTCGGTGCCGGCCACGATGAAGCGGCGGTACTCGGACTTGCGCGGCAGGCCGTCCTCGAAGACGACCATCGAGCCCACGACGTTCGTGCCCTGCACGTGCGAGATGTCGAAACACTCGATGCGTAGCGGCGCCTCGGGCAGTCCGAGGTTCTCCTGCAACTCCTCGAGGGCCTGCGAGCGAGCAGTGAGATCGCCGGCCCGGCTGACCTTGTGTCGGGCGAGGGCCTGCTCGGCGTTCTTCGTCACGGTGGCGGCGAGTTTTCGCTTGTCACCACGCTGCGGGACGCGCAGGTCGACCACGCCGCCGCGACGCTGGCGCAGCCAGTCACGCACGTCGTCGGGTTCGCCCGGTAGGACGGGCACGAGCACTTCGCGGGGAACGTCGTCCTTGCCCTCGCGTTCTCCGTACACCTCGAGCAGGATCCGCTCGATGAGTTCCGGGGTTCCGACGCCCGCCTCGCTGGCCTTGTCGGTGACCCAGCCGCGCTGTCCTCGAATGCGCCCACCTCGGACGTGGAAGACCTGGACTGCGGCCTCGAGCTCGTCCTCGACGAGACCGAAGACGTCGGCGTCCGTGGCGTCGTCGAAGACGATGGCCGACTTCTGCAGCACCTTCTCGAGGGCACCGAGATCGTCACGCAAGCGCGCGGCCTGCTCGAAGTCGAGTTCGGCCGACGCCGCCTTCATGCGACGCTCGATGTCGCGCGTGAACCGCGCCGAATCCCCCGCCATGAACGCGCAGAAGTCCTCGGCGATGGCGCGGTGCTCCTCGTGCGTCACGTTGCCGACACACGGAGCACTGCACTTGTCGATGTAGCCGAGCAGGCACGGGCGTCCGGAGGCCTCGGCGCGGCGGTAGACGCCCGCGCTGCACGTGCGCATGGGAAACACGCGCATGAGCTGGTCGAGGGTGTCGCGGATGGCCCACGCGTGGGTGAACGGTCCGAAGTAGCGGGTGCCTGGCTTCTTGCGTCCGCGCATGACCTGCGCCCGCGGCACCTCGTCGGACATCGTCACCGCGAGGTACGGGTACGACTTGTCGTCGCGGTACTTCACGTTGAAGCGCGGGTCGTACTCCTTGATCCACGCGTACTCGAGCTGAAGTGCCTCGACCTCGTTGCGCACGACCGTCCACTCGACGGATGCTGCCGTGGTCACCATCGTGCGCGTCCGCGGGTGAAGCAGACGCAGGTCCTGAAAGTAGCTCGTGAGGCGCGAACGCAGGGACTTCGCCTTGCCGACGTAGATGACACGTCCGTCACGGTCGCGGAAGCGGTAGACGCCGGCGTCCGTGGGGATGTCGCCCGTCTTCGGGCGGTAGGTGCGGGGATCGGCCATCAGCCGGTGACGTGCAGCTTCGCGCCCTGCACGGCGACCTGCTTGGCGGGAAGCCCCTTCTCCGCCGGGCCGGCGGTGACGTCACCCGTCTTGGGGTCGAAACGGCTGCCGTGGCAGGTGCAGACGATGGCTTCTTCGGTGACCTGGCCGACCTGGCAACCCTGGTGGGGGCAGACCGACGAGAACGCCTTGTAGGAGCCCTTGGTCGGCTGGGTGACGACGACGCTGTTGGTGCGGTCGATGAAGCCGCCACCGACCGGAACGTTCGATGCATCAACGCTGATGTCGACCTTCTTGGCCGCCGGAGCGTCGTCACCACCGCCGCAGGCTGCGAGAAGGCCCGTGCCCACGACGGCCGTCGTGGCAGTGAGCGCGCTGCGGCGGGAGATCTCGTTGCTCAGTGACGTCATGACTTCTTCGCCTTCCCGGCGGCGGGTGCCGCCTTCTTCGCCGTCCTCTTGGTGGTGGTCTTCTTCTCCGCCGCATTCTTGGCGGCCCGCGGACCGCGCGCAATCGGCTCTACCGCCTTCTGCGGCACGATCTGCGGCGTCACGCCCGCCTTCTCGAGCACCGGCGCGAGGAAGCGACCGGTGTGGCTCTCGGCAACCTGCGCGATCTGCTCAGGAGTTCCCTCGGCAACGACCGTGCCACCGCGGAAGCCGCCCTCGGGACCCATGTCGATGACCCAGTCGGCGCACTTGATGACGTCGAGGTTGTGTTCGATGACGACGACCGTGTTGCCCTTGTCGGCCAGACCCTGGATGACGTCGAGCAGCTTACGGATGTCCTCGAAGTGCAGGCCCGTGGTCGGCTCGTCGAGCACGTAGATGGTGCGTCCGGCGGATCGCTTCTGCAACTCGCTCGCGAGCTTGACGCGCTGGGCCTCACCACCCGAGAGCGTCGGCGCGGGCTGACCGAGGCGGACGTAGCCGAGCCCCACGTCGACGAGGGTGCGCATGTGACGCGCGATGGCCGGAACCGCTTCGAAGAAGTCGGCGGCCTCCTCGATCGGCATGTCGAGGACCTCGGCGATCGTCTTGCCCTTGAAGTGCACCTCGAGCGTCTCACGGTTGTAGCGCGCACCGTGGCATACCTCGCAGGGCACGTACACGTCGGGCAGGAAGTTCATCTCGATCTTGAGCGTGCCGTCACCCGAGCAGGCCTCGCAGCGACCGCCCTTGACGTTGAAGGAGAAACGGCCCGGCTGGTAACCGCGCACCTTCGCCTCCTGCGTCTCGGCGAAGAGCTTGCGGATGTTGTCGAACACACCCGTGTACGTGGCCGGGTTGCTTCGCGGGGTACGCCCGATGGGGCTCTGATCGACGTGGACAACCTTGTCGAGTTGCTGCATGCCGGTGACGCGCTTGTGACGCCCCGCCACCTGTCGTGCGCCGTTGAGCTCGTTGGCGAGCGACGTGTAGAGGATGTCGTTGACGAGGGTCGACTTTCCGGAGCCGGAGACCCCGGTGACGACAACGAGGTTGCCCAGCGGGAAGGAAGCGTCGACGTTCTTCAGCGTGTGCTCGCGAGCCCCCTCGACGACGACCTGCCGCCCGTCCTGTCCGCGACGCGTCGGGGGAACGGGAATCGACAGGCGGCCGGAGAGGTAGCCACCCGTGATCGAGCGCTTCTCCTTGACGAGGCCCTCGACAGGTCCGGAGTAGACGACCTCACCCCCGTGCTCGCCGGCACCGGGACCGATGTCGACGATCCAGTCGGCCGTCTCGATGGTGTCCTCGTCGTGCTCGACGACGATGAGGGTGTTGCCGAGGTCGCGCAGACGGGTCAGCGTCTCGATGAGGCGGTGGTTGTCGCGCTGGTGGAGACCGATGGAGGGCTCGTCGAGCACGTAGAGGACACCCACGAGGCCGGAACCGATCTGCGTGGCCAGGCGGATGCGCTGAGCCTCGCCACCCGAGAGGGTGCCGGCCGGCCGGTCGAGCGAGAGGTAGTCGAGGCCGACGTCGAGCAGAAAGCCCAGGCGAGCGCCGATCTCCTTGATGACGCGCTCGGCGATCTGACGCTCACGCGAGTCGAAGTCGACCCCGTCGAGGAAGTACGCGGACTCCGAGATGGGCAGGGCGCAGACCTCGGCGATCGACTTGCCACCGATGGTGACGGCGAGCGACTCCGGCTTGAGTCGGGCACCCTTGCACACCGGGCACGGGACCTCACGCATGTAGCCCTCGTAGCGCTCACGACTCCACTCGGACTCCGTCTCGGAGTGGCGACGCTTGACGAACGGGATGACGCCCTCGAAGCCCGTCGAGTACGAGCGCTCACGCCCGTAGCGGTTGCGGTAGCGCACGTGAACCTTGTGGTTCTTGCCCTCGAGCAGCATGGTGCGGGCGCGGGTGGGCAGGGCACGCCAGGGTGTGTCGAGGTCGAAGCCCTGCTCGTCGCCGAGCGCCTTCATCACGCGGATGAAGTAGTCGGCCGCACCCGAGCCCTGCGCCCACGGGAGGATGGCCCCGTCTCGCAGCGTCTTGTCCTCGTCGGGCACGACGAGGTCGGGGTCGACCTGGAGTTCCGTACCGAGGCCGGTGCACTCGGGGCAGGCACCGAACGGGCTGTTGAAGGAGAACGAGCGAGGCTCGATGGCGTCCATCGACAGCGGGTGGTCGTTGGGGCACGCGAGCTTCTCCGAGTAGCGGCGCTCGAGCGGCCCCTCGACCTCCTCGCCCTCACGCACGACCTTTTCGACGACGACGAGTCCGTCGGCAAGGCCGAGAGCTGTCTCGACGGAGTCGGTGAGGCGCTGGCGTCCGCTCGTGTCGTCGGGGCCCTTCGCGACGAGGCGGTCGACCACGACGTCGATGGTGTGCTTCTTCTGCTTCTCGAGCACCGGCGGTTCGGTGAGCGACACGATCTCGCCGTCGACGCGGGCGCGCGAGAAGCCCTTCGTCTGCAGTTCGGCGAACAGGTCGACGTACTCACCCTTGCGTGCCCGGACCACGGGGGCGAGCACCTGGTAGCGGGTGCGCTCGGGCAACTCCTGGATGCTGTCGACGATCTGCTGAGGGGTCTGGCTGCCGACTGGCTCGCCACAGACGGGGCAGTGCGGACGACCGGCGCGCGCGAAGAGCAGACGGAAGTAGTCGTAGACCTCCGTGATGGTGCCCACGGTGGAGCGCGGGTTGCGGTTCGTGCTCTTCTGGTCGATCGAGACGGCCGGGCTCAGACCTTCGATGAAGTCGACGTCGGGCTTGTCCATCTGCCCGAGGAACTGACGCGCGTACGCCGACAGCGACTCGACGTAGCGACGCTGGCCCTCGGCGAAAATCGTGTCGAACGCGAGCGACGACTTGCCCGAACCGGACAGGCCCGTGAAGACGACGAGCGCGTCACGCGGGATCTCGATCGAGACGTTCTTGAGGTTGTGCTCACGTGCACCACGCACGAGCAGGTGATCGTGGCCGCGACGCGCGACGGCGGAAGCGCTCGAACGTCGCTCGGCGGCCTGGGAGTTCTGAGAATTCGGCACGGCTCCATGCTAGGTGCGACCACCGACAACCGCGGACTAGGCTGGCCCTCATGCCTGCCGACACCACCCTTTCCGAGGCAAACCACACCCCGATCGAGGACTACGCGATCATCGGCGACACCGAGACAGCGGCCCTCATCAGCCTCCGGGGCTCCGTCGACTGGTTGTGCCTCCCCCGGTTCGACTCCTCGAGTTGCTTCACCGCCCTTCTCGGTACCCCCGACCACGGCCGTTGGCTGCTGGGTCCTTCCGACGAGGCAACGACCACGCGCAGCTACCGGGGCAACAGCTTCGTCCTCGAGACCATCCACGAGACGCCGACCGGCAAGGTGCGCGTCACCGACCTCATGCCCGTGAGCGACGGCCGCGCCGACGTGCTACGCCGCGTCGAGGGTCTCGAGGGCACCGTGGCGATGGAGCAGGAGCTCATCGTCCGCTTCGGCTACGGCAAGGTGAAGCCGTGGGTCAGCCACCACCCCGGCCACAGCGAGGACGAGGAGGTGCTCGTCGCGATCGCCGGACCCGACATGCTCATCTTCCGCGGCGACCGACTGCCCGTCGGTGATGAGGGCCGTCACCGTGACCACTTCGAGGTCAAGGCCGGTGAACGCTACGACTTCAGCGTCACCTGGGTGCCCAGCTACAAGCCGATCCCCGTTCCTCTCGACACCGACCGTCGCATCGCAGCCTCCCTCGATCGCTGGGAGAACTGGATGAGCCACTGCACGTACAACGGCCCGCACGCCGAGGTCGTCAAGCGCAGCCTGCTCGTGCTCGACCTGCTCACCGACAGCCGGCGCGGCGGCATCGTCGCAGCTCCCACGACGTCGCTTCCCGAGCACATCGGCGGCGAACGGAACTGGGACTACCGCTACTGCTGGTTGCGTGACGCCTCGCTGGGCCTCGAGTCCCTGCTCCGTGCCGGCTACATCGAGGCCACGCTGAAGTGGCGTGAGTGGCTCGTGCGCGCCCTCGCCGGTGATCCCGAGGACATGCAGATCATGTACACGATCGACGGTGGGCGTGAACTCGCCGAACGCGAACTCGACCACCTGCCCGGGTACGCGAACAGCCGACCGGTCCGCGTGGGCAACGGCGCCTTCGACCAGAAGCAGACGGATGTCCTCGGCGAGGTCATGATCGCCTTCGAGTCCGCTCGCGACCTCGGCGGGCAGGAGAGCCAGCAGAGTTGGGCGATCCAGGCTGCGCTCGTCAACCGGCTCGCGGATCACTGGGACGAGCCGGACAACGGCCTGTGGGAGATCCGCGGGCCCCTGCAGCACTTCACGCACTCGCGCGTCATGGTGTGGGCGGCCTTCGACCGCGCGATCCAGGCCGTCGAGGAGCACGACCTGCCCGGTGACGTCGAGCGCTGGCGCGAGATCCGCGACCTCGTGCGTGAGGAGGTGCTGGCGAAGGGCTTCAACACGGACAAGAACACCTTCACGCAGCACTACAACACCGACGAGGTGGACGCCTCCCTGCTGCTCATCCCCCTCATCGGGTTCCTGCCCGGTGACGACCCCCGCGTCATCGGCACCGTGCGCGCCATCGAGAACGATCTCATGCGCGGCGGGTTCCTCCTGCGCTACCGCACCCAGTCCGGCGTCGACGGCCTCGCGGGCGACGAGCACCCGTTCCTCGCGTGCTCGTTCTGGCTCGTCTCGGCCTACGCGAAGATCGGCGAGCTCGACAAGGCCTGCGAGCTGTTCGACCGCCTGTGCGACCTGCCGAACGACGTGGGCCTGCTCGCCGAGGAGTACGACCCCGAGGAGATGCGCCAGGTGGGCAACTTCCCGCAGGCGTTCAGCCACCTCACGCTCATCGGTGCGGCCTACGACCTCCACGAGGCACGTATCGCGTCGAACGACTACCCCGACGAGGAGATCGCATGACCTATGTTTCGGACGTCCAGCCCGGCCAGGCGCCGTCGCGCCTCGACCTTCCCGGCCTCACGATGTGGAAGCTGTCGGTCTCGGACATGCACAACAACGTCTACCTGCTCAAGGACGCCGCCACCGGTGAGGCGTTGCTCGTGGACGCCGCCGACGACGCCGCGGCCATCCGTGAGCTGCTCGCCGAGGCGCAGGTCGAGGACGCAGCCCTCGTCGGCGTCGTGACGACCCACAAGCACTGGGACCATCACCGTGCCCTGCCGGAGATCGCGCCCCTGGCCTGCGAGGCGATGGCCGGCGAACTCGACGCGCCGGAACTGCCCGTCGAGCCGAGCCGCACGCTCGCCGACGGCGACACCGTCACGCTCGGCGAACAGACGCTCACGGCGCACCACGTGCCCGGGCACACGCCGGGCAGCGTCGTCCTCAGCTGGTCGCCCGAGGACGGTTCGACACCGCACGTCTGGACCGGGGACACCCTGTTTCCCGGCGGCGTGGGTGCCACGAACCACAGCGACGAGCAGTCCTTCGACGAACTGTTCGCCTCGGTCAGGGATCGGATCTTCGGCCGTTTCGACGACGCCGTCGTGCACCCCGGCCACGGTGACGACACGAGCCTCGCCACCGAACGTCCGCACCTCGACGAATGGCGCGAACGAGGCTGGTGAACGGACGACCGGCGAGAACGACGAAGCGCCCGGTCCGGCAGCTCAAGGCTGCCTGGACCGGGCGCTGTCTCGTCGGCGGCGGGGGCGTCAGGCCGTGACGCGCGGGCCGGCGGCCGGGGTGTCCAGTTCGCCGGCACGCTCGGCGCGCTTCTCGAACCAGATCGTCATGAACGGGATGACGGCGCTGAAGAGGGCGAGCCCGATCGTCTTGCCCGGCCAGCTCTTCTCCTGCCACAGCTTGAGCGCACACAGCACGTAGCCGATGAACATGACGCCGTGGATGGGGCCGGCGATCTGCACACCCATCTCGGTGGTCTTCAGGATCCACTTGAAAAACATGCCGATGAGCAGCAGACCCCAGGAGATGGCTTCGGCCAGCGCGAAACCCTTGAACAAACGCGTGATCGTCATGCGTTCAAGAATACCGATGCCCCCTGAGCGCAGCGTGGGCGCCTACTTCTGGCCCTCCGTCATCTGGCGCAGCTCCTTCTTGAGGTCACGCAACTCGTCGCGCAGGCGAGCTGCGAGTTCGAACTGAAGCTCCGCTGCGGCCTCGTGCATCTGTGCCGTGAGTTCCTGGATGAGCCCCGCCAGGTCGGCGCTGCTCGAGCCCTTGCGACCGCCCGTGGCGACGTCGGCGTCGGCCGTGGCGGCTCCTGTGCCACCGCGGCCCTTGCCGCGGCTCATCGAACGGCCGGAACCGAGCAGGGCGTCCGTGTCGGCGTCCTCACGCTGCAGCATGTCGGTGATGTCGGCGATCTTCTTGCGCAGCGGCTGCGGGTCGACCCCGTGCTCGGTGTTGTATGCGACCTGCTTCTCGCGACGACGCGTGGTCTCGTCGATCGCCTCCTGCATCGACGGGGTGATCTTGTCGGCGTACATGTGCACCTGACCCGAGACGTTTCGGGCGGCACGGCCGACGGTCTGGATGAGGCTTCTCGCCGAACGCAGGAAGCCCTCCTTGTCGGCGTCGAGAATCGACACGAGCGAGACCTCGGGCAGGTCGAGGCCCTCGCGGAGCAGGTTGATGCCGACGAGCACGTCGTACTCACCCATGCGCAGTTCGCGCAGGAGTTCGACGCGGCGCAGGGTGTCGACCTCGGAGTGCAGGTACCGAACTCGAACGCCCTTGTCGAGGAGATAATCGGTGAGGTCCTCGGCCATCTTCTTCGTCAGGGTGGTGACGAGGACGCGTTCGTTCTTCTCGGTACGCGTGCGGATCTCGCCGAGCAGGTCGTCGATCTGGCCCTTCGTCGGCTTGAGGACGATCTCCGGGTCGACGAGGCCGGTGGGGCGAATGACCTGCTCGACGTAACCGTCGCTCTTGGCCATCTCGTAGTCGCCCGGCGTGGCCGACAGGTAGACGGTCTGGCCGATGCGCTCGAGGAACTCCTCCCACTTGAGGGGACGGTTGTCCATCGCGCTCGGCAGGCGGAAACCGTGGTCGACGAGGGTGCGCTTGCGCGACATGTCGCCCTCGTACATCGCGCCGATCTGCGGCACCGTCTGGTGCGACTCGTCGATGACGAGCAGGAAGTCCTCGGGGAAGTAGTCGAGCAGTGTGTTCGGGGCCGAGCCCGACTCACGGCCGTCCATGTGGCGGCTGTAGTTCTCGATGCCCGCACACGAGCCGACCTGACGCATCATCTCGATGTCGTACGTCGTGCGCATCCGCAGGCGCTGCGCCTCGAGCATCTTGCCCTCGGTCTCGAACCGCTGGAGTTGGTCACCGAGTTCGACCTCGATGCCCTTGATGGCGCGTTCCATGCGCTCGGGGCCGGCCACGTAGTGCGTGGCCGGGAAAACGTACATCTCCTCCTCGTCGTTGACGATCTCGCCCGTCAACGGGTGGAGGGTGTACAGCCGGTCGATCTCGTCGCCGAAGAACTCGATGCGAATGGCCAGTTCCTCGTACACGGGGATGATCTCCACCGTGTCGCCGCGCACCCGGAACGTGCCGCGCGTGAAGGCCATGTCGTTGCGCGTGTACTGCATGGTGACGAAGCGGCGCAGCAACTCGTCACGGTTGATCTCCTGGCCGACCTTCAGCCGGGCCATTCGGTCGACGTACTCCTGCGGGGTACCGAGACCGTAGATGCACGACACCGACGCGACGACGACGACGTCACGGCGGGTGAGCAGCGAGTTCGTGGCCGAGTGACGCAGTCGCTCGACCTCCTCGTTGATCGAGGAGTCCTTCTCGATGTACGTGTCCGTCTGCGGTACGTACGCCTCTGGCTGGTAGTAGTCGTAGTAACTGACGAAGTACTCGACGGCGTTGTGCGGCAGCAGCTCGCGGAACTCGTTGGCAAGCTGCGCGGCCAGTGTCTTGTTCGGCGCGAGCACGAGGGTCGGGCGTTGCACCTGCTCGATGAGCCAGGCCGTCGTCGCGGACTTACCGGTACCGGTGGCGCCCAGGAGGACGATGTCCTTCTCCCCCGCGTTGACGCGCTGGGAGAGCTCGGCGATGGCCTTCGGCTGGTCGCCGGCGGGCTGATACTCCGACTCGACCTTGAACGGCGCAACGCGGCGCTGGATGTCAGTCACTGGACGCATGGTCAAACCCTACGTCCGGGCACCGACAACCCCGGAATCACGGGGTCCTGATGCCACTCGAGGCCACCCGCACGGCTGGGGGCGCCATCCGTGGGTCAGTGATGAACCGACGGCTCGACGTGCGTCGTCCAGACCTCCGATGCCTGCTCGCGCAGCTCCTCGGGGGTGCCCGTGTTGTCGATCCACGCGTCGGCCACGGCGCGGCGCTGCTCCGTTGTGGCCTGTGAGCGGATGCGTGAGAGCGCCGCTTCCTTCGTCATGCCCCGGTCGGCGACGAGGCGCTCGAGGCGCACCTCTTCCGGCGCATCGACGATGACGACGAGGTCGTACTTGTCCGCGTACCCCAACTCGACGAGCAACGGAATGTCGTGAACCACGACCTGCCCCGACGCGGCCTTGCCCATCTGTCGCGCCGTCTCCTGCGCGATGAGGGGGTGCGTGATGCCTTCGAGTCGCCGCCGGGCCGTCTCGTCGGCGAAGACGAGCTTCGCCATCGCAGGGCGGTTCAATTCACCGTCGGCGGTCAGCATCGCCTCCCCGAACTCCTCGACAATGGCGCGGAGGCCGTCGGAGCCGGGCGCCACGACGAGGCGCTGGATGGCGTCCGAATCGACGACGAGGGCACCGAGCTGGGCGAACGTGCGCGCCACGGTGGACTTTCCGGAGCCGATACCGCCCGTCAGTCCGACCCGCAGGCCTCGTTCGCTCGTGTGCTGCTCGGTGCCACTCATCGTCTCTCCTCGATCGTCAGCTGCCCGCGTGAGCGCTCGTCGCGTCGAGCACCGGCTGCACGTACTCGTCCCAGTGTGCGTCGACGAGCTCACGCAGTTCGTCACGTGTTCCTGCATTCTCCATGACGAAGTCCGCAGCGTCCTCGCGCTCGCTCCGCTGGGTGTCGGCGTCGATCTCCGCCCATGCTTGCTCGCGGGTGAGACCGCGCTCCTCCATGAGGCGCCCCACGCGCAGCTCGACCGGAGCCGACACGACGACGACCTGGTCGAAGTCGCGCGGCGTCGACTCGGTGAGCAGCGCGAGGTCGAGTACGAGAACGGAATCCTCGCCGACCGCCTTGGCCCGAGCGTCGGCCACCTCGCGGACGGCAGGTTCGACCACGTCGTACAGGCGCCGACGGGCGGAGTGGCTCTCCGTCGTCAGGCCGTCGAGCGTTTCCCAGTCGATCGTGCCGTCGGGGTGGACGATCTCCTCAGAGAAGACCGCGCGCAGGTCCTCGAGCGTCTCGTGGCCCGGTGTGAGCACCTCGCGCATGAGCTCGTCGAACTCGACGACCACTGCGCCACGACGCTCGAACTCGTCGGCGACGACGGACTTTCCGGAGGCCACGGCGCCCGTGAGACCGATCGACACGGCCGCGCGACTGGCCGCGAGAGCCTGCGTGTGCGACGTCGTCGGGGTGTGCGTCTCGTACTCGGGCTCGGTGCCGATCTCGAACTCGGGCAGGACGACGTACTCGTCCATGTCCTCGCTGTTCTCGGCCGCGCGGCGCTCGTACTCCTCCTGCGGGAGAACCTTCTTCCACTGTCGCGTGCGGATCGGCTTCGCCGCGCCCGCGTCCTCGCGCAGCGCCTGCAGCAGGAGGAACGCCTGGAGGATCGTCAGGATCATGACCGGGAAGCCGATGACGATGATGACCTCCTGCAGCGCGTTGAGGCCGTTGTCGCCGGCGGTGAGGATGATCGCCGCACAGACGGCTCCGACCGACAGCGACCAGAACACGCGCTGACGGCGCGTCCCCATGTCCTCGTGGCCGTTCGCCATGGCGTCGAGCACGAGGGCACCCGAGTCGATCGAGGTGACGAAGAAGACGACGATGACGATGAGTGCCAGGGTCGCCGTGACGCCGTAGAGCGGCATGTCCTTGAGGAACTGGAACAGGGCGTCCTGCACGCGGCCGTCATCGACGATCGTCTTCGTCAGCTCGCCACCGGTACCCGGCTTGTCCGCGCTCGCGCGATCGGAGGTGATGGCCGAGAAGCCGTAGATCGACATCCAGACGACGACAAACGCGGTCGGCAGGCCGAGGGACGCGGCCACGAAGGCACGGATGCTCCGGCCGCGGGAGATCTTCGCGACGAACATGCCGACGAAGGGCGCCCAGGTCACCGTCCAGGCCCAGTAGAAGACGGTCCAGTCACCCGACCACTGGCCGTGACCGAAGCTGTCGTTGAAGGTGCTGAGCACCGGCAGGGCACTGAGGTAGCGACCGGACGCCTCGATGATGCTGCGCATGAGGTCGGACGTCGACGCCGCGTTCATGAGGATGAAGAGCATGAGCGCGATCGCGAGGATGATGTTCGCGTACGACAGGCGCTTGACGCCCTTGTCCATACCCGCGAGCACGGACGTCAGCGCTGCAGCGGTGATCACCGCGAGGATCGCAGCCTGCACCATGCCGGAGATCGGCACGCCGAAGACGTACTTCATACCGGAGTTGATCTGCAGCGCACCGAGACCCGTCGACACGGCAAGACCGAAGACGGTGGCGACGATCGAGATGATGTCGATCGTGCGTCCGATCGGGCCGTGGATGCGGTCACCCAGGACCGGGTGGAACGCCGAGGAGACACGTGGCGGCAGGTTGCGCTTGTAGGTGAAGTAGCCGAACGACAGGCCGGGCACGATGAGCACGGCCCACATGTGGATGCCGAAGTGGAAGTTGGCGATGTTGATGGCCTGCCAGGCGGCGGCGTCGGTGAACGCCTTGTCGCCCATCGGCGGGTTCGCGTAGTGGTTCATCGGCTCGGCGATGCCCCAGAACATGAGGACGGCGCCGACGCCGGCGGCGAACATCATGCCGAACCACGCGAGCCCCGAGTACTCGGGTTCGGCGTCGTCCGCACCGATCTTGATGCGGCCGTAGCGGCTCATGGCGAGCCCGACGGAGAAGACGACGAGGAGCGTGGCGCCGGCCGTGTAGAACCAGCCGATGTCGTAGCGCAACCAGTGCGCGATGGAACCGAAGAACGTCTGAACCGGCCCCGGAAACAGCCCCATCCCTGCGCTGAACAGGACGATGAGGAAGGCCGAGCCGAAAAAGATGATGGGCGACGTACGCAGACCGAGGCGGTCGTGGGCACGTGTGAAGATCGAGTTCACGAGAGTCTCAGAGGGGTTGGTCGAAATTCGCCGAACTGCCAACGACCCCGGAGCCTCGGCGAACCTGTGCCCGGACGGCACGATCCGCCATGGTAGTCAATCCCCCGTCTCAGCGCTGGCGGTACGTCACTCTCCGGCAGCGGAATCGGTGAATATGCTCATCCGGGCGAGCCGGTCGAAGGCCTCGTCGATGCGCTGCTCCCCAACCGTCACAGCGAGCCGTAGGAAGCCCTCACCGGACTCACCGAAGGCCGTTCCCGGAATGGTGAGGATGTGCGCCTCCTCGACGATGCGCGCGGCGCACTCGACGGACGTGAGGCCCGTCGCGCGGATGTCCGCCCACAGGTAGATCGCCCCCTGCGGCGCGAGGGCATCCATGTTCGCAAGGGCCCGGACGCGCTCGTACGCCCGCTCGAGACGGCGGCGGTAGAGCTCCTTGACCGGGGGCTGCAACTCGTGACGGCGCTCCAGGGCGTGCAGAGCCGCACGCTGGCTCACCGACGGCGCGGTGAAGACGTTGTTCTCGTTGACGTCGCGCGCGGTGGAGACGAACTCGGCCGGGGCCATGATCCAGCCGACGCGCCACCCCGTCATCATGAAGTCCTTGCTGAAGGAGCCGACGGTGATGGTGCGCTCCCCCATGCCCGGCAGCGAGGCGAAGGGCACGAACGGCTCGGTGTACGTGAACGACGTGTAGATGTCGTCCGCGATGACGACGAGGTCGTGTTCCTTCGCCACCTCGGCCACGGTCTCGAGCGCGGCGCGCGACCACGAGACGCCCGTCGGGTTGCAGGGCGTGTTGACGATGAGGGCCCGCGTGCGCGGCGTGACGGCGGCCTCGAGATCCTCACGGGTGACCTGGAAGCCGTTCTCCTTGCGCGTGGGCACGAAGACGGGCACGCCGCGGGCGAGACGGACCTGGCGCGGGTACGGCGTGAAGTACGGCTCGATGACGAGCACCTCGTCGCCGTCGTCGAGCAGCGTCTCCATGACGAGCCACATCGCGTGGCAGCCCGACGTCGTCACCATGACGTCGTCGACGGGGCGCTCGAGGGCGTGATCGGTGCGGTACATCTCGACGATCGCCTCACGCAGTTCGGGGTCGCCGAGGCTGGAGGTGTAGTGCGTGTGCCCGGCCTTCGCGTCGGCTGCGGCAGCGTCGATGACGCCCTCATCGGTGGTGAGGTCGGGGTCACCGAGGCTGAAGTTGATGACGTCGTCGAACTCGCGGGCGCGGTCGGCGATGACCGACATCTGCGTCGACGAATCGCCCTGGTATCGGGAGGAAATGAAACGTGCCATCGTTCGAGAGCCCCATATCGCGCAACGAGCCGCACCGATCAGGCGCGGGCGGCACCATCATGCCCCCGAAGACGCCGTCGTGACCGTTAGGGTGGACGCTCGTGAGTGGCCTTCTCGTGACCGGTACGTCCTCGGACGCAGGCAAGTCGCTCGTCGTCACGGGCCTGTGCCGTGCGTGGGCACGCCAGGGGGTCCGCGTCGCGCCGTTCAAGGCGCAGAACATGTCGAACAACTCGATGGTGTGCGCCGACGGCGCGGAGATCGGGCGCGCTCAGTATCTGCAGTGCGAGGCGGCCGGTGTCGAGGCGAGCGGGGTGCACAACCCTGTGCTCCTCAAGCCGGGCAGCGACCGGCAGGCGTTCGTCGTTGTGCGCGGCAAGCCCGCCGGGCGGCTCGAGGCCGGTGAGTACGCGACGGGCCGCACCCACCTGGCCGAAGCAGCCTTCGCCGCGTACGAGGAACTCCGGGCGAGCGTCGACCTCGTCGTCACCGAGGGTGCAGGCTCCCCGGCGGAGATCAATCTTCGGGCGGGTGACTACGTCAACATGGGTCTGGCCAGGCGCTTCGGCCTACCTGTGGCCCTTGTGGGCGACATCGACCGGGGCGGCGTGCTCGCAGCGCTTTACGGCACCTGGGCGTTGCTCGACGACGAGGACCGTGCGCTCCTTCGCACGTTCGTCATCAACAAGTTCCGCGGTGACGCGTCAGTGCTCACGCCTGGCCTCGACGAGATCCGTCGACGAACCGGCCTCTCGTGCGCGGGGGTGCTCCCCTGGCTCACGGACGTCTGGCTCGACTCGGAGGACGCCCTGTCGATCGGCCGCTGGCGACCCGACGACGACGCGATGTCCGAGCGCTTTTCGGTTGCTGTCGTGCGGTTTCCGCGCACGTCGAACGCGACGGACGTCGACGCGCTGGCCGCCGAACCGGGCATCGACGTCCACATCACGACCGACCTCGATCGCTGCCGAGAAGCCGACCTCCTTGTCCTGCCCGGCAGCCGTGCCACCGTCGACGACCTGGCATGGCTGCGTCGCCAGGGCCTCGACGCCGTCGTCTCCGAGCGTGCAGCAGCGGGTCGGCCGGTGCTCGGCATCTGCGGTGGGTACGAAATGCTCGTCGAGACGATCGAGGACGCCGTCGAATCGTCCGCAGGCATCGTCACGGGGTTGAGCGTGCTCGCCGGCCGCGTGACGTTCCACGACGAGAAGGTGCTCGCCCGCCCGAATGAACGGTGGAAGGGCCACGACGTCGACGGGTACGAGATCCATCACGGCGTCGTCGACGCGGAACCGACGTTCCCCGGCGGCTCGGCCTCGGGCTCGGTGTGGGGCACGATCTGGCACGGCACCTTCGAGAACGACGGCTTCCGACGCGCCTGGCTCGCCGAGGTCGCAGCGGCGGTCGGCTCCGCGTGGACGCCCGACCTCACGGCGCCAGGCTTCCGCGCGCGACGCAGCGCGATGATCGACGCCCTCGCTGACGCGTGTGAGGCGTCGCTCGACCTCGATCACCTTCTCGAAGTCGCCCAGGAGGCACCGTGACCGGCAGAAGGGTCAACGTCATCGGCATCGGTGCCGGCTCGCCCGTTCACCTCACGCTCGGCGCGATCGCCGCGATGCGCGAGGTCGACGTCTTCCTCGTCGCCGGCAAGGGCGAGGACACGGCCCAACTCGTGGCCGTCCGTGAAGAGCTGTGTCGGCGCCACTTGGAGCCGGGCAGCTACCGCTTCGTCACGCTGTCCGACCCCGAGCGCGGGCCGGACGCGCAGCGCGATGGCGGCCAGTACCGCCGAGGCGTCGACGACTGGCACGAGGCGCGCGCGCAGCTGTGGGGTGAAACGATCGACGCCCTCGATCCCGAGGTGAGCGTTGGCTTCCTCGTCTGGGGTGACCCGGCGTTCTACGACTCGACGATCCGCGTCGTCGAGCGGATGCGCGCTACCCGCAACTTCGACGTCCACGTCGTACCCGGCATATCGGCGTTCCAGGCCCTCGCGGCCGAGCACGGCATCGTCCTGCACGAGATCGGCAAGCCGATCCACATCACGACCGGACGTCGACTCGAAGCCGCCTGGAGCCCGGACGCTGCGTTCGTCGTCATGCTCGACGGCTCGCTTCACTGTACGGCGCTGCGGGAGCGGGCACCCGACCTCGTCCTCCACTGGGGTGCCTACCTAGGGCTGCCTCAACAAGAGTTGCGCTCCGGGCCGCTCGACGAGGTCATCGACGACATCGTCGACCTGCGCGCGCGGCTGCGCGCCGAGCACGGTTGGATCATGGACGTCTACGCCCTCGGTGCCGTGTCGTCGGCCTCGGCTGCCGAAGCCTGACGCCTCACGTCCACGGCAACCGGCGGCGCCGACGAATCCCCCGCCACCACCAGCGTCTGCATCTGGTGGGTGATGCGGTCAAAGGCCGAGCGGAATGCCTCGGCGTGTGGTTGGGCGGGAACCCGAACCGGACTCTCGAGATCCCGGGCGACGCCCAGCATCTCCCACGCGAGAACACCCCAACTGAGCGCGCCTACCCGAAAGCGGCAGCCTGTGGCCGTGGCCTCGAGTCCTTCGCGGAACGCGGCGGGGATCCTGCGAGCCACCCGCGAAACCTCGACGTCCATCTCGAAGCGCAGGACGCACTCGAATCTCTCCTCCAGATCACGGTGATGATCATGAGGCGGCACCTTCCTCGGCTCGAACGACCAGGACGTCACGCGAAGCTCGTCCATCCGATCGAGTCGGAACACGCGCCAATCCTGACGCCCTCGGTCATACGCCTGGAGATACCAGCGCTCTCCCTGGGTGATGAGTCGCCCAGGTTCCACTTCACGCGAGGACGTCTCGCCGTCGGCCTTGCGGTAGCTGAACCGCACCAGCGTCCGGTCGCGCTGTGCCGTGGCCAACTGTTGCAGCACGCGCAGATCGACCGCGGGCCGCGTTCGTGGCAGTGCGCGCGTGGCATCGTCCAGAGCCGAGGCGACAGCGCGCAGCCTCGGAGGGAGGACTTGATCCAGTTTCGTCAGCGCGCGAAGGGCCGCCTCACCGATCTCATCGGTGCCCGAAAGCGCTGCCATTCGTAGACACGCGACCATCGCCACGGCCTCGTCGTCGTCGAGCACGAGCGGCGGTAAACCGCGACCAGCCCCGAGGCGGTATCCGCCCTCAAGTCCACGTTCGCCCTCGACCGGGTACCCGAGCTCACGAAGACGCACCACATCGCGTCGTACCGTGCGCTCGGTCACCCCGAGGCGTTCCGCGAGTTCCGGACCCTGCCAGGACGTGCGCGATTCCAGGAGGCCGAGCAGGCGCAGGACGCGGTGTGTCGTTTCCGCCATGTGCTCATCCTGCCCGACACAGCGGACCGAACCTGTCCGGAAGGTGCGCTCTGATGGGTGTACGGCACGAGCCAATGACGAAAGGGACCCGCCATGTACCTACCCCAGATCGACGACGAACGCACCACGTTGTGCAACTACCTCGACGTCCAACTCGACGCGATCCGCGCGAGCGCGTACGGCCTCGACGACGAGCAGGCCCGCCGGACGCCGCTGCGCAGTGCGCTCAGCATCAGCGGCATCGTCAAGCACATCGTCTACTGCATGAAGCAGTCCTTGTCCGGCGCCGGACACCACGAACACGACCAGCCGTTCGAGGCGTTCGCCGCGAGCTTCACGCCCACCCCGGAGGAGACGCTCGACGTGCTTCTCGGGGTCTTCGACGACGTGCGTGCCCAGTACACACAGATGTGTCGAGAGGGCGACGTCGAAACAGAACTGCCCGTGGGGCCCATGCCGTGGTTCGGGATGGACGAGGCGCGCCCGGCGAAGCTGCGCTACCTCTACGTCCACCACGTCGAGGAGTTCGCTCGGCACGCAGGCCACGCGGACATCATCCGTGAGGAGCTGGACGGCGCGACGGCCGGTGAGCTGCTGGCAGCTGTGGAGGGCTGGCCGGCGAACGACTACATCACGCCCTGGCGGTCGTGACACGCCTCAGTCGGTCGTCCTGATGCTCGTGCGGCGCGCTTCGAGCCCGCGCAGGAGCATCCCGGCGGCGAGCACTCCGCCGACACCTTCACCGGCACGCAGACGCAGATCGAGCAAGGGCTCAAGTCCGAGTTCCGTGAGGACGAGTGCGTGCCCCTTCTCCCTGCTGCGCTGGCCAGCGACCAGGTAACCCTGCACCGCCGGCTCGAGTCGGCACGCGACGAGCGCGGCCACGGAGGTCGCGAGTCCGTCGAGCACGATCGTCGTCCCGGCGTCCGCCGCTGCGAGGCAGACTCCCGTGAGAACGGCGATCTCGGGTCCTCCGAGACAACGCAGGGCTCGCCGGGCGGCGTCGGCGTCCGAGCCGAAGGTTCCCGAACGCTCCAAGGCGGCGCTGACGACCTCGAGCTTGCGCTTCGACATCGCTGCATCGGCTCCCGAACCGAGCCCGACGACGTCGTCGGCGTCGACGCCGAGCAGCGCGCACGTCAGTGCGGCCGCCACGGTCGTGTTGCCGACACCCACCTCGCCGAGGACGACCAGTCCGTCGGCGGCGGCCCGCCGCCCGACGTTCTCACCGACTGTGACGCAGCGCTCCAGATCGTCGTCGGTGAGGGCGTCGGCGTCCCGAAGGTTGCCTCGCTTTCCACCGGGTCGGGCATCGATCGCCCCGGTGACGAGCTCACTCACGCCGGCGTCCACGACGTCCACCGCGAGACCTGCGGCTCGGGCGTGGGCCGCTCCGAGCGAGCTCGGGTCGGCCAGGGCATGGCCGAGAACGTCGGCCGTCACGTGCGGCTCGTAGGCGCTGACGCCGAGCTCGACGACGGGGTGGTCGGCACCCGCCAGAATCAGGCGCCCTCCGGAGGTCTGCGGACCGGACGTCGCCACGACACGGTTGAGGGCCCGGTCGAGGATGCCCAGTGACTCCGGCGGTGCGAGGAGCGTGTCCGCACCGTCCCCTGCCTCGACGAGTGCGTCGCCGTCGGGCGCGCGCAGGTGCGACAGCGGTTGCGCCGGTGCCCCGTCGCCCTCGGGCCACCGCTCCTCGAGCACGACGTCCTCGAGCGGCAGCTTCGTCGACCAGGACGCGCGCTGCAGGCCGGGCCCCGGCGGGCGCTCGTCCGGCCAGCCCAGGCACATCCACCCCAGCGTCTCGACTCCCTCGGGTGCCCCGATGAGGCCGGCCAGGTCGGACGGCTCGAAGAGCGTCACCCACCCCATCCCCAGACCGAGCGAGCGCGCCGTGAGCCACATGTTCTGAATGGCGCACGCGCACGACCAGACGTCGGTCTCGGTGAACGTGGCCCGACCGAGAACTCCGTTCGCCGGCGTCCGCCGATCGCAGGCCACGACGATGCCGATGGGCGCTTCGCGCAGGCCCTCGAGCTTGAGGTCGAGGAGGCGCGCCGCGCGCTCCGGCAGCAGGTCGCGTGCCTGACGCAGCCGCGCCGTGTCCGCGAGGTGCGCCGCGCGCTCGCGCGTCTCGGGTGAACGAACGACGACGAACCGCCACGGCTGGCTGTGGCCAACCGACGGCGCGCTGTGACCCGCCTTGAGCACCCGCTCGAGCAACTCGGGCTCGATCGCATCCGGCCGGTACCGCCGGATGTCACGTCGCCCGGCGATGACCCGCCCGAGCGCCTCGGTGACCTGCTCACCCATGGCCCAGCCGCGCGGATCCTCCCGGCGTTCCCGCGCGGAGGAGGCGTCACCGACGGTCGGTCGCGGTCGTCGGGGCGCGCCCGACGAGGTCACTGCTCCAGCTCCCCTTCGACGTCGAGGTAGACCTGCTGCATCGCGGCCATCGTCTCCGGGTTCGGGTTCTCCCACAGCCCACGGTCGGCGGCCTCGCCGAGCTTCTCGACGATGCCGTGCAGCGCCCACGGGTTCGCGTGGCGCATGAACTCCTGCGTCTGCTCGTCGAGCACGTACGACTGGGCGATCTGCTCGTACATCCAGTCGGGCACGACGTGGCTCGTCGCGTCGAAGCCGAAGAGGTAGTCGACGGTGGCGGCCAGTTCGAAGGCGCCCTTGTAACCGTGGCGTCGCATCGCGGCGATCCAGCGCGGGTTGACGACGCGAGCACGGAAGATGCGCGAGGTCTCCTCCGTGAGCGTGCGGGTCCTGATCGCGTCGGGCGTCGTCGAGTCGCCGACGTACGCCTCCGGCTCCTCGCCCGTGAGTGCCTTGACCGTGGCCACCATGCCGCCGTGGTACTGGAAGTAGTCGTCCGAATCGAGGATGTCCGACTCGCGGTTGTCGACGTTCTTCGCGGCCACCTTGATGCGGCCGTAGTTGCGTTCCATGTCGTCGCGGGCCGGAGCGCCGTCGAGGTCGCGGCCGTACGCGTAGCCGCCCCAGGTCGTGTACACCTCGGCGAGGTCGGCGTCGCTGCGCCAGTTGCCCGAGTCCATGACCTGCAGCAGACCGGCACCGTAGGAGCCCGGTTTCGAACCGAAAACGCGCGTGCGGGCCCGGCGCTCGTCGCCGTGGGCCTCGACGTCGGCGCGGGCGTGGGCGCGCACGAAGTTCATGTCGTCGGGTTCGTCGAGGTCGACGACGAGGCGGACGGCGTCGTCCAGCATCGCGATGACGTGCGGGAACGCGTCACGGAAGAAGCCCGAGATGCGCACCGTGACGTCGATGCGGGGCCGGTTGAGGTCGTCGAGCGGGATCGGCTCGAGGCCGACGACGCGGCGGGACTGCTCGTCCCAGCTCGGCGTGACGCCCAGCAGGGCGAGGATCTCGCCGATGTCGTCGCCGCTCGTCCGCATCGCCGAGGTGCCCCACGCGGACAAGCCCACGGACTCGGGCCACTCCCCGTGCTCGTCGCGGTACTTCGCGAGCAGCGAGTCGGCCATGGCCGTGCCCGTCTCGTACGCGAGACGGCTCGGAATGGCCTTGGGGTCGACCGAGTAGAAGTTGCGGCCCGTCGGCAGCACGTTGACGAGGCCGCGCAGCGGCGAGCCGCTCGGCCCGGCGGGCGTGTACCCACCGTCGAGGGCATGGAGGACGGCCGTCAGCTCGTCAGGCGTCTGGGCGAGGCGGGGTACGACCTGGGTTGCGGCGAACGTCAGCGACGCTTCGGCACCCCCTCGGTCGACGTCGGCGAGGCCCTCAAGCTGCTCCGCGACGATGGAGCACACCGCGTCGGCGGACCACCCCGCCTGCGCCAAGGCACTGACGAGAGCGTGTGCGCGCTCCTGCGCGGCGTCCGTCGCGGTGCGATCGGTGCTCGTCACCTCGAGGCCGAGGGACGTGCGGAGGCCGGGAACACCTTCACCACCGCCGCCGAACAGCTGGCGGGACTGGAGCATGGCCACGACGAGGTTGACGAGTTCGTCACCCTCCGGCGCGCGCCCGAGAACGTGCAGACCGTCGCGGATCTGGACGTCCTTGATCTCGCACAGCCACCCGTCGACGTGCATGACGAACGCGTCGAAGTCGTCCTCGTCCGGCTGCTCGTCGAGACCGAGGTCGTGGTGTAGTTCTGCCGCTCGGATGAGGGTCCAGATCTCGCCGCGCAGCGCTGGCGCCTTCGCCGGGTCCATGACCGAGACGTTGCCGTACTCGTCGAGCAGCTGCTCGAGGCGCGCGATGTCGCCGTACCCCTCGGCGCGGGCCATCGGCGGCACGAGGTGATCGACGATCGTCGCGTGCGCTCGGCGCTTGGCCTCGGTGCCCTCACCCGGATCGTTGACGAGGAACGGGTAGATGAGCGGCAGGCTGCCGAGGGCCGCGTCCGTGCCGCAGGAGGCCGACATGCCCAGGCTCTTGCCCGGCATCCATTCGAGGTTGCCGTGCTTGCCCATGTGGACGACGGCGTGCGCGCCGAACTCCTCCTCGAGCCACCGGTACGTGGCGAGGTAGTGGTGCGTGGGCGGAAGGTCGGGGTCGTGGTAGATGGCGATCGGGTTCTCGCCGAACCCGCGCGGCGGCTGGACGAGGATGACGAGGTTGCCGCTGCGCATGGCCGCCGCGACGATGTCACCGTCGGGGTTCTCCTGGCGGTCGACGAAGAGTTCACCGGGCGCTTCACCCCAGTGCTTGCGCATCGCGTCGGTGAGGTCGCTCGGTAGCGCGTCGAACCAACGGCGGTAGGTCGCGGCAGGGATACGGACGTGGGCGTCGCCGAGCTGAGCATCCGTCAGCCAGTCCGGATCCTGCCCGCCAGCGGCGATGAGGGCGTGGATGAGCGCGTTGCCTGCTGTGGTGTCCGGGTGCTCGTCGTCGACGGGTGCGACGCCGTGTTCCCCGCCGACACCGTCGAGCCCGGGAATGGCACCGGGCTCGCCGAGGTCGTAGCCCGCGTCACGCATGGCGCGCAGCAACCGAATGGTCGAGACGGGCGTGTCGAGGCCCACGGCGTTACCGATGCGGGAGTGCTTCGTCGGGTACGCCGACAGCACGAGGGCGATGCGGCGCTCGGACGGCGCGAGCCGACGCAGGCGGGCGTGGCCGAGCACGATGCCGGCGACACGTGCACAACGTTCGGGGTCGGCCACGTAGGTGGCGAGACCGTCCTCGTCGAACTCCTTGAAGGAGAACGGCACCGAGATGATGCGCCCGTCGAACTCGGGCACGGCGACCTGGGTCGCCACGTCGAGCGGCGTCATGCCGTCGTCGGAGTCGAGCCAGTCCTCACGCCCCCAGGTGAGGCACAGCCCCTGGACGATCGGCACGTCGAGCGCGGCCAACGCCTGAACGTCCCAACTCTCGTCGTCCTCACCGGCGCCGGCACTTGCCGGACGCGTGCCGCCCGCGGCGAGCACCGTGGTGACGAGGGCGTCGTAGCGACGCAGGTGCTCGAGCAACTCGGCTTCGGGGTCGCGCAGCGACGACACGAAAACCGGTTCGCCGACACCACCCGCGGCATCGAGAGCGTCGGCCAGGGCGTGGACGTAGGCGACGTTGTCCGCGACGTACTGGGCTCGGTAGAAGAGCACTCCGACCCGGGGCCCCTCAGGCGTGGGAGCTTCCGGGCGCTCGAGGACACCCCACGACGGGGTCGTGACCGGCGGGTCGAAGCCCTCACCGGTGAGCAGAAGGGTGTCGCTGAGGAAGGCGTGCAGTGACGCGAGGTTCGTCGCGCCACCCTGAGCGAGGTAGTCGTGGGCTTGGCGGGCGACGCCGGGCGGGGTGGTCGAGCACTCGATGAGCGCCGCATTCGGCTCCTGCTCGCCGCCGAGGACGACGACCGGGACACCTGACGCAGCGAGGGCGTCGAAGCCGTCGAAGAGGTCCTGTGGCCCGCCGAGAAGGCGCACGACGACGATGTCAGCTCCGTCGGTGACCTCTCCGATCGGGCGCGGCCGGGCCGGGTTGGCGATGGCGTAGTCCGCACCGCTGGAGCGCGCGCTGCGCAGGTCCGTGTCGGAGGTTGAGATCAGGGCAATACGAGCCATCAGGCGCTCCTTCGTGAGTGTCCGCGCTCACGTCGACGTCGTGGACTCTCCCGGGTTCCCGGCGAGCCGGTCGCGGCGGCGTTCCTGACTTGCACGAGGGCTCACAGTGGCGGGACCGTCCCGGATTCACACCGGGTTCCGCAGCTCACGACCAGCCCCGACCCTACCTGGCTTACCCCTATGCTGGGCGCCGTGCCGTCCCGCCAGATTCACGATCGCTGCCCCGGAGTGCTGCGACCGTTCGCAGCCGACGACGGCGCCATCGTCCGGCTGCGACTTCCTGGGGGACGCACCGACACAACGGAATTGGTCGACATCTCCGCTCTCGCCGAGGAGTTCGGGGCACCCTTCGTCCAGCTGACGTCACGCGGCAACCTTCAACTCCGCGGCTTGCCCGAGCCGCTGCCGGAGCCCTTCGTCCGGACGGTGGAGCGACTGGGGTTGCTCCCCTCGGCCACCCACGAGCGCGTTCGCAACATTGTTGCCGACCCGTCACCCGAACTAGACTGGCTGGTCAGCGAACTCGATGACCGACTGCAGCGGGACGACGCCCTCGCCACGCTTCCGGGACGGTGGCTCTTCGCACTCTCCGACGAGACGGGCCCTTCGCTGGACGCGCCGTACGACGTGGCGTTCCAACAGTTCTCGCCCACATCCGGTCGCCTCCTCGCCGGGCGACAGTCGCGCCCCTGCTCCCCCGCCGAGGCCGTGAGCGCTCTGCTCGGCGTGGCGAACCGCTTCCTCACCCTCCGTGACTCGGACGCCGTGTGGAACGTGCGTGACCTGCCTTCCGACTCACCGTTGTTCGTCGGCTTCGAGACCTTCGACAGTGCCCCGACCGTGTCTCGGCGCGCTGCCGGATCGGGGCCGATCGGCGCGAACGTCGTGGAGCTGACGGAACTCGGCGTACCGCTGGGCTTCCTCACGCCCACCCTCGTCGCAGCACTGGTCGCGACCCTCGGCTCGTCGGCACGGATCGTCGTGACGCCGCACCGGAGCCTCGTCCTACCCGCCGACACATCGCCCGAGGCGATCGACGAACTGATCGGGGCCGGATTCCACTGCGCGACGGATCCGCGACGCCGCGTGACGGCCTGCATCGGCGCGCCCTTCTGCCGCCGCACCGACTCCCCCACCGTCGAAATCGCCCGCACAACCCCCGCCCCCGAGGCCGACGGACGCCTTCACATCGTGGGCTGCGAACGAGCCTGCGGCCGACCGACTTCCACCCACACCCTCGTCGTGGCGCCGCGCAACGCCGACGACGTGGCCGACGCACGAGGTGACCGATGACGAGGCTCCCCACCCGCCGCTACCCTTACGAACGGGACGGGCAGGCGATCTACCGAGAGTCGTTCGCGACCATCCGACGAGAAGCCGACCTGTCAACGCTGCCCGAGTCACTGCACACGGCGGCTGTACGCATCATCCACGCGGCAGGCGACGTCGACATCGCCAGGGAGATCGAGGGAAGCCCCGACGTAGCCGACGCCGTCCATGACGCCCTCAGCGCAGGCGCGAGCATTCTCACCGACTCGTTCATGCTCGCGAACGGCGTGACGCGCCGACGCCTTCCGGCCGACAACGAGGTGCGCTGCACCTTGCGTGACCCGGCGGTGCCCGACCTCGCGCGCCAGTGGCGTACGACGCGCTCCGCGGCGGCTGTCTCGCTCTGGGAGCCATGGCTCGACGGCGCAGTGGTCGCGATCGGCAATGCTCCGACGGCGCTGTTCCACCTCCTCGAGGTCATCGCCGACGGCGGCCCGCGCCCCGCGGCGATCATCGGCATGCCGGTCGGTTTCGTCGGGTCAGCCGAATCCAAGATCGCGTTGAGCACCTTCGCCCCCGAGGGCGGGCCGGTGCCGTGGCTCACGGTGCACGGACGTCGGGGCGGCTCGGCCATGGCTGCTGCCACGATCAACGCTCTCGCGACGCGGGACGAACTGGCATGAGCGCACCGGCACCAGCAGCTCTGCACGTCGTGGGGCTCGGGCCGGGTGATCCCGACCTCCTCACCCTCAAAGCGGCCCGCCTCGTGGAGTCGGCGGATGTCGTCGCCTACCACCGGGGCCCGGAGCGATCGAGCATCGCGCGTTCCATCGTGGCCGAACTCCTCGCCGAGCGTGCGGTGCCCGCCGTCGAGGAGGAACTCGTCTACCCCGTGACGACCGGGGAGGCTGCCCATCCGCGCGGATATCACGGCGCTCTGGCGGACTTCTACCTGGACTGCGCCGCCCGGCTTGGTGCGCACCTGCGCGCGGGACGCACCGTCGTCCTCCTCGCGGAGGGTGACCCCTTCTTCTACGGCTCGTCGATGTACGTCCACGACCTGCTCGCCGGGGAGTTCGAGACGCATCGGGTTCCCGGCGTCACGTCCGTCTCCGGCGCGACGGCGGCCATCGGTTCAGGGTTGTGCCGTCACGAGGACGTGCTCACGGTTCTGCCGGGCACCTTGCCCGTGCCGGAACTCGCGCGTCGCCTCGCCGACACCGACGCCGCCGTCATCATGAAGCTCGGGCGCACGTTCGCCAATGTGCGTGAGGCACTGCGTCAGGCGAACCTGCTCGAGCGTGCCGTGTACGTCGAGCGGGCCAGCCGCGACGGCGAACGGGTGCTGCCGGTCGCCGACGTCGATCCCGAGACCGTGCCGTACATGGCGCTCGTCGTGGTTCCCGGCCTCGACAGGCGGGCTGACGCTGCCGGCCGCGCGGAGGGATCCGCACCGACTCCGTCAACCAGCCCGTCGGGCGCGGTAGGGACGGTTCACGTCGTCGGCCTCGGGCCCGGTCCCGACCGCTGGCTGAGCCCCGAAGCGACCGAGGTCCTGGGTCGAGTCGCCCACGTCATCGGGTACGCGCCGTACGTCGAGCGCGTGCCGCAGCGCCCCGGGCTGACGCGTCACGCGAGCGGCAACACCGTCGAAGTCGACCGAGGGGCCCTCGCGCTGCGCCTTGCCGCCGACGGCGAGGACGTCGCAGTGGTCTCGGGTGGCGACGCGGGCGTGTTCGGCATGGCGTCAGCGGTGTTCGAGGCGCGCGAGAACGCCGACGCCGGTCTGCGCCACGTCACCGTGCACGTCGTTCCTGGCATCACGGCAGCTCATGCCGCGTCGGCCCTCGCGGGCGCGGCCCTCGGTGCCGATCACGCGCTCATCTCGCTGTCGGACCGCCTCAAGCCGTGGGATGTCATCGACGCGCGACTGCGAGCCTGCGCCCAAGCCGATCTGGCCATGGCCTTCTACAACCCCCGATCGGCGAGCCGGCCGCACCAGTTCGGCGACGCGCTCACCGTCCTGCGCGAGGAGCTGCCCCACGACCGGGTGGTGGCCGTGGCTCGCCACGTCGGTCGCGACGCCGAGGAACTGCGCACGACGACGCTCGGCGAGTTGGATCCGGAGACGATCGACATGGGGTGCCTCGTCATCGTCGGCGCGAGTTCGACGCGGATGACCGAGGACGGCCGCGTCTGGACGCCGCGCTTCGTCAGCTGAGGTACCGCACCTCACGGACGTTCAGCGTCAGTTGCCCGTCGGACGCTCGCGACACGCGCTGTAGAGGTGCGACTCGACGAAGTCGTCGCTCGCGAGCGCGGGGCCGACGAGGATGACAGCGGCCTGACGCAGCCCGGCTTCCGCCACCAGCGCAGGCACTGAGGTCAGCGTTCCGCGCAGGACGAGCTGCTCGGGCGTACTCACGCGGTACCCGACAACGACCGGGCATTCCGGGCCGTAGTGCTCCGCGAGTTCGGCGCACAACCGGTCGGTGTGACGAATCGCGAGGTGCAGCGCGAGGGTCGCACCCGTGCGGGCGAAGTTCGCAAGCTCCTCCCCCGGCGGCATCTTCGTCGAGTCGCGCTGGGCGCGGGTGAGCACGAGCGACTGCGTCACCTCAGGGGCCGTGAGCTCTCGTCCGATGACGGCGGCTGTGGCCGCGTAGGCGGGCACGCCCGGGCAGACCTCCCACGGCACTCCGAGAGCGTCGAGTCGTCGGGTCTGTTCGGCGAGAGCCGAGTAGATCGACGGGTCGCCCGAGCACAGCCGCGCGACGTCCGCTCCGCGGGCGTGAGCCTCGGCCATGACGCGCGTGATGTCGTCGAGGTCGAGACGTTGCGTGTCGATACGTTCGGCGTCGGCGGGCAGGTGAGCGAGCACGGCCGCGTCGAGGTAGGTGCCGGCGAACAGGCACACCGACGAGCGCTCGAGCAGGTTCACGGCGCGCAGCGTGAGGAGATCGGCCGCTCCCGGACCGGCACCGATGAAGTGGACGGTCATGCGGGCTCCTTGAACCGGGTGGGCCGCGTGAGGCACCACTGAACGACGCTGCGGGCAGGCTTCCAGCCGTGGAAGCGCCCGAGAGGCTCGAGATGTTCGACGGCAAGGCGGGTGAGTTCGCCGCCGTGTGTGCGGTGTGCCTCGTGAAGCAGCGCTTCGCTCTCGGTCGTCACGGCGTGGGCGACGAGCCGGCCACCCGGCCGCAGTGCGGCGACCGCGGTGTCCACGACGTCACGTTCCAGTCCCCCGCCGAGGAAAACGGCATCCGGCCGGGGCAGGGTGTCGTCGCGCACGGCGGCGCCCGTGCTGGTGACGTGGACGTCCACGCGCGAGGAGACGCCGAAGCGGGCGGCGTTCTGCGTCACCCGAGCGGCACGGTCCGGATCGCGCTCGATGGCGACCGTGCGGGCCCGCGGGGCAGCGAGGCACCACTCGATCCCCACGGCCCCCGAGCCGGCTCCGAGGTCCCACAGGACCTGACCGGGCAAAGGGCGCAGCCGGGCGAGGGCGGTGGCACGCACGTCTCGCTTCGTGATGAGTCCGTCGTGCTCGAACGCGTCGTCGGCACGACCGGGGGCTGGCCCGAGGGCTTGTGGCTCGGCGTTGAGAACACCGACCTCGAGGCACACGACGACGAGGTCAGGGGTGCGTTCGTCACCCCACGCAGCGCAGGTGGTGCTGTTCGTGCCCTCGTTCTGGCCACCGAGGTGCCACCACGCGGTGAGCTGTGCGGTTCCGGCGCCTGCCTCCACGGCGAGGCGTGCAACCTCCGCGGGGCCGTCGCCGTCCGAACAGAGCAGGACGAGACGGGAGCCCGGGGTGACGAACGGAAGGAAGCGGTCCGTGGATCGGCCGACGAGGCTGACGACGTCGACGGACTCCGCCGACCACCCCATCCGAGCGCGGGCCAGCGCCTCCGACGAGAGCGCCGGGTGGACACGCACCGCCTCCCGACCAACTGCCTTGATCAGCGTCGTTCCGATGCCCGACAACAACGGGTCTCCGGACGCGAGAACGACTGTGTTCCTGCTTGATTCGCCGACAAGCGACTGCAGGTTGTCGCGCAGCGGAGACGGCAGGGGTCGCCGTTCCTGCTGTCCCATCGACGGCAGCAGGTCGAGCTGACGTGGGCTTCCGATGACGGTGTCGGCCCGTCCCACGAGGTTCCGTGTGGCTTCAGAGAGACCACTCCACCCGTCGTCCCCGATGCCCACGACCTCGATCATGGCCGACACCCTACGACAAGGCTGGGCACCGACGGCGGCCCTGAGGGACGCGAAACCTCGGATCGGCCCGGACACCACCACGGCGCGCGCGTCTGCCATGATGTCTCCCGGTTGCATGACGAGGAATACCGGTGAGAATCCGGAGCGGTCCCGCCACTGTGAGCTTCCCTTCGAAGCGAGCCAGGACGTCGTCATCACCTGCCACGTGCACGAGCCGTGGCATCTCGTACGGCAAGCGTGGTCACTTGCCAGGAGGATTCGTGATGTCCCGTTATCCCTTCACGGCCGTCGTCGGCGCAGACGACCTCGAACTGGCTCTCGTGCTGACGACGATCTCACCGGCCATCGGTGGTGTGCTCGTTCGCGGCGAGAAGGGCACGGCCAAGTCGACCATCGTGCGCGGGCTCGTCGACGTGCTCCCCCGGATCGACGTCGTCGCCGGATGCCGCTACAGCTGCGACCCGCGGACCCCGGAGCCGAACTGCCCCGACGGCCCTCACGACGCCGACGGTGACGCCACGAGTCGCCCGGTCCGCCTTGTCGAACTTCCCGTCGGCGCCGGCGACGACCGAGTCAGTGGCTCGCTCGATCTGGCCCGGGCCTTGGGCGCCGGCAGCGCCGAGTTCCGTCCCGGTCTGCTCGCCGAGGCCAACCGGGGGTTGCTCTACGTCGACGAGGTCAACCTCCTGCACGACCACCTCGTCGATCTCCTTCTCGACGCATCGGCGATGGGTAGCAATACTGTCGAGCGTGACGGCATGTCGGTGACGCACGCAGCCCGTTTCGTTCTCGTCGGCACGATGAACCCCGAGGAGGGCGAACTACGCCCCCAGCTGCTCGACCGTTTCGGTCTCTCCGTCGACGTCGCTGCCTCGCGTGACCCCGAGGTCCGCGCCGAAGTCGTCACGCGTCGACTCGCCTTCGACGCGAACCCCGATGCGTTCCTCGAACGATTCGCGGGCCATCAGGCTCGCCTGCGAGAGCGCATCGCCGCGGCCCAGGAGCGTGTCGGAGGGGTTGTCCTTTCCCCGTGGGCGCTGCGCACCATCGCCCGCGTGTGTGCCGGCTTCGACGTCGACGGGATGCGTGCCGACATCGTCATCGCGCGAACGGCCAGTGCGCACGCCGCGTGGCGTGGCGCCGACGCCGTCGAGCGTGAGGACATCCGCGCAGCGGCCGTCCTTGCGCTCGCACACCGCCGACGCCGCGGCCCCTTCGACCCGCCCGGCCTGGACGAAGACCTTCTCGATCGGCTGCTCGACGAGGAACCGCCCCCGCCGCCCGAGGGTGGCGACGATCCCGACGACGAGCCGCAGGGGCCCGACGACGAGGAGCCGTCCGACTCCGAGGCCACCGACGAAAGCGAAGCCACTGACGGGCCAAGCGCCGATTCTCCTCAACCGCCGCCTGCCCAGGACGACAGCCCGCGTGACGAGCAGTCACCCACGTCCTCGCACGACACGCACGCCGAGACAGAGGCGGAACAGAGCCCTGCCGATACACAGGACGAACCGCAGAACGCGGCCGCACCCGTCGCGACGGCATCGGTCGGCGCCCCCTACCGCCCACAGCGCTTCGAACTGTCGAGCATCGGTCGAGGTGAGGCCGGACGACGCAGCCGCGCCGAAACGACGACGGGCCGCGTCGTCGGTGTACGCCCCGATCGTGAGGGCAAGGTCCACCTCCTCGCGACGGTCCGCGAAGCGGCCGTGCGGCAAGTAGCACGGAAGGCCGAGCCCGGCTCGGGGCTCCTCGTCGAACCGGCGGACCTGCGCCATGCGCGGATCATGGGCCGTGAATCCAACCTCGTCCTCTTCTGCGTGGATGCCTCGGGCTCGATGGCCGCACGCAAGCGGATGAGCGAGGTCAAGACCGCCGTGCTCTCGCTCTTGCTCGACGCCTACGAGCGTCGCGACAAGGTTGGCCTCGTGACGTTCGCCGGCGACGGTGCCCGCCTCGCCCTGCCGCCGACCTCCTCCGTCGACCGAGCCGCGACCCTGCTCGCCGACGTTCCGCACGGCGGGCGCACCCCTGTCGAGGAGGGCCTGCTCGAAGCGGCGGACGTGCTGCGCATCGAGCGGCTGCGCGACCCGAACCGACGTCCCCTGCTCGTGCTCGTCACCGACGGCCGCGCGACGAGCGGCGAGCGCGCCCTCGAGCGAGCCTTCGACGTGGCCGATAGGTGGCACTCCCTCGACGTCGAGACGATCGTCGTCGACTGCGAATCGGGACGCTTCCGACTCGGCCTCGCGGGGCAGCTCGCCCAGCGGATGCTCGCCCGTCACGTGCCGCTGGAACAGGTTTCGGCCACCGGCCTCATCGACGCCATCGCTCCCGCGGCGACGCCGCGCACCTCGAACGGGAAGGCAGCCTGATGCCCCAGGGACAGACCCCCAGCACTCCGGACGACGGCCTCACGACCCGTCAGCGCCGCAACCGCCCCCTCGTCGTCGTCCACCACGGCTCGGGCAAGGGCAAGTCGACGGCCGCCTTCGGGCTCGCGCTGCGCGCCTGGAACCAGGGCTGGTCGATCGGCGTCTTCCAGTTCGTGAAGTCCGCCAAGTGGCGCATCGGTGAGCAGGCCGCGCTCGAAGCGCTCGGTGAAGTCCACACGAGCACGGGCCAGGGTGGCCCGGTCGAGTGGCACAAGATGGGCTCCGGCTGGTCGTGGTCGCGCCGCGCCGGCTGCGAGGAGGACCACGCTGCCGATGCGCTCGAGGGGTGGCGCGAGATCCAGCGACGACTGGCCGCCGAGACACACGGCTTCTACGTCCTCGACGAATTCACCTACCCCATCAAGTGGGGTTGGATCGACCCGCACGAGGTGGCCGAGACCCTGTCCTCGCGCCCCGGCCACCAGCACGTCGTCATCACCGGACGTGACCCACACCCCACGCTCATCGAGGTCGCCGATCTCGTGACGGAGATGACGAAGGTGAAGCACCCGTTCGATTCCGGCCAGAAGGGCCAGCGGGGCATCGAATGGTGAGTGGATCAGGGGCGCGCGACTCACACGTGCTCCCTCGCGTCGTCCTCGCTGCGCCCTCGTCGGGGCAGGGCAAGACGACGGTCAGCGTCGGTGTCATGGCCGCGCTGGCCGCGCGCGGGTTGAATGTGGCGCCGGCCAAGGTCGGCCCGGACTTCATCGACCCCGGCTACCACGCGCTCGCCACGGGGCGCGTCGGGCGCAACCTCGATCCGTGGATGCAGGGTGAGGAACGCATCGCGCCGCTTCTGCTCGCCGGGGCCCACCAGCCGGACCCTGCAGACGTTGCCGTCATCGAAGGTGTCATGGGCCTTTTCGACGGTCGACTCGGCACGGACGGTTTCGCCTCGACGGCTCACGTCGTTCGGCTCACACAGTCGCCTGTCGTCCTCGTCGTCGACATCTCCTCGGCGAGCCGGAGCGTTGCGGCTGTCGTTCACGGGCTGCGCTCGTTCGACCCGCGCCTCGACGTCGCGGGCGTCATCCTCAACAAGGCCGGGTCGCCGCGGCACGCCGACGAAGTGCGCCGGGCCTGCGCCGAGGCCGACATCCGTGTGCTCGGTTCCATGCCACGCGACGCAGGCGTCAGCGTTCCGTCCCGCCATCTCGGACTCGTGCCCGCCGCGGAGAGCGCGGGCGCCCGCGCCACGCTCGACCACCTCGCGCGTGCCACCGCAGAGCACATTGACCTCGATGCGCTGCTCGAGGTGGCCCGCGCCGCGGCACCGCTCGAGGCGATACCGTGGACGCCACCCGCGCGTCAGCTCACGCCCGGTGACGAACGGCCCAGGGTGGCCGTCGCCGGCGGCCGCGCCTTCACATTCCGCTACGCCGAGACCGACGAGCTGCTGCGCGCCCAGGGCCTCGAACCCGTCGTCTTCGATCCCGTGACGGACGAGGCCCTCCCCGAGGGCACGCGTGGCCTCTACCTCGGCGGCGGCTTCCCGGAAGTACACGCTGCGGCGCTCGCGAAGAACCGATCGCTGCTCAATCACGTTGCCGCGGCTGTCCGCGCGGGGGTACCGACCGTCGCTGAGTGCGCGGGCATGCTCTACCTCCTCGCCGAGGTCGACGGACACCGCTTCGCCGACGTCATCGAGGCGCGCGCGACGATGAGCCCGCGCCTCACCCTCGGCTACCGCGAGGCGATCGACCCAGCCTTCCCGGACAACCCGCCCGTGCGCGGCCACGAGTTCCACCGCACCGTCACCGAGCCCCGTACGGGCGGGCAGCCCGCCTGGGAGTTCGACGGTGCTGCCGAGGGATTCGCGCTCGACCCCGCGGGCGCCGGGCACCCCACCGTTCACGCGTCCTACCTCCACACGCACTGGGCCGGAGCGCCGGAGCGGGCCGTCACGTTCGCGGACGCCGTTCACGCCGGCCCGCAGGCTCCGTCTGCGCCCGGCGCCCACGGACGAAGCTTCTTCTCCGGGGAAACGCCGGTCGGCAACCCCACGCTCTTCCACGGCGACGACGAGCTGGACGAGGCACTGATCGACTTCGCCGTCAACGTCCGCGCCGCGCAGCCACCCGCCGACCTCACGCGGCACCTCGCCTCCAATCTCTCCGGCCTCGCGGCGTACCCCCGTGCCGACGCCGCCCGGGACGCCGTCGCAGCGCGTCACGGGGTCGCGCCGCATCAGGTGCTGCTGACGAACGGTGCGGCGGAGGCCTTCACCCTCATCGCGCGCGGTCTCGAGTTCGACACGCCCCTCGTGGTTCACCCCCAGTTCAGCGAGCCCGACGCCGCCCTGAAGCGCGCAGGCCATCGGCCGAGACCTCACATCGTGCGAACGTGGCTCGGCGAGAGCCTCGACAGCGTTCCGGATGACGCCGACCTCGTCGTCGTCGGGAACCCGACGAACCCCACGGGTGCGCTTCACTCCCGGGCCGAGCTTCTCGCCCTGCGCCGACCGGGCCGGATCCTCGTCGTCGACGAGGCGTTCATGGATCTCGTGCCCGGCGAGCACGCCTCGCTCCTCAACGGACCCGTCGACGACGTCGAGGGCCTGCTTGTCGTCCGCTCGCTGACGAAGACCTGGTCGATCGCCGGCCTGCGCGCGGGCTACCTCGTCGGCGACACCGAGCTGGTCGCCCTGTGCTCTCACGCCCAACCGCACTGGTCGGTCAACACGCTCGCGGCCGAGGCCGCGATCTTCACGACGTCACCAAGCGCCCTGCGCCAGGTGGCTGAGTGGGCTGTCGAGACCGAGCAGTGGCGCGAACACCTCGTCGACGGACTACGCGCGCTCGGTCTGGACCCCTTGCCGTCCCGCGCACCGTTCGTCACGGTCGAGGTGGGAACGGGCGTCCACGCACGACTGCGAGAGGAGGGCTTCGCCACACGGCGTTGCGAGACCTTCCCCGGCCTCGGGCCCGAATGGATCCGACTCGCCGTCCGTGACCCGCTGACGACGGACGCCCTCCTCGCCGCCCTCGGGCGAGTCCTCCAGCGAACCGGCGAGGCGGACCCGAGGGAGCCCAGGTCATGAAGCAAGCTCTTGTCCATCGCACCGACGAGCGCGTCGGGGTTGTCGTCGCCGACCTCGCAGAACGGGGCTTTCGGGTCGACGTTCCCGCGCAGGAACAGTCCGCCGTCACGGAGGATCTGGCTGCGCGGGGCCAGCTCACCCATGTCGAGGAGCCGGACCCCTTCGCGTATGCCCTGGTCGTCGACGCGTCCGCGCACCTGAAGGGTGTTGCGCCCGACGCCCGAAGTTCGGGCAGTTCCGCGCGGAAGGCAACGGGGGCGGTGGTCCTCGTCGGGGGCGGGCCAGGCGACCCCGGGCTGCTCACCGTGGCTGGGCTCGAGGCCGTCAAGCAGGCCGACGTCGTCGTCTACGACCGGCTCGCGCCCTTGGCCTCACTCGCGCAAGCGCGGCCGGACGCCGAACTCGTCAACGTCGGCAAGATCCCGCGCGGGGAATTCACGCCGCAGGAGACGATCAACGCCCTCCTCGTCGAGCGCGCCCGCGAAGGCAAGCACGTCGTCCGCCTCAAGGGCGGCGACAACTTCGTCTTCGGCCGCGGCGGCGAGGAGTGGCTCGCCTGCGCCGACGCCGGCGTCCCGGTGACGCTCGTCCCCGGCGTGACCTCCGCGGTCGCGGTTCCGGCGCTCGCAGGCATCCCGCTCACCCATCGCAGCCTCACGCAGGGCTTCAGCGTCGTCAGCGGCCACGTGCCGCCCGGCGACCCGCGCTGCACCGTCGACTGGCGCTCACTCGCCACCGGCGGGCTGACGATCGTCGTGCTCATGGGCGTGGCCAACCTGCGAGCGATCGCCGGCGAGCTCCAACGCCACGGCCTGGCACCAACCACGCCGGCGGCCTGCATCGCCGACGGTGCGACACCGACGCAACGACACGTCGTCACACCGCTCGCCGACCTTGCCGACGCCGTGGCGCGAGGCGGGCTCGAGCCGCCGGCCATCACGGTGATCGGCGATGTCGTCACGGCTTTGGGAGGCGCTGATGGCTAGCCTCCTCGCGGGTTTGCGACTGGCCATGGGCACCCTGAGCGTCGTTCCGGTCGGGGAGGTCGACACCTCCCGTTCCACAGCACGCGTCGCCATGACGCTCGCACCGGTGGCGGCTCTCCCGGTGGCGGTGGGCGTCGGCCTCACGGTGTGGGCCGCCGATCTCGCGCAACTCAGTCCGCTCGTCGTCGGGTTCCTCGCCGTGGCTGTCTCGGCTTTACTCACCCGCTGCATGCACCTCGACGGACTCGCCGACACTGCCGACGGTCTCGGCGCCGGATGGGATCGCGAGCGGGCGCTCGCCGTCATGAAGCGAGGTGACGTGGGCCCCATGGGCGCGGTCGCCCTCGTCGTGGTGCTGGGTCTGGAGGCCGCCAGCGTGGCGGCGCTCGTTGATCATCCCGTTGTCATCGGCGCCGCGTGGTGCGCCGGCCGGGCCGCCTGTACGGCCCTGGCAGCCGGCCCATCCCCCGCGACAACCGGAGGAATGGGCGCCCTCATGACGCGCACCGTCTCCCCCGCCGTCGCTGCCCTCGCCGTCGCGCTCGTCGCTCTCGCGCTGGCCGGGGTCGCGGCTCTCTCCGGCCTGCAGCCGATCGGAGCGTGCGTCGCAGCCGCCGTTGCCGTCGTCGTGGTGAGCGCTCTGGTCCTCGTGTGCCGTCGCAGCTTCGGTGGTCTCACCGGCGACGTGTTCGGCGCCGCCGTCGAACTCGCCACCGCGGCCCTCCTCGTCGTGCTCGCTTCCGGAGCGTGGCGATGAAGACGCTCATCACGGGAGGCGTTCGCTCGGGCAAGTCGACCTACGCCGAGGGCCTCCTCGCCGACGCAACGTACCTGGCCACCGGCGCACCCCGCGACGACGCCGACTGGCAGGAGCGGGTACGGCTCCACCAGGAACGACGACCGGCTTCGTGGCGGACGCTCGAAACCCTCGACGTTGCGGCAGCCCTCACCGCGACAACCGGCCCGATCTTGCTCGATGACGTCGGCAACTGGCTCTCGCGCACCCTCGACGCCCTCGACGCCTGGAACGACGAGACACCGCGGCGCGGATGGCAGACGGCGTACCGCGACGCGAGTGAGTCTCTCGTCGACGCCATCGCGAACTACGAGGACGACCTCGTCATCGTGACGAACGAAGTCGGCTTCGGCCTCGTCTCTCCGTACGCCTCCGGCCGACTGTTCACCGACGAACTCGGCCGGCTCAGCCAACGCATCGCCGCGGTCTGCGACCAGCTCGTCCTCGTGGTCGCAGGTTGCCCCCTCGTCATCAAGGACGAACACCGTTGAACGAACGCGCGCTCGGACTTCTCCTCGGTTACGGTGCCGATCGACTGCTCGGCGACCCCCGGCGTGCCCATCCGGTGGCGGCCTTCGGCACGTGGGCCATGGCCTGCGAGCGGCGGCTCTACGCACCGACCCGAGCACGCGGCACCTGCTTCCTCGTCGTGACGACGGCACCGTGGGTGGGGGTTGCCCTGCTCGCGTCGCACGGCCCCAATTCGCGCCCGCTCGTCACCGCCGCGGTCACATGGGCCGCCCTCGGAGGCCGCAGTCTCGAGCGCGAGGCACTCGCGGTGCACGAGTTGCTCTTCGAGGGCGACCTCGAGGGGGCCCGCCGGCGGATCCGGTCACTCGTGGGCCGAGACACCAGCGCGCTGGAGGCTGACGCTCTCGCCCGAGCCGTCGTCGAATCGCTCGCCGAGAACCAGTCGGACGCCGTGGCAGCCACGCTCGTCTGGGGTGCTCTCGCGGGCGCTCCTGGGATCGTGCTCCACCGCTGCGTCAACACACTCGACGCGATGGTCGGACACCGGTCCGAGCGCTACGCGGACTTCGGCTGGGCCGCCGCCCGCCTCGACGACGTCCTCAACTGGCTGCCGGCGCGGGTCAGCTTGCTCGCAACGGCTGCCGTCGCAGGTGCGACCGACGGCACGAGTGCGGCGCGGCGCGTGCTCACCGGCGCCTCCCGCGACGGCGCACGGCACCCGAGCCCCAACGCCGGTCCTGTGGAAGCGGCTGCGGCGTACGCCCTCGGTGTGCAGCTCGGGGGGCTCACCACCTATGGCGGCCGGGTGGAAGACCGCGGTCAGCTGGGCGACGGTCGTCCCGTGTCCGTCCGTGACATCCGGCGCGCGGCAACGCTGACGCGACAGGTCGGCCTCGTCGTCCTCGGGGCCGCAGTGACCGCGACCGCCATGGGTGGACGGCTTCAATGCCGGTAGAACCTCGGGCACGAGCAAGCTAGCCCTGGTCGTTCACCCACCGCACGACCGCTGCTGCGTCGTCGAGTTCGCGCATCCCGGCCGGTGATGCGGGTCGCCTGACGACGACGACCCGAACGCCCAGCTCCCGCGCGGCCGTGAGCTTGGCCTCGGTGTACCGGCCGCCCGAATCCTTCGTCAGCAGGACGTCGATGCCGTGCTCGCGCATGAGCACGCGTTCCCCCTCGACGTCGTACGGACCACGGTCGAGCACGACCGTCCACCGACTCGGGGGCGCCTCGAGCGGTTCGACAACCCGCACGAGGACGTCGCGATCCGCCCATGGCGCGAAGTGAGTGAGCGTCTGACGCCCCGTTGTAAGGAACGGGCGTTCGCCCAGGCCTTCTGCTGCGGTGCGGGCGGCGTCGTAGCCGTCCGCCCACGTCCACGTTCCGGCATCAGGGTGCCCCTCCCACCCCGGTCGGGCGAGCCTGACAACGGGCACCGCGACCGAAGCGGCAGCCTCGCGAGCGTTCTCCGCCATCCGTGTTGCGAACGGATGTGTGGCCACGACCAGGTGGGTGAAACCGCCGTCATGCAGGTACGCCGCCAACCCGTCAGCTCCGCCGAAACCGCCGATCCGCACCGGGCCCACGGGCAACCGTGGCCGTGACACGCGGCCAGCCAGCGAGGAGAGCACGCCCACACCAGCCTCGGTGAGCGAGGAAGCCAGGTCGCGCGCTTCGGCCGTGCCCCCGAGCACGAGCACCTTCGGTTCGTTCACCCCGCAACCCTACGACCCCGCGGGCATGCGGAAGGCCCCGCCCGACCGTGAGGTCGAACGGGGCCTTCTCGGATGATCCGTGGTGACGCGACTGCGCGTCACCGGTGGGATCAGTTGCCCGTGAGCTTCTCGCGCAGAGCGGCGAGAGCCTCGTCGGAAGCCAGTGTGCCCTCGGCCGGCGTCGAGCTCGAGGACGAGCTGGACGAGGAGGACGACGAAGACGTCGAGGACGAGGAGGAAGCGCTCGAGCTGTAGGACGTCGGGGCCGTCTCGCCGGAGGCAGCAGCCTCGGCGTCGTCCTTGCGCGCCTGCTCGATCTGAGCCTGGTGAGCCTCCCAGCGAGCGTGGGCGTCCGCGTACTGCTTCTCCCACTTCTCGCGCTGAGCCTCGTAGCCCTCGAGCCACTCGTTGGTCTCCGGGTCGAAGCCCTCGGGGTACTTGTAGTTACCCTGCTCGTCGTACTCGGCAGCCATGCCGTACAGCGTCGGGTCGAACTCGGCAGCCGCCGCGCCGTCCTCGTTGGCCTGCTTGAGGGACAGCGAGATGCGACGACGCTCGAGGTCGATGTCGATCACCTTGACGAAGATGTCGGAACCGACCGTGACGACCTGCTCCGGCAGCTCCACGTGACGCTCAGCGAGCTCGGAGATGTGGACGAGGCCCTCGATGCCGTCCTCGACGCGAACGAACGCACCGAACGGAACGAGCTTCGTGACCTTGCCCGGCACGACCTGGCCGATGGCATGCGTGCGAGCGAAGTGCTGCCACGGGTCTTCCTGCGTCGCCTTGAGCGAGAGGGAGACGCGCTCGCGGTCCATGTCGACGTCGAGAACCTCGACGGTGACTTCCTGACCGACCTCGACGACCTCGGACGGGTGGTCGATGTGCTTCCAGGACAGCTCGGAGACGTGGACGAGACCGTCGACGCCACCGAGGTCGACGAACGCACCGAAGTTGACGATGGACGAGACGACGCCGGAGCGCACCTGGCCCTTTTGCAGCTCCTTGAGGAACGTGGTGCGGACCTCGGACTGGGTCTGCTCGAGCCACGCGCGACGCGACAGCACGACGTTGTTGCGGTTCTTGTCGAGCTCGATGATCTTGGCCTCGATCTCCTTGCCGACGTACGGCTGGAGGTCGCGGACGCGACGCATCTCCACGAGCGAAGCCGGGAGGAAGCCGCGCAGGCCGATGTCGAGGATGAGACCACCCTTGACGACCTCGATGACCGTACCGGTGACGACGCCGTCGTCTTCCTTGATCTTCTCGATCGTGCCCCAGGCGCGCTCGTACTGCGCACGCTTCTTGGACAGGATGAGGCGGCCTTCCTTGTCCTCCTTCTGGAGAACGAGGGCTTCGACCTCGTCACCGACGTTGACGACCTCACCGGGGTCGACGTCGTGCTTGATCGAGAGCTCGCGCGAGGGGATGACGCCCTCGGTCTTGTAACCGATGTCGAGGAGAACCTCGTCGCGGTCAACCTTGACGATGACACCTTCGACGATGTCACCGTCGTTGAAGTGCTTGATCGTCGCGTCGATGGCGGCGAGCAGCTCTTCCTCCGAACCGATGTCGTTGACAGCGATCTGGGAGGTCGTAGTGGAAGTCATGTGTAAGAAGTAACTTTCGGTGGGCAATTCGGGAGGACGCACAGCCGGGAGGCGCACGCCCTGAGCGGACAGGACAAGCTAGGTATCGCACTCGAATTCACGGTGCACGGCTGCAGAATGCACCCGCGCGTTGTGATTCTCGAGCGTCTCGCCTTCGGTCACTTGGTCGTTCCAACTGCGTGCCCCCTCGGCCTGTGACAGCCTTGTGAGCGCAGTTCGGGTCGGATCCGGAGTGACCGGGCACGAAACCACAGCGATACGCGCCTTTACCCTATCGAACGGCGCACCGTCACCCAAACCGGGCCTGGGAACGCGCTGGACGCTCGTCGCCGCGTCATTCCGCGGGGCCGCGACGACGGACGACCTCCCCCTCCCGTAGCGTCGGGGCCATGAACGAGACGCCCGACCGCGCCGGTCGCTTCACCGTATCGGGGCAAGAGAGCACCCGGGCCAATCGCGCCTGGTGGGACGGCGAGGCCGACGAGTACCTGGCCGAGCACGGCGCTTTCCTCGGTGACGCCGAACTCGTCTGGGGTCCGGAGGGATGGACCGAGGCGGAATTGCGCATTCTGGGCCCGGAGGGCTGCCTTGCCGGGCGTGACGTGCTCGAGTTCGGCTCGGGAGCAGCACAGGCCGGACGCTGGTGCGCCGGCCAGGGAGCGCGGGTCGTCGCCACCGACCTGTCCCTGGGCATGCTGCGCCAGGGCGCACACATCGATGACACCCGGCGAGCGGCGTCCGTGCCGAACCACACCGGGCCGGCTCTCGCGCAGTGTGACGCGTCGTGCCTGCCCTTCGCCGACGACGCGTTCGACGTCGTGTTCTCCGCCTTCGGCGCCGTCCCGTTCATTGCCGACACGGCTGCCCTCATGCGCGAACTCGCCCGCGTGACGAAGCCCGGAGCCCTCGTCGCCTTCTCCACGACGCACCCTCTTCGCTGGACGCTTCCCGACGTGCCCGACGAGAGCGGCCTTCTCGTCACGTATTCCTACTTCGACACGACGCCCTACGCCGAGGCCCGCGGCGAGCGAGTGCTGTACGCCGAGCACCACCGCACCCTCGAAGCCCGCGTGGCGGAGCTGCTCGGCGCCGGGCTCGTCCTCGAACAGCTGCGCGAGTTGCCGTGGAAGGAGTCGAACAACCAGACGTGGGGCGGCTGGAGTCCCCTTCGAGGAAATCTCGTGCCGGGCACGCTCGTCCTCACCGGGCGAAAGCCCCGCACCTGAAGATGCTCGCCCCGAACAACGGCGACCACAGGCCCCTGGAGACGTCCGCAAGGCCGACGGATAACGAGAGGGCCGACCACGTCGTCACGTGATCGGCCCTCTCGTTCGTGTTCTCAGCGGTTGAGGATGTGCTCGGTCTCCCCCGCCGTGAGGACGTGCCCCTCGTCGGCCTCGGGGTGCTCGCGGAACCAGGCGATGGTGCGCTCCAGCCCCGTCTCGACGCTCACCTTCGGCGACCAGCCGAGAAGCGCCTGCGCCTTCGTCGTGTCCGGACGGCGCACGGTCGGGTCGTCCGTCGGGCGCGCGATGTACTGAATCTCGGACGAGGTACCCGTGAGGTCGATGATCCACTGCGCGAGGTCACGCATCGAGATCTCGTGCGGGTTGCCGATGTTGACCGGGCCCGGGTCGTGCGTCTCGAGCAGCATCGCGAGGATGCCGTCGACGAGGTCGTCGACGTAGCAGATCGAGCGGGTCTGGCTACCGTCGCCACTCACCGTCACCGGTTCACCGGCCAGCGCCTGACGCACGAAGTTCGGGATGGCTCGACCGTCGTTGGGGCGCATGCGCGGACCGAACGTGTTGAAGATGCGAACGATCGACGCATCGACCCCACGGTTGTCGCGATAAGCGAGAACGAGAGCCTCGGCGTAGCGCTTTGCCTCGTCGTAGACGCCGCGCGGACCCACCGGGTTGACGTGCCCCCAGTACGTCTCGGGCTGCGGGTGAACCTGCGGGTCACCGTAGACCTCGGACGTCGATGCGAGAACGAGCCTCGCGCCTTTGCGCTGAGCCAGCTCGAGCGCGTTCTGCGTACCCATCGACCCGACGCGCAGCGTCTCGATCGGCATCTTGAGATAGTCCACCGGAGAGGCGGGCGAGGCGAAGTGCAGGACGCCGTCGACGTCGCCGTCGATGTCGAACGGTTCCGTCACGTCGTGCTCGACGAGAGTGAAGCGATCACCCACGAGGTGGGCGACGTTGGTGGCGCGGCCGGTGACGAAGTTGTCGACGGCCACCACTGAATGACCCCGGCGGAGCAGGGTCTCGCCCAGGTGTGAGCCGAGAAACCCCGCCCCGCCGGTGATGACGACGCGCATGGTCAGTACTGAACCCCGTCGTCGCGGCGGTCACCGAACACCATGTTGGCGTTGTCGTTCCCGTTGCCGTCACGGTAGTCATCGCGGTAGTCGTCGCGACGCTCCTCGGCGTGGGCACCGACCGAGCCGCGCGCACGCATCGACACGATGAGACCCAGGACCAGCGCGAGCAGACCCAGCAGGCCGAGCACGAGCGGCGCCCAGTTACGCAGAATGTTGAGCTGGCTGCCCTTCGACTTGTACTCGTCGACGTTCTTGGCCACCGTCTCCGGCGTCATCGTGGAGGTCGTGTCCATCGCGTTGACGGGCTCCTGGCCCTCCAGCTCAAGCGTCTGCTTCTGCTTCTCCTGAAGCTTCATCATGACGCCGGTCACCGGGTCGACCCAGAGGGTGCGCTCGTTGGCGTACGTGCGGTCGGCCGTCTGCTTGCCCTTTTCGAGACCGAAGATCTCGCCGGGGACGTCCATCTTGGTGAACGTCGTCTTCGGGACCGACTGCGTGAACTTGTACGTCTTCATGCCGTTGATCTTGTCCTCGCCCGCGAACTTCACGGGGATGGCCTTGGCAAGCGTCGTGTCCCAGTACTCGTACTTGGCGTCCTTGTTGACCTGGAAGGGGAACTTGATCGTCTGGCCCTTGATGTCGACCGGCTTGCCGTTGAGCTCGTTACCGTCCCACTTGACGGCTTCGCCCGTGGAGCGGTCGATGGCGACCCGCTGCGTCGTGGCACTCATCGGCGGGGCCTTCACCTGGCCCTTGTCGTCGAAGTTGTCGGTGGACTGCCACTGGTCGATGACGACGACGTCGCGACCGAGCTCCTCCGAGACCTTCTCGCTCGCGGCCTTGTCGGCCACGACGGTTGCCTTGGTGAGGATCTTGCCGCTGCCGGCCTTCACCTTGTCGGCGTCGAAGTACTTCGCGTTGTCGTCAGCCACGGTCTGCTGCGTGTTCTGGTTGAGCGGAACGACCGCGAGTTTGGGGTAGGCGTAGAACCGCATGAGGAGCGCCATCGTGAGGAAGAACGCCCCGAATCCGATCATCACAGCAGCCTTGCGCACTGGATCCTCCTAGGGGAACGAGAAAACTTACGCGACGGTAACACCTTCGGAGCCCCTCGTGTGACCCGATTCACGAAGTAGATGACCTCGGACGTTCCCACAGCGTCAGAACAGAGTCCACCACGTCGATGAGACCCACGTCACTCGCCACGCCGAGAAAGTGGACACCGGCGGCTTTCGCAGCCTCTTCGTCGGACTCCGCATCGCCGACGAAGAGGGTTCGCTTCCGCCCGATCCAGCCGTTCTCGGCCACCACGGCGTCGATGAGGCCGGGTGACGGCTTACGGCAGGTGCACTCCCCTGAGGCATGCGGGCACAGGCGGATGTCGTCGAGGTGAGCGCCCTCGGCTGCCAACTGCTCGACGAGGTGCGCGTGGACGGTTGCCAGGGCGTCCCAGGTGAGCGCGCCTGTCGATATCCCGCGCTGATTCGTCACGAGGACCACCGGCACCCCGAGGGCGTTGAGCCGTGCCACGGACTCGGCAGCGCCGGGGAGCAACTCGAAGTCGCCGAGTGTGCGATAGCCGGGCCCCAGAACGTTGAGCGTGCCGTCACGGTCGAGCAGCACGGCGTCGAGACCCCCGGTGACGGGTGGTCGAGGCAACGGCTCGTGGGCGAGGCCGCAGAGCCACTCCCGCGTCGGCGTCACGGTCAGGAGCGCTGGCTGAGGACGTCAACGGCCTCGCACCAGGCGTGGGCCCACAGCATGTGGACCTCCTGGATGCGGGGCGTCTCCACGCTCGGCACGACGAGGAGGTGGTCGACGGCGTCCCGCAGGTGCTCACCGCCGAGCCCGGTCATCGCGATCGTCGTCACGCCCATCTCCCGCGCCGTCGCGACGGACTGCACGATGTTGGCGCTGCGACCGCTCGTCGACATCGCGAGGTAGACGTCACCGGGGCGCGCGAGCGCGCGAACACCGCGGTCGAAGACGTGCTCGTAGCCGTAGTCGTTGCCGATGGCAGTGATCGACGACAGGCTTTCGGCCAGGTTGACCGCAGGAAGCGGTGCCCGGTCGTGGATGCACTTGCCGATGAACTCGGCCGCGACGTGGGACGCGATCGCTGCAGACCCTCCGTTGCCGGCGACGAGCACCTTGCCGCCTGCGGCGAGCGAACTGACGAGGGCCTCGCCGGCGGCGCGAACTTGGGCCGAGAGTTCGGGCTCCCGCAGCGCCTCGGCGAGGTGCAGCCAGGCGTCGATGCCTGCATCGAGCTGTGCGGTCGTCGCGGCGCCAATGGCGTCGGGCGCGACGTCCTCGATCGGGTGAGCCATCAGTTCTGTCCTCTCCAGGTCGTAACGCCGTCGCGGCTGAAGATCGGCTCGGAGACGGTGAGGCCGAGGTCGATGAGTTCCTGCGCCACCAGGTGGCGACGCTCGAACTCGCAAACGAAGACCATGTGGCCGCCTCCCCCGGCGCCGGTGACCTTGCCTCCGAGGGCACCGCTCGCGAGGGCACGCTTCATCGCCTCGTCGATGAGGGGCGTCGTGATGCGCTCCGACATCTTCTGCTTCTCACGCCACGCTTCGCCGAGGAGGTGGCCGATCGTGTCGACCTCACCGCGCACGAGCGCGATCTTCATCTGCGCCGCGAGTTCCTTCTGAGCCCGCAGGCCTTCGAGCGCGGTCGCGTTGCCCGTCTCGTACCGGCTGCGCTGGTCCTCGATGATGTGGTCGCTCACGCGCGTCTGACCTGTGAAGGCGAGCAGCATGTTGTGCTCGAGCTCGTGCACCGTCGATTCGCGCACGCGCAACGGATTGACGACGACCTGGTCGCCGGCGAACTCGATGAAGTTGAAGCCGCCGAACGCTGCGGCGTACTGGTCCTGCGAACCACCGGGGATGCCGAGGTCCTCACGCTCGAGGCGGTAGGCGAGTTCGGCGATCTCGTACTCGGTGAGATCGAGGCCGCAGTGCTGCGCGACGAGACCGATGACGGAGACCATGACGGCGCTCGAGCTGCCGAGACCCGACCCGGGCGGCGCTGCGGTGTGGAGGAACAGGTCGAAGCCCGTGACGGCGTGTGCGCCCGGAATCGTCCGGATGCGCGCGATGGCGGCCTTGGGAAGGTCGAGCTGACCGTTGTACTCCACGGGGTCGTCGACCCCGAACCCGATCGAGTACCCGAAGTCCAGGGACTGAACAGTGATCCGGCCGTCGGTGCGTGGACGCAGCGTCGAATAGGCGAACTGGCTGATGGTGCCCGACAGGACGCAGCCGCCCTCACGCTCGGGGAACGGCGCGACGTCCGTGCCGCCGCCGGCGAAACTCACCCGCAGCGGAGCACGCGCCCGCAGAACGGGTTTGCGGTAATCGAGATAGTCACGACCGGCCGGTGCGGCGTCGCCTGTGGGGGTTGCCCCCTCATGAGCCTTCATCTGCGGCTAGCCTCCATTCGACCGATGCGTGCGCGCCGCACGTTACCCGATGGTAAGTGCGAGGGGGATCGACATGCGCCGCATTCCCGCCATCGGCCCACTGCGGGCCGTCGCGGCGCTGCTCGTCCTGCTCTCCCACGTCGCCTTCTGGACCGGCGCGGCGAACGTGGACGGTGCTGGGCGCCTGCTGGCGCGAGGCGACAGCGGTGTCGCCGTGTTCTTCGCGATCTCCGCCTTCCTGCTCACCCGCGGTTACTGCGCCGGACGTGCGACTCCCCCGGACTACGCCCGGCATCGCTTCGCGCGCATCATGCCCGCGTACTGGCTCGCCCTAGCGGCCGTTCTCGGCGCTGCCGTCATGATCGACGGCACCGTCGGCTCGCTTCGTCAGGTGCTCACGCACGTGTTCCTGCTGCAGGGTTTCACCCACGAAAGCTACCGCGCGTTCACCCAGACGTGGAGCCTGACGACCGAGGTGACCTTCTACGTCCTCGTTCCGGTGATCGGCGCGTGGCTCCTGCGTCGTCGCGCTGCAGGGCACACCGTCCCGGTCGTGTTGGTGCTCGTGGCGACGTTTGGGATTCTCGTCCAGGCGTTCGCCAGTTCGCAGGGCTCGCCGACGTGGGGGTGGCTCGGCACGAGCGCCCTCGGCCACGCTGCGTGGTTCTGCGTCGGCATCGGGTGGGCTTGGATGCTCGAACAGCGACCAGGGATTGCGTCGCGCCTCACCGCAGGCCACGCGCTGCTCGTCGCCGTGCTGGCCTACTTGTTGGCCGCCACCCCGCTCGGTGGGCCGATCGGGCTGGAGACACCGACGGTTCTCGCGGCGGCGGCCAAGGAGATTCTGTACGGGATTGTCGCCGGCGCCTTGCTCGTGGCGGCCACGAACGCGCCTCGCGAGGTGCAGCGCCGCTCGTCAACCGGCCTCGCACTCGCGTCCGGCGAGACGAGCTACGGCGTCTTCCTCTGGCACCTCGTCGTGCTCCAGGTGCTCTTCGCCTCGCTGGGCCTGCGGATCTTCCACGCCCCGTTCGTCCTCATCCTCACGGTGACGCTCGTCGTCACGTGGTTCCTTGCTGACGCGAGTCGCCGCTTCGTCGAACGGCCCGCCATCCGCTGGGGGCACCGAGGAGCTCCGCGGCGAACACGCTGAGCGCTGTCACACCGAGCACCTGACCGACGAGCGCTCCGGACGACGCGCGGTCGACGACGCCGAGGGTCGCCATGACCGGCCCCGTCAACGCGAGTGCAACGACGACGGCCGTCGGCCGCCACTTGCTGGGCAGACCGAAGGCCAGAAGGAGAGCGGGCACGGCCCACCAACCCGCGAGGGCCACGGCGAGCGCTCCGACGACGAGACAACCGGCCACAACGCCGAGGCGAGTACGGCCTCCCGCCGCGGTGGTCATCGCAGCCGCGTCCGGTTGGGTGTTCTCAGGAGCGGGACGGGTGCGGCGCGGCCAGCCGGCGAGCACGGCCGCAATCAGGACACCCAAACCCCCGACGAGGAGGGCGCCCCGGTGCCACATCTGAGGGGCGAACGCGAGCTCGGGCGCCTGCGCAGCGGACGGCGTCGACGACACCGCACACCCCTGACGCCAGCCGTCGAGGGTCACGGGGCTCGTCCCCTCGCCCACGCAGCTCCATCCCGCGTTCGCGCCCTGGGTCGAGGCGAGAGTCACCACGGAGGACTCGTGCGTCGTCGCGGGCGGAGTCGTGCGGCTGCCGCCGGTGTCCCTCAGCCCGAGCGCCGCGCGCGCGTCGCCGCCGGTGGGCGTCAGGCGCAGACTCTCGACGTCAGGTGAAAGCTTGAGGTCGACCTTCCCCTTCGGCAGGGCTAATGAGCCCGACGAACCGTTGAGCGAGGCGGCCTTCCAACTGCCGTCGCGCTGACGCACGGAGAGGACATTCCCGGCGTCGCGATGGCCGCCATCACGCAAGGTCAGGTTGACCCCCATGGTTCCAGCATGTGCCACGGTGAGCCGACGGGTCCACTGGCCGTCATCTTCGGAGCGCAGAGCTCTGCCTTCGGTGAAGGGCTGGGTACGTGTGAGAAGGACGCCGTTGCGCTCCGTGTCGACCTGCCCCGGCAGAGCCTGGACGGCCCGCCACCCTGCTCCTCCGGAATCGATCGAACTGATGCCGACGGCCGATGACTCGTCGCGCGCCGACGCCTTCGGGCGCAGTTCGAGTTGTGTCGTGCCGCGCGGCACGGTGACGTTCCAGGCCCGTTCGCCCGCCGCCCGGGCTTCGACGGCGCGGCCGTTCGCAACGACCTCGAAGCCGCGCAGTGTGGCCTTGCCGGTACTCGTGCCGTGCACGATGACGGTGCCATCGGAGGTGCCGCGCGCCCACCGCAGAACGAGCGGTGTCGCCTCGTGGGCGGGCGTGAGCCATGCCGTGGCGTCCGAGGCATCGAGTGCTGATGCGGGCCCTGTGCCCGGGCCGAGGTACACGTCGCCGAACGGGTCGGAGGCGTCACCTTCGGACGCGACCGCGGTGACGCCGTCGAGAGCCAACGTCGTGAGGGAAGCCGTTCGCCCCTCGAAGTCGAGGTCTCTGCTGCCGGGACGCGCGTCTCTCGTCGAGCCGGCCGTCAACGTCGGCCCGAAGGCGAGCGCCGGCGGGCGACCGTTGTTGTAAACGCGCTTGCGGACGTCGTCGGTGATCCACCCACCCCCGCGTCCCGTCACGAGCGGCGACGAGGGCAGGACACCCGCGGCGGCCAACGAGAGAGTCGACTCGGGGCCACCGAGGACGGAGATGGCCTTTGTGCCCCGCTCGCTCGAGGTTGACGCGTCGATGTCGAACACATCGAAGCGAGTTTCCCCCGATCCGTGAACCCGGTGGCCGGTGAAGTCCGGCGATCCCTGCAGGGCCGTGACGTATCGGGCCGCCGAGGTTGTTTGCTGCGCCGGCGTGACGCCGTGGCGCACGACGATCCGCGCAACGCCAGCACGCCGCAGGGCCTTCGCGACGCCGGCCGTGTCGCCCGACGCCACACGAGCATCGACGGCGTCCATGAGCCGTTGGGCACCGGGGTGAACGAGCGGTGCGGAGGCACGCACAGCCACCGGGCTCTGAGCGAATGCGACGAGCGGTTCGTCGGAACTCGTGCCCCACGCGTAGGTCGCGGCGCGCGCGCTCGGCAGGACGAGCGTCGACCCGCCGTCGCGCGCGGCCGCGGCGTCGATGTCCTTCGCCGCGGCGCGCAGCGAGGCCGGCCATGCCGTGACGCCGCGTTCGTGCCCGAGACGTCCCTGCCAGAACGGTGCCATCGAGGCGAGCACGGCCACCGCGAGGGCTGTGGCACCCCAACGAACCGCGGGCGCCGGCAGCGCGGCTCCCCCGACACCGTCGGTGGTGGAGGCCCCCCGGTCCCGCAGGCGCGCGAGCAGCCGCTCGGCCACGACGGCGATGCCCATGACGAGCGGCAGTCGCACGAGAGGGTCGAGCTTGTGCACGTTGCGTGCAGCGGCGAGTGGACCGTCGAGGAGGTCGCGCGCCGTGGACGCGAACGGGCCGTGCACGGCGCCGACGTAGGCAACCCCCATGCCGACGACACCGACGAGCACCATGGCACCGAGACCTCGGGGCACGACCGGTCGGTGAGTACCCGCTCCGGTGCGTGCCGTGAGCAACCCTGCAAGGCCGACCCCGGCGAGCAGGCAGCCCGCGACGATCGACGCGGTGCCCTGCGCCACGACCCAGCCGCTCTGCCAGACCGGGTGGCCTTCGGCGTCGATGATGTAGGCCACCCAGTCCGAAGCGCCGCGCAGGATGCCCGGCACGGACGTCACGGCCGTCGTGATGCGAGAGGTCTCGATGTAATCGAGGAACGGGTAGGCGTAGCGGCCGAGCACGACGAGCGGGCCGAGCCACCAGGCGCAGCCGAGAAAGGCGCCCAGGGCGAGTCCGCCGACGAGATCGCGACGACCGACGCTCCGATCCTCACGCAACCGCTCCCCACCGACGACCAGGGCGAACACGAACGCACCGAGCACGGCGACGAGCGACGCCGTCGCGTTGACCCCGCCGAGGGCGGCGGACAGCATGCCGACGACACCGACGTAGAGGCGCCACGAGAGTCCGCCCGGACGACGGCGGGCGTGAACGGCAAGCAGCAGCCAAGGCATCACCATCCCGGGCCACGTCTCGACGGACAGTTGAGCGAGCAGACTGAGTACCCGCGGACTCAGCGCGTACAGCACTCCCGCGAGCGCCGCAGCCGCCGTCCCGACACCCAGCACGCGACGCGCGAAGAGAGCGGCCCCGGAGGCACCGACGATGAGCATGAGCGTCCACCAGGCTCGTTGCGCAGCCCACCCGGGCAGGCTCACCGCGTCCGCGAGGGCGAAGAACGCCCCCATGGGAAACAGGTAGCCGTACGCCTGGTTCTGGAGTTCGCCGAACCCCGAATGCCCGGACCAGGCGTCGAGCGAGCGGGCGAGGTAGCGGGCCGGTGCGGCAACGAGGTCGATCTTCGTGTCCGGTTGGATGACGCCGGGCTGCACCAACCACGGCAACACTCCGAGTGCCGCGATGACGCTCGTCAGCGGGTCGAGGAAACGGCGCAGGCGTCCTCCCCGGGCGGGCGTGACGGCGGAGTCGCTCACCGCTTGCGCACGAGGACGAGCAGGTTCCACGTCACGATCTCCCGAAGGCCCGGCACCCGCAGGATCGGGCGGGCCCAATCGGGCCAGTAGCGCGGACGCAGGGCGAGAACATCGGCCCGGCGGGATTCACGGGCGGCCTCGGCCCAGTCGAGTCCCTGCCGGACGCTCACCCGGAACAGGCTGTCGTCGATGAGGTTCTTCGGCCGGTGTCCGTGCTTGCGCTCGTACCGCCGAGCGGCACGTTCTCCGCCGAGCCAGTGCCAGGGCGACGTCTCGTGGCCTCCCCACGGGCTGAGCCAGTTCGTGTATGCGATGTAGAGCAAACCGCCGGGTGCGACGACGCGCAGCATCTCGTCGGCGACGGCCTCCGGTGTGCGCACGTGTTCCCACAGGTTCGAGCTGAAGACGACGTCGAACGAGCCGTCCGCGAACGGCAGGTGCCCCGCGTCCCCGACGACGCCACCGTGGCGAACCGAGTCGACGTCGGGGTCGGCGTCGAGGGGAACGTAAGTGGCACCGGACTCGCGGAAGGCCTCGGCGAACTCCGCCGGTCCGGCGCCGACGTCGAGGACGTGAGCCCCGTCCAGGTCGAGGTGCTCGGCGATGCCTGCGACGGAGTCTCGAGCCAGCTCACCGTAGAAGTGCGCCGGGTCGCTCTGTTCCACGAGGAAGGCGCGGAACAGGTGAACGCTGCGGCGAAGGTCGCGGCTCATGAGGCAACCCTGGCGACGAGGTGGAGCGTGGGACGCAGGCGCGGCACAGCGGCGCGCGCTGCAAGTGTCCCGGGCAGACCGAGTGCGGCCAGCGCCATCGTCGAGCGTTGCGCGAGCACGCCACGCGGGCGATCGGCCCGGCGCACCACGCGAACCGTGCTCGCGGCGCCGTGGACGAGCGAGTCGAGGACGGGGCGGCGGATCTCCACCGAGTCGAAGCCGGCGTCCCGCGCCATCGTGCTCAGAGACTTCGCCGTGAAGAAGCGGATGTGTGTCGGATCCTCGAGCATCCACCAGCCGTCCTTGACGAGGCCGAGACCCGCCCAGTCACCGGCCGGCGTGAGGAAGTGCGCGCTGCCGCCGGGGCGCAACAGGTCGCGGGTGCGCTGCAACGTCAGGGCTGGATCGACGACGTGCTCGAGCACGTGGATGCCGTAGGCCATGTCGACGGCGCCGGCGGGCAGGGCGTCGGGCGTGACGTCCTCGATGCCGCAGGCGTGCAGCGATCCCTCGCGGGCCACACGGTCATCGACGGCGAGTTCGAGCTGGTCGGGATCGGCTCCCGCGACACTGGCTCCGCCGTCGAGGAAGCGACGCAGCAGAGCACCGGTGCCGAAGCCGATCTCGAACACCGACTCGGGTACGCCGTCCGCGACGAGCGTGCGGTAGGTCAGGGCGAGACGCGCCGAGTCGAGCGTCGGGTCACCGCCGTAAGCGTGCTCACGGTGACGCGCGGGCGCGTCGTGGAGGGAGCGCACGAGGTGCCCGCAGTGAGTGCACCGCCCGAGCACGGATGAGCCGAGCGTCCAAGGCTGCACGGCATGGCCGCACGCCTCGCATCGAGACCTGGGAATCGGGACACCTCCTGTTCGGCTCCCGGTTACTCTAACGGGCGACCCGAAACGGTCGCGGACGAATGGCACGAGGAGACGAACAGGGATGAACGGCGAGCACGCAGGTGCCCCGATGCGGGTGCTGTACCTGTCGTGGCGCGACCGCGAGAACCCCGAAGCCGGCGGCTCCGAGGTGTTCGTCGAGCGCACGAGCGAGGTGATGAGCGCTCTCGGGGACGAGGTGACGATCCACACCGCCCGCTTCCCGGGCGCAGCCCGACGCACGATGCACGGTGACGTCCGCGTCCTGCGCGCCGGCAACCGCTTCACCTGCTACGCGGCGGGGCTGTGGCACCTGCTGCGCCACTCCCGCGATTACGACGTCGTCATCGACGTGCAGAACGGTGTGCCGTTCTGGTCACCCATCGTCTCCCGCGTCCCCGTCGTCGCCGTCGTCCACCACGTGCACCGCGACCAGTGGTCGAGCATCTTCGGTGAGCGCCTCGCGAGGTTCGGCTGGTTCCTCGAGTCGAAGGCCGCGCCGTTCGTCTACCGCAAGAGCCGCTACGTCACCGTCTCGAAGGCAACGCGGGCCGAACTCGTGGAACTCGGCGTCGACGCCGAACGCATCGACCTCGTCTACAGCGGCAACGACCACCCGCGCGATCTCGACTCCTACGCGGACGTGCCTCGCACGTCCGAACCGTCCATCACCGTGCTGGGCCGCCTCGTGCCGCACAAACAGGTGGAGATCGCTGTGGACACCGTGGCACGACTGCGCCCCCAGTTCCCCGGGCTCGTGCTCAACGTCGTCGGTTCCGGGTACTGGCAGGAGAACATCGCCCAGCACGCCCGCGATCTCGGAGTAGAGGACGCCGTCCGTTTCCACGGATTCGTCGACGAGGAGACCAAGCACACGCTGCTCGCCTCGTCGTGGCTCGTCATGATGCCCTCGTACAAGGAGGGCTGGGGCTTGACGATCGTGGAGGCCGGGCTGCACGGCACCCCCTCGCTGGCGTTCATCCAGGCCGGTGGCCCCAGTGAGTCCATCCAGCACGCGAGCACCGGCGCTCTGGCCTCGACGACCGACGAACTCATCGACGACGTGCGCGTCCTCCTCGAACGAGCGGATGTCCGGGAGGAACTCGGACGCAATGCGCGCCGCTACGCCCGCTCGTTCAGCTGGAACAGCGCCGGCCGGAACTTGCACCACACGCTCGAGAACGTCCTGGGGCGCGCGACGCGTGCGCCCCAGCCGCCGGACACTCCCCTGCACGTCGAGCGCCTGCGTGCCCTCGTCGAGCGCGACGCGTTCGCTTTGGACGAGCGGCCGCACGTCGTCAGCGTCTCCTGATCTCAGGCACACGGTGCCCCGGTCGTCGACGGCAGCCAGTGCGGGCCACACACAACAGCGCGAGGGCGAGGCATTTCGATGCCTCGCCCTCGCGCATGTTCGGCCGTGCGGCCGAACGGATCAGCCGTCGTAGCTGATCTTGGACTGGTACTTCTGCGACTGCTCCTGGTTGCCCTGGGTCTGGATGAGACCGAAGATCGCCAGAAGGGCGAGAAGGATGCCGACGATGGCACCGCCGACGTTGTACGCCGCCTTGCTCGTGGACGCGCTCATGGTGAACCGCCTTTCGCTGTGTCCAGCTCTCACTTCGCGGGTGAGACGCGTCGCCCGTACGACGCATTTTCATCGAGTGTAGCCCGAATGTGACGTTCTGCGCAGGCGAACTACTGACTCGTACCCGAAGCGTGTCCTTCCGCGCCGCGTTCGAACTGCCTGCGCCGCACGAGCCACGCCGTACCCGCAGCCAGGGTGACCCCCGCGAGAGCCAGGCCCGTCGCGCCCCACCAGGGCGCGTTCCCCAGGCTCTGCGGGCCGTCGTGGCCGCTGGGACGGCCGATGTCGTAGAGCGTCAGGTCTCGCCCCGAGTGCACGACGGAGCCGATCGGGGTGAGCGTCCGAATGTCGTCGTCGACCCCGGGTTGGGACTTCTCGACGACGACGTAGCGCACGCCGGCCCTGCTCAGCGCAGCCTTGACCTGCGCCGCGTCCCCGCTCGCGAGGGCCCTCGACACCCGGTCGGCAGCCGCACTCTCACCCCGTACCGTGCTGTCACGCAGTGGCAGGTCGTCGTTGACGAGCACCGGAGAGGACGACAGGCGCCGCCACGGGTCGAGCACGGTGATGTCGCCGTTCCAGCCGTACTGCCGGTACAGGCGCCACGGCAGGACGGCGGCCGCGTCCGACGACGCCGACAACCGCTGCGCGACAGCTCCGTACTCGTTCGGATAGCTCGACGAGATCCATTGGCCACCGCGGGCGAACGCAAGCCCCGGCAGAAGAACGACCGGCAGCACGGCGGCCGTGACGAGCGCGACCGGGGCGAGCGCGGTTCCTCGAGCGCGTGACACGACACGTGCCGCGAGCACGCCCCACCCGAGCGCTGCGGGCACGACGAGCAACGCGACGAACTTCTGTCCGTCGCGCAGCAGCCCGCCGCCGGGAACGGTCTCGACGAACCACACAAGCAGTGGCGCCGTGACGGCGAAGCTTCCGAGGCTCGAAAGGACGAGCGCGAGGATTCCGAGCGCCCCGATCCCCCAGTGCAGCGTCGGCAGGTGCCTCAGGAGCGTCACGAAGCCGACGACGACGAGCGCAGCGGCGAGAACAGCGAAGACCACGGTGTGGCGCTCGGGGAACCACGACGGCTCGTGCCAGATTCCGCCGCCCCCGAGGAGTGACCCGAGAACGCCCAGCGGCGTGTCGGCTCCGGCGGCAAAGGCCCGAACGCCGGTGGCGTCGGCCGCGGACGATGACGAGCTCGTGAGGAAGGGGAACCACCACGCGGCGTTGAGCAGGAGCCACGCGGCTGCTCCGACGGCGATGCTTCCCGCGCGGGGCCGACCCGCGCCGGGCGCAAGGAGGAGGACGACCAACGCGATGGCGACGAGCACGGCACCCGTCGAGCCCGACAGGGCGCTCATGCCCAGGCCCACCGCGATGCTCGTCACGGCCCGGTGATGGCACGTGCCGTCGCCGTCGCTCCGCGCTGCGCGGACTTCGAGTGCACCGACGACGGCCCACACGAGCGCTGCGTACCCCCAGAGGTAGCCCCAGTGACCGATGGCGAGACGCTCGGCCACCCACGGGCTCCACGTCGCGGCGACCGTTGCGACGACAGTGGTGACGAGCCCCCGCCGCCAGCGATCGACGCCCGCACCGACGGCGAGGAACGCTCCGACGAGGATGAGCCGGTGGGTGATCCAGCCGGGCAGCACGAGGTCGAGCAGCGCGACGACGGTGTCATTCGGAACCGCGCGGGGAACCCCGCCGTCCATCCCGAGCGTGCCCGCCGACAGCGGCAGGTCGGGCACGAACACCATGTCGTAGTGGAGAAGGAAGCCGGGCCGCCACAGCGCCGGCGACAGCACGAGGAGGGCCACCACACTCGCCGTCAGCAGACCGGCGTGGCGTGCGACCCATGAGACTGCGCTCGACCGCTCCCCCTCGCCCCTGACGCTCACTCGGGCCTCACTCGAACTCGGCGAACGCCTCGCCGAGGCGACGGGTCTGCGTGACGATGTCGTGCTCCGCGACCATCCGCTCGCGGTTGGCTCGGCCCGTCTCGCGGGCTGCCGCGTCGTTCTCGAGAAAGTGCAGGAGCCCGTCAGCCAGTGCTGCGGCGTCGTCCTCGACGACGAGGTTCGGTGGGCGCACGGCCTCGTCGTTCGTCCCGCAGGCGGTCGTGACGACGGGAAGGCCGCACGCCTGCGCCTCGAGGTAGGCAAGACCGAGTTGCTCGGTCCACTTCCACGTCGGGCGGGGTGCCGTCGTGAACACCCGAGCCGAGCGCAGGAGGTCGGCCACCCCCGACGCATCGAGCGAGCCCGCGAGGACGACCGAATCCGGCATGCGACGGGCGGCTTCCTCGACGAGCGGAAGCCACGGGCCGCGTCCGGCCACGACGAGCTGCGCCTCCGGCAGGTGTCGGCGCACGTGAGCCATCGCGTCGAGCACGGTGTCAATGCCCTTGTTCGGTGCCAGCGGCGAAGTGAAGACAACGCGCGGGCGGTCGGTGAGTTCGGCTGCCGGGGAGAACAGTTCCGTGTCGACACCGGGCTTGACGACGCGCGCCCGCTCGAGGTCGAAGCCGTTGAGGTCGAGGTGATCGAGGGCGGCGTCGACCATGCAGAGCACGAGGTCGGCGCTGCGTGCGGATTCGACGGCCTGGCGGTACGGCGGCAGGGCGTACAGGGGCTGACGCGGCATGTTCTCCCACGTCACGACGGCCTGCTTGAAGCCTCCGGATCGGCGGCGCCGGGAAAGTTGCCCGGTGACGAGCGAACACAGCTCGAGGCTGACCGCCCAGTCGGGGCGAACGCGCGCGAGTTCGTCGTCGAGGTTCTCGGCCCAAGCGAAAGCGCCGGCCTCGATGAAGCGCTTCACCGGGCGGCGGTAGGTCGTCGGGACCCAGCTCATCTCCCCCACCGGCTCGTCGGCGGCCAGCGCTGTGACGTGGGTGTCGGGCATGCGCGACATCCAGTAGAGCTCACGGCGGGGACGCTGATCGGGCAGCGAGAGCCACAGGAGCTCACGCCGGCGCGACGCGTCACCGTGGGTCACGGCGTCTTTCCTCCGGAGGCCGCCTCACGGCGCGCGCTCCAGGCGCCGTAGCCGTAGCCGACCGCCTCCATGGCACGCATCGCGACCATGCCGGCGGCGTGCAGGGGGCGTCGGGCCAGGTCGCCGCGGTGGCTCCAGTACGCGCCGAGCACCGCACGCCCTTGGTCGCTGACGGCACCGTCGTGCTCGGCTTCGAGGGCCGGGATGCTTCGGCCGTAGTAGCGCCGCTTGTCGAAGACGTCGCGCAGGGTGAGGTGACCCTCGTCGTGGTCGATGACGATGGGAGCGAGTTCGATGCGGTGTCCCGCACGGCGCATTTTCATGCGAAGGTCGGCGTCCTCCGGTCCGGACATCGCGAGGTGGAACTCGCCGTCGCCGACCATGAACTCACGGCGCAGCAGGCGTGGGTTGTGCAGCCACGGTTGGTCGAGGTAGCACTCACGCTCGAGGGCCCGGCAGGCTGTCCAGAACCCCGTGCCGATCGTGCGCTCGGGCAGGGCGACGCCGGCCGCGCCTGTTTGCTCGGCGGTGTCGAGGGCGACTTCGAGAGCACGCGGCGGCAGGATCATGTCGCTGTCGAGCCACACGATCCACGGCGTCTCGGCAGCCTGAATGCCGCGGTTGCGCTGGGCGGAACGCTCGGGGCCCGCCTCGAGGTAGACGTCGGTGTACCGCTGGGCGATCTCGGGCGTCGCGTCGTTACTCGCGTTGTCGACGACGATGAGCGTCACGTTCGGCTCGGTCTGCGCAACGACGGACGCGAGCGTCGCCTCGATCGTGCGCTCGTTGTTGCGCGTCGGCACGATGACGCTCACCGCGCGCGCAACACCGCCCTCCACATCGCGCCCGGCAGGCGTCCCTGCGCTCACGTGGCTGTCACTCATCCTCGGATCCTCCGTCGCTGTCGCTGTCGCGCGTGCGTCCCTCGTCCTCGGTGCGATCGGCGGAGTCGGTGGCGTCAGCGGCCGGCTCGGCCGTTGCGGCACCGCGGGATCCCCCGGCCAGGCCTTCACGGCGCAGGAGGCCTGCGATGGCGACGACGAAACCGGCGCCGGCAACGCGATGCGGCCACAGGCTCGCCGAGATCGCATCCGCGCTCACCTCGCCGAGGTCGGGGCTGAGGACGAGGAACAGGAGAATCGCCACGAACACCAGGGCAGCGCCGGTGACGACGAGTGCCCGTGATGTCACGCGTCCCCAGCGCAGGCCCGCCACGACGGCGAGACCCGCCACGAGTCCCGGAAGCCCCACAGCGAGCGCGGCGGCCACGACGAAGCCGGCTTGGAGCAGGACCTGACGACCCGAGCGACCCGGGGACCCGCCGCCACCGGTCATCCGCTCCTGTGTCGCGGACCGGTGCGCGCGATGAGCCGGCAGGTCCTCGTCGGCGCTCTCGTCTCGACCACCGACAAGCGCACCCGTCAGCCACGCACGCACCACGAGCGCTGCCGCGATCAACAGTGCCGCAAGCGAGAAGAGGATGGCCCAGTTGGCGTAACGCTGAGGCGTGAAGCGCATCTCGACGGTGCCCTCGGCGCCGGCCGGCAGAACCCACCCGGAGGAGTAGCCGTCGAGCAGGACGGGGCGTCCCAGATCCTTGTCGCCCAGCGTGGCGCTCCAGCGTTCGTCATAGCTCTGACCCAGCACGACGGCCTTCGGCGTGGAGCTCTTCGCCACGCGCACGGATTTCACGCTCGGCGAGTTCTTCGTCACGGCGAAGTCGACCGGGGCAGGCGAGACGCCGGCCCCCGCCTTCTCCGACACGGTGTCGCGCAGCACGAGCGAGTCGACGACGAAGTCGCGCACCGGCTCGACGTGCTGTTCGCGGGCCTTGAGGACAACCGGGTTGCACGCCGTCCAGCGGGTGCCGGCGTCCTTGGGCCCGGCCACACGGTCGCCCGACAGACGCATCGGCAGCGCCGTACCGTTGATCGTCGAGACGGCGAAGCACCGGTTCTTACCAGGCTCGTCGAACGCACCGAGAGGAGCCTTGCGCAGCGCTTGTTTCGTGTCGATCGACGTGAACTTCGCCGGGGCGCCGTTACGCGGGCCGCTCGAGGCGTCGAGCTGCACCCGCACGACCTTGCCCCGCGTCGCCGTGATGTCGATCGACGCCGTGCCGTTCGGCTTGAGAGCTCCGGAGCCGACGACGCGGCCGTCGACGCTGACCGTGGCCCGCGTCGCCCATTGGGTGCGTGATGCACCGCCCTCACCGGGGGCCTGGGTGACGGAGACAGAGCTGATCTCGCGCTCGGGCCCGCGCATCTGCCACCAGGCACCCTGCGGGCTTGCGCCACCGGGAACCCAGGCCGTCTTGTCGTTGTCGTCGGCCGCCTGGGACGCACGGTACTCGGGGCGGTTGAACCAGAACTCCGACGACGACGCCGTGACGGCATCGCTGTAGCCCGCGCTGCGGTCGTAGAAGCGCTCCTGGTCGGCCTTCGCGAGGCGCACCGTGGCGGAGGCGTCGTAGCGACGGGCGTCGGGCATCGTGAAGATGCGGTTGAGCGAGGTCTCGGAGTCGTCGTTCGGGGAGGACGAGTTCTGCACGCGCTGGAAGAGGATGTCGAGCGGTGCCTTCTCGAAGGCCGTGCGGCCCTCGGCGTCGAGGCTGTCGTACAGGTCCTTCAGAGTCGACGGCGTGCGCGCCGCACGCTCTGCCTTCGCCCCGGGTAGCCCCACTTCGGAAACACCGACGAGGTTGTAGCCGTCGCCGCGGGTCGAGTCGATCCGCAGGCGGACGGACTCGGCGTTCACGCCGCCCATGCGGAACGTGGCACGGCCGGTGTCTGGCACGCGCACGGAGACAGACTTGCCGCCTGCGATGAGGGTGGCGCGATCGATCTTGACGGGACCGAGATCGGCCTGAGCGACCGACACGTCACCGAGGCGGGCGGGCTTGTCGAGCTTCACGTTCAGGCTCTGGCCTGCGGCTCGCTGGAAGTCACCGAACCGCCACGACGTCGCATCGTCACCGTCGAAAGCGTTCTCGGCGGCGGCGAAGGGCAGGTCGAAGAACGTTCCACCGGCCGAGCTCGCGGTGACGTGCGCCCCGGAACGCTCCAGGACGGTCTGGTTCTTCGGATCGGTGCCCAGTGTGCGGCTGTTCTTCAGCGCCTCGTTCGCGGCAAGGAGCGAGCCCTGGCCGGCGGTGAGGCGCTGAGGGATGGTGTTGCGGCGGGCGTTCGTGTCGGTTTGCGCGAGGCGTGCGCCGTCCTTGAGCGCGGCCTTGAGGCTCGTCTCGTCGAGGTCCTGCGCGTAGCGCACGGTGGGGCTCGAGCGAAGCAGGCCGGCGGAGGCGAGCTGGGGGAACGCCCAGCCGTCGCCGGCGACGATCATCTGACCCGCGAGGCTCTGGGCCCGGACCGCACGTCGGGAGTCCTTGACCCCGTAGAGCTGAACCGGCGTGAGCAGGGCCTCGTCCATGCTCTCGGGCTGGTTCGTGGGCGACAGGACGTTCTGACCGGGACGTCCGAAGTTCGCGACGCCGTACAGACCGCTGTCGCCGTCGATGAGGCGCGACATGGCCGCTGGCCGCGCACCGCCGTCGTTCTCCCAGACGGTGTCGTGACGCACGAGCACGTTGTCGGCCCCGAGGTAACGCGCGAACGTCGAGGCGATGTCGCCGTTCGAGCGATCCGACTGCACCGTGTCGTCCATGGCCGCGAGGAGGTTGGCGCCGGGTGCACTCGCGTTCGGCGTCGTCTCGGGCAGCACGGCCTCGCGCTTGAGAAGCGAGTTCGTGAGGTCGTCCGGCCGTTGAACGGTCCAGCGATAGGTCGGCCTGGTCTGGCCGGGAAGCATGAGGGTACGCGCGTTCGGGTCTCCCCCGTCGGCCGTCTTGGCCGCCTCGCGCCAGTAGTTCGGCACGTCCATCTCGGAGATGTAGAGCCCGTTGGACAGGGCCGGCAGGATCCAACCGGCCACGAGAACCGTGGCCAACGAACCGGCCACGGGGGCGAGCGCGCTGCGTCGTTGGACGAGGCGCACGAGTTGCACCGCGCCGAAAGCCAGCGCCAGCGCGAAGGCCAGCGCGAGAAGCGCTCCGATCTTGTTCGTCGTGCGGAACGCGGCGAGCGGGCCGAGGCCGAGCACCTTCTCCAGCACCCACCCGACGGGGCTCTGGGCGCGTCCCTCGCCCGGGAACAGCCCGACCATGACGACGGCAGCCAGGGCGGCGAGCAACACGAGAGTGCGGCGAAGAGCAGTTCGCGCAAAGGCGAGGGAGACGAGCGCAAGCGTCGGCCACAGCGCGGTGAGGACGATGACGACCGGGCTCGTGATGTAGGTGGCGTTCTGAGGCACCCACGGCCCCGTGTCACTGTGGCCGTAGAGCGGCCACAGACCGAGGCCGCGCAGCACCTCGGTGAAGGACGACACCTTGTGAATACCGGTGAGCGTCTCGGACATGTCGACGATCTGCGCGCCTGTGCCAAGCGCTGCGGTGGCGGGCACGAGCCAGTAGACCGAGACGGCGACGACGAAGAGGCCGCACTTGGCCGTCACGGCGAGCACCTGACGCCACGTAGCGCGGCGGTGCCACAGCGCGACGGCGGCGATCGGCACGAGCGCGAGCAGCTGGTACAGCGGCACGACGGCCACGTTCATGCCGCTCATCGCGAAGAACGCAAGGCCGAACGCGGCCGGCCAGACCCAGCTGCGAGGCTGCTGCAGACCCCTCAAGTAGGCCAGGAGCATCCAGGGCAACAACGCCATCGGCAGGGCGATTGCGAGCGTGTTTCCGGCGGCGATCGTGTAGGGGTTGGCGAGGTAGAAGACCCCCGCGAACAGGCCGACCCACTTCGTCGCGCGGACGGTGGCTGCCCGCACGAGACGGTTCGCTCCCCATGCAGCGACGAGCCAGAGAGCGAAGTGGAAGACCTTGAAGGTCCACTCCGGTGACAGACCGAGCCCGCGCAGCGCCGACAGCAGAAGCAGCACGGGGACGAGGCCGACGTTGAAGTTCGCCGACCCGAGGTAGGGAGAGCTCGTCCACGACGAGAGGTAGCGCTCGACCATCGTCCACGGCGCGAGGTAGACCTCTGGCTTGATGTCGGTGTGGAAGTGACCGAGCGAGTTGCCGAAGACGATGATCGCGAGAAAGAGAACGAGCCCGCCGGTCGTGAGCGCGTACGGGCTGACCCGCGCGGCGAAGCGTCTCACGTCGTTGGCCTCCGGATCGTCGACTTCGTCACTGCACCGCGCGCCGAGCGCGCTTTCCGTCGGCGCCCCGGCGGTGACTGCCTAATATAACTGGGAAGTAACCCCCAAGAGGACCAACAAGAGGACCAACCCGAGAAGGTGGAGACGTTGAACGCTGGACGCACCGACGTCTCCACTGACTCCGCCGACGAACCGTCCGAGGCTCCTGGCAACCGGACCGAGCGCACGGCGGGCATCGGTTCGGGCGCCCTCCTCGGAGTCGCCATGGGCGTCGGCAACGCCCTGAGCTACGTCTTCGTCCTCGTGCTGACGCGCGCCCTCGGTACCGCGGGGTTCGGCGCCTACTCGGCGCTCATCACGCTCGGCATCGTGCTCGTCATCCCGGCCGGCGCCTTCCAGGTCATCATCGCGCGACGCTGGGCCGACGAGGAAGCACGCACGTCCGGGCTCGTGGCCGCGGCCGGGACGGGCGTCGCTCTCACCGGGCTCACGTGCCTGCTCGCCGAACCGATCGGCGACATCTTCCACCTCGACGGTGTGGCCGCCACCGTCGCCATGTCGCTCATGCTCCTTCCGATGACGCTCACGGGCGCGTTTCAGGGCATGTTGCTGGGGGCCGAACGCCTCGGGCACCTGTCTGCGCTCTACGTCCTCACCGCGGCCACCCGTCTGCTCGGCGCGTTCGTGTGCCTCGCGATCGATGCGAACGTCACGCAGGTCTTCGTCGCCATGGCGATCGCGGCCTGGCTCACCGCGGCGTACGGGTGGTGGGCCTGTCGCGATCTGGCCGCCACCACGCGGCGCCACTCCCCCTCGCTCCTGGCCGAGATGGCGCGATCCAACTCGACGCTCGCGGCGTTCACTGCCCTGACGAACGTCGACGTGCTCCTCGTGCGCCACTTCCTCGACGAACACACCTCCGGCGGCTACGGCCTCGCGTCGACCTTCGGGCGGGCGATGTGCTGGGGCACCCAGTTCATCGCGCTGCTCGTCGTGCCGCGCCTGTCGCGTCAGGGGTCGTCGATGATCTGGCGGGCGGCGGCGCTCGTCGTCGGAATCGGCGCGATCGCGGCCGCGGTTGTCGCGATTGACGCCGACGCCCTCGTGCGGCTCATCGGCGGCACGGCCTTCGACGGTTTCGGAACGCTCGTCCTGGCCTGCATCGCGCTCGGCACGCTGTGGGCCCTGGCGCAGCTGTGGCTCTTCTCCCAGATGGCCGACGACGACACGACTCTCGGCAAGGTGGCTTGGCTGGCCGTTGCCGTCGAGCTCGTCGTCGGGTGGCTGTGGTGGCACGACAGCGCCGAGCAGATCATCGGCCTCGCCGCCGGCTGCGCGGCGCTCGTCGTCCTCGTCGGCGTGGTGCGCACCCGCCGTCACGCCGTGACGCAGCTCGAGTCCGAGGAGGACCTCCTCGTCACCGACCGCACGTGACACGCATCGGGCCGAGCCGACACACGTGGTCAGCTCGGCCCGAGGCAACGGTGGGTCACTTCGCGCTGTCGTCGTCACCGATCTTGCGCGAGCGTCCGAGCAGCACCTTCGCGACCGCGGTGATCGGGCCGGGCACGATGCCCACGGCCTTCCACATCACGGCGTTGACGCGGTCCTGCACCGTCACCTGGTAGCGGCGCAGGGCCTCGTCCGTGCCCGAGAGTTTGCGGGTTGTACCGGGCACACGGCGGAATGTGAGGGCGTGCAGGCCGTTGGCCCAGCGCGGGTCGTCGGCGTGCGCAGCGTCCCACGTCTCGACGATCTCCCAGCCCTTGTGCCGCTGGAGGAAGAGCTTGTGGGCCTTCTGCACGACCGGCCACGACGCGTCGTCGATGAGCACGAGCGCCTCGTCCGCGAGCAACGGCTCGACGACAGCCAGGGCGAGGTAGTGCGACAGCAGCGTGTGCTCGCCGTCGTAGAAGTAGACGCCGACCGGCCGATCGAGCGCGCCTGGCTCGACCATGAGCTTGAAGCAGTCGCCCTCGAGCAGTTCGACGTCGGCGTCACTCGCGTGCTGGGCGAGGTTCGTCATGAGCTCCTTGCGGGCCATCTCACCGGCCATGCCGAACTCCATGAAGTTCTCCATGACGACGAACTTCTTGCCGGCGTTGCCCCGCACCGCAGCGCAGATCGAGCGTCCCTTGAACGTGCCGACCTCGAGGTAGGCCTCGCCCTCGGGCAGGTGACGCGCGGCCTCGTTGAGCACCGCGAGTTCGTTGACCGCCGTATAGCCGGCCACCTGGGCGGTGAGGTCCTTCCATGCACCGTCGACCGGGTCGCCGCTGTGGACGTCGGGGGTGAACAGCGCCGGAAGGGCTTCGAAGAAGGCAGACGTTTTCATGGGTTCCTTACGTGGGTGAGGCCCGAACGCACACGGCGGACCACGGACGGTGTCGGCGAACTCGGGCGGCACAAGAATGCCACCTCATGCGCCTCAGCGCTGGGCAGTCGCCAGAACCTGGGGCGCCAGCCACTTCCAGATCATCGGTGTGGCCTCCTCGGAGAAGTGGACGCTGTCGGTGTACAGCCGCTTACCGCTCACCTCGGGCTGGAAGGGATTGCTGCACACCGTCCTCGCGAGGTCGAGCAGCGGCACGTGCTCCTCGGACGCCCACTCACGGATCAGGGCGTTGACCTGGTCGGGTCGCTGCGACTCGGCGAGCGCAGGGCCGTCGGCGCGCATCGCGGCGGCGTCCTCGGGCGGGAGGACGGACAGATCGGCCTGACGGCACGGCACCGTCGTCACGTAGACACGCTGCGCTCCCCCGGCGCGGATCTTCCCGACGGTCTCGGTGAGACGCTTCTTCGCGAGGTCGCGGTAGGCGGCGTCGTCGATCCACACCTTTCGGCCGTCGAGCATGTGCCGCGAGGCGAGCTGCACGCCGGGCATGAGGACGGCGGCCTCCGCACCCGAGCCGCGAACCTTCGACGTCAGGTCGCGCTTGAGGGAGGCACAGTCATTCGGGTTGGGCACGATCTTGCTCTTGGAATCGACGATCGGGATGTCGAGCACGTCGCAGCCCGGCACGGCCAGAGCCACGGGGTGGAGCCCCGGGAAATTGAGCGACGGGTAGTTCTCGACGAGCTTGAGGGGCACCGAGTCGCCCACCATGGCCACCGTGGTCCGGCTCGAGGTCATGGGGTAGGCCTTCTGCCCCGGCACGAGGTCGGCAACGTTCGCCACGTACTGCGGCGGGCCGCTGACTCGGGTCATCGTCCACATGAGGCCTGAACCGAGGACGAGGGCCAGTGCCGAACCGACGGCGACGAACTGCCGCGTGCCGGAAGTGGATTTCGGCAGCAGACCCTTGACGCCGTTCTGCAGGACGGGCACTTCGATGTAGCGGAAGCTGAGGTACGCAGCGGCGAACGTGAGCGCACCCTTGAGCACGGCCTCGGCGATGTCGGGGAGGCCCGGCACGTCGACCCACAGGTTGATGGGCCAGTGGTAGAGGTAGAGCCCGTACGAGATGCGGCCCAGGAACGCCAGGGGCTCCCACCCGAAGATGCGGTTGATGAGCAGGTTGCGCGGGTCGACGCTCGACCACCCCATGAGGGCGGCGCCGACGGCGAAGAGCAGGATGCCACCGCGGTCGTAGACCCACGTGGTGCTCGGGTCGAGGAGGAAGACCGCCGAGACCGAGACGCCGAAGCCGATGACGCCGAGCGCCTGCGTCACGGCGCGTGGAGGGAGCACCGGGCCCCGTTTGTCGTTGCCGAGTCCGAGCAGACAGCCCAGCGCAACACCGACGAGCAGAGCCTGCACGCGGGTGTCGGTGCCGTAGTAGAGGCGCGTCTGGTCCTGCGGCGTCTCGAAGCCGAGCTGCGCCGTCCACCAGGCGCTCACCGCCGCAAGAGCGAGAGCGATGCCGGCCTTCGCGCCCCGGCGACGGGCGAGGGCGACGAGGGCGAGCACGAGGAAGGGGACAATGACGTAGAACTGTTCCTCGACCGAGAGCGTCCACGCGTGACGCAGCGGCGACGGGTCGACGAACTGGTCGAAGTAGGCGTCGCCACGGCTGATGAGTCGCCAGTTGAGGAAGAACCCGAGCGTCGCGAAAGCGTCGCCGGCGTACTCCTTGCGCTGCTCCGCGTCGGTGAAGAAGGCCGTGTGAACGAGCACCGCGGCGACGAGCACGAACATCGCGGGGAGAACGCGGCGGGCCCGGCGGACGTAGAAGCGGCGGACGTCGATGCGCCCCGTCTTCTGGCGCTCCTTGAGGAGCAGGCGAGTGATGAGGAAGCCGGAGAAGACGAAGAAGTGGTTGATGCCGACCCAGCCACCGACGAGCGCCGTCACGCCGAAGTGGTAGGCGATGACGAGGACGACGAACAGGCCGCGGTACCCGTCGAGCGCCGCATAGCGCCACGGCGTGCGAACGCCCTTGCCGCTGCGTCGCTGTGCGCGCGTGCTGCCCGTCACGGACGTCCACCTGCCTTGCTCAGAAACTGCGGGGCGAGCCAGCCCCAGATCATCGGGGTTGCCTCGGGCGAGAAGTGAATGCCGTCCTCGTAGACCTTCTTGCCGTGCAGCGTCGGCTGGTAACCGTCACCGCACACGGCGGAGGCGAGGTCGACGACAGGCACGTTCTCCTCCTTCGCCCAGGTCCTGATGAGGGTGTTGAGGCGCTTGGGGTTCTCGGCCTCGGCCACGAGTTCGGGTGAGCGGCTCAGCTCCGTACGGTACTGGGGCGGAAGGTTGAGTTCGCTCATCCGTCGGCACGGAACGGTGGTGATCTGCACCGAACGCGCCCCGGCCGCCTCGGCCTTCGTCGTGAGTTCGGAGAGCTTCGAGCGCACGGCAGCAACGTACGCCGGGTCGTCGAGCCACACCGTGCGTCCTCTGAGATGGTGGCGCAGCGCGAGCTGGAGACTGGGCAAGATGACGAACGTCTCGGCGCCCGAGGTACGCACCTTCTCCTCGTAGGTCGCCTTGTTCTGCCGGCACGCGGCGTCGGCGCCGAGCGCCACCGTCGGTGTCCACTGCACAGGGGCGTCGACGATGTCACAACCGGGTGTGCCGAGGTTGACGACCTCAAGGCCCGGGAAGTTGCCGCTGGGAAAACGGGAGACGAGGTGGAACGGCACCGAGTCACCGAACAGCGCGACCTTCGTCGGCGGCTTCGGCGCCGTGAACGTCGGCTGCCCCTCGACGAGCTGGGGGATGTTCGCCACCTTCTGCGGGACGCTCTCGTCGCGCACGGGTGCGGTGGCCTGCGCCGTACCTCCCGAGACGAAGAGCGCGCCGACGACGACCGCGGCCATCCCTGCGAAGCCTGCGGCCCCCGTCCGACGGCGACCGAACGCGCCGAGTCCGTGCTTCATGATCGGCCGTTCGAGGAAGCGGTAGCTCACGGCGGCCGCCGCGTAGGACAGGGCGAGCGTCAGCACCGCAAGAACCCAGACGTTGACGCCGGTGAGGTAGCGCGAGAGCCAGATGAAGATCGGCCAGTGGTACAGGTAGAGGCCGTACGAGATCTTGCCCGTGTAGACCGCGGGTGGCAGGGAGAACACGCGAACGAGGGGTGTGGCGCGCCTCTGCGCACAGCCGATGATCCACGCCGTCGCCGCGATGGAGGTCAGCAGCATCCCGCCGCGCGAGAACATCCACGGTTCGAGCGGCTCGATCGTGACGAACGCGACGAGCGTGGCCGCCAGCCCGAGCCACCCGACGATCTCGATCCACGGGCGGCCGTCGTCGAGGGGATCACGCGGGTCGCGGGGTTTGAGCAGCGCCCCGCCGCTCCCCCGGTGCCCGCTCCACACGCCCGCCGCGACGCCGAGCGCCAAGGCCTGAACGCGGATGTCCGTGCCGTAGTAGGCGTGCGACTGACCACCCAGCCCGACGAGGTCCAACCGCGTGGCCCACAGGGCACTGAGTCCGGCGAGCAGCACGAACGGAAGGGTCCTCGCCAGGCGCGTACGCCCCAGGGCCAGTACGGCCACGACGAGCCACGGCACGACGAGATAGAACTGCTCCTCGACCGACAGACTCCACGCGTGCCGCGTGATGCTCGGGTGGCTGAAGGCCTCGAAGTACTGATCGTCACGGGCCACGAGACGCCAGTTCATGACGTAGGTGAGGGTGGCGAGGATGTCGCCCTTGAGGAACGCCTTCTCCTCATCGGGGGCCAAGAACAGCCCGTCGAGCGTCACCGCGCCGAGCATGACGAGCAGTGCCGGGCCGAGGCGCCGCACCCGTCGGACGTAGAAATCGCGAACGCTGATGTCGCCGTAGCTACGCCGCTCGGCGAGGAGCAGACGCGTGATGAGGAAGGCGGAGAGGATGAAGAAGACGTTCATGAACACCCACAGCCCCGGCAGAACCGTGAGCGCCCCCACGTGCCACAGCATGAAGACGACCATGCCGTAGCCGCGGATGCCGTCCAGGCCAGGACGGTGGGCGAAGAGCCGTGCGGCCATGAGTTCCTCTCCGATCGAACGCGTGCGAGCGTCCGCTCACGGCGACGGGCTCACCCACCGACGAATCGGAGCGGGTGAGCCCGTTGCCGTCAGTGCGGCAGTCAGTCGCGAACCGTGTCGGGCTCGTCGTCGTCGAAGCGCGCGCGACGGCGCGCCGGACGCACATCGTCGTCGTCCTCGTCGTCGACCAGGCGCGTGCGGCGGACCTTGCGAGGGGCGTCGTCCTCGTCGTCATCGTCATCGAGGAACCGCGCGCGACGACGCTCGTCGCGTTCAGTGTCGTGCTCGTCCTCGTCACCCAAACGGGGCCGACGGCGCGGCTCCTTGGTGCGCTCGCTCTGGCGCTCCGTGCGACCGGCGAGGAGGCCCGGGCGGCGATCGGAGTCGGCGTCGTCGACGTCGTCGTCCTCCACGGCCTCGTCCTCGAGGCGGGTGCGGGCGCCGCGGGTCTGCGCTGCCGGCTCCGAGCCGAAGAGGAGGAAGCCGAGGGCGGCGGTGATGATGGCGAGGGCGAGGAAGAGGAAGCTCTGATTGCGTGCGACGTCCTCGAGGATGCCGCACTGGCCCTTGGCCAGACCGTTCGTGTTCGGTGACATCGGGCTACCGCAGCCGAAGAGGCCGCCGTCCTTGCCCATGAAGCTGGTCGGCGTGAGGAAGAAGTACGCGGCCACCGCGAGGAATCCGGTGGCGACGATGAGCGCGACCTTCGTTCCGGGGCGCAGCGACGTCACTGTACGAGTGTCTGACTGGTTCGACATGCCCGCATGCTAGCGAAGTGGAACCGCCTGCGGCCCGGCCATTCGGCAAATAGACTCGCGCCCATTGTCCTGTTCCCGTCGAGAGGCCCACCCCGTGCCACGTCGCGCACCCACTTCGTCGGGTTACCGCCCGGCGCTCGACGGACTTCGTGGCGTCGCCGTCCTCGCCGTTCTCGTTTTTCACCTCTGGCCGGTGGGGGTTCAGGGCGGCTGGCTCGGTGTCGACCTCTTCTTCGTCCTGTCGGGTTACCTCATCACGAGTCTCCTCGTGCGCGAGTACGCCCGTTCGGGCCGCATCGACCTGCGCCGCTTCTGGACTGCCCGCGCCCGACGCCTGCTGCCCAGCCTCATCACCGTGCTCATCGCGGTGCTGGCGGCGGCAGCTTTCTGGACACCCTCGGGACGACGCAGCTCGGTGGCGCTCGACACTCTCGCGACGCTCTTCTACGTCCAGAACTGGCGCCTCCTCGCGAGCAACGAGGCCTACTTCGACGCCAACGGCGTTCCCTCTCCGCTGCGCCACGCCTGGTCGCTGGCCATCGAGGAGCAGTACTACCTCCTCTTCCCGCTGCTGTTCCTCGTCCTCGCGCGGTATGTCCACCGCCGCTGGACGCTCGCGCTCGTCTTCGCCGTCGCTGCCGCCGCCAGTGCTGCCTGGATGGCCTACCTCTACGTGCCGGACGTCGACCCGACGCGCGTCTACTACGGCACCGACACCCGCGCCTTCGAACTGCTCATCGGCGCTGCGATCGGCGCGTGGGTCGGTCCGAGCCAATGGGGGCACGAACGCCCGTCGCGCTGGGTCGAGACCATCTCGAAGCTCGCCTGGCCGAGCCTCGCGGCGCTGCTCGTTGCGTTCGTCGCCCTCTCCGAGGATTCGCCGCTCGTCTTCCGCGGCGGCCTCGTCGTCGTCTGTCTTCTGACGCTGCCCGCGATCCTCGCCGCGGCGTCACCGCACGCGAACGCCTTTCAGCGGGCGTTCTCGTTCGAGCCACTGCGGCAGATCGGCCTCATCAGTTACGCGTTGTACCTGTGGCACTGGCCCGTACACGTCTTCCTCTCGCCTGAGCGTCTGGGCATGAGCACCGCTGCCGCCGCGCTCGTGCAGGCCGTCCTGTCGATCGTCTTCGCGACGCTGACCTACCGCTACCTCGAGGCGCCGATCCGGGCGGGTGGACTGCGCGGTCTGGTGCCCCGCTCGCCCAGGATCTCCCGCCTGGTCGCGGTGACGGCCTGTGCTGCCGTCGCCGTGGGTACGGTTGCGCTCCCGAGGGTCACCAGCGGTAACCCGACCGAGGAGACCGGTGCGGGAGGCGGCGAACTCACGTACGCGGTGCCGTCGTACCAGCCGGGCGCCTCGCAGCGCGTCGTCGTCGTGGGTAACTCCATTCCGCACAGCCTCATGGTGAACTTCCCGTCCACACGGTTCACCGACCTCGACGTCTCGGAGTCGACGAGCTTCGGCTGCACCACCTTCCCCGGTCAGCAGATCCTCAACGGCAAACCTGCCCCCATCCCCGCGGCCTGCCGCACGTTCTGGAAGAACTGGCACCTCGGGCTCTTCGAGGCAGACACGATGCTGTACTTCCTGCCGCAGAACCTGCTCGACGACTACGAAGTCGACGGCCGACGGCTGAAGGCGGGCAGCGCCGAGCACGACGCCTTCATCCGTTCCTCGCTCGACTCGATGCTCGCCAAGTCCAAGGAATCCCGGGTGAAGCGCCCGGTGCTGCTCGACCTCGCCTGCCACGAGATGCCGACGTTCGGCCAGAATCCGCCGTCCCTCAACGACACCGCGAAGGTGCGTCACCTCAACGGGGTCGCCAAGCAGTGGGCTGCGCAGAACAAGGTGCAGTTCCTGTCGCAGTTCGACCGGCTGTGCCCCGGCGGCACGTACCACGGCAAACTCAACGGCCAGGAGCTCTACGAGGACGCTCTGCACTACACATCCGTCTCCGGACCCATCATGTGGTCGTGGATCGCACCGCAGATCCGCAAGGACACCGCGAAGTGAGCCTTCACGCCGTCATCCTCGCGGGCGGCTACGGCTCACGGATGATGCCGCTGACGACACGCACGCCGAAGCATCTTCTCCCGATCGGTGACGAGCCCGTCATCGCTCACCAGCTTCGTCGCCTCGCCGCCGCGGGAGTGGACTCCGTGACGTTGGCGACCGCCCACCACGCCGAGGCCTTCCTGCCGGCGCTCGGCCACGGTGAGCGCTTCGGGCTCCACCTGCGCTACACCCGTGAGCCCGAGCCGCGGGGCACCGGTGGCGCGCTGAAACACGCGTGCGCCGGGCTCACGCTTCACCCGGACGACGCGCTCGTCGTCATCAACGGCGACCTCGTGAGCGACCACGACCTCGCCGCGCACGTGCGCGCGCATGTCCACGCCGGCGCACCCCTGGCGACGATCCACGCGCGACCGGTCGATGACGCGAGTGCCTTCGGCCTGCTCCATCTCGACGGTGACCGCATCACCCGGTTCGAAGAGAAGCCCGCCGGCGCACCTGCCGGTTTCGTCAACGCCGGCACGTACGTCGTCAGCCCGTCATTGCTCGATCTCATCCCGGCCGGCGAGGTGGTCTCGCTCGAGCGGGACGTGTTCCCCCGAGCCGTGGCGCTCGACGAGGGTGTGCGGGTCTACCGCGAAGACGCGCGCTTCGCCGACATCGGAACACCCGCCGCGCTGCTCGCGGCGAACCTGGCGTGGGCCCGGGATCACGTCCCGAGCGACCGCCCGAACGCCACGAGTGTTCTGCTCGGCGCCCAGGTCGCCCCCACGGCTCGCGTCGAGCGCTGCCTCGTCATGCCGGGTGCCCAGATCGGCGCCGATGCGGTGCTCACCGACAGCGTGCTCGGGCCGGGCTGCGTCATCGGTGACGGCGCGCACCTCGAGGGTTGTGTTCTGGGCGACGGGGCTCGGGTGAGCCCCGGGCTGCGACTCGCCGACGCCGTACTGGAGGTCGACGAGCGCCGCTGAACGAGTCTCACTCAGCCGGGCGACCCGATATCAGTGCTCGGCGTCCTGCCAGCTCGCGCCGGTGCCGACGTTGACGTCGAGCGGAACGTCGAGATCGGCGGCCGATCCCATCTGTTCACGCACGAGCTTCTCGACGGCCTCGCGTTCACCCTCGGCGATCTCGAGGATGAGTTCGTCGTGCACCTGAAGCAGGACGCGCGAGGCGTACTCGCCGTCGCGCAATGCCTCGTCGACCCCGAGCATCGCCTTCTTCATGATGTCGGCCGCGCTGCCCTGGATGGGCGCGTTGAGCGCCATGCGCTCGGCCATGTCGCGGCGCTGACGGTTGTCGCTCGCGAGGTCGGGCAGGTAACGGCGGCGGCCCATCATCGTCTCGGTGTAACCGACGGCGCGCGCGTCGTCGACGACATGACGCAGGTAGTCACGCACCCCGCCGAAGCGCTCGAAGTAGCCGTCCATGAGGCGCTGGGCCTCGGCGGTGGAGATGCGTAGCTGCTTGCTCAGGCCGAAGGCCGACAGGCCGTAGGCCAGGCCGTACGACATGGCCTTGACCTTGGCGCGCATCTCGGGCGTGACGCCGTCGGGCTCGACGCCGAAAACGCGGGAGCCGACGAAGCGGTGCAGGTCTTCGCCCTCGTTGAACGCGTGGATGAGGCCCTCGTCGCCGGACAGGTGCGCCATGACGCGCATCTCGATCTGCGAGTAGTCGGCCGACATGAGGCACTCGTAGCCCTCACCCACGACAAACACGCGTCGGATGCGGCGGCCCGACTCGGTGCGGATCGGGATGTTCTGCAGGTTCGGGTCGGTGGAGCTCAGGCGGCCCGTGGCCGCGATCGTCTGCTGGTACGTGGTGTGGATCCGGCCGTCGCCCGCGACCGACTTGATGAGACCGGCCACGGTCGAACGCAGCTTCGAGGAGTCGCGGTGGCGCAGGAGCGCCTCGAGGAAGGGGTGCGGCTCCTTCTCGTAGAGGTCGGCGAGAGCCTCGGCATCCGTCGTGTAGCCGGTCTTCGTCTTCTTCGTCTTCGGCATGCCGAGCGTCTCGAAGAGCACTGTCTGCAGCTGCTTGGGCGAACCGAGGTTGACCTGCTCGCCGCCGATGGCGTCCCACGCGTCGTGCTGAGCCTGGACGACGAGGGCGTCGTAGTCGCTCTCGAGGTTCTGCAGCTCGTCGAGGTCAACGGCGATACCGGCCTTCTCCATACCGGCGAGGACGTCGACGACGGGCATTTCGAGGTCGGCCATGAGCTCGGTGCCCCCGACCTCGGCGACGGCCTCGTCGAGCGCCGTGGCGAGCTTGGCGACGGCTGCTGCGCGTGCCATGACGTCGTCGGTCTCGGCCGTGGCAGTGCCGCCGAGGTCGAGCATGCCCTGACCGGTGGCAGCGTCACCCGCCTGCGGGAGTTCGATGTGGCAGTAACGCAACAGGAGGTCGACGAAGCCGTACGAGCGCTGGTCGGGTCGCACGATGTAGGCGGCGATCGCGGTGTCGCTCGTCAGGCCGCGCAGCGTGAGGCCGCGCGCGTCGAGGGCGTGCATCGGGCCCTTGGCGTCGTGCATCGCCTTCGGCTTGGACTCGTCGGCGAGCCAGGCGGCGAGGGCCTTCTCGTCGTCCGGTGTGAGCGCGGTGAGGTCGATGTAGAGCGCGCGACCGTCGTCACCTGCGAGACCGATGCCGGCAGCGTCACCGGTGCCGCGAGCCCAGGTGCCGAGGACGTGGACGCCGGTGCGTCCGGTGAGTGAGGCCAGGGCCTTCTCGGCGCCGCCCTCGGCAACGACCTCGCCGTCGACGTCGACGTTGCCCTCGGCCTCCGGCTCGCTCGTACCGAGCGTGGCGAAGAGGCGGTCGCGCAGCACCTTGAACTCGAGACCGTCGAAGACGCGGTGCACCTCGTCACGGTTCCAGTCCGCTCGCACGAGGTCGTCCGGTCCGAGGTCGAGCGGGACGTCGGTGAGCAGCTGGTTGAGGCGGCGGTTGCGCAGCACACCGTCGAGATGGGCACGCACGGACTCGCCGGCCTTGCCCTTGATCTGGTCGATAGAGGCGACGAGACCGGTGAGGTCGCCGTAGGTCGTGAGCCACTTGGCGGCCGTCTTCGGGCCGACGCCGGGCACGCCGGGCAGGTTGTCGGACTTCTCACCGACGAGGGCCGCGAGGTCGCTGTAGCGCTCGGGCGGAACGCCGTACTTCTCCTCGACGGCGGCCGGCGTCATGCGCGTCAGTTCGGAGACGCCCTTGACCGGATACAGGACGGTGACCTTCTCCCCCACGAGCTGCAGGGCGTCACGGTCACCGGAGCACAGCAGCACCTCGTCGAAGCCCTGATCGACGGCCTGCGTGGTCAGGGTGGCGAGGATGTCGTCGGCCTCGTAGCCGTCGAGTTCGATGTGCGCGACGCCCATGGCGTCGAGCACCTCCTTGACGAGGCTGACCTGCCCCTTGAACTCGTTCGGCGTCGTGGCGCGCCCCGCCTTGTACTCGGCGTACTCCTCGGTGCGGAACGTCTGACGCGACACGTCGAAGGCCACACCGAGGTGGGTGGGTTCGGTGTCGCGCAGGACGTTGATGAGCATCGAGGTGAAGCCGTACACGGCGTTCGTGTGCTGCCCCGTGGAGGTGGAGAAGTTCTCCGCGGGCAGCGCGAAGAACGCCCGGTAGGCGAGGGAATGACCGTCCAGCAACAACAAGCGCTTCACACATGGCAGCCTATGTCCCGACACTGACAACCCGAAAGGCGACCGACATGACCGAAGCTTCCCGCCCCTCCTCCGCCGCGGAGAACCGCCCCGCCACCGACGACGAACTCGCGATGCTGCGCGAGATGAGCAAGGGAACGCTCGACGAGCGCATGGGCATCGAGATCGTCGAGGCCAGCGCCGAGCGCGTCGTCGCGACGATGCCGGTGGAGGGAAACACCCAGCCCTACGGTCTCCTCCACGGCGGCGCGAACGTCGTCATCGCCGAAAGCGTGGGTTCGATCGGTGCGGCAATCGCCGCGGGCCCGGGCCGCTACGCGGTCGGCCTCGACATCAACGCCACGCACCACCGCTCGGCGCGTTCGGGCATCGTGACGGCGACGGCGACCGCCTTGTCGCTCGGTCGCACTCTCGCGGCCTACGACGTCGTCATCACCGACGACCAGGGGCGGCGCACCTGCACGGCACGCATCACGTGCATGCTGCGCGACCAGTGAACTGAGTGCAGGGTCAGTCGCCGAACTCGGCGATGACACCGTCGCAGACCTGCTGCATCGACAGGCGCCGATCCATGGCCGTCTTCTGGATCCACCGGAAGGCGGCCTGCTCGTCGAGGCCGAGCTTCGTCGTGAGCAGCCCCTTGGCACGGTCGAGCGACTTGCGCGCCTCGAAGCGCGTCTTCATCTCCTCGAGTTCGTCACTGAGCGACCGGGTGTCACTCCAGCGACGCAGCGCGACGGTGAGCGCCGGGCCGAGGTCGTTCCAGGTGAACGGCTTGACGACGTAACCCATGACGCCCGCATCACCAGCACGGTCGACGAGGTGCTTGTCGCTGAACGCGGTGAGCAACACGACGGGCGCGAGGTGCTCGCGGCCGATCTCCTCTGCGGCGCTGATGCCGTCCTTGGCCGGCATCTTGACATCGAACACGGCCAGGTCGGGGCGATGCTCGCGAACGGCGGCGAGTGCTGCCTCGCCGTCGGAAACCGCCGCGACGACGTCGTAGCCGCCCGCCTCGAGCATCTCGACGAGGTCGAGGCGGATGAGGGCCTCGTCCTCGGCCACCACGACGCGGGGAAGGGTGTTCGTCGGTTCAGCGCTGTTCGTCGTCACCCGGAGCATCCTAAGCCCGCGTCGAACACGACTCGATCACGCAGCCAATCATGCTTTGGAGCGGGAGAACTCCGACGCCGCGCGAATCTGCTCGTCGGTGGGACGCACGCCCGTGTAGAGGACGAACTGCTCGGCGGCCTGGAGTGCGATGACCTCGGCCCCGGTGATGACGCTCTTGCCGCGCTCACGCGCCGCCGCGATGAGTGGGGTCTCGCTCGGCTTGGCGACGACGTCGACGATCCAGTCCCCAGCGTCGATCTCCGCTTCGGTGAAGCTGAGTTGGCCCTCCCCTTCGCCCCCGGCCATGCCGAGCGGCGTGACGTTGACGAGGACGTGAGTTCCCTCCGGCACCTCGCGCGAGTGCTCCCAGCCGTACTGTTCGGCGAGGGCACGGCCCGTGTCCACGTTGCGCGCGACGACGGTTCCGTGGGTGAATCCCGTGTCCCGACAGGCTGCGACGACGGCCTTGCCCATGCCGCCGCTCCCCCGCACGGCGATCGTCAGGTCGGTCGGCACGCCGTGGCTCGCCAGGAGTGAGGCGACGGCCGAGTAGTCGGTGTTGTACCCGGTGAGGACTCCGTCGTCGTTGACGATCGTGTTGACCGAATCGATGGCCTTCGCCGACTCGTCGAGCCGGTCGAGCATGGGAATGACCTGCTCCTTGAACGGCATGCTCACCGCGGCGCCGCGGATCGGCAGCCCCCTGATGCCCGCCACGGCCTGCTCGAGGTCGGGGGGCGAGAACGCCTTGTAGACGTAGTCGAGCCCGAGTTCGTCGTAGAGGCGGTTGTGGAAGCGCGTGCCGATGTTGCTCGGGTTGCCCGACATCGAGATGCACAGCTGGGTGTCCTTCGAGAGCATGGCCCAACCCTACTGAGGCGCCGCGAGGGCTTCACCCCGGCGCTCTACGGGTACGCGGCCCACTGGGCGCGACACACCTTGCTAAGCGCCCAAGAGCTCACCGAGGTTGCTGAGCCGCTCTTCCGAGAACGGATGCGTCGGCCAGGTGTCGAGGTACGCGCCCCGATCGACGGCTGCGACGCCGTCAGAGATCAACCGCGCCAAACGCCCGGACGTTGACGTGAAGCGATACGCACGACGGTCGTCGCTCGAGGTGATCAACAGCAGGACGTCGTTCTCGGTAGCGAGGCATCCGACGATCGTCGCGTCAGGTTCGCGGTGAAGAACGAAGCTCGCAGCGCGCGACGACTCCGTCGCCAGCGTCCACGCGGCATCGAGGAAGTCGGTCAGAACGTCCGAGACGTAGCTCACCCGAACCGTGAGTGGGACCCCGTCGCTCGCCGCGAACGTGCAGTCCATCCACCCGGAGGAGTCGAGGGCGAACGAGATCGCCTCCAGCTCGCGCGGTGCGTCCTCGAAACTGAGGTGCGAGTCTATCTCGGTCATTCATGCCTCCAGTGAGAGGACGAAGGCCCTCGTCCGGTGCCGGACGAGGGCCTTGCGGGTCCAACATTCCTGACGAACCCCGGTGTGCCGACGGGGGGATTCGAACCCCCACGCCCGAAGGCAAAGCATTTTGAGTGCTCCGTGTCTGCCGTTCCACCACGTCGGCGCGTGACCCGGACATGCTAGCCGACGCCGGGCCCGTCGCCGTCATCGGGACAGCCCATGGCCACAGACGCGAAACACCCCCGACAGCGCACGGAAACGTGGGCTTGTCAGGGGTGTTTCGAGACCGGTCGGCCGATCAGGCCTCGGTGCCCACCGCGTTGTACGCAGGAGCCACCCGGTTCTTCGCGTCACCCATCTTGTGGACGCGGAGCGCATTCGTCGAGCCGGGGATTCCGGGCGGAGAGCCGGCCACGATGACGACGAGGTCGCCCTCGGACACGCGACCGTCGCCGAGGAAGATCTCGTCGACCTGCTGCGCCATCTCGTCGGTGTGACGCACCTTCGGGCGGCAGATCGTCTCGATGCCCCACACGAGCGCCAACTGGGCGCGCACGACGGGGTCGGGCGTGAACGCGACGATCGGCGTGCTCGGTCGCAGACGCGACATGCGCTGCGCGGAGTCACCGGTGGTCGTGAAGTTGATGAGGTACTTGCAGTCGAGCTCGGTGGCCACGACGACAGCGGCCTTCGTCACGACGCCGCCCTTGGTGTTCGGCTTCGTGCCGAGCACCGGAACGCGGTCGAGACCGTGGTCCTCGGTGGAGGCGATGATGCGCGCCATCGTGCGCACCGTCTCGACCGGCCAGGCGCCGACCGAGGTCTCGCCCGAGAGCATGACGGCGTCCGCGCCGTCGAGCACCGCGTTGGCGCAGTCGGAGGCCTCGGCGCGCGTCGGGCGCGGGTTCTCGATCATCGACTCGAGCACCTGCGTGGCGACGATGACGGGCTTCGCCGCGCGGCGGGCCAACTCGATGGCCCGCTTCTGCACGAGCGGGACGTCTTCGAGCGGGAGCTCCACACCGAGGTCACCGCGGGCCACCATGATGCCGTCGAACGCCTCGACGATCTCCTCGAGGTTGTCGACGGCCTGCGGCTTCTCGACCTTGGCGATGACGGGGCGGCGGATACCCTCCTCGTCCATGATCTCGTGGCAGCGCACGATGTCGGCGGCGTCACGAACGAACGACAGGGCGATGAGGTCCGCACCGGCCTTGAGCGCCCAGCGCAGATCGGCCTCGTCCTTTTCGGACAGGGCCGGAACGCTGACGGCCACGCCGGGCAGGTTGATGCCCTTGTTGTTCGACACAGTGCCTGGCACGACGACCTCGGTGATGACGTCGGTGTCGGTCACCTCGACGGCACGCAGTGCGACCTTGCCGTCGTCGATGAGCAGGTCGTCGCCGACCTTCACGTCACCCGGCAGACCCTTGTACGTCGTACCGACACGCTCGGCGTTGCCGTCGACGTCCTCGATCGTGATGGTGAAGCGGTCGCCCTTGGCGAGTTCGACCGGGCCACCCGAGAAACGAGCCGTGCGGATCTTCGGGCCCTGCAGGTCGGCCAGGACGCCGACAGCGCGACCGGTTGCCTCGGCAGCAGCGCGGACGTTGTCGAGACGCGTCTGGTGCTCGTCGTACGAGCCGTGCGAAAGGTTGAAGCGGGCCACGTCGAGGCCGGCCTCGACGAGTTCACGGATACGTTCGGGGGTTTCGGATGCGGGACCTAGAGTTCCTACGATCTTTGCGCGACGCATGCCTCAACCCTAGCCCCCGTCGAAGGCACACATCACGCGGTATCGCGCGCTGAGACCCCCGAATTGCCCTACTGGTGAGTACCCGCTCGGGGACGCCGAAAGCCCCCGTCCGCGTGCTGCGAACGAGGGCCTTCGAGGCTGCGATCAGACCGTCAGCGGACGATCCGTGGGCGCGATCGGCGCCGGGAGCGTCGAGTCGCCCATGAGCCAGGTGTCCACGCCGTGGGCCGCTGAACGGCCCTCGGCGATGGCCCACACGATGAGCGACTGACCGCGGCCGCAGTCACCTGCAACGAACACGCCGGGCACGCTCGACATGAAGTTCGCGTCACGGCTGACGTTGCTGCGCTCGTCCTTCTCGACGCCGAGCTGCTCGAGCAGACCTTCGCCCTGCGGGCCGAGGAAGCCCATGGCGAGGAGCACGAGCTGCGCAGGGATGACCCGCTCGCTGCCCTCGACCTCGTTGAACTTTCCGTTCTCGAACGTCACCTCGACGATTTTGAGGCCCGTGACGTTGCCGTCGGCGTCGCCCATGATCTCCTTCGTCGACGCCGAGTAGACACGCTCGCCGCCCTCCTCGTGCGCCGAGGCGACACGGAAGATCATCGGGTAGGTCGGCCAGGGCTGGTTCGTCGGGCGGTCCTCACCCGGACGCGCCATGATCTCGAGGCTCGTCACCGACTTCGCGCCCTGACGCAGCGCGGTGCCGATGCAGTCGGCGCCGGTGTCACCGCCACCGATGACGACGACGTCCTTACCGGTGGCGAGGATCTGGTCCTCCACCTCGCCGCCGAGCGAGACACGGTTGGCCTGGGGCAGGTACTCCATGGCCTGGTAGGTGCCCTTGAACTCGCGGCCCTCGACCGGCAGGTCGCGACGCACGGTGGCGCCCATGGCGAGGACGACCGCGTCGTAGCGCGCACGCAGCGACTCCGCCGTCATCGTCACGCCGATCTCGCTGTTGCAGCGGAACCGGGTGCCCTCGGCCTTCATCTGGTCGATGCGGCGGTCGAGGACGGCCTTCTCCATCTTGAACTCGGGAATGCCGTAGCGCATGAGGCCACCGGGCGCGTCGTCACGCTCGTAGACGGCCACGGTGTGACCGGCGCGCGTGAGCTGCTGGGCCGCTGCGAGACCGGCAGGGCCGGAGCCGACGACGGCGACCGTCTTGCCCGTCAGGCGCGTGGGCACCTGCGGCGCGACGTGGCCACGCTCGAACGCCTCGTCCACGGTGGTCTTCTCGATCTGCTTGATCGTCACCGCGGGCTGGCTGATGCCGAGCACGCACGCCGTCTCGCACGGCGCCGGGCACAGGCGCCCGGTGAACTCGGGGAAGTTGTTCGTGGCGTGAAGGCGCTCGATGGCCTCCTCCCACTCCCCCTTCCACGCGAGGTCGTTCCACTCCGGAATGAGGTTTCCGAGGGGGCAGCCCGAGTGACAGAACGGGATGCCGCAGTCCATGCATCGGCCGGCCTGACGCTGCAGGGTGCCGAGCTGCTGCTCCTCGTACACCTCCTTCCAGTCACGGATACGAACGGGAACGGGGCGACGGGCCGGGAGCTCGCGCTCACGGGTCTTGAGGAATCCGCGGGGGTCAGCCACGAGACGACACCTCCATGATCTGGTCCCACACCTGGGCACTGTCGGGGTCGACGCCCATGCCTTCGGCGTCCTTTCGGATGCTCAGCACGCGCTGGTACTCACGCGGCGTGACGAGCGAGAAGCGCACGAGGCTGGCGGGCCAGTCCTCGAGCAGTGACGTGGCGACGGCCGAACCGGTCTCCTCGGCGTGCTGGGTGAGCAGTTCCTTGACGATCTCCTCGTCGCTCTCCCGCAGGCCGGTGATGTCGACGAGTTCGGCGTTGACGAGTTCCTCGCGCAGGTCGAGGACGTAGGCCTCGCCGCCGGACATGCCGGCCGCGAAGTTGCGTCCCGTCGGGCCGAGGATGAGGACGCGACCGCCCGTCATGTACTCGCACCCGTGGTCACCGACGCCTTCGACAACGGCGGTGGCACCGGAGTTACGCACGCAGAAGCGTTCGCCGACCTTGCCGCGCAGGAACAGTTCGCCGCTCGTCGCACCGTAGGCGATGACGTTGCCGGCGATGGCGTTCTCCTCCGCGACGAGGGCCGTGTCGGTGTCGGGGCGCACGATGATGCGTCCACCCGACAGGCCCTTGCCGACGTAGTCGTTGCCCTCACCGACGAGGCGCAGCGTGAGCCCCTTCGGCACGAAGGCGCCGAAGCTCTGCCCCGCAGCACCGCGCAGGGTGATGTCGACGAGGTTGTCGGGCAGTTGCTCGTCGCGGTAACGCTTCGTCAGCGTGTGGCCGAGCATCGTACCGACGGTGCGGTTGACGTTGGACACCTTCGTCTCGAACGCGACTGCTTCCTTGTTCTCGATCGCGGCCTTGGCCTTTTCGATGAGCTCGTGGTCGAGTGCTACATCGAGGTGGTGGTCCTGGCCCTGGGAGTTGTACAGGTCGCCACCGAAGGGCATCTCCGCCTTGGCGAAGATCGGCGACAGATCCATGCCGCTGGCCTTCCAGTGCTCGACGGCCTCGTCGGTGTCGAGGGCCTCGACGTGTCCCACGGCCTCGGCGATCGAACGGAAACCGAGCTCGGCGAGCAGTTCGCGCACCTCTTCGGCGATGTACTCGAAGAACGTCTCGACGAACTCGGGCTTGCCGGAGTAGCGCTCGCGCAGCTCCGGGTTCTGCGTCGCGATGCCGACGGGGCAGGTGTCGAGATGACACACGCGCATCATGATGCAGCCGGAGACGACGAGCGGAGCCGTGGCGAAACCGAACTCCTCGGCACCGAGCAGGGCCGCGATGACGACGTCACGGCCGGTCTTGAGCTGGCCGTCCGTCTGGACGACGATGCGGTCGCGCAGGCCGTTGAGCAGCAGCGTCTGCTGGGCCTCGGCGAGGCCGAGCTCCCACGGGCCACCCGCGTGCTTGAGCGACGTGAGCGGCGAGGCGCCCGTCCCGCCGTCGTGACCGGAGATGAGCACGACGTCCGCGTGGGCCTTGGAGACACCCGCGGCGACCGTGCCGACGCCGACCTCGGAGACGAGCTTCACGTGGATGCGCGCGCTCGGGTTGGCGTTCTTGAGGTCGTGGATCAGCTGGGCCAGGTCCTCGATCGAGTAGATGTCGTGGTGCGGCGGCGGCGAGATGAGGCCGACGCCCGGCGTCGCGTGACGCGTGCGCGCCACCCACGGGTAGACCTTCGGGCCGGGCAGCTGACCACCCTCACCGGGCTTGGCGCCCTGGGCCATCTTGATCTGGATGTCGTCGGCCTCGGTGAGGTAGAGCGACGTCACGCCGAAGCGGCCGGAGGCCACCTGCTTGATGGCGCTGCGGCGCGTCGGGTCGAGCAGGCGCTCGACGTCCTCACCGCCCTCACCGGTGTTCGACTTGCCGCCGAGGCGGTTCATCGCCACGGCGAGCGTCTCGTGGGCCTCACGCGAGATGGAGCCGTACGACATGGCACCCGTCGAGAAGCGCTTGACGATCTCGCTCACCGGCTCGACCTCGTCGATCGAGATCGACGGGCGGTCGGAGGCGAACTTGAACAGGCCACGGAGCGTCATGAGCTCCGCCGACTGGTCGTCGACGGCCTGTGTGTACTGCTTGAAGATGTCGTAGCGGCGCGAGCGCGTCGAGTGCTGGAGGCGGAACACCGTCGTCGGGTTGAACAGGTGCGGTGCGCCCTCGCGACGCCACTTGTACTCGCCGCCGACCTCGAGCGTGCGGTGGCTCGGTCCCTGGCCGTCGCTCGGGTACGCCTTCGCGTGACGCGCCGCGACCTCGGCCGCGACGACGTCGAGACCGACACCGCCGAGGCGGGAGGTCGTGGCCGTGAAGTACGCGTCGACGAGTTCCTGGCTGAGGCCCAGCGCCTCGAAGACCTGCGCACCGCGGTAGGAGGCCACCGTGGAGATGCCCATCTTCGACATCACCTTGAGCAGACCCTTGCCGAGCGCCTTGATGAGGTTCTTCACGGCCTGCTCGGGCGTGATGTCACCGAGCGCGCTGTCACGGGCGAGCTGCTCGACGGACTCCATCGCGAGGTAGGGGTTGACGAGGGCCGCGCCGTAGCCGACGAGCAGGGCCACGTGGTGGACCTCGCGCACGTCGCCGGCCTCGACGATGAGGCCGACCTGCATGCGCGTCTTCTCGCGGATGAGGTGGTGGTGCACGGCTGCCGTGAGCAGGAGCGACGGGATCGGGGCGAACTCGGCGTTGCTGTCACGGTCCGAGAGCACGACGAAGCGGTGGCCGTCGGCAATCGCCTGGCTCACCTCCGCGAAGATGCCCTGGAGGCGTGCCTTGAGGGCGCTCGCTCCCCCGTCGACCCGGTAGGTGCCGCGGATGACGTAGGCCGCGAAGCCCTCCTGGTCGCCGTCGGCGTTGATGTGGACGATCTTGGCGAGCTCGTCGTTGTCGATGACCGGGAAGCCCAGCTCGACCTGACGCGCATGCTCCGGACCGTCGCCGAGAAGGTTCGACTCCGGACCCATCGTCGTGCCGAGGCTCGTGACGAGCTCCTCACGGATGGCATCGAGCGGCGGGTTGGTGACCTGCGCGAAGAGCTGCGTGAAGTAGTCGAACAGGAGCCGCGGCCGGGAGCTGAGCACGGCCACGGGCGTGTCGGTGCCCATCGAGCCGAGCGCCTCGGCGCCCGTCTGAGCCATGGGCGACAGGAGGATCTTGAGTTCCTCGTGCGTGTAGCCGAACGTCTGCTGGCGGCGCTCGACCGAGCTCTGCGAGTACATGACGTGCTCGCGGTCCGGCAGGTTCTCCAGCTTGACGATGCCCTCGTCGAGCCACTGCTGGTACGGGCGCTCCGCGGCGAGCTGGGACTTGATCTCGTCGTCGGGAACGATGCGCCCGGCCTCGGTGTCGATGAGGAACATGCGGCCCGGCTGCAAGCGGCCGCGTTCGACGACGTCCTCGGGCGGCAGGTCGAGCACGCCGGCCTCGGAGGCGAGGACGACGAGGCCGTCCTTGGTCACCGAGTAGCGGCCGGGGCGAAGGCCGTTGCGGTCGAGAACGGCACCGATGAGGCTGCCGTCGGTGAACGTGACACACGCAGGGCCGTCCCACGGCTCCATGAACGCTGCGTGGTACTCGTAGAACGCGCGGCGAGCGGCGTCCATCTCGGCGTGGTTCTCCCACGCCTCGGGGATCATCATGAGCACGGCGTGCGGCAGGCTGCGGCCCGACAGGTGGAGCAGTTCGAGCGTCTCGTCGAACGTGGCCGAGTCGGAGGCGTCCGGCGTGCAGATCGGCAGCAGACGCGAGATGTCGCCCGGCAGGACGTCGCTCTCGAGCTGCGACTCACGGGCGCTCATCCAGTTGCGGTTACCGCGGACGGTGTTGATCTCACCGTTGTGCGCGATGAAGCGGAACGGGTGCGCCAGCGGCCAGCTCGGGAATGTGTTCGTCGAGAAGCGGCTGTGCACGAGGGCGAGGGCCGTCGCGAAACGCTCGTCGGACAGGTCCGGGTAGAACTGCTCCAGCTGCGCGGTGGTGAGCATGCCCTTGTAGACCATGGTGCGCGCCGACAGGGACGCGAAGTACACGTCGAGGTCGTGCTCGGCACGCTTGCGGGCGCAGAAGGCACGACGATCGAGTTCGAGGCCGCTGACGCTCCCGTCGGCAGCCGCGAGGAAGACCTGGCGGAAGACGGGCATCGTCTCGCGGGCCGACTCACCGACGACGCTCGGGTCGACCGGAACGTCGCGCCAGCCGAGAACCGTGAGGCCCTCCTCCTCGGCGATGGCGTCGAACTTCTCGCCGACGGCCCACTGACCGTCCGCATCCTGCGGCAGGAACGCGATACCGACGGCGTACTCGCCCTTGGCCGGCAGGTCGAAGTCGACGACGGCGCGCAGGAACTCGTCGGGAATCTGGGTGAGGATGCCGGCGCCGTCACCGACGAGCGGGTCGGCGCCGGTGGCGCCGCGATGCTCGAGGTTCGTCAGGGCCAGAAGGGCTGCATTGACGATGTCGTGGCCGCCGTGGCCGCGCATCGTCGCGACGAGAGCGACACCGCAGGCGTCGTGCTCGAAGGTGGGGTCGTACAGCCCCTGGGCGGATGGTTGGGCGGAGAAAGCATGCGCTGACATGGCTCACCGTCCTGTTCGTCGTCGGGACGCACGCATCGTCGTGAGACGGCACGTGCGTCGAGCAGTGTTCGGAACAAACCGCGGGACGGCGTTGGCCTGCGGGCACGAGAAGACTATCGACTGTCGAGCGTTTTCGCTCAGAAAGCGGACACCCTCATCTCACTGAATGAAATGAGGGTGTCATCGTGCGAACGGCGTCTCAGTCCGTGGAGTCCTTCGTCGTGGCGGTCGCCTCGTCGGAGGTGGCGGTCTCGGACGTGTCCGACGACGCAGTGGACACGCCGTCGTCGGCGCCCCGGTCGCTGTCGTCGCCAGCCCGTGCCAGCCGGACATCCGGATCGGCTTTCCTGCGCGCCAGGAAGATTCCCAGGCCCAGGAGGAAGACGAGGATCGAGACCCACACGTTCACCCGCAGCCCGAGGATGCGGTTGGCGAAGTCGCTTCGCATGAGCTCCACGATGATGCGGCCCATCGGGTAGAGCATGACGTAGAGGCCGAAGGCCTGTCCGCGACGCAGACGTCCGCTGTCCGAGATACGCCAGATGACGAACGCGATGAGCAGGCACCACAGCGCCTCGTAGAGGAACGTCGGGTGGAACGTGCCGAGCACGACCGGCTGACCCGTGGAGTCGACGACGGCCTTGCCGGCTCCACTGTCCCACTGGTGGATCTCCAGGGCCCACGGCACGTCGGTGCGGCGGCCGTAGAGCTCGTTGTTGAAGTAATTGCCGAAGCGGCCGATGGCCTGGGCGAGCGGCAGGCCGGGGGCGATGGCATCGGCCAGAACGGCGAAGGGCACGCCCTCACGGCGTGCGCCGATCCAGGCGCCCAGAGCACCGAGGGCGACCGCGCCCCAAATACCGAGGCCGCCCTGCCACACCTTGAGTGCGTCTACGGGGTTGCCGTTCTCGCCGAAGTACGGCTGCGGTGTCGTGATGACGTGATACAGCCTGCCGCCGACGATGCCGAACGGAACGATCCACAGCACGACGCCTACGGCGGCGTCACGCGCGTACCCGCGGGTCTCGAGGCGACGACCGGCGATGATCGTGGCCACAACGACGCCCGCGAGGATGCACAGGGCGTAACCGCGCAGCGGGATCGGCCCCAGCCACAGGACGCCCTCGGTGGGCGAAGGGATCGTTGCGAGCATCAGGACTTCGCCAGAACCTTGTCGATCGTCGTCGGGGTGGAACCCTCGATGTTCATCATTCCGGCCATGTCGGCGTTCTCGACGTCCTTGCCGTTGATCTTGACGACAGGGGTGGAGTTCACGCCGTCCTTGTTCGTCTGCTCCTCGGTCTGCTCGACGTAGGAGCCGTACGTGTTGTTCTTCACGCAGGAGGCGAAGGCGGACTCGGCACCGTCGCTGATGCCCACGTTCTTGCCGAACTCGAGCAGGTCGTCCTGCGTGTAGCCCTTGCCCTCCTCCGGCTGGTTCTCGAACGTCTCGCGCGTGAACTCGGCGAACTTGCCGGCGTTGGCCGAGCAGAACGCGGCGTTGGCGGCGCGGGCCGAGTTGTCACCCGGGATGTTCTCGTCGAGGAACGTCTTGACGTGGTAGTTCAGCTTGATGTCACCGGACTTGGCCAGTTCGGTGAGCTTCTCCCCCTGCGCCTTTTCGAACTTCCCGCAGAACGGGCACTGGAAGTCGAGGTAGACGTCCACGGTCTTCGCGCTGTCCTTGGCCTTGTCGGCGAAGACCGGCATGCCCTTGCCGCCCGCCATGGCGCCCTGTGGCAGCGACTTGGCACTTGTCGCCTGGGGTGTCTCGTCCTTGCGAAGGCTCATGAAGGCGACGAGGCCGATCGCGAGGACGGCCACGAGCCCCACCACCGACGCGATGACGGCCTTGCTCGGCCCCTTCCTGGGGCCGACGGAGGCCAACTTGTCGGAAGCGTCGGGACGCATGCGCACGAACCTTTCGAAGAAGACCTGAGTGTGTCGTTCAGCCCCAGAGGGCCTGATCCACACTAAACCGGCTGCGTGGGCGCAGGCTGAGTGCCCCCGCCATGACGAGGAAAACGAGGTCGCGGGCGATCTCGAGCGGATACTTCGTGGCGTTCTCGGAGACTGCTCCACCTTCGCTGAAGCAGCCGCAGTCGATGGAGAGCCCCCGGGCCCACGCCGAGGCGATTCCTGCGATGAACACGACGAGAAGAAGCGCCGCGCAAAGCGCCGAGAAGCGGGTGAAGAGCCCCACGAGCAGGAGCACGCCGAGGGCGACCTCGACCATGGGCAACAACGTGCCGATGAGGTTCGACACGTCGTAGGAGAACAGTTCGTAGGCGCGCACCGAACGGCGCGATGCGGGGAAGTTCGTCAGCTTCGGCACACCGGCGAAGAGGAACACCGCGGCCAGTGCGAGGCGGAGCACGAGCGACACCCACGGCATGCGGGTGCCCTCGAGACGCGCCCTGTCCGTCATCCGCGGACGCCCGCCGCGAGTTCGCGCGTTTTCTCCGCAAGTCGCTCGAGACCTTCGTCGAGGTCGACGTCGAGCAGGCACTTGACGAGGGCCGAGCCGACGATGACGCCGTCCGCGTACTGGCCGATCTCGCGGGCCTGCTCGCCGCTGGAGACACCGAGGCCGACGCACACGGGCAGATCGGTGGTGGCGCGCACCTTCTCGACGAGGCCCTTGGCGGCCTCGCCCACCGACGTGCGAGCACCTGTCACACCCATGACGGACGCGGCGTACACGAAGCCGGAGGTGACGTTCGTCGTCGCTGCGATGCGAGCGGGCGTCGAACTCGGCGCCACGAGGAAGATCTTGGCCAGGCCGAGCTCGTCGGCGATCTCGATCCAGTCGGCGCCCTCGTCGGGCACGAGGTCGGGCGTGATGAGACCGCTACCGCCTGCGGCGGCGAGGTCCTGGGCGAACTCGCGCACGCCGTGACGCAGCACGGGGTTCCAGTACGTCATGACGACGGCCGCTCCCCCGGCGTCCGAGACCTCGCGCACCGCGGCGAAGACGTCGGGCACGTGCACGCCCTGCTCGAGCGCCTGCGTGGCAGCCGTCTGGATGACCGGACCGTCCATGAGCGGGTCGGTGTAGGGAAGGCCGACCTCGACGATGTCGCAGCCCGCCTCGACCATCGTGCGCACGGCCCGCAGGCAGCCCTCGCGCGACGGGAATCCGGCGGGCAGGTACCCCACGAGGGCCGCACGGCCCTCGCTGCGCGTCGCCGCGAGAACCTCGTCCAGCTTCGTCATACCTGCGTCTCCTCTTCGTCGCCCGCGACGACGACCTCGTCCTCGTCGATGAGGCCGAACCAGCGTCCGGCGGTGTGGACGTCCTTGTCACCGCGCCCGGACAGGCTGACGAGCACGAGCCCGTCCGGGCCGAGTTCGCGACCGACCTTCATCGCGCCGGCGAGGGCGTGCGCCGACTCGATGGCCGGGAGGATGCCCTCGGTCTGCGACAGGAGCTTGAAGGCCTCCATCGCCTCGGCGTCGGTGATGGGGTGGTACTCCGCCCGGCCGGAATCCTTGAGGTAGCTGTGCTCCGGGCCGACGCTCGGGTAGTCGAGACCGGCCGAGACCGAGTGCGTCTCGATGGTCTGACCCTCGTCGTCCTGGATGACGTAGGTGTAGGCGCCGTGGAGCACCCCGGGCGACCCCTCGCCGGTGAAACGCGAGGCGTGCTTGCCCGTCTCGACGCCCTCGCCGCCGCCCTCGAGGCCGATGAGGCGCACGTCCTCGTCGCCGATGAAGCGGTGGAAGATGCCCATGGCGTTCGAGCCGCCGCCGACGCACGCGCAGATGGCGTCGGGCAGGCGTCCGGTCTCCGCGAGGATCTGCTCACGGGCTTCCTCGCCGATGACCTTGTGGAAGTCACGCACCATCTCGGGGAACGGGTACGGGCCCGTCACCGTACCGAGCACGTAGTGGGTGTGCTCGACGTTCGCCACCCAGTCGCGGAACGCCTCGTTGACGGCGTCCTTGAGCGTCTGACTGCCGTGTTCGACAGGCACGACCTTGGCGCCGAGCAACTGCATGCGCGCGACGTTGAGCGCCTGGCGCTCCGTGTCGACCTTGCCCATGTAGACGACGCACTCGAGCCCCATGAGAGCCGCGGCCGTGGCCGTCGCGACGCCGTGCTGGCCCGCCCCCGTCTCGGCGATGACGCGCGTCTTGCCCATGCGCTTGGCGAGCAGCGTCTGGCCGAGGACGTTGTTGATCTTGTGCGAGCCCGTGTGGTTGAGGTCCTCACGCTTGAGGAAGATCCGCGCACCGCCACAGTGCTCGGCGAACCGCGGCACCTCGGTGAGGATGCTGGGACGGCCCGTGTAGCTGCGCTGCAGTTCGGCGAGTTCGGCGGTGAACGCCTCGTCCTCCATCGCGGCGAGGCGGTGCTCGTCGAGTTCCTCGAGCGCCGCGACGAGCGCTTCGGGAACGTAGCGGCCGCCGTAGGCGCCGAAACGGCCGAGGCCCGCCGGGACCAGCCCTTCACCGGAGGGGCGAACCTGCTTCTCGCTCATGCCAGGGCTCCTTCGCAGGCGCGGATGATGTCGGCCAGCCCCTCACGCGGGGTGCCGTTCTTGACGAGCGCCTCGCCGATGAGGAGCGCCTGGGCGCCCTCCTCGGCGTAGCGACGGGCGTCGTCCGGGCCGGAGATGCCGGATTCGGCGACCTTGACGACGTCCGACGGCAGCGTCTTCGCGATGGGGCCGAAGACCTCGGGGTGGACCTCCAGCGTCTTGAGGTTGCGCGCGTTGACGCCGATGAGCTTCGCGTCGAGCGCGAGAGCCCGCTCGGCCTCATCGGCGTCGTGGACCTCGACGAGGGCGGTCATGCCGAGCTCGCGCGTGATGTCGTGGAAGTCGCGCAGCTGGGCGTCGTCGAGCGCGGCGACGATGAGCAGGACGAGGTCGGCACCGTGCGCCCGGGCCTCGAAGAACTGGTACGGCTCGACCATGAAGTCCTTGCGCAGAACCGGGATGTCGACCGCCGCGCGAACGGCGTCGAGGTCGGCGAGGCTCCCACCGAAGCGCCGCTGCTCGGTGAGAACGGAGATGGCCGTCGCGCCACCGTCGGCGTATGCGCTCGCGAGGTGCGCCGGGTCCGGGATCTCGGCGAGCGCGCCCTTGCTCGGGCTGGAGCGCTTCACCTCGGAGATGACGCCGATGCGGCCTTGCTCGCTGGAGGCGCGATAGGCCGCGAGCGCGTCACGTGCCGGTGCCTGCGCACGAGCGTCGGCTTCGACGCTGGCGAGGGACCTGACGCGGACGCGCTCAGCGAGATCTTCGCGGACCCCGGCGATGATCGAGTCGAGAACAGTGGTCACTGTCTTATCCAATCATCGTGAGGCCCACGGCCTCACGGGTTGTCCACGGGACGGGTCAGGCGTGGCTCGCCTGGCCCTTCTTCTTGCCCTTGTTCGCCTTGCCCATGGCCCAGCCGACGAGGCCGCCGGCGATGAAGACGATGCCACCGACGATGGCAAGCATGTCGTTACCGAAAAAGACGCCGGCCGCGATGATGAGCGAGGCGATCAGGCAGATGGTGACGCCCGTCCACGCGGCGACGCTGTGACCGTGGTCGAGGTAGGGGCTGTCTCCGGACATCGTCAGGCTTCTCCTTGATGAGGGCGCGCTGAGTCGTTCCGATTCGTACCGGATCCGACGGGCGCGGCGAGGTGTTCCAGGTCATTCTGTCAGGCTCACACGGCTCGTGCGAGCCCGGGGTGTGGCGCGTGTCGCTCAGGTGCGATCGGTCGGGTCGACGCCGCGCGACATGAGATCCCAGTCGCTCTCCTCGGAGCGCTTGGGCGCCTCACCGTCGACGGGCGCCTCGTAACGACTCGACAGACCGTGCCAGCGGCGCAGACCGAGCAGGCCGAGCACCGAGGACAACAGCGCGAGGAGCGCCGCGAACACGGCCACCCAGAACCAGACGGTGAACTCGCCGCGGGCCACCGCTTCACCGGTGTGGCCGGTGACGGAGGACATGCGGCTCTTCACGGCCGAGGCAGGGTCGAGCAGTGTCCGCAGCGTCAGAGCGACCATGGCAATCGAACCGAGCAAGGAGATGACGCCGGCGGGCCAGCGCGCAATGCGACCGGCGGTCGCGGCGGCCAGCAGGCCCGCGCACGCGACGAGGGCGATTCCGAAGTACCCCGGGATCGCCTGGTTGCCCGTCACGTCGACCGCGTTCGTCGAGAGGACCCCGTCGTTGAGGGTGCCGTTGATCCACGCGCGTCCGGAGGCGATGAGCGCGAGGACGCCCGCGATGAGCGACAGGAGGATGACGCTGCGCTTCGAGGAGATGTCCCTCATCGGATGGGCTCCATCCCGGTGGCGGTCGCAACTGCTCGCAGGGCGGCCGCCGCCTTGTTGATCGTCTCTTGATATTCGCTCTCGGGCACCGAGTCGGCCACGACGCCGGCTCCCGCCTGAACGTGGGCCACGCCGTCCTTGAGCACCGCCGTGCGGATGGCGATGGCCGCGTCCGCGTCACCGGCGAAGTCGAAGTAGCCGATCACTCCCCCGTACACGCCGCGGCGTGAGCCTTCGCGCGACTCGATGATCTGCATGGCGCGCGGCTTCGGGGCACCCGAGAGCGTCCCGGCCGGGAAGGTGGCCTCGAGCACGTCGTACGCGCTGGCGTCCTCGCGCTTCGTGCCGACGACGGTGGACTCGAGGTGGATGACGTGGCTGTAGTTGCGGATGTTCATGAACTCGACCGTCTCCACGGTTCCGGCGCCGCAGACGCGTTGCAGGTCGTTGCGCGAGAGGTCGACGAGCATGAGGTGCTCGCTGCGTTCCTTCGGGTCGTTCAGCAGGTCGTCGCCCAGCTCCCGGTCGTGTTCCGGCGTCTTGCCGCGCGGGCGCGAGCCGGCGATGGGGTGGGTGATGACCCGCTCGCCAGTCACCTTGACGAGAGCCTCGGGCGACGAGCCGACGACGTCGTAGACGCCGCCGTCGGGCAGGGGCAGGCGCAGCAGGTACATGTACGGGCTGGGGTTGCTCGCACGCAGTGCGCGGTAGACGTCGAGCGCGTCGGCGTCGGTGTCGACGCTGAAGCGCTGGGAGACGACGATCTGGAACGCCTCGCCGGCGCGGATGTCCTCCTTGCAGGCCTCGACCATGTCGTGGAACTGCTCGCGCGTGTGCGTGCTGCGCACGTCCTGCTCGGGCGTGTGCAGCACGGCGACCGTGGAGGGTGCCGAGTCGCCGAGGCGCTGCTGCATGGCGTCGAGGCGCGCAACGGCGTCCACGTAGGCGCCCTCGACGCCGGTGTCGAGGCCGTCGAAGTTGACCGCGTTGGCGATGAGCAGGAGCGAGCCGTCCTGGTGGTCCATGACGGCCAGGTCGGTGGCGAGCAGCATCGTCACCTCGGGGATGCCCAGCGCGTCCTCGGCATCGTCGCCGATTTTCTCCCAGCGGCGCACGGCGTCGTAGCCGATGGCGCCCACGAGGCCACTCGTCAGGGGCGGCAGGCCGGGGATGCGTTCGGTGTGGAGTAGTTCGAGGCTCTCGCGCAGGGCGTCGACGGCGAGGCCGCTCGTCGGAAGGCCGGTAGGCACATCGCCGAGCCAGACGACCTCGCCGTCACGCTCGGTGAGCGTGGCGCGGCTCGCGGCGCCGATGAACGAGTAGCGTGACCACACGCCGCCGTGCTCGGCGGATTCGAGGAGGAACGTGCCGGGCTCGTCGCGCGCGAGCTTGCGGTAGACGCCGATCGGGGTTTCGGCGTCGGCGAGCAGGCGTCGGACGACGGGAATGACGCGGCGTTCCGTTGCGAGGTGAGTGAAGACGTCGGCGCTCGGCCACGTGGCGCCCCAGGTGAGGTCGGCGGCCAGGCTGGGCGTCGTCGTCATGCGGGATCCTCCGTGGGGTGCTGCTCGTGGGTCGGCTTGAGGTCGTGCTGGTCGATCTCCGACATCGCATCCGCGGCGGGGCCAGTGGCGTGTGTCGGAGCTCCGACGGTGGCGTCCAGATCGGTGAAGAAGCAGGTGCGCGCGCCGGTGTGGCAGGCGGCACCGATCTGCTCCACGCGGACGAGGAGTGCGTCACCGTCGCAGTCGAGCGCGACGGACTTCACGTACTGCGCATGCCCCGACGTGTCGCCCTTGCGCCAGTACTCACCACGGCTGCGCGACCAGAAGGTGACGCGCCCGTCGTTCAGCGTGCGCCGCAGCGCCTCGTCGTCCATCCAGCCCAGCATGAGCACCTCGCCACTCGCCTCATCCTGGACGATGGCGGCCACGAGACCCGAGTCGTCGCGCTTGAGCCGCTGGGCGATCTCGGTGGGCAGGGGCGTCGAAGTCATGGGTGCCATTGTGCCAACCGCACGTGCCGGAGCGAGAACCCGTCTGTGCTTGGCGGCACCGGGCGGGCGTGAGGGCGCCGCGCCGACGCGGGCAGATGATGCGATTTAGTTCACGTGACGCAGTCTGAGCAGGCGCAAAACGCGTCAGGTGAACCGAACTGCGTCAGCTGCGCCACAGCGACGCTCAGGCGACGCGGCCCGCGCGCGGTTCCAGCGGCACCGTGGCTCCGCCGGGGCGGGTCAGCCAGCGGCGGCCGGTGGGCGACTCCCACTCGCATGTGGCTTCGGCATCCATGCTCACCGCGTATCCGCCGAACGTCTTGGCGCGGTGGTGATGACGGCACAGGCTCTGGAGGTTCGACCCGCTCGTTGCGCCGCCCTCGGCGAACGGGATGACGTGGTCGAGGTCTGCAGATGCCCCGGGCCGCGTGCCGTACGGGAAGCGGCACACCTCGTCGCGATCGGTGACGAGGGCCGCCATTGTGGCGTGCGGTCGGTACGTCTGCGACAGCGTGCCGGTTGTCACGACGCGACCGTTAGCCAGATCGCGGGTGAGGCGAACCGCGAACGTCGTTCCGATCGACGCGGCTAGCCGAGCGAGCGCCTCACCTGTCACGACACCCATTCCTGGCACGTCGACGTCAGCGAAGGCAGAGCTCTCCCCTGGTGAGGAACGCAGCGCTCTGACGAAACGCATGGTGGAGCACTGCTCGCGCCGGAGGGACTGAGTGGGCGGCGAGTCAGCGGCCAACGGCACTTGCAGCGTGAAAGCAGCATGCACCGAACTGTTCTCGACCATCAGGTCGACCAGCGCATCGACACGACAGCGACCCCGCGACGGCGGCAGCCCTCCTCCGCCCCAGCCGGCGCGCAGGTGTTCGGCGCGGGCCTCGATGACGGCGTGCAGCGCCAGCGCGTCGCCCGTGTCGAGGACGACACGCATCTCGGTGAGTGAGTCGATGTCGAGGTGCGGTTCGGACCACACACCCTTCTCGCGGTCGACCAGCACTTCGTCAGCCTCCCGAGCGAGCCCCAGTGCACGCAGGAGCTTCCGCACGTGCCGCCGCGCGGCACTGCCGCCCATGCGGTGCGCACCGGACTTCTCCACCAGGTCAGTGACGCGGGCCAGGGCTTCCGGTTCGACGATGTGGTCGAGTTCGTCCGAGATGACCGTGGCCGTCGCGAAGCGCGCTCGACCGGTCACCGACCTCAGATCCATGCTCCATTATCGCACCCCTGTTCGAATCATGTCCGGTCCGTGCGCACCCAATGCCCTGACCCACGTGCCGCTGACTACAGGATCACCGCCCGCAAGCGCCCATCCTTTAGCCGCAGAGCCTCGCTGTTCCGCGGACTAGTGAACGGTTTCCCGGAGTGGCCAAGCGCGTGTCTGACGCACTGGCGATGGCGCGCCCCGAACCAGCGCCCGATGCGCCACGATGGGTTCTGCCCGAACCCAGCAGAGTCACCCGAAGAGGAGCCGCCCGCATGCCCCGTGACGACGACCTGCGTCAGCACATTGCGCAGCAGCTCTCCTCCTTCGAGCCTCGTGAAGCCACCGGTAACCCCCTGCGCGAGGCCGCGGTTTGCGTCGTCATCGCCCACAGGGCGGACGAGCCGGTTGTTCTCATGGAGAAGCGAGCACCCAGCCTCCGCGCCCACGCCGGTCAGTTCGCGCTACCGGGCGGCCGGATCGACGCGGGCGAAACGCCCCAGGAAGCTGCCCTCCGCGAACTGCACGAGGAACTCGGCATCGCGGCTTCGGCCGACGCAGTCTTGGGCAGGCTCGACGACTTCGCGACCCGCTCGGGCTATCTCATCCGGCCGTTCGTCGTCTGGGCCGGCGATGTGCTCGACGAGGTGGTGCTCAATCCGGCCGAGGTTGCGGTGCTCCACGAGATCACGCTCCCCCAACTGGACGCGGAACCGCGGTTCGTCGAGCAGCGTGGGCTGGGCGAGCCGGTGTTCCAGTGGCCCTTCGAGGACTACTGGATCCACGCGCCGACGGCGGCGATCCTCCATCAGTTCCGGGAAGTCGTTCTCCACGGCCGCAGCACGCGCGTGGCCCACTTCGAGCAGCCCAAGTTCGCCTGGAAGTAGCGCGCTACTCCGCGTGGGAGGCCACCCAGCCTTCGTGCAGCCGCCGGTAGGGTCCGTCAGCGCCGACGAGTTCAACGTGCGAGCCGCGCTGGACGAGTCGTCCGGCGTCCATGACCCAGATCTCGTCGGCCTTCTCGGCCGTCGCGAGGCGGTGCGCGATGATGACGCTCGTCCGGCCGCGCATCAGCTCGTCGAGTGCCTGGCCGACGGCAACATCGGTCGACGGGTCGACACTTGAGGTGGCCTCGTCGAGGATGAGCACGTCCGGGTCCGTCACATACGTGCGCGCGAGCGCGACGATCTGCCGCTCCCCCGCGCTGAGCCGCGATCCGCGAGCGCCCACCTCGGTGCGCACGCCCTCGGGCTGACGGACGAGCCAGTCCTCGCACCCGATCCCGACGAAGGCGCGCTCGACGCCCGCGTCGTCGAGGTCCGGGCGCGCGAAGCGCACGTTGTCGGCGATCGTGCCGGTGAAGAGGAAACCCTCCTGCGGCAGGTACGCCACGGCCTCGCGCAGCGACGCATCATCGACGTCGCGCAAGTCGAGTCCACCGACGCGCACGACACCCGACGTGGGGTCGACCAGGCGGGTCAGCAGTTTTGCGAGCGTGCTCTTGCCCGAACCGGTCTCACCGACGACGGCGACACTCGTACCCGGCGCGATCGTCGCGTCGACGTCGCGCAGCACGAGGTCGGCGTCGGGCGAGTAGGCGAAGTCGACGTGGTCGAGCTGCACCGACTTGGCGCCCGCGTTCAACGTCTGCGGTTGCGCCGGCGGCACGACCTCGAGGGGCGTGTCGAGCAACTCGATGACGCGTCGCCAGCCGGCGAGAGCGTTCTGCAGGTCGTTGAGGACCTCGGTGGCCGTCTGAACGGGCTGCGTGAAGAGGTTGGTGAGGAACACGAAGGCGGTGATCTCACCGATCGTCATGTGTCCGTTGGCGCCCATCCACGCACCCGCGATGATGACGAGGATGAGCGCGGCGCCGGAGACGCCCTGGCCCGACACGAACGCACCCACGGCACGGATCTGCGCCCCGATGGCGGCCTTGCGCTGCGCCTCGATCGCATCGTCCATGCGCTCCTGGGTGCGCGGCTGAATACCGAACAGGCGGACGGTCGCTGCCCCGGCCACGGACTCCGAGATCGTGCTCAGCATGTCGGCCACCCGCTCGCGGACGACGGCGTACGCGCGCCCGACGAGCCGCTGGAAGTAGCGCAGGAGGAAGAACAGCGGCAGGAAGCAGATCCACACGAAGATGGCGAGCGGCCACGAGTACCAGAGCATGAGGATCGTCGCGACGAGCAGTTGCCCGATGGAGACGATGAGCATCATGCCGCCGCGCTGGACGAACATCGAGATCTGGTCGACGTCGCTCGTCACGCGCGAAACCATCGAACCGCGGCGGGACGCGTTGAGCGTCAGCGTCGACAGGGCGTGCACGTGGGCGAACGCCTTGCGGCGCAGCGTCGCCAACCCCCGCTCGGACGCGCGGAAGAGCCTGACGTTCATGACGTAGGAGCAGACACCCGCCACGACGACGCCGAGGGCCGCGAGGGCAAACGTCCACCGCACGACGCCGAGATCGACCCCGCCCGGCGCGAGGATGCCGTGGTCGATGGCGCGCTGGAGCGTCAACGGCACGATGACCTGGCTCGACGTGGCCACGAGCGCGAGCAACAGCGTCCAGCCGAAGCCCTTCGTCATCTCCGGAGCGAGCGAGAGCCCGCGCCGCAGGGTGCCGCGGTCGCTCGTCACCTTGGTTGCGCCGGCGCTCATGCCCGGCCCCCTTCAGCCTCGGCGTGGGATGCGTCGGCATCGTCCCCGTCATCGGCGTCGGCTGCATCAGGGGCAGCACCCTCGGCTTCCTCCACCTCGTACGCGCTGAGCAGCGCCGCGTACCCGGGGTGGCCGGCCATGAGTTCGTCGTGACGGCCGCTGGCGGCCACCCGTCCGTTCTCGAGGTACACGACGCGGTCCGCGAGCAGGATGCTCGAGCGGCGGTGCGCGACGATGACGGTGGTGCTGCCCTCGGTCGCAGAACGCAGCGACGTGAGGATGTCGCCTTCGACGGCGGGGTCGATCGCGCTCGTCGAGTCGTCGAGCACGACGAGACCGGGCTTACCGGCGATCACTCGGGCGAGCGCGATGCGCTGACGCTGACCGCCCGACAGGCGCGAACCACGCTCACCGAGCGCCTCGTCCCGACCGTGAGGCAGGGCCTCGACGAACGTCGCCGCGTGCGCGACGTCGAGTGCGTGATCCACCTCGCCGCGACCGAGATCCGAGCGCCCCAGCGCCACGTTCTCCTCGCTCGACTCGTTGAACACGAACGCGTCCTGCGTCGCGAGCGCCACCCGCTCCTCACGGTTCGCCACGCCACCGATGTCGTGACCACCCACCTCGACGACGCCGGCCGTCGGCGGGGTGAGCCCGACGAGCACCTGAGCGAGCGTGCTCTTGCCCGAGCCCGTCGCACCGACGACGGCGAGCGAGCCGCCGGCGGGAACCTCGAGGTCGACGCCGGTGAGCGCGGGAGCGTCGGCGTCCTCGTACGTGAACGAGACACCGTGCGCCCGCAGCTCCAACGGCCCTTCGGGCAGGGACGCCTCCCGGCGGCGCGGCGGCAGATCGGCTGCGTCGTCGAGGATCGGCTTGACGCGCTTCCACCCGATGGCCACCTGCGGGAGGCTGAACAGGATCCAACCGAAGGCGCGCACCGGCCACGCGAGCAGGCTGAAGAGGTAGGCGACCTGAACGACGTCAGCGGCCGTGATCGAGCCCGAGGCCACGCGTTCGGCACCGACCACGACGACGGCAAGCGACCCGAGCGTCGGCAACGCATTCGTCATCGGGTCGAAGATGCCCTCGGTCCGTCCGAGACGGATGTTGGCATCACGCAGTTCCTCGGCCGAGCGCGTGAGTCGCGCGGTCTCCGAGTCGGCGCGACCGAGCGCCTTGACGACGAGCGCGCCGTCGAAGCTCTCGTCGGCCACGGTGCTCACCTGCGCGCGGGCCGCCTGCGATGCTTCGACACGACGGCGCATGACGATCTGGAACCAGTAGTTGATGACGATGAGCAGCGGGAACACGACGAGCGCGACGAAGCCCAGGACGACGTCGACGAGGAAGATCGAGACGAAGCCGAAGAGCAGCATGATGGCGACGCCGAGCGCCATGGGCAGTGGCTGGAAGATGTTCCAGATCGTCTCGACGTCCGAGTTCACGTGCGAGAGCAGACGTCCCGAGGGATGTACCTGGTGCCAACGCATCGGCAGGTCCTGGTAGGCGCGCGTCACCCGACGCCGCGTCGAGGCGATGAGGTTGTTGTACGTGATGCCGGCGGCGATACGTCGCACGATGACGGCGATGACGTTGAGGAACACGACGCCGCCGAGTTGCCAGGCCACCTGCCAGGCCATCGCGCCGGTGAGTTCGCCCTCGCGCACGGCAGGCGTGACGACGTCCGCCACGAGCCCGCCGATCACGGACGCGGTGAGCACGGTGAGCACGCCGTAACCGGTCGCCCCGAGGACGGAGAAGACGAACCAGCGCCACTCCTCACGGCACCCTGCCAGGGTGACGCGAACGGGTGACGCGTCGGGGGCCAGGTCGGCTGCACTCACGCGGGGGTTCCTTTGCTCGCTCGGTCGCGGGGGTGACAACATTGCGCCATGCCGAACTATGCCCAAGCCGAACGACAGGCTCTCTGCGACACCGCCCTACGGATCGGACCGGACGCTCCGACGCTCTGCGACGGCTGGACCGTGAAGGACCTCCTGGCCCACCTCGCGATGCGTGAGCGTCGCCCGGAGGCCGTCGGCATCTTTCTGCCCCAGGCACGCGACCTCGCCGAGCGTACCCGCGCGCGCTACGCGCTGCGTCCCTTCGAGGACCTCGTCGACATGGTGCGCCGAGGCCCGCACGAATTCTCGCCCTTCCGCATCCCCGCGGTCGACGCGCGCGCGAACCTGCAGGAGTACTTCATCCACCACGAGGACATCCTGCGCGCGCAGCTGCCTTACGCCGACGAGTCGCAGGTGCGCACCGTCGGTGAGCGCCTGCAGAACTCGCTTTACGCCGCCCTGCCGGCCGCCGGCACGATGATGCTGCGCCACTCGCGGATGCGCGTTGCCGCCCTCTGCCCGGGACGCACGCCGGTTGCCCTCACCAGCCCCGACGAGCCGCTCGGTGAAGTGGTCATCGAGGGCCTGCCCAGCGAGGTTCTCCTCCACCTGGCGGGCCGCATGAGCTTCGTTCAGTTCGCGGGCGAGCCGGACGACATCAACCGCTTCGCGTCGGCGCCGAAGGGCATCTGACCAGCGTCCTTCCTTGCTAGTTCAACGAATTCGGGCCCCACCTTCGAGTTGAAGGTGAGGCCCGAAATCGTGTGGCGCGGTCAGCGCACCGGCGCACCGGTGGCTGCCAGGGCCTGCTTGACGTCGCCGATCGTCATCTCGCCGTAGTGGAAGACGGAGGCTGCGAGCACGGCGTCGGCGCCGGCTTCGACCGCGGCCGGGAAGTGCTCGACGGCGCCCGCGCCACCACTCGCGATGAGAGGCACTGTGACCTCGCTGCGCACTGCCTCGATGAGTTCGAGGTCGAACCCGCGCTTCGTGCCGTCGGCGTCCATCGAGTTGAGCAGGATCTCCCCTGCCCCCAACTCCTCCGCGCGCGCACACCACTCGACGGCCTCCAGGCCGGAGCTCGTGCGGCCGCCGTGCGTCGTCACCTCGTATCGCCCGTCGATGCGCCGCACGTCCGCGGACAGCACGAGAACCTGGGCGCCGAAGCGGTCGGCGATCTCGGCGATGACCTCGGGGCGGGCGATGGCACCGGTGTTGATACCCACCTTGTCCGCGCCCGAACGCAACAGTCGGTCGACGTCGCCGACAGTGCGCACGCCTCCCCCGACGGTGAGGGGAATGAAGACCTGCTCGGCCGTGCGCGCGACGAGGTCGTACGTCGTCGATCGGTCCGCCGAGCTCGCGGTGACGTCGAGGAAGGTGAGTTCGTCAGCGCCCTGACGCTCGTAGCGTGCCGCGAGTTCGACGGGGTCGCCCGCGTCACGAAGATTCTCGAAGTTGACGCCCTTGACGACGCGTCCTGCGTTGACGTCGAGACAGGGAATGACACGTACCGCAACCGACATGGCACCGAGCCTAAGCCCTCAGGCCCCGGGCCCGGCCGGTACGTTTGCTCCGTGAACACGCCGCCCATCGCCGTCCGATCGCCCGGTCTCGCCGCGGCGCCGACGTTGTCACCGGACGCCGTGCTCGCGTGGTTCGACACCCGCGCGTCCCTGAACGAGCGCTGGCTGTTCACCCTCGACGGGCGCTCCGGAGCAGGTAAGACCCAGCTCTCGGACCGCCTCGCTCAGCACTACCCTCACGCCCAGGTGCTTCACCTCGACGACCTCTACCGCGATTGGGACAGCCTGCCCAGCGGCGTGTTGCGTGCCCGCCAGCTCGTCGAACACTGGCGCGCCGGCCGCTCCCCGAGCTACAAGCCGACGCAGTGGGCCGGTATGCCACCGCGCGAGCGCGAGCCCATCCACGCCACCCGCTCCCTCATCGTCGAGGGCGTCGGCGCTGGATGGGTGGGACAGAACATCGCGGAGGGCTCGGCGTGGCTGGAGGCCTCGCGCGAGCAGCGGCGCATCCGTGCACTGCGTCGCGACGGCGAGATGTTCGCGCCGTACTGGGTGAGCTGGGAGGCGCAGGAACGGTCCTGGTTCACCGCGCATCCGCCCCGGGCGGACGTCGTCGTCGACGCGAGCGACCTCACGGACGGAGAACGCTCCGCTGCGCACTGAGGCCGCCGACCTGCCTCAACCAGAACGTGACCGTTCAGTCGTTCGGGATCTCGCCCTGATTGACGTGGACGAGAGCGGCCAGCCGTGAGGCCTCCGCCTCGGCGGACGGGCCGTCCGCGCGCTGGATCGCCATGACGGCGAGCTGCTCGGTGTCGGCCAGGTCGAGCAGGCACCACGGGCGCCCGCCGCCGAACTGGACGCCGACGATCTCGGCCCACGGCACGAAGCGCTTCGTCAGCAGGTTGCGCACCGTGATGCCCTCGGGCGACGGCTCGGCCTTGACGAGCCCCCACCGGCTCAGACCCCAGCTGAGGAAACAGCCGAAGAAGAACACGGCCCACTTGTCGAGCATCGTCCAACCGGTAGCCCCGCCGGTGGGCAGGACGACGAAGGCAACGACACCGAAGGTCACGACCATCGCCACGGCGGCTGCGAAGGCCACCGCGCGGCCGCGACGCGGAATGAACGGACGGTAGGCGTCCTCGTTCTTGGCCATGTGATGACTCCTCTCGGGTGCTCGGGCGCGAGGCGTGGATCAGAGCCGGCAGGCGGCGATGTCAGTGACGAGGATGGCGCGCGCCCCGAGGTCGTACAACTCGTCCATGACGCGGTTGAGCGAACGGCGGTGCACCATGACGCGCACGGCGACCTGGTTCGGGTCGTGAAGCGGCGACACGGTGGGCGACTCGCTGCCGGGCGTCAGCGCGGCGGCCTCCTCGACGAGTGCGGCGTCGATGTCGTAATCCATCATGACGTAGTGGCGCGCGGTGAGAACGCCCTCGAGACGGCGCACGAGAGTCGCGGCCTGACCGGACAGCTCGCGGTCGGAGGGACGGATGAGCAGGGCCTCGCTCGTGAGGATCGGGTCACCGAAGACCTCGAGTCCGGCGTTCCGCAGGGTCGTACCGGTCTCGACGACGTCGGCGATGACGTCGGCGACGCCGAGCGTCACAGCCGTCTCGACCGCACCGTCGAGGCGAACGACCTCAGCGTTCACACCGTTCTTCTCGAGGTCGGCCCTGACGAGGCCGGCGAACGACGTCGCGATGCGTCGACCTTCGAGGTCGGCAACACTCGACGCGACGCCCGGACGCCCGGCGTAGCGGAACGTGGACGCCCCGAAGCCGAGCTGCAGGTGCTCGACGGCCTTCGAACCGGAGTCGAGCATGAGGTCGCGCCCGGTGATACCCAGGTCGAGGGTTCCCGAGCCGACGTAGACGGCGATGTCCTTGGGGCGCAGGAAGAAGAACTCGACCTCGTTGTCGGCGTCCACGACGACGAGTTCCTTGGAGTCGCGGCGCCCGCGGTAGCCGGCCTCCTTGAGCATCGAGGCGGCGGATTCGGAAAGGGCGCCCTTGTTGGGGACTGCGACGCGCAGCATGGTGTCCTTCCGGCTCAGAGGTGGGAGTAGACGTCGTCGAGCGTGATACCGCGCTCGATCATGAGCACCTGCAGGTGGTACAGGAGTTGACTGATCTCCTCGGCCGCGGCGGCGTTGCCCTCGTGCTCGGCGGCCATCCACACCTCGGCGGCCTCCTCGACGATCTTCTTGCCGATGAAGTGCACGCCCCGGTCGAGTTCGGCGACGGTGCCGGAACCCTCTGGGCGCGTCTGCGCCTTCTCATTGAGTTCGGCCCACAGCTCTTCGAACGTCTTCACAGGGTGCAAGGTTACCGGTCGCACGCCCTCGGCCCGCGCGCCGTCCGGCATGGAAGCCGGACGACGTTCATGCACCGAGCGCGCGCAGCGTCACCTCGGTGGCGACGGCCGCGGTCGCGGCCTCGTGGCCCTTGTCCTCCGAGGAGTTCTCCAGGCCTGCACGGTCGAGCGCCTGCTCGTCGTTGTCGCACGTGAGTACACCGAAGCCGATGGCCTTGCCCGTCGTGACGCCGATCTGGGTGAGGCCGTCCGTGGCAGCGCTGCAGACGTAGTCGAAGTGCGGCGTTCCGCCACGGATGACGACGCCGAGCGCGACGAGGACGTCGAACTTCTGCGCAAGACGCGCGCAGGCCGCTGTCAGTTCGAAGGTGCCGGGCACGCGCACGAGCGTGACGTCGGACTCGGCGACGCCGGCGTCGGCCAGGCCGCGGCGAGCGCCGTCGATGAGGCCGTTCATCACGACGTCGTGCCAGCTGGCCGCGACGATCGCGACGCGCAGACCCGAGCCGTCGACGTTGAGATCGGGGGAACCGTGTCCACTCATGATGCTTCTCCTACCTGAGGTTCGTCGCCACGGTCGAAGGTGTGACCGAGACGTTCGATCTTGGTGCGCACGTACGTCGCGTTGTCAGGCCCCATACCGGCCACGAGCGGAACCCGCTCGACGACCTCGATGCCGAAGCGCGCGAGCTGCGCTGCCTTGTCGGGGTTGTTCGTCAGCAGCCGCACGCGGGTGTGACCGAGCGCGCGCAACATGGCGGCCGCCGCACCGTACTCGCGTCCGTCGATGGGCAGCCCGAGCTCGACCTGAGCGTCGACGGTGTCGAAGCCCGCGTCCTGCAGGCCGTACGCGCGCATCTTGTTGAGCAGCCCGACGCCGCGCCCCTCCTGGCCGCGCAGGTACAGCACGACGCCGCCCTCGCGCGAGACGAGGCGCTGCGCCTCCCGCAGCTGCGGGCCGCAGTCGCAGCGCAGCGAACCGAGCGCGTCACCGGTGAGGCACTCGGAGTGCAGGCGCACGAGCGGTACCTCCCCCGGCTCGCGCTCGCTCACGAGGGCCAGGTGCTCGGCGCCGCTCTCGCGGTCCTCGAAACCCCACGCCGTAAACGTGCCGTACTCCGTCGGCAGGTTGGCGGAGGCGATGTGCTCGACGCGGTCGTGGCGCCGGCGCCACTCGATGAGCTGCTCGATCGTGATCACGGCGAGCCCCTCGGCCTCGGCGAGCTCCACGGCACCTGGCAGGCGCATCATCGCGCCGTCGTCGTGAACGAGTTCGACGATCATCGCGACCGGGGAGAGGCCCGCGAGTCGGCACAGGTCGACCGACGCCTCGGTGTGGCCGTCACGCTCGAGCACGCCGCCCGGTCGGGCGCGCAGCGGGAAGACGTGACCGGGGCGCGTCAGCGCCGCGGGAGGCGTCGTCGGGTCGGCGAGCAGACGCAGCGTCAGTGCGCGGTCGGCGGCCGAGATGCCGGTGTGCACGCCGTCCTTCGCATCAACGGAGATCGTGTACGCGGTGCCCTTCGGGTCTTCGTTGCGCGAGACCATCGGCGGAAGGAGGAGCCGGTCGGCCACGTCGTCCGGCATCGGTGAGCAGATGACGCCCGAGCTGTGACGGATCGCCCACGCCATCCATTCGGCGGTCATCGTCTCGCCGGCCATGACGATGTCGGCCTCGTTCTCGCGGTTCTCGTCGTCGGCAACGAGCACGGGGCGTCCGGCACGCAGCTGCGCGAGGGCGTCCTCGACGCTCGACAGCCGCAGTGCCTCCTCGGATGCGTTCGGGGTGGTCATCACGATGCCTCCATCTCACGGGCCGCCACGTCCCGGCTGCGTGAGGCACGCAGCCACTGGGTGAAGCCGTAGGCGACGAGCAGGGCGTACAGCGCATAGAGCGCAGCACTCGGGTAGTACTTGGCATAGATGAGTTCAGGCACGCCGACGAGGTCGACGGCCAGCCACATGAGCCAGAAGTCGTTCCAGCCCCGGGCCATGGCGTACGTCGCGAGTAGCGAGCCGACGAAGATCCAGGCGTCGCACCAGAAGTACCACCAAGGGGCGGGCCACCCGGCACCGATGATCTCGAACACCCAGTGCATGACGACGACGCCCGCGCCCCAGGCGATGACGTAGCCGAGACGCTGTTGCGCGCTCGCCCAGTGCGGGATGACGGCCTCGCCGGTGCTGCCCTTGTTCTTGCTCTCGCGCCACACGTACCAGCCGTAGAGCGAGGTAACGATGAAGAAGATCTGACGCCCGGCCTGCCCGAGCATCGGCGCCCGGTCGTCCATGCCGAAGACGAGGCCCGCGAACACGGTGAAGAGCAGCACGTTACCGACGATGCCGACAGGCCATGCCCAAACCTTGCGGCGCATGCCGCCGATCGCCGAGGCCATGCCGAAGCCGTTGCCGATGATCTCGCGCCACGTGATCTGCGAGCCGCCGATAGTGAGGTGCGCCGTGTAGATCTGCTCCCAGACGCTCATGCGCTCTCCGCCTTCGCAAGGCGTTCCTCGAGGGCCGCAAGGCGCGGGCCGACGAGGTGCTCGACGTACTTGGCGAGCACATCGACCTCGACGTTGACGGCGTCGCCGACGCTCGCGTCACCGAACGTCGTGAGGTCGAGCGTCGTCGGAATGAGGCTGACGGTGAAGGTGTCGGCCTCGCGTGAGGCCACCGTGAGCGAGACGCCGTTGAGCGTGATCGAACCCTTCTCCACGACGTAGGGCGCGAGCTCGACCGGCAGGTCGAAGCGCACGACGCTCCAGCGCTCCCCCGGCTCGATGGCGACGATGCGCGTCGTGCCGTCGACGTGACCCTGCACGACGTGGCCGCCGAACCGCGCGTCCGCGCGCATGGCGCGCTCCAGGTTGACCGGCGATCCGGGCTGCAGGGCACCGAGGCTCGTGCGGTCGAGCGTCTCCTTCATGACGTCGAGCGTGAAGGTGAGGGTGTCGAACGTCGTCACCGTGAGGCAGACGCCGTTGACCGCGATGCTGTCGCCGTGGTGCGCGTCCGTGAGCACCTCGGCCCCTTCGACGACCAGGACGACGGCGTCGGCGGTGTGCTCGATCGAGGCAACCCGGCCTTTGGCTTCGACGATTCCGGTGAACACGGTGTTCAGCTCTCCTCACGCGTCGCAAGCGGGCGCAGGGTCAGGCGCAGGTCGGTCTGCGCTGGGGTGGTGGCATCAGCGGGCGTGACGAGGCTCGTCACGTCGACGAGGTCGAAACGCCGCAGGTCGGTCATGGACGCGGCGCCGAAGTCTGCCGCTGCGGGCCTGCCGGCGCCGAGCATCGCGGGGGCGACGTACGCGAGTACCTCGTCGACGCGCTCGGCCGCGAGGAAGGCGGCGGCGAGCGTCGGCCCGCCCTCGAGCCACACCGCGTGGATGCCGCGCTCGTGCAGCACCTCGAGAACGGCGTCGACGTCGTGGGTGCGCAGCTGGAGGGTCTCGGCGGCGTCGTCGAGGACGCGAGCGTCGGCGGGCAGGTCGCGGTCACCGACGACGACGCGCAGGGGCTGCGTCGGGAGGTTCGTGCCGTCGGTGTCGCGGACGGTGAGCTGCGGGTCGTCGGCGAGCGCCGTTCCCGTGCCGACGACGACGGCGCCGTGCTCCGCGCGCAGCCGGTGGACATCTGCGCGGGCCGTGGAACCGGTGATCCATCGGGAGGTGCCGTCGGCGGCAGCGCTGAAGCCGTCGAGGGTGGCGGCGAACTTCCAGCGGACGACGGGCCGAGCGTGGGTGACGGAGAACGTCCAGTCCTCGTTGAGCGCGGCCCCCTGGCGTGCAAGCTCGGCGTCCTGGTCGACGGCGATGCCCGCGTCCGAGAGGACGCCTGCTCCCCCGGCGGCTGCGCCGTTCGGGTCGCTCTGGCCGTAGACCACGCGGCCCACACCGGCTGCGACGAGCGCGCGGGCGCAGGACGGCGTACGGCCCTGGTGGGCACAGGGTTCGAGGGTGACGTAAGCGGTGGCTCCACGCAGGTCAACGCCATCGGCGTTCGCCTGGGCGATGGCCGCCGCTTCGGCGTGCGGCGTTCCGGCGCCTCGGTGGTAGCCCTCGGCGAGCACCGAGCCGTCGGTCGAGACGATGACGCAGCCGACGCGCGGGTTCGCGTCCGGAAGCGGCGAAAGAGCCGCGAGCGCGACGGCACGACGCACAGCGCCTGAGCGGTCGAGATTCATCGTTGTCACCTCCGGTTCGGAACATCACCGTTCACCGGGGTGGCGCGAGATCGCACGAAATGCAGGCTCGTCACACGACGAGCAGTGCACGGCATCTTGGGCGATGCCGAACACCGGCGCTCGCTCACGCGACCGCCCTCATGCTGCCTCCCATCCGGACTTTAACCGTCGGTCTCGGAATTTCACCGAGTCAACCGACCCCTGACGAAGCGGGCCGGGTCGCGGACTTTAACCGCCGGCTAGGAATTTCACCTACCCCGGAGCACGCCGCTCATGTTACACCCGGGGTGCGCGCCTGCGACCCCGGGTGTCAACGATCGGTCCGTCAGTGAGCGTGGCCGGCTGCGAGACGTCGCAGATCCTCGACGGCGTCGGCCGCCGAGGCCGCCCCGTACACGGCGGAACCGGCGACGAACGTGTCCGCACCGGCTTCGGCGCACTGCTCGATCGTCTTCGCGGAGACGCCGCCGTCCACCTGGATCCAGATGTCACCGCCGTGCTTCTTCACGCTCTCGCGCACAGCGCGCACCTTCGGCATCTGCTCGGCCATGAAGGACTGCCCACCGAATCCGGGCTCGACCGTCATGACGAGCACCATGTCGAGTTCGGGCAGCAGTTCCTCGTACGGCTCCCACGGGGTGCCGGGCTTGATGGCCATCGACGCGCGGGCACCGGCAGCGCGGATGTCACGCGCGATCTTCTTCGGGTCGGCGGCGGCCTCGACGTGGAAGGTGACGCTCTTGCAGCCCGCTTCCGCGTACTGCGGGGCCCAGCGGTCGGGGTCGTCGATCATGAGGTGCGCATCGAGCGGCATGGGTGCCACCTTGAGCAGCGACTCGACAACGGGAAGCCCGAGCGTCAGGTTGGGCACGAAGTGGTTGTCCATGACGTCGACGTGTGCCCAGTCGGCATTCTTGATCGCGTCGAGTTCGCTCTGCAGGTTGGCGAAGTCGGCCGAGAGGATGCTCGGCGCGATGCGCATGGTGGGTTCGACGCGGGTGGTGTCGGTCATCTCGGGCCTTTCCGGTGGTCAGCGCGTCTTGCGCAGGAGGGCGAAGAACATGGCGTCGGTGCCGTGAAGGTGCGGCCACAGCTGGACCGACGGCAGGGTGCCGATGCGCTCGAGCGGCTCGTCGTAGGCGTCGAGGAAGTACGGCCAGGCGTCCTCCTGCACGACGTCGTCGCGCGCACCGAGCACCTCACCGACGACAGCGAGCGTCTCGGCCGGGTGCGGCGAGCACGTCGCGTAGCCGACGATGCCGCCCGGACGCGTGGCGTCGAGCGCGGAGTTGAGCAGTTCCACCTGCAGGGCGGCGAGCTCTGCGACGTCGAAGGGACGCCGGCGCCAGCGCGACTCGGGTCGGCGACGCATCGCACCGAGGCCGGTGCAGGGAGCGTCGAGCAGGACGCGGTCGTACGTCGCGGGTTCCTCGGCGCCGAGCTCACGGCCGTCACCGGTGCCGACGTAGATCTCGGCGCCGTCGTCGAGCAGAGCGCGCAGCGTGCGGCGAACGAGCTCGGTGCGGTGCTCGCTCGACTCGTTGCAGAACAGGACGTGTCCGCGCAGGTGCGCGATGGAACCGAGTACCGCCGCCTTGCCACCCGGGCCGGCGCACATGTCGAGCCACTGCTCGCCGGTCTTGGGGCGGGCCGAGGCCTCGGCCATCTCGTTGTCGGCCTCGATCGGCTTCGCAGGCTCGACGGGCGCTTCGGCCAGGGCGATGGCGAGCAACTGAGAGCCTTCGTCCTGCACAGCAGCGCGCGTCTCGCGGACGGCCGGGATGTTCGCCGGGTCGCCGAACGGCAGGGTAGCCGCGATGGGCGACAGATCGCTGAGTTCGGCACCGGCCTCGACGAGTTCGTCGACGTCCGCGAGGCCCGGACGTGCCACGAGCGCGACGCGGGGTGCCTCGTTGTCCGCGGCGAGCAACGCGTCGAGCGCGTCGTCGAGGCTCGGCTGACCTTCACCGCCGGCCGCTTCGTGACCGCGCAGTGCCTGACGCAGGGCCGAGACGACCCAGGCCGGGTGCGACGTCGCGATGGCGCGCACGTCGTCGGCGTCCTCGACGCCACGGGTGAGGGCGGCGATCCAGGTGTCGCGGTCACGTTCCCCAGCGCGGCGCAGAACGGCGTTGACGAAGCCGGACGCACCGGCGCCCGCATGCTCACGAGCGAGCGCGACGGTCTCGGACGTCGCCGCATGCGTGGGCACGCGCATCGAGAGCAGTTGGTGAACCCCGAGGCGCAGGATGTCGAGCACGATCGGGTCGATGTCGGCCGGCGCGCGGCCTGCTCCGACCTCGATGACCCGGTCGTAGAGGCCCTGACGCCGGATGGTGCCGAGGGCCAGTTCGGTGGCGAAGGCCGCGTCGCGACCGCTGAGGTCGTGGCGACGCAACACCTTGGGCATCTCGAGGTTGGCGTACGCGCCGTCGTCTACCGCGCGCAGAACGGCAAGAGCCGCGGTACGCGCCGGGTCGCCGCTGCGGCGTCGCTCGGACGGGGCGGCCGCGCTGCGGTGGCCCGCACTGCGCAGCCGGGCATCCGATCGCTCTCGGCCCTTGGCGTCACGACGCGAGGCGTCGTGGCCACCGCGAGAGCCGCGACCGTCACCGCGGTCGTCCCGTCGGGGGTTCGAGCCGCGGCCGTAGCCACCCGATCCTTCGCGCGCGTCAGCCACCGAGGCGTTCTCCTTCGTCGATTCGTACGCCGCGTGCCCAATCGGCCGCGACCATGCTCTTCTTGCCCTGAGGCTGCACCTCGAGCAATTCCAGGGTGCCTCCGACGGCGCCCACGAAAACCTGCTTCTTCGTCGCGCGCAGCGCACCGGCCGCCAGGGGCGGGTTCGCCTCGTCGGTCACCGCGAGGGTGCTGCGCAGCACCTTGAGGCGCTCAGCCCGGAACGTCGTCCAGGCCCCTGGCGCCGGGGACGCGCCGCGAATGCGGCGGTCGACAGCGAAGGCGGGCGACTTCCAGTCGATCTGCACGTCCTCGACGAGGATCTTCGGCGCGAGGGAGACACCGTCGGCCGACTGGGCGACGGGCGTGACCTCTCCCGCTTCAAGGGCATCGAGGGTCTTGACGAGCAACGACGCTCCGCCCTCGGCGAGGCGTCCCAGCAGGTCGCCGGCCGTGTCCGTGGCGCGGACGGCCTCTGTCATCGTGCCGAAGACTGGCCCGGTGTCGAGGCCCTCCTCGAGGAGGAAGGTCGAGGCACCCGTGACATCGTCGCCGGCCATGAGGGCGTGCTGCACGGGCGCAGCGCCACGCCACGCGGGCAGGAGCGAGAAGTGCAGATTGATCCAGCCCAGACGAGGCACGTCGAGGACGTCACGTGGGATGAGCGCGCCATAGGCGACGACGGGGCAGGCATCGGGTGCCAGTTCGCGCAGACGTGCGACGAACTCGGGGTCGGACGGCTTGGTCGGCGTGAGTACCTCGACGCCGGCGTCCTCGGCGACGCGACGCACCGGCGAAGCGGACGTCTTGCGACCGCGCCCAGAGCGGGCGTCGGGGCGGGTGATGACACCCACGACGTCGTGGGCCGAGTCGAGCAGTGCGCTCAGCGAGGGAACCGCGGCCTCGGGAGTGCCGGCGAACACAACGCGCATGGGAGCACGTCCCTTCGTCGAGTGGAGCGGGGTCGGGGTATCGGCCTCGGCCGACGTCCGGCCAAGTCTAGTGGGGGCGCTAGCGCCGACAGTCACGCACGATCGGCGCCAACGGCAGACCCCTCAGGAGCAGTTCGTCGCGCAGCGTGCCCGGGTCGGTGAACAGCAACGCGTCGAGCCCCGCCTGCTCGGCGCTCATGACGTTGGCGCTCGAGTCGTCGATGAACACCGCGTCCTCGAGGCCCCCGATGTGACGGGTCACCTCCTCGAGGATCTCCCACATCTCCGGATCGGGCTTCGTCACGCCCTCCTCGCCGGAGACGATGATCTCCTCGAACAGCTCGAGGAAGTCGTGCAGTTCTCGGGCGATCGGGAAGAGCTCGGCCGAGAAGTTCGTCACGGCGAACAGCGGCACCTGCGCTTCGTGTAGTTCCCGCAGGATGGCGACGGTGCCGTCGATGGGCTCGCGGATGGCGTCGGCGTAGTGGTCGACGTAGGCCTGGCCCACCTCTCCGACGGCTGCGTCGTGTTCGGTGAGTTCGGCGACGATCTCGGACCACGGCGTGCCCCCGTCCGCGCGCAAGTTGCGCCCGTGGAAGTCGATGGCGGCCTCGGCGAGAAAGGCATCGGCGCGCTCGCGCCCGACGACGGGTTCTAGGGCGAGCAACGGCTCCCAGCGGATGAGCACGTTGCCGATGTCGAAGACGACGAAGTCGACCGGGTTGGGGGCCGTGTCGTCCGTGAAGCCCCCGAGTTCCTCGAGATCGGGGCCGTCGAGGTCGTCGAGTCTGCTCAGGTCAGGCGTCGAAGTCATGGCGCCCACCGTAACGGAGTGGTTCTCATGCCAGGCCGTCGAGCATCGGGTCGAGCCGCAGCGTGACGACCGGTTCGCGTGCCGCCGAGCGGGCGGCCTGCACGCCACGCAGCAGCTTCGGGGGCTCGGGCGCACCGGGGTCGTTCCAGCGCACGAGGTAGCGCACCTTCGGGTCGTCGTCGTTCGAGCGGCCCGTCGCGCGATCGAACATGTGGCGTCGTCCCAACGGCAGTGGTCCGAGCACGTCGAGCGGCACGCCGTCGTCGTTCGCGCGGCGCGAGACCTCGTCGGCCACGTCCTGCGCCGCACGTCTCGGCCCCTCGAGCGCGGCCATCCGGACGACCGGGGGTAGACCGACCTCGGCGCGTTCGGCCAGCTCGCGCTCGGCGAACCACCGCGGCGCCGCACGCACGAGCGCCTCCACGCTCGGGAACGGCACGTGGCGCGGCACGCCGCACAGGTAGACCGCTCCCCCGTCAGCGGCGCCCCGCACGAGGCCCGCGGCGGTCGACCAATGCGTGAGCGCCCGCTCGGACGAGTCGAGCCCGGCGCGATCGAGCAGTGCCCACGCGTCGAGCAGGATGGCTGCGCTGTAGCCGTTTTCGGCGACCGGCTCTGCACCGGGCGTTGCGATGACGAGCGCGGGGGTGTCGGGCACCGTGGCCAGAACGTCCGGTGCACCCGATCGGCGCACCGGCACGCCGGGGAAGGCACGCCCCAGTTCCTCCGCGGTGCGACCGGCACCGACGACGAGTGACCTCAGGTCGTGCGCACCGCACTCCGGGCAGGTGATGACGTGGGCGACGTGGCCGCACCAGCGACACGCGGGCGTGGCCCCTTCGTCGGCCAACCCCAGCGGCCCGTGGCAAACGGGGCACGCAGCCTTCGTGCGGCAGCGCGCACAGGCGAGAGCCGGAACGTAGCCGCGCCGCGGCACCTGAACGAGGACGGGGCCGTGTGCGAGTGCGTCCGTGGCTCCGCGCCAGGCCTGGGCGGGAATGCGTGCCCGGGCGGCCGGGCCGTGACGTTCGACCGCCCGGTCATCCCCCGTCACGACGACGGCCGGCCCGGTACGAGCCACGGCATCGACGGCGACGAGATCCCCGCTCTCCACCCAGGCCTCGACCGCCGCCGATCGCGTGGGTCCGGCTGAGACGAGCGACGCACCACTGAGGCGGGCTCGCTCGCGCAGGACGTCGCGCACGTGCGGGTAGGGAGCATGGGGCTCGGCGTGCAGCGAGTCCGTGTCGTCCCACCACACGACGAGCCCCAGGTCCTTCACTGGGGCGAACATCGCGGCCCTCGTGCCGACAACGACGTCGGCCTCACCGCGCACCGTCTTGAGGAACGAGGTGTAGCGCGCCTGCGGCCCTTGATCGGCACTGAGGCGCACGACTTTGTCTCGCCCGAGCAGTGCGGTGCACGCCTCGAGCACGCGCTCGACGTCGCGCGCGTCCGGCACGACGACGAGGCTCCCCCGCTTCGAACGTCGAGCCGCGTCGGCGAGCTCTGCGACTGCCGCCGGCCAGGCGTCGTCACCGAACAGCCCGGGTGCCACGTTCCACGACGCACGTGGCCCTTCGCCGTCGGCGATGTGCTTGAGGAGCGACAACCCGCCGCCGTAGAAGCGCCAGGCGCTCGATGCTTCGTCGACCGCTGCCCCGGCAGGCTCGGTCGGCTCGCTCTCGGCCCGCTCATCGTCGCTCGGCGCACCCGGCGATCCGTCCGCCGCCGTCGTGTCCGATGCGTCAGCGGTCTCCCCGACGGCGTCGACATCCGCCCTTTCTGACGCCGCGGCCTTCTCGTCCCGAGCGTCGAGCGCCGCCTCGGCGCGGGCGTGCCGGGGCGGGATGGCCAGGCGCAGGACGTCGCTGACGTTCCCCGCGTCACGAGCGGCCACGGCGCGAGCCAGCTCCCACACGTGCGGCGTGAGCACGACTTGGGACGAGATGACGCGTTGGATGGGCCGCAGGGTGCCCGAGAACTCGGCCTGCTCGCGCAGAGCCACGACGTAGCCGGTGATCTGTTGCGCCTTGAACCTCACCTTGACGGCGACACCGACTGCGATGTCGTCACGCATCTCCTCGGGCACCGTGTACTCGAACTCGCGGTCGAGGTGAGGCACTTCGAGCATGGGCCAGACGACGGCGACCAGGTCGGGTTTCGACCCGGACGACGCGGGCGCTGCGTCGGCGACGTCCGTGCTGGCGTCTCCCGGCTCCTTGCGTTGGGGACGCGCGGCCTCACGCAGCAGGGCCAGCTGTTCGCTGGTCGGTGCGTGCGGCTCGCTCATGGCCCCATGTATACGGCACACCTCCGACAACCGTCGAACGTCCCCGCGTGGACGCCGAAGGGCGCCGCCCCGTCCGGTGTGGACAGGCGGCGCCCTTCGCTCTGTGAGGTCGGTGATCAGCCGGCAGCGCGCTGCAGTTCCTCGACGCGGTTGGTGCGCTCCCACGTGAACCCGTTCTCCAGGCCGGGTGCCTCGGTGCGACCGAAGTGGCCGTAGGCCGCGGTGGGCTGGTAGATCGGGCGCAGGAGATCGAGCTGCTCGACGAGCGCGGCGGGGCGCAGGTCGAACGTCGTGTCGATGGCCTTCTGGATGACGTCGAGCGGCTTGGTCTCGGTGCCGAAGCACTCGACGTAGAGGCCAACCGGCTGAGCCTTGCCGATGGCGTAGGCGACCTGCACCTCGCAGCGCTTCGCGAGGCCTGCGGCGACGACGTTCTTGGCCACCCAGCGCATGGCGTAGGCGGCCGAGCGGTCGACCTTCGACGGGTCCTTTCCGGAGAAGGCGCCGCCGCCGTGGCGGGCCATGCCGCCGTAGGTGTCGACGATGATCTTGCGACCGGTGAGGCCGGCGTCACCCATGGGGCCGCCGATGACGAACTTGCCCGTCGGGTTGATGAGCTGGCGCACGTTCGTGGTGTCGAGCGCGACGCCGCTGGCCGCGAGTTCGGCGATGACCGGGTCGATGACGTGACGTTCGATGTCGGGCGCCAGCTGCCCGCCCAGGTCGATGCCTTCGTCGTGCTGCGTCGAGAGCACGACGGTCTCGAGGCCGACCGCCTTGTCACCGTCGTAGGCGATGGTGACCTGCGTCTTGCCGTCCGGGCGCAGGTACTCGAGCGTGCCGTCCTTGCGCACGCGGGTGAGGCGCTCGGAGAGGCGGTGCGCGAGGAAGATCGGCAGCGGCATGAGTTCGGGAGTGTCGTCGCAAGCGTAACCGAACATGAGGCCCTGGTCGCCGGCGCCCTGCAGATCGAGCGGGTCGACGCCACCGTCGACGCGGTGTTCGTGCGCCTGGTCGACGCCCTGCGCGATGTCGACCGACTGCTGGCCGATCGAGACGGAAATGCCGCAGCTGTGCCCGTCGAAGCCCTTGAGCGAGGAGTCGTAGCCGACCTCGGTGATGACGTTGCGCACGAGCGTCGCGATGTCGGTGTAGCCCTCGGTGCGCACCTCTCCCGCCACGTGCACGAGGCCCGTCGTCACCATCGTCTCGACCGCGACGCGCGACTTCGGGTCCTTCTTGAGCATGTCGTCGAGGATCGCGTCACTGATCTGGTCACAGATCTTGTCGGGGTGACCTTCGGTGACGGACTCGGAGGTGAACAGACGGGTCAAAGCGGACTCCTGACGTGGGCAGCGGCTGCTGACTGGGGCGCTAACCACCCCGTCACAGCATGTTACTGAGTAGTGAAGATAGACGCGGCGAGGTCGACGACCGCTGCCGCGATGTGAGACTTCGGGGCGGGCCCGACGGTGACGACCTCGTCGGAGTCGGCTCGCAGCAGGTGGGCGGTCGACTCGTCCTGACCGAACGTGACGCCGTCGCCGACCTCGTTGGCCACGAGAACGTCGCACCCCTTGCGAGCGAGCTTGGCGCGGGCGTGGAACAGGACGTCGCCGTCGGCGTCGCCCGTCTCGGCGGCGAACCCGACGATGACGCGACGACGCGCCTCCGAGTCGGCCTTCGCGTCACGCTGCGCGACGGCTTCGGCGAGGATGTCGGGGTTGCGCACGAGTGTGATGACGGGCGCCGAGTCGTCGCCCGCGCCGTGCGTCTTCTTGATCTTCGACGTGGCCACCTCACTCGGGCGGAAATCGGCCACGGCGGCCGCCATGACGAGCAGGTCGGGCTCGGCCTCGAGCACCTTCTCGCGCATGGCCCGGGCACTCTCGACCATGACGACGTCGACGCGGGACGCAACGTCAGCGGGCGGCGTGACCGTCGTGACGAGGGTGACCTTGGCGCCCAGGTCGGCGGCAGCGGCTGCGATGGCGAAGCCCATCTTCCCGCTGCTGCGGTTGCCGAGGTAGCGCACGGGGTCGATGGCCTCACGCGTGCCGCCGGCGGTGACCAGCACGGTGCGCCCGGCCAAGGGCCCCTGTTCGCGGGCGACCGGAACCTTCTCGGCACCGTCACGGCGTGTACCGCTCGCGGCCGCAGCCAAAGCGGCTTCGTAGATGACGTCGGGGTCGGGCAGACGGCCGGGGCCGGTGTCGGCGCCCGTGAGTCGACCCGACGCGGGCTCGACGATCGTCACGCCGCGCTCACGCAGCGTGGCGACGTTGGCCTGCGTGGCCGGGTGAAGCCACATCTCGGTGTGCATGGCCGGAGCCATGACAACCGGGCAGCGCGCCGTGAGCAGCGTGTTCGTCAGCAGGTCGTTCGCCATGCCACACGCGGCCTTGGCGAGCAGGTCTGCCGTTGCCGGTGCCACGACGACGAGATCGGCGCTCTGGCCGAGCTTGACGTGCGGCACCGCGTGCACGTTCTCGAAGACACCCGTCTGCACCGGCTTGCCCGAGAGCGCCTCCCACGTGGGAGCGCCGACGAATTCGAGTGCAGCAGAAGTGGGCACGACCGTGACGTCGTGCCCACTCTCCGTGAAAAGACGAAGGAGCAACGCCGCTTTGTAGCCGGCGATGCCCCCCGTCACACCGAGAACGATGCGCATCTCGCGAGACTCAGGCTTCGAGCTTCTCGATCGAGAGCAGACCCTCGTTCATCTCGCGCAGCGCGATGGACAGCGGCTTGTCGTTGGGCTGGGCCTCGACGAGCGGACCGACGTTGTCGAGCAGGCCGTCAGCGAGCTGGCTGTAGTAGCCGTTGATCTGACGCGCGCGCTTCGAGGCGTACGTCACGAGCGCGTACTTGCTGTCCGCGATCTCGAGGAGGTCGTCGATGGGCGGGTTCGTGATGCCGATGGGCTCGGCCTTGGTGCCGGACACAATCACTCGTTTCGTCGTCAGTTTTCGGGGGTTCTCATCAATGATACGAGTTCTTCGGCTGCACGCCGAACGTCGTCGTTGACGATGACGTGGTCGAACTCGGATTTCGCGGCCAGTTCGACCTTCGCGGTCTGGAGGCGTCGCTCGCGTTCCTCCTCGGTCTCGGTGCCGCGCCCGACGAGCCGGCGCACCAGCTCGTCCCAGCTCGGAGGCTCGAGGAAGACGAAGAACGCGTCGGGCGCGTTCTGCTTGACCTGGCGCGCACCCTGGAGGTCGATCTCGAGCAGCGGCAGCTTGCCCTCGGCCATCGCCTCCTCGACGGGGGCCTTCGGCGTGCCGTACGAGGCACGACCGTGGACGATGGCGTGTTCGAGGAAGCCGTCCTCGCGCGCCGTCCGGGCGAACTCCTCGTCGCTGAGGAAGCGGTAGTGGACTCCGTCGATCTCACCCGGGCGTGGCGGGCGCGTCGTCGCGGAGACCGAGAGCCACACCTCCGGGTAGTGCTCGCGGATGTAGGCGGCGACGGTGCCCTTGCCGACCGCGGTGGGGCCGGCCAGGACGACGAGGCGTCCACTCATCGAGGATTCCTTCCACGGCGAACTGGTGCGAGACGCCCGCGAGGGCGTGTCGCTCATCCTTTCACAGGCCGACAGTTGGCCGCCCGGCCCCTGTTCAGGCCGAGCGACTCACGCCAAGCGAGCCACACTCTCGCGCGTGCGCTCCACAGCCTCGATGAGCGAGCTGACGTCCGGGCCGGCCTTGAGCACGTCGCGCGACGTCGTCGGGATGACGCGCTCGACGGAGGCGCCGAAGACTTCCTTGATCGTCTCGACCGTGCCGCCCTGCGCGCCGAAGCCCGGCGCGAGGACCGGCGCGTTCGACGCAGCGAGCGCGTCGCGCAGGCCGAGGTCGTCGAGCGCCGAGCCGATCGTGGCGCCCATGACGAAGCCGACGTGGCCCCACTCCCCCCGGCCGGCAGCCTCGGCGTTGTCGCGGGTTGCCGCAGCGACGATGTCGCCCGCGACGCTGCCGCCGGGCGTACTCGCGTGCTGGACGCCTGCGCCCTCCGCGTTCGAGGTGAGCGCGAGCACGAACACGCCGCGTCCGGTGTCCCGCGCGAGGTCGAGCGCCGGGCGCAGCGACTCGTACCCGAGGTACGGGCTGAGCGTGATCGCGTCGGCCGGCTCGGGCGCGTCCTTGCCGAGAAACGCCTCCCCGTAGGCCGTCATCGTCGTGCCGATGTCGCCGCGCTTCACGTCGAGCACGACAAGCGTGCCTGCTTCGCGCAGTTCCTTCGTCACGCGCTCGAGCAGTGCCACACCGCGCGAGCCGAACACCTCGAAGAAGGCTGACTGCGGCTTGACGGAGGCGACGCGTCCGCCGAACGCCTCGACGCACGTCAGCGCGAACCGCTCGACACCCTCGTAGCTGTAGGGCAGCCCCCACCCCTCGACGAGGCCACGGTGGGGGTCGATGCCGACGCAGGCCGGGCCGAAGCGCTCGTGCGCGGCCTTCAGTCGAGCACCGAAACCGGCTTCGGGTGACGTGGTGGTCATGGCGGTTCTCCTGGTCGAACGGTCGGCGTCAGCGGTGCGCGACGGCGGTCATGGCAGACGGGGGCATGAAGAGCTCTGAGCAGTGGCGGCGCAGTGCGTCGAGGGTCGTGACGCCGGCGCGTGGGTCGCGGATGAGCGCGGTTCCCATCTGCACCGCGCTCGCTCCCGCTGCGAGGGCTGCGACGACGTCCTCAGCCCGCGCGATGCCGCCCCCGGCCACGATCGGCGCGCTCGGGAGTCGGCCGGCGATCATCGCGGCCTTGAGTTCGAAGACGGCGCCGAGCGTCATGGGCAGCAGTGCCGGCCCGGCCATCGTCGCCGCGCCGCGCGTGCGGGGTCTCAGCGTCGTCGGGTCGATGCTCGTCGCTGCCGGCGGGTGACCGACGACGATGACGTCGACACCCGACTTCAGTGCGGCGCGGGCCAACTCGACGACATCCGTGCCCAACGTGAGCTTGGCGAAGAGGAGCAGGTTGCGTGGGAGGTGTTCGCGCACACGGGCGACGACCTTCGTCACGGCGTACTCGTCACGCGCGAAGGGGCGCCCGCTGTTCGCCTCGTTCGGCACGGACAGGTTCATCTCGACACCGAGCAGACCGCGCGCTGCGGTGCGACGACGCACGGCCGCAGCAGCCTCGGCGAAGTCGCCGCTCGTGTCCCCCGCGATCGACGCGACGACCGGCGTCTCGCCGCAGATCTCCCACGGCAGCCGCGTGGCGCTCAAGGCGTTGGCACCGATGTTCGGCACGTCGTGTGGGTGCACGACTCCCGAGGGTGTCTCGACGATGACGCGACGTTCGCTACTCTCGCGAGCTTCACTCGTCAGCGTCGGCGTGACGAGGGCCCCGAACCCGCCGAGTCCACCCCAGCGCACGAGTTCGTGCCCGAACCCGCCACAGCCGGACGCCGCGAGAAGCGGCGAGGCGAGGCGGTGGTTGCCGAGCGTGACCGACACGTCGATGTCCTCGGGAGGCGTGTTCGTCTGCGGCTCAGCGCCCTTCGGCGTCTGCGGACTCATCGCTGCTCTAACAGGTCGTGCCAGACGACGCGGTCACCGGGCAGCACCGGGCCCTCGCTGCAGCATCGAACACTGCGAACGTCGCCGGACGCCCCGGCGACCGGCACGATGCACGCACCGCACAGGCCGGTGCCGCACGGCATGGGCACGTCGAACGCACCCTGCAGCACTGCCCCTCGACCCTGGGAGGCCGCCGTCATCGCCGCAAGAGCCGACACGTCGCCGGCGGCGTACACCACCGGTGCGTCACTTACTCGGAGCGCGGCATCGAGCGCGACCTGCACGAGGTATTCGAGCGACGTCACGCCCCCCGCTTCCGGCACCACGGTGACGACGTCACCCACGAGACGGCGTGCTTCGATGACACCGAGCAGGTGACGGTCGTCGCGACCGCCGATGACGACGCGCGGCACCTGGCTCCCCGCTCGACGCAGTTCGGTGATGAGCCACACGAGCGACGCCGCGCTGGCACCGACGCCCGCGACGACCGCACGCACCGGCTGCGACGGCAGCGGGAAGCCACGCCCGAGCGGGCCGAGGATGCTCACCTCGTCGTGGAGGCGTCGCCCGGCGAGCCAGGCACTGGCCTCGTCGGCGTCGGGGTCGATGACGACCTCGACGGTGCCGCCGAACGTTCCCGTGGGAGTGACGGCCCGCAGCGGCAGCGCGCGTCGGGTGATGATCGCCGACGCCTCGTCACCGATCGCCACCGAAACGAGCTGTCCCGGCCGCGCCGCCTCGGCGATGCCGGGCGCGACGAAGGTGTGCGCGACGAAGGCACCGACGCGTCGCGTCGCGATGAGCTCACCCGTGACGGAGACGACGCCGTCGGCGTTCGACGGCGACGCCTGCGCGTCCGGTGTCGTGCGTGCGTTCAGGGCGGGCCTCAGCGCGCCGCGAACAGGTTGAGGTCGGCCGCGTGCTCCTGCAGCGACTTCACCGAGAACTCGCCCTGCATGCCGGCCTCGATGGCCTGCACGGCTGCGGCGAGCTCCTGAACCGTCGTGATGACGGGCGCGTTCATCGACGTTCCCGCCGCGCGGATCGCGTAACCGTCGGCGCGCGCGTCCTGGCCGGACGGCGTGTTGACGATCATGCCGACCTCGCCGTCGAGGATGCGCTGAACGATTGTCTTCTCGCCGTCCTCGCCCTGACCCTGCGAGTGCTTGCGCACCGTGGTCGAGGCGATGCCGTTGCGGCGCAGCACGTCCGACGTTCCGCTCGTCGCGAGCACCGTGAAGCCGAGGTCGACGAGGCGCTTGACGGGGAACAACATGGCGCGCTTGTCGCGGTTGGCGCACGAAACGAAGATGTTGCCCGAGCGCGGCAGCCCCTGGCCCGAACCGAGCATCGCCTTGGCGAACGAGGTGGCGAAGTCGGCGTCGATGCCCATGACCTCACCGGTGGAGCGCATCTCCGGGCCGAGGAGTGAGTCGACGACCTCTCCCTCGGCGGTGCGAAAGCGCTGGAACGGCAGCACGGCCTCCTTGACCGAGACCGGAGCGTCGAGGGGCAGGTGCGAACCGTCCCCGGTGGGCGGCAGCATGCCCTCGGCGCGCAGGTCGGCGATCGAGGAGCCGAGCATGACGCGGGCGGCGGCCTTGGCGAGCGGCACGGACGTTGCCTTGGCGACGAACGGCACCGTACGGCTGGCGCGCGGGTTGGCCTCGAGAACGTAGAGCACGTCCTGAGCGAGCGCGAACTGCACGTTCATGAGGCCGCGCACACCGATGCCCTCGGCGAGGGCGAGCGTCGAGGCGCGAACGCGGTCGAGCTCCTCGGTGCCGAGCGTTGCCGGCGGCAGGACGCAGGCCGAGTCACCGGAGTGGATGCCGGCCTCCTCGACGTGCTCCATGATGCCGCCGAGGTACATCTCCTTGCCGTCGTAGAGGCAGTCGACGTCGATCTCGATAGCTTCGTCGAGGAAGCGGTCGACGAGCACGGGGTGCTCGGGCGACGCCGTCGTCGCACGCGTGACATACCCACGCAGCGTGTCGTCGTCGTAGACGATCTCCATGCCGCGGCCACCGAGCACGTAGCTCGGGCGCACGAGCACCGGGAAGCCGATCTCACGGGCCACCTCGACGGCCTCGTCGGCCGAGTAGGCGATGCCGTGGCGCGGCGCGGGCAGGTTCGCCTCGGCGAGCACGCGGCCGAACGCTCCGCGGTCCTCGGCCAGGTCGATGGCCTCGGGAGACGTGCCGACGATCGGCACGCCCTCGGCCTTGAGGGCGCGCGCCAGGCCGAGCGGCGTCTGGCCACCGAGCTGGACGATGACGCCCGCGAGCGGACCGGCCTCACGCTCGGCGTGGACGACCTCGAGCACGTCCTCGAGCGTCAGCGGCTCGAAGTAGAGGCGCGAGCTCGTGTCGTAGTCGGTGGAGACCGTCTCGGGGTTGCAGTTGACCATGACGGTGTCGAAGCTGGCGTCACGCAGCGCGAACGAGGCGTGCACGCACGAGTAGTCGAACTCGATGCCCTGACCGATGCGGTTGGGGCCCGAGCCGAGGATGATGACGGCGGGCTTCTCGCGCGGCAGCACCTCGCTCTCCTCGTCGTAGGAGGAGTAGTAGTACGGCGTCTGCGCAGCGAACTCGGCTGCACAGGTGTCGACCGTCTTGTAGACCGGGCGCACACCGAGCGCGTGGCGGACGCCGCGCACGACGTCCTCCTTCATGTCCGTCAGCTGTGCGAGCTGGGCGTCGGAGAAGCCGTGCTTCTTCGCCAGGCGCAGCAGTTCCGGCGTCAGCTGGGGTGCGCGCGAGATCTCCTCGGCCACCTCGTTGATGAGCTGCAGCTGGTCGAGGAACCACGGGTCGATCTTCGTGGCCTCGTGCACCTCTTCGACGCTGAGGCCGCCACGCAGCGCCTGCTGGACGAGCAGGATGCGGCCGTCGGTCGGGCGCTTGGCCTGCTCGAGCAGCTCGCGCGCCATCTCGGGCGTCGGCAGGTCGTCGGCGCGCCAGTGGAACTGCGCCTCCTTGCGCTCGATGGAACGCAGCGCCTTCTGCAGCGCCTCGGTGAAGTTGCGGCCCAGCGCCATGGCCTCGCCGACCGACTTCATCGTCGTCGTGAGGGTCGGGTCGGCGGCCGGGAACTTCTCGAACGCGAAGCGCGGCACCTTGACGACGATGTAGTCGAGCGTCGGCTCGAAGCTCGCCGGCGTCTCGGCCGTGATGTCGTTCGGCACCTCGTCGAGGGTGTAGCCGATGGCCATCTTCGCCGCGATCTTGGCGATCGGGAAGCCGGTGGCCTTCGACGCGAGCGCCGACGAACGCGAGACGCGCGGGTTCATCTCGATGACGATCATGCGGCCGTCGGCCGGGTTGATGGCGAACTGGATGTTGCAGCCGCCGGTGTCGACGCCGACCTCGCGGATGACGGCGATGCCGACGTCACGCATGCGCTGGTACTCGCGGTCGGTGAGCGTCAGCGACGGGGCCACGGTGATGGAGTCACCGGTGTGAACACCCATGGGGTCGAAGTTCTCGATGGAACAGACAACAACGACATTGTCGACGTTGTCCCTCATCACCTCGAGCTCGTACTCCTTCCACCCGAGGATCGACTCCTCAAGGAGCACCTCGGTGGTCGGGCTGGCCTGCAGGCCCGCGCCGGCCATGCGGCGCAGGTCGGTCTCGTCGTAAGCGAAGCCGGAGCCGAGGCCACCCATGGTGAACGAGGGACGCACGACGACCGGGTAGCCGAGCTCCTCGGCGCCGGCGAGCACGTCGTCCATGGAGTGGCAGATGTAGGAACGGGCCGACTCGGCGCCACAGCGCTCGACAACGCCCTTGAACTTCTCGCGGTCCTCGCCGAGCTCGATGGCTTCGACGTTGGCGCCGATGAGCGGGCAGCCGTACTTCTCGAGCACGCCGTCCTTGTGCAGCGCGATGGCCGTGTTGAGCGCCGTCTGACCACCGAGGGTGGCGAGGACGGCGTCCGGGCGCTCCTTCTCGATGATGGAGGCGACGATCTCGGGCGTGATCGGCTCGACGTAGGTGACGTCTGCGGTCTCCGGGTCGGTCATGATCGTCGCCGGGTTGGAGTTGACGAGGATGACGCGAAGGCCCTCCTCTCGCAGCACGCGGCAGGCCTGCGTACCCGAGTAGTCGAACTCCGCGGCCTGGCCGATGACGATCGGGCCGGAGCCGATGACGAGGACGCTCTTGATGTCGGTGTTCTTGGGCATCAGGCGCTCACCTTCGCGTCGTTTTGGTCGCTCATCATGGCGACGAAGCGGTCGAACAGGTAGGCCGCGTCGTGCGGCCCGGCTGCGGCCTCCGGGTGGTACTGCACCGAGAAGGCGGGGATGTCGAGGCAGCGAAGCCCCTCGACGACGTCGTCGTTGAGGCACACGTGCGAGACCTCGACGCGCCCGAAGTTCGTGCCGTGCTCGGCGTCCGCAGGGGCGTTGGTGTGCCCCTCGATGGGTGCGTCGACGGCGAAGCCGTGGTTCTGGGCGGTGATCTCGACGGTGCCGCTCTCCTTGTCGAGCACGGGCACGTTGATGCCGCGGTGGCCGTACTTCAGCTTGTACGTGCCGAAGCCGAGGGCGCGTCCGAGCAGCTGGTTGCCGAAGCAGATGCCGAAGTACGGAATGCCGGCGCCGAGTACGTCACGCAGGAGGCCGACCTGAGGCGCGGTGGCCGGGTCGCCCGGGCCGTTCGAGAAGAAGACACCGTCGGGGTTGATCGCCTGCACCTCCTCGAGCGTCGCCGTGGCCGGCATGACGTGCACCTCGATGCCGCGCTCGCTCATCATGCGCGGGGTGTTCGACTTGATGCCGAGGTCGACCGCGGCCACGGTGAACTTCTTCTCGCCCTGGGCCGGGACGACGTAGGTCTCCTTCGTCGCGACCTCGGAGGCGAGCTCGCTGCCCTCCATCGTCGGCGCGTTCTTCACGGCCGCGAGGAGTTCGGAGTCCAGCTTGTCCGCGTCCGCGCCGGAGAAGACGCCAACACGCATGGCGCCGCGCTCGCGCAGGTGACGCGTGAGGGCGCGCGTGTCGATCTCGCAGATCCCGACGATGCCCTGCTCGACGAGGTCGTCCTCGAGCGTGCGCACGCTGCGCCAGTTCGACGGGCGGATGGCGGGGTCGCGCACGACGTAACCGGCCACCCAGATGCGGCGCGACTCCTCGTCCTCGTCGTTCATGCCGGTGTTGCCGACGTGCGGCGCCGTCATGACGACGACCTGCTTGTGATAGCTCGGGTCGGTCAGCGTCTCCTGGTAGCCGGACATCCCGGTTGAGAAGACGGCCTCACCGAACGTCGTACCCTCGGCGCCGTAGCTGCGACCGCGGAAGACGCGCCCGTCCTCGAGGACGAGCACGGCGTCGGAACGCCGGGCGAGAACGCCGGTCTGATCGTTCGTGTTCACTGGTGAACCTCTCCGTTGGCGAAGGTGCGGCGTCCGCGCAGGAACGTCGCGGCGACGGCGCCCTTGAGCGTGTGTCCGTGCCAGGGGTTGTTGCGGGAAAGCGACTTCGATTCCTCGCGGTCGACGACGTTCGTCACCGCGGGATCGAAGAGGGTGATGTTCGCGGGGGCACCGGCCACGAGGCCGCCGCCCTGCGACGTCAGGCGGGCGATGCGCGCCGGCCGCGCTGAGGTGGCCTCGGCAACCTGCGCCCACGTCATGCGGCCCGGTTCGACCATCGTCGTGTGGAGCACCGCGAGCGCCTGCTCGAGCCCGAGCATGCCGAACGCGGCGTCGGCGAAGGCATGCTCCTTGTCGTGGCGGGCGTGCGGGGCGTGGTCGGTGGCGACGGCGTCGATCGTGCCGTCGGCGAGCGCCTCGCGCACGGCCTCGATGTCCTCCGCGGGACGCAGCGGCGGGTTGACCTTGAACACCGGGTCGTACCCGGCGAGCAGGTCGGTCTCGAGCATGAGGTGGTGCGGCGTGACCTCCGCGGTGACGTCGATGCCGAGCGACTTGGCCCAGCGCAGCACCTCGACGGTGCCCGCGGTGGAGGCGTGCGCGATGTGCACGCGGCTGCCCGTGTGACGGGCCAGCATCACGTCGCGCGCGACGATGACCTCCTCGGCGACACCCGGCCAGCCGGGCAACCCGAGGCGCCCGGAGACCTCGCCCTCGTGGCAGCACGCGGAGCCGTCGGCGAGCAACGGATCCTGGGCGTGCTGGCTGACGACGCCGTCGAACGCCTTGACGTACTCGAGAGCGCGGCGCATGAGGCGGGCGTCGTGGACGCACTTGCCGTCGTCGGAGAACACGCGCACCTGGGCGCGGCTGCGCGCCATGAGACCGAGCTCGGCGAGCTCCTCACCGGCGAGGCTCTTCGTCACGGCACCGACGGGGTGGACGTCGACGAGACCGACGCGCTCCCCCAGTTCGGCGATCCGCTCGGCGGCCTCCGCGGTGTCGGTGACGGGGTTCGTGTTGGCCATCGCGAAGACGGCCGTGAAGCCACCGGCTGCGGCGGCGGCCGATCCGGTGCGGATCGTCTCGGCGTCCTCACGGCCCGGCTCCCGCAGGTGCGTGTGCAGGTCGACGAGGCCGGGAAGAGCGACGAGGCCGTCGGCGTCGACGCGCTCAATGCCGGACGGAACATCGAGCCCCGTACCGATCTCGGCGATACGCCCGTCGCGCACGAGGATGTCGGCGGCCCCGCTGCCGACGACGTCGGCGCCGGTGATGAGGTAGTCGGTCGTGCTGGCCATCAGGCGCCGGCTCCTTCGTTCGAGGCGAGCAGGTGGTAGAGAACGCTCATGCGCACGGCGACACCGGCGCTGACCTGGTCGAGCACCTTGGAACGCGCTTCGTCGGCGGCGTCGGGGCTGATCTCGAGGCCACGGTTCATGGGCCCCGGATGGCAGATGACGGCGTGCGCCGGCAGGAGGCCGAGGCGGTCGCGCGTGAGTCCGTAGCCGACCGTGTACTCGCGGGGCGTCGGGAAGTAGCCGCCCGACATCCGCTCACGCTGCACGCGCAGCATCATGACGGCGTCGGCGTGCGGGAGCACGGCGTCGAGGTCGTAGCTCGTCTCGAATCCGTCGGCCCCAGCCCACGAAGCGATACCGCTGGGCATGAGCGTCGGCGGCGCGACGAGCGTGACGTGCGCGCCGAGCGTCTTGAGCAGGATGAGGTTCGAACGCACAACACGGCTGTGCGTCAGATCGCCGACGATGACGACGTGCTTGCCCTCGAGCGTGCCGAGCTGCGCCTGCATCGTGTAGGCGTCGAGCAAAGCTTGTGTCGGGTGCTCGTGGGTACCGTCACCGGCGTTGACCACCATGCAGTCGACCCACTGGCTCACCTGCAGCGGAGCGCCGGAGCGCATATGGCGGATGACGAGACCGTCGACGCCCATGGCGGCGACCGTGAGCACGGTGTCGCGCAGCGACTCGCCCTTGCTCACGCTCGAGCCCTTGGCGCTGACGTTGATGACGTCGGCCGAGAGCCACTTGCCCGCGATCTCGAAGGAACTGCGGGTGCGGGTCGAGTCCTCGAAGAAGAGATTGACGACGGTGCGTCCGCGCAGGGCGGGCAGCTTCTTGACCTCGCGGTTCTGCACGTCGTGCATCGCACCTGCGGTCTCGAGGATCTGCCCGGCCATGTCACGGCTCAGGTCGGCCGCCGAGAGAAGGTGCTTCATGCGTCACTCCTTGCGGCGGAACCCGAGATGCGAACCTCGTCGGCGCCGTCGATCTCGGTGATGGAAACCCGCACGTGCTCGCTCGTGGCGGTCGGCAGGTTCTTGCCCACGTGGTCGGCACGGATCGGAAGTTCGCGGTGCCCGCGGTCGACGAGGACGGCGAGGCGCACGGCCTTCGGACGGCCCAGATCGCCGAGGGCGTCGAGAGCGGCGCGGACCGTGCGTCCGGAGAAGAGCACGTCGTCGACGAGGACGACGGTGCGCTCGTCGATGCCACTGGCGGGGATGTCGCTGTGGTGGGCTACGCGAGCCGGGTTCTTGCGCAGATCGTCGCGGTACATCGTGACGTCGAGCGTCCCGACGGGGATGTCGACGCCTTCGACGGCCTTGAGGGCGTCACCGAGGCGGCGGGCGAGGTGCGCTCCGCGCGTCGGGATGCCGAGGAGGACGAGATCGTCGGCGCCCTTGTTGCGTTCGAGGATCTCGTGGGAGATGCGGCGCAGAGCTCGCGCGATCTCGGGAGCCGACAGCACCACCCTCCCCACATCGGGCGGTGAACCGGCCGCCTCGCGGCCCGATTCGGTGTCGGCGGGGTGCCCGTTCCCGGGTACGCCCATGTCGTCGCGCGTCATGCGCAGGCCTCCTTCGCCGCCTCGCGGGACGGATCGTTAAAGGATGATTCCGCGCCCGAGTTTACATGCCCTTCCTCTGGCAGCATGACGCCCGTGACCGACCCGAGCGACACCCCAGCCCGCAGGCTCGAACGCAGCGGCGCTCGCCTCCTCCAGCAGGTCGCGAGCTGATCGGACGTCGAAGCGCCCGCAACCCCTCCATGGGGTGCGGGCGCTTCGGCGGAACTGCAGTCGGCGAGTTTCAGTCGACGAGCGAGGACTTGACCTCGGAGAGCTTCGTCAACAGGCCGCCGATGAACTGCGGCGAGTTGTCGGTCGACAGCTCGGTGGCGAGGTTCTTCGCCTCGGAGACGGCGACGCCGTCCGGAACGTCCTCGACGTAGAGCACCTCGTACGCCGAGACGCGCAGCAGGGCGCGGTCGACGGCCGGCATGCGCTCGAGCGACCAGCCCTTGGCGTAGGTCTCGAGCGCCTCGTTGATGGATCGCCAGTTGTCGACGACACCACGCACGAGCACGGCGGTGTACTCCGGCAGCGGCGCCGGGGTCACGGGGGCGAGGACGCGCTCGTCGAGCAGGTCACGGGCGTTGACGCCGCGCTGTTCGGCTTCGAAGAGCAGGTCGAGGGCGCGCTTGCGCGCCTTGGTGCGAGCGCCCATGAATCAGTTGACGCGGCCCAGGTAGGAACCGTCACGCGTGTCGACCTTGACCTTGGTGCCCTGCTCGAGGAACAGCGGGACCTGGATCTCGGCGCCGGTCTCCAGCGTTGCAGGCTTCGTGCCACCGGTGGAGCGGTCGCCCTGCAGGCCCGGCTCGGTGTGCGTGATCTCGAGGACGACGGAGGCCGGCAGCTCGACGTAGAGGACGGTGCCCTCGTTCGTCGCGACGATCGCTTCCTGGTTCTCGAGGAGGAAGTTCGCCGCGTCACCGACGGTCTCCGCGGGGATGTTGATCTGGTCGTACGTCTTCGTGTCCATGAAGACGTAGTCGCCGCCGTCCTGGTACAGGTACTGCATGTCGGAGCGGTCGACGTTGGCGGTCTCGACCTTGACGCCTGCGTTGAAGGTCTTGTCGACGATCTTGCCCGAGAGGACGTTCTTGAGCTTCGTGCGGACGAAGGCGGGGCCCTTGCCCGGCTTCACGTGCTGGAACTCGACGACGGACCACAGCCCGTTGTCGATCTTGAGAACCATGCCGTTCTTGAGGTCGTTCGTGCTCGCCACGGATTTCCGCCTTCGTTGCTCGCGCGGCACGGGCCTGGCCCGGTCTGCCACGTCACGTCGTCGCTGTGATGCCACCCAGGAGGCGGCGAACAGCGCTTGTCGTTGCTGAATCTGTCGTTGTCACCCGCACGAGACGCACGGGCATCCCCGTCATTCTAGGGGGCGCGGCGCACCGGCCCGAATCGCGTACGCGCGCAACCCCGGATCAGGCACGGCCGGGGTGATGCGTTTCACGCGTCGGTGTGCTCAGATGGGGGCCATGAAGTGGTCTCGAATCGCCGCCTCCCTGCCTTTCGTCGCAACGGCCGGTGTGGCCGCGCGTGACCTCACGCAGAAGGACCATTCGCTCCTGCGCAACTTCCCCGTCCTGGGTCACGCCCGCTACGGCCTGGAGTTGATCGGCCCGGAGTTGCGCCAGTACATCGTCGCGAGCAACGACGAGGAGCGTCCGTTCAGCCGCGATCAGCGCGCCTGGATCTACCGCTCCGCAAAGGGCGTCAACAACTACGCCGGCTTCGGCACCGACAATGACATGGAGACGCTGCAGGGTTACCCGATCATCAAGCACCGCACCTTCGCGCGGTCGATGGCGGCCGAGACGGAGGATCACGCCATCCCTTGCGCGAAGGTCCTGGGCGGCGCCCGCCGGCGCGCCAAGGCGTTCCGCCCCCGTTCCGTCGTCAACGTCTCGGCGATGAGTTTTGGCTCGCTGTCTGGCAACGCCATCATGGCGATCAACGCCGGCGTGCACCTTGCGGGCGCGATGCACAACACGGGCGAGGGCGGCCTGTCCACCTATCACCGTCAGGGCGGCGAGCTCATTCTCCAAATCGGCACCGGCTACTTCGGGTGCCGTGACGAGAACGGCGAGTTCGACCTCGAGCGTCTCGTGGCCGTCGTCGAGTCGGCGCCGGTCAAGGCGATCGAGATCAAGCTCTCCCAAGGCGCCAAGCCCGGCCTCGGTGGCGTCCTGCCCGGCACGAAGGTGACGAAGGAGATCGCGGAGATCCGAGGTGTCGTCGAGGGCAAGACGGTCGTCTCCCCCAGCCGTCACACCGCGTTCCACGACGAGGACTCGATGCTCGACTTCGTCGAGCGCATCGCGACGAGGACGGGTCTGCCGGTCGGCATCAAGTCCGCTGTCGGCGAGATGGCCTTCTGGCACCGTCTCGCGGACCTCATGTCGAGCACCGACGGTCCCCGCCGGGGAGTCGACTTCATCACGATCGACGGCGGTGAGGGCGGCACGGGTGCCGCGCCCATCGTCTTCTCCGACTCCGTCGCTCTCCCCTGGGCCGTCGGGTTCTCGCGCGTCTACAAGACCTTCTACGAGGCCGGGTTGAGCGACGACGTCGTGTTCATCGCCTCCGGCAAGCTCGGCCTCCCGTTGACGGCGACGCAGGCCTTCGCCATGGGCGCCGACATGATCAACGTGGCGCGTGAGGCGATGCTGGCCATCGGGTGTCTGCAGACGCAGAAGTGCCACGAGGACACATGCCCCACCGGTGTGGCCACGCAGAACAAGTGGCTCGCTCACGGCCTCGACCCGCAGCAGAAGAAGCACCGCATGGCGAACTACGTCCTGGCCCTGCGCAAGGACCTGCTCAAGATCAGCGACGCGATCGGTGTGGCACATCCGGCCCTCATCGGCCCGGAGGACCTCGAACTCATGGACGGTGTGCGCCGCGGCGTAGCGCTCGACGAGGTCTTCGGCTACCCGGAGGGTTACGGACGCCTCGGGCTCGACCTCGCAGCCGAGATCGAGCGCATCATGGTCGAGGGCGATTTCGTGCACCTCGGCGGTGAGAACGAGGACAACCGGGAGACTGCTGCCACCGAGCAGCCCACGCGCTAACGGCTCTCCCACGAACGCCGACAAGGGCCGGGGCCCTCACCGCTCGGTGGGCCTCCGGCCTTCGTCGTCGCGGTCAGGTGCTCGTCAGGGGTGCGGACGGCTTCGTCGCAACGACGAGTGCGGCCTCACTGGCGAAGTTCAGCAGCCCGTCGTGTGCCTCAGTCGCCGCGAGACGGACGAAGTGCTCCTGCACCGCACGCCGCACGTCCGGCGTCTGAGCGAGGTAGCGTGCGCCAGCGGCCGCCACGCCCGAAGAGATCCCGGCCCACCGATCGTCGGGGCTCACGCGCCACCGCCACGTCGTCCGGTCCTTCACCACAACGGACAGACCGGCAGCTCGCGTGATGTCCGCCAGACCTTCCGGGCTCCGCTCGAAGTCGAGATGCTCGGGCAGCTGGGCAGACGGCGGCGATGTCGCGTCGGCGGCCTCGAAGGCAGCGCCGACGAGGTCGGCCCATCCGGCGCCGGCGCGCGTCCAGATCGTCACAGCCAGCCGTCCGCCGGGCCGTACCACCCGGGCCGCCTCTGCCAACGCCGCGCGTGGATCGGCGACGTGGTTGACGACGAAGTTCGCCACGACGGCGTCGACACCGGTGGAGGTTAACGGCAGGTTCGGCAACGCCGCGCGCACCACCCGGGCCGCCTCGGCCGGAGCGTCCATGGCGTCGCCTGTCATCGACGCCATGTCCGCTTCGGGATCGAGAGCGATAACCAGCCAACTGCGCCCAGCGGCGGCTCGAGCCACCGTTCCCGTGCCGGAGCCGACATCGAGCAGAACCGCCGAACGCCGCTCCATGGCCGGGGCGACGTGGTCGAGCAGTGTGGGCACGGGCCCGACGCAGAGCGTCGCAAAGGATCTGCGGTAGCCCTCACTGACGTTCGACCAGGTGCAAGCGCTCGTCACGGCGTCGGCTCGCGGCGGGCTCAGGCGGTGACGGCGTCGAAGGCCGCGCGCAGCTCGTCGCGGCTGGGCCCTTCGAGGCGATGCGTGTCGCCGATGGCGTGCAGCACGACGAAGCGCAGCAGGTTTCCTCGGGTCTTCTTGTCGCGCCCCATTACGGTGAGCATCTCGTCGAAGTCGCCCCCGCTGTACGTGGTCGGCAGTCCCAGTGCTGTGACAACGGCGCGCTGGCGCGCCACCGAAGCGTCATCGAGAACGCCCGCAGCGCGAGCCAGTTCGGCCGCGAACAGGCACCCCACCGCGACGGCGTCGCCGTGACGCCAGGTGTAGTTCTCGCGCTGCTCGATGGCGTGGGCGAACGTGTGGCCGTAGTTGAGGATCTCGCGCAGGCTCGACTCCTTGAGGTCGGCTGCGACGACATCGGCCTTGACCTGCACTGCTCGCTCGACGAGCTCGGTCAGCGCCGCGCCACGCACGTCGAGTGCCGTTTCGGGAGAGGCCTCGACGATGTCGAGGATGCGCTCGTCGCGGATGAACCCGCACTTGACGACCTCCGCGAGGCCGGCTGCGACGTCGCGTGCCGGCAGTGTCTCGACGGTCTCGAGGTCAGCGACGACGGCGAGCGGCTCGTGGAAAGCGCCCACGAGATTCTTGCCCTCCGCGATGTTGATGCCGGTCTTGCCGCCGACCGCGGCGTCGACCATGGCGAGCACCGTCGTCGGCACCTGAACGACGCCGACACCCCTTAGCCAGGACGCAGCCACCCAGCCCGCGAGGTCGGTCACCGCTCCCCCGCCGACACCGACGACCACGTCGGTCCGCGTGAATCCGGCCCGAGCCATGACGCCCCACAGGTGCGCGCTGACCTCGACGGTCTTTGCGGCCTCGCCGTCGGGCACGGCCTCACGCAGCACCTCGATCCCGCGCGCGGTGAGATCAGCGGCGACGCGCTCGGCCACCGCGGCCACGGCGGCCTGTTCGATGACGAGCACGCGGGCGGCGGTGTCCGGCACCGCAGCCGCGGCGCGCTCGAGGACGCCGCGTCCGATCGTCACGTCGTAACGACCGGCAACGGAGATGACGCTCATGTGGGGCTCCCTGACGTGGTGCGGTCGGAGGCGTCGCTCGGCGCGGCGCGAACGGGCACCGACGACGGCAGCGGCCGCTTTCCGCCGGTCGATGTGGCCCGTTCGTACCCTGCCTCGATGAGGGCTTCGATGATGCGGGTGGCGGACGCGCCGGTCGTGCCACGTGAGGTGTCGACCTCGACGGTGCCGACTTCGGCATACAGGTGGCGGCGCTCGGCGTAGATGCGGCGCCAGGTCTCCAGACCACCGCCCGCCAACACGGGACGCGACGTGTCCCCGCGGATGCGGAATCCGGCGTTTCGCTCGTCCACCGTCAGGGAGACGACGACGTGATCGGCCAGCGCCTCTCGTGTCAAGGGGTCGAGCACCGCCCCGCCGCCGAGGGCCAGAACTCCGTCGAACGACTCGAGTTCGCCGAGGATCACCTCACGCTCGAGGTCACGGAAGGCCTGCTCACCGTCGGACGCGAAGATATCCGAGATGGGTCGTCCCGCGCGCTCGACGATGACGTGATCGCTGTCGCGCAGTTCCACGCCCCACCGGGCGGCGAGACTGCGACCGACGGACGTCTTGCCGGACGCCATCGGCCCGACGAGCACAGCCCGCGGTCGACGGCGCGGCGGCGTCACGTCCGTCACTCCCACGTCGTGAGGAGCTCAGGGATGTTCGCCAGGTAGCTCTCGTAGTTGCGGCGCGTCTCGGCGACGCTGTCGCCACCGAACTTCTCGACGCAGGCCTCGGCCAGGACGAGGGCGACCATGGCCTCGGCCACAACGCCGGCAGCCGGCACCGCGCACACGTCGGAGCGCTGGTGGATGGCCGTTGCGGCCTCACCGGTGGCGAGATCGACCGTGGCCAGGGCGCGCGGCACCGTCGAGATGGGCTTCATCGCGGCACGAACCCGCAGCACGTCACCGGTGGACATGCCACCCTCGGTGCCACCGGCACGGTTCGTGCGACGGCGGATGACGCCGTCGGTGCGCTCCATCTCGTCGTGGGCCTCGGAACCACGACGGCGCGCGGTGGTGAAGCCGTCACCGACCTCGACTCCCTTGATGGCCTGGATGCCCATGAGGGCACCCGCGAGACGCGAGTCGAGGCGGCGGTCCCAGTGAACGTGCGAACCGAGGCCGGGCGGGAGGTTGTACGCGCAGACCTCGACGACGCCGCCGAGGGTGTCGCCCGACTTCTTCGCCGAGTCGATCTCCGCGACCATCGCCGCGGAACCGTCCTCGTCGAGGGTGCGCACCGGGTCGGCGTCGAGGCGGGCCACGTCATCGGGGCCGGGCAACGGAGCGTCATCGCTGACGGCCGCCGTGCCGACCGCAACGGTGTGGCTGACGAGGCGAATGCCGTAGGCCTGCTCGAGGAAGCGCGCTGCGATCTCGCCGAGGGCGACGCGGGCCGCCGTCTCACGGGCCGAGGCGCGCTCGAGCACGGGGCGGGCGTCGTCGAAGCCGTACTTCTGCATGCCCACGAGGTCCGCGTGCCCGGGGCGCGGACGCGTGAGCGGCCGGTTGCGGGCGATCTCCTTCTCGGCGTTGACATCGTTGGACGCCGCGTAGGCCTCGGCCTCGACGGGGTCGGGAGCCATGACGGTCTCCCACTTGGGCCATTCGCTGTTGCCGATCTGCAGGGCGAGCGGAGAACCCAGCGACACCCCGTGGCGCAGGCCGCCGATGAACGTCACGACGTCCTGCTCGAACTTCATGCGCGCGCCGCGCCCGTAGCCGAGGCGGCGGCGGGCAAGGGCGTCGGCGATGTTCTGGCTCGTGACCTCGACACCGGCCGGAAGGCCCTCGATGACGCCCATGAGGGACGGGCCGTGCGACTCACCTGCGGTCAACCAACGAAGCATGCCGGTCATCATTTCACGGCGTCGGAGGCCGCCTGCATCATGTCCGCAATGGGGGCGGGCGTTGCCGTGAAGAGTTCGAACTGTGCGGCGGCCTGATGGACGAGCATGTCGAGTCCGTTGACGACCGTGGCACCGCGCTCCTGCATGACCTGCGCGAGGCGCGTCGGCCAGTCGGCGTACACGACATCGAGCACGTAGGGCCCGGCCGCCGGCCCGATGCGCAGCGAAGGCGCGTCGACGAGGCGGTCGGCGACGACGTCGGCCCCGCCCTGCGGAAGCGTGGAGACGACGAGCAGACAGCGACCGACGAGGGCCGGCACCTCGTCCGCGTCCTGGCGGACGACCTGTGCGTCGATCCCGAGCTTGTCGGCGAGGGCCAGGGTTTCGGGACGTGCCGTGGTCCGCACGACGAACGTCACGTCGCTGACACCGAGCTCGGCCAGAGCCGCGATGACGGCGCGAGCCGTGGCGCCCGAGCCGAGAACGACCGCGTGCTGGGTGCCCTCGCACCCCGCACCGCGCAGGGCACCGACGACTCCGGCGACGTCCGTGTTGTCGGCATGCCAGCCGTCGTCCGTACGCACGAGCGTGTTCGCCGCGCCGACGCCCCTGGCGAGCGGCGTGGCCGTCGCGGCGGCCGCCAGGGCGGCCTCCTTGCACGGCATCGTCACCGAGAGGCCGTGGACATCGGCGTCGAGTCCGGCGAGGAACTCGGGCACCTCGTCAGCCGTCACCTCGGCGCGGTCGTACGACCAGTCGGTGAGGCCGGCCACCCGGTAGCCCGCCTCGTGGATGACAGGCGAGCGCGAGTGACCGATCGGCGAACCGATGACGAGCGCCCGAGGCATCAGCACTTACCAGGGTTCTTCTGGCACCACTCGCGGAACTTCTTCTCGTTCTCGAGCTGCTGGTCGTAGGTCTCCGAGAAGAGCGTCTCGCCCGTCTCCTGGTTGACCGTGACGAAGTACTTCCACGGGCCGGGCGTCGGGTTGGCTGCCGCCTTGATCGCCGCGGCACCGGGGCTGTTGTACGGCGTCGGCGGCAGACCCTTGTGCTTGTACGTGTTGTACGGGCTGTCGCTCTGACGGTCTTCGTTACTCGTCGTCACCGTGCCGCGCTTGTGAATGATGTAGTGCACGCTCGAGTCCATCTGCAGGGGCATGTCCTCGTCGAGGCGGTTCTCGATGACGCGGGCGACCTTGCCGTCGTCAGCGCCGGCCGGCGACTCGGCCTGCACGATGCTGGCCTTGGTCAGCACTTCCTGGAGCTGGTCGGCGCGAACGTCGAGCGAGTTGAGCTGGTCCTTGGTGTTCTTCACCATGGCCTGCAGTTGCTCCTTGGCCGTCATCGACTTGTCGAAGTCGTAGGTCGAGGGGAACAGCCAGCCCTCGAGCTTGCCGTTCATCGACTTGGGCAGGCCGAGCTGGTTGGCGGTGACCTTCTCGTACTCACTCACCGGACGACCGCTGCCCTTGGAGAGCTTGGCGAAGATCTCGCTCTGCCACAGACCTTCCTGAATGACGATGCCGCCGCCGACGCGGTTCTTCGGGTCCTGCAGGGCCGTCAAGGCGGACTCGGCGCTCTGCTTCTTGCGCAGCTTGTAGGTACCCGGGGTGAGGTTGACCTTCGGGTTGGCAGCCATGGCCTCGACGAACGCGGACGTCGACTTCGTGACGCCGGCCTCGACCAGGGAGGAACCGATCGTGCTGCCGGCGTCGCCCTTGTTGATCTTCACCTCGACGGTCTCGTCCTCACCGGCGCCGTCGTAGTCGCCACCCTGGCTCTGGAACGAGGGCAGGCCGAGGCCGAGAGTCCGCCAGGCGAACGTTCCGCCGACCAGGACGAGAAGGAGGGCGAGAACGAGGGGAACCATGCCGCGGCGACGGTTCGGGTTGTAGTCGACCGACGTCTCCCCCGCCTCACGACGACGCTCCGCTTCGCGCAGTGCCTCGTCGCGGTCGCGTCGCTCACGACGCGTCATGGCCGGATTCTTGCGGGCCTTGGGCAACGCGGCGCGAGTCTGCGCTCCGCGCTCTCCCTCACGACGCACGGCCTGGCTCGGGTCGACCTCGTCCTCGGCGCGGCCGAAGAGTCGATCTCGGGGCGAACTACCCATGGTGCGAGCCACCTTCTTTCGTCGTGCGCCGGGCGCGGGGTTTGCGCCCACCGACCTCGGCCCCGGGGGGCCGGCCGGTTCCGCGCTCGGTGTCGAGCGCAGCTTGCAGGATGAGCACCGCCGCCTGTTGGTCGACGTGCGTGCGGTGCTTACGTCCCGCCACCCCGCTCTCGTGCAGGGCACGGTGTGCGGTCACCGATGTTAGACGTTCGTCGACGAGAACCACGCGAAGCTGCGGCCGAAGGCCCTTCAGCGTGTTGGCCCACGCCCGGGCCGCCGCCGTGGACGCAGTGTCCTCGCCCTTCATGTTGAGGGGCAGCCCGACGACGACCTCGAGCGCCTGAGCCTCGTCGGCCGCTTCCGCGACGGCGACGACGTCCTTGTTCGTCGACTCCGCTCGAGCGAGCGTGCGGATCGGGGTGGCCATGATGCCGGAGGGGTCACTGGCCGCCAGGCCGACACGTACCGTGCCGACGTCGACGCCCAGTCGCACTCCGGTTCTCATGGCCACCCCGCCCGTATCAGTTCGTGACCGTGCGGCCGACGGTGTGCTCGACCTCGGCGAGCGCCTCGCCGAGCTTGGAGGCATCCTGGCCACCGCCCTGGGCGAGATCCGGCTTGCCGCCGCCACCGCCGCCGAGGACACCGGCCGCGACCTTGACGAGGTCACCGGCCTTGACGCGCCACTCGCGTGCAGGGGCGTTCGTCGCCACGACGACGACCGGACGGCCCTTGCTCACACCACCGACAGCGACGACGGCCGGCGAGGAGTCACCGAGCTTCGAGCGCAGGTCCATGGCGAGGGTACGAGCCGAGTCACCGTCGAGCGAGTCGTCGTGGTGGGAGACGAAACGGACGCCGAAGACGTCCTTCGCGTTCTCGACGAGCGAACCGGCCGCGGCGGCCATCTGCTGTTGCTTGAGGCGGCTGATCTCGCGCTCGGCGTCCTTGATGCGGGTGAGCATCTCGGAGATCTTCTCCTTGAGCTCACCTGGCTGCGCCTTCGTCATCGACGTGAGGTCGGCGACGAGGGCGCGCTCCTTGGCGAGGTAACGCAGGGCGTCGATGCCGACGAAGGCCTCGAGGCGCCGCACTCCGGAACCGACCGACGACTCGCCCGTGAGGGACAGTGCACCCACCTGCGAGCTGTGGGCGACGTGCGTACCACCGCAGAGTTCACGCGACCAGGGGCCGCCGATCTCGACGACGCGCACCTGCTCGTCGTAGGTCTCGCCGAAGAGGGCCAGCGCGCCCCACTTCTTGGCCTCGGGCAGCGTCATGTACTGCGCGGAAACCGGCAGGTCGCGGCGCACCGCGAGGTTCGCCACCTCTTCGATCTCGCTGCGGGTCTCGGGCGAGAGCGCCGAGTTCCACGCGAAGTCCAGACGCAGGTAGCCGGGCTTGTTGTACGAGCCGCTCTGGAGCGCGGACGGGCCGAGCACCTCGCGCAGGGCAGCGTGCACGACGTGCGTGCCCGAGTGCGCCTGGCACGCGGAGATTCGCCACTCGGGGTCGACCTTCGTCTGCACACCCTCGCCGACGCGCACAGGGCCGTCGAGCACCTCGACGGTGTGCGCGATAAGGCCCTTGACCGGGCGCTGCACGTCGATGACCTTGAGTCGGCCACCGGGTGTGACGATGATGCCCTCGTCGGCGATCTGACCACCGGACTCGGCGTAGAACGACGTGCGGTCGAGCACGATCTGACCATTCTGGCCCGGCTCGAGCTCCTCGACAGCCGTACCGCCGGAGACGAGACCGCGCACGGTCGCCTCGGCCTCGAGGCCGTGGTAGGCGAGGAACTCCGTGGCGCCCTGCTCGCGCAGCTGCGTCCACACGGCGACGTCACCGTGACCGGTCTTCTTCGCCTTGGCATCGGCCTTGGCACGCTCGCGCTGCTCGGTCATGAGGCGACGGAAGCCCTGCTCGTCGACGCTGACGCCCTGTTCGGCCGCCATCTCGAGCGTGAGGTCGATCGGGAAGCCGTACGTGTCGTGGAGGCTGAAGGCCTTCTCCCCCGACAGCACCGGCGCAGCACCGGAGCCTTCGCTCGACGTCGCCTGCTTGGCCTTGTTCACCGCGGTGTCGAGGATCGTCGTGCCCTGTACGAGCGTGCGGCGGAACGCCTCTTCCTCGGCGTAGGCGATCTGTGAGATGCGCGCGAAGTCCGTCTTCAGTTCCGGGTACGACTGCGACATGCGCTCCATCGAGATCGGGAACAGGTGCGGCAGGGCCGGGTCGGCGTAGCCGAGCAGGCGCATCGCGCGCACGGCGCGGCGCAGCATGCGGCGCAGCACGTAGCCGCGCCCTTCGTTGCCGGGCGTGACGCCGTCACCGATGAGCATGAGCGAACTGCGCACGTGGTCGGCGACCACCCGCAGGTGCACGTCGTCGGGGTGGCTGCTGGCCGACGACTGGCCCGAGTGCGCGCCGTAGCGCTTGCCGGTCATCTCGGCCGCCATGTCGAGGACGGGGTAGACCTCGTCGATCTCGTAGAGGTTGTCGACGCCCTGCAGCAGCGACGCCATGCGCTCCAGACCCATGCCCGTGTCGATGTTGCGCTTCGGCAGTTCCCCGGCGACGTCGAAGTCAGCCTTGCTGCGCACTTGCGACAGTTCGTACTGCATGAAGACGAGGTTCCAGATCTCCATGTAGCGGTCCTCGTCGACCGCCGGGCCGCCCTCGGTGCCGTACTCGGCGCCGCGGTCGAAGAAGATCTCCGAGCAGGGGCCACCGGGCCCGGGCACGCCCATGCTCCAGTAGTTGTCGTTGGCGTCACGACGCGTGATGCGCTTCTCGTCGACGCCCACGACGTTCTTCCAGATCTCGAAGGCCTCGTCGTCGGTCTCGTACACCGTCGGCCACAGGCGGTCGGCATCAAGTCCGTAGCCGCCGGCGCCCTGGTCGGTCGTCAGCAGTTCCCAGGCGAACTTGACGGCGTCTTCCTTGAAGTAGTCGCCGAAACTGAAGTTGCCGTTCATCTGGAAGAACGTGCCGTGACGGCTCGTCTTGCCGACCTCTTCGATGTCACCGGTGCGAACACACTTCTGGACGCTCGTGGCACGCGTGAACGTGGGCGTCTGCTGGCCGAGGAAGTACGGCTTGAAGGGCACCATGCCCGCGTTGACGAACAACAGGTTCGGATCGTCGTGGATGAGCGGGGCGCTCGGCACGACCGTGTGGCCCTTGCTCTCGAAGAACTGCAGCCAACGGCGCCGGATCTCGGCGGTTTCCATCAATCGCCCTCACTGGTAGGTGTCGTACGGGTGTGCGTCCGCCATCATCCCATGCGCGACGGGAGTTCGAGTGCCCCCACCGGCGCGGGTCGCGAGGCGCAGCGGGTCAACGCTGCCTCGTCACGCTCCCTGAGGTCTTCCCGCTCATCGCCTGCTTGATGCCGTAGCCCACCGAAGCGACCTTGAGCATCGGCCGACCGACGGTTGCCACGGTGAGCGAGGTCAGCGCGTTGAGGTTGTTGGACATGGTCGCAAGGTTGGCGGTGATGGCGTCGAGTCGTTCGATCTGGCCGTTCGTCGCGGAAACGGTGTTCGTCATCTCGGTGATGAGCGGCAGGGTCTCGTCGCTCACCTTCCGCACAGCGGCGCTGGCCTCGTCGAGAACGGCGCCGGCCTTGTTGATGACGCCGCCGAGGCGCCACACGAGTACGGCGAACGCCACCGCCGCAATGAAACCGGCGATCTCACCCACGGAAACGCTCATCTCGTCACACCCCTTCTTCCGCGCCCATTATGACCGCACACGTCACAGCCCTCCCGCGCGGGAGCGGGAGGGCTGGACGCGCACAGTGCGCAAACCTAGTGAGCTGAGTCGGCCACCGATGTGGCCGCGCGGCACTGACCGATCGACCCCACGTCACACGACGTCGGTGCGAACCTCCGGGAAGTGGCAGGCGACGCGGTGGCCCGGCGCCACCTCGGTGGCCTCGGGCTCGACCTGGGCGCACAGGTCCTGAGCCTTGGGGCAACGCGTGCGGAACACGCAACCCGACGGCGGGTTCTGCGGGCTGGGCAGGTCGCCCTTGAGCAGGATGCGCTCACGCTTGCCCTTGAGCGTCGGGTCCGGAATCGGCACAGCCGAGAGCAACGCGTGCGTGTACGGGTGCTGCGGCCGCTCGTAGAGCGTGTCGCGATCCGCGTCCTCCATCACCTTGCCCAGGTACATGACGATGACGCGGTCGGAGATGTGACGCACGACGGACAGGTCGTGTGCGACGAAGACGTACGCCATCTTGTCGCTCTCCTGGATCTCCTCCAGCAGGTTGACGACCTGAGCCTGGATCGACACGTCTAGCGCCGACACCGGCTCGTCACAGACGATGACCTGCGGCTTGAGCGCGATGGCTCGGGCCACACCGATGCGCTGACGCTGACCACCCGAGAACTCGTGCGGGTAACGGTTGTAGTGCTCGGGGTTGAGGCCGACGCGCTCCATGAGTTCCTGAACCGCGTTCTTCACACCCCCCTCGGGCTTGACGCCCTGGATGTCGAACGGCGCCGCGATGATCTTGCCGACCGTGTGACGCGGGTTGAGTGAGCCGTGCGGGTCCTGGAAGACCATCTGCAACTCACGACGGATGCGACGCAGGTCGCCGCCCTTGAAGTTGGTGATGTCCTCACCGGCGAACTCGATGGTGCCGCCCGTGGGTTCGAGGAGCTTGAGCATCGTGCGCCCGGCGGTCGACTTGCCACAACCCGACTCCCCCACCAGCCCGACCGTCTCGCCGCGGCGGAGGACGAGGTCGATGCCGTCGACAGCCTTGACGGGGTTGTCGGGGCGACGGATGAGGCCCGCTTTCTTCTGCGGGAAGTGCTTCTGAAGGCCGCGGACACGCAGCACCTCTTCACCGACGGCGACCTGCTTGGCGCCCTCGACGGTGTTCTCCTGTGCGGGGGTGGTCATGCGTCGTCTCCCAGCTTGGTGGAGCCGTGGGCCTCGACGGGTCCAGCGGCGGCGGGGGTGTCCATGGTGCGGGCCTGCGCCGGCTTCATGTGCTCGGCCTTCTGCTCCTCGGTGAGGAAGCAGCGGGCCTGCTGATCACCGAACGTGTAGAGATCCGGCATCTCGGTGTCGCACCGGCTGCCCGGCACCAGGTGCCTGAACGCGCAGCGGGGAGCGAACGAGCATCCCTTGGGCAGGCTGATGAGCGACGGCGGGTTTCCGGGGATCGGGTCGAGCTTCTCGCGGCGGGCCTCGTCGAGGCGCGGCATCGAGTTGAGCAGCCCAACGGTGTAGGGGTGCTGCGGCTTAGCGAAGGTGTCGTAGACATCTCCGCGCTCGACCGGGCGGCCCGCGTACATGACGAGCAGGTCGTCGGCGACGTCGGCAACGACGCCGAGGTCGTGCGTGATGATGATGATCGCCGACTTGAACTCCTGCTGGAGGTCCAGCATGAGGTCCAGAATCTGCGCCTGGACCGTCACGTCGAGCGCCGTGGTGGGCTCGTCCGCGATGAGCAGCTTGGGGTCGTTGACGAGCGCCATGGCCGTCATCGCGCGCTGACGCATACCGCCGGAGAACTCGTGCGGGTACTGGTCGACGCGCTTCTGCGGGGACGGGATGCCGACACGGGCGAGCATCTCGATGGTGTGCTCGCGAGCTTCCTTCTTCGAGGCCTTCGGGTGGTGAACCTTGTAGGCCTCGATGATCTGCGCGCCGACCGTGTAGTACGGGTGCAGCGCCGAGAGCGGGTCCTGGAAGATCATCGACATCTTCTGGCCGCGCAGTTCGCGAAGGCGGTCTTCCTTGATGGTGAGCAGGTCGTCACCGTCGAAGTCGATCTGGCCACTGATCTGCGCGTTGGTTCCGCGGTTCAGACCGAGGATTGTCGTACTCGTGACCGACTTGCCCGAACCGGACTCACCGACGATGCCAAGGGTCTGGCCCTCGTAGAGGTCGAAGCTCACACCGTCGACCGACTTGACGACACCGTCGTCGGTCGGCCAGTGGACCTTGAGGTCGCGCACCGACAGCAGCGGACGGCCGGACTTGTCGACGACCTTCTTACCGGGCTTCTCAGCCGAAGCGGTGAAGCGCTCCTGTGCGTGCTTGGCGTCACCGGCGCCCACCTTGGCAGCGGCGGTGGCGACAGCGTCCCCGGCCTTCGACACTGCGGCCTCGGCCGCGTCCCCGACCTTGTCGGTGACGCTCCGTGAGTCACTGCCGAGGTGACGGGCGTTCGAGTTGGGCGTCGAACCGCCGGAGTTCTTCTTGAGCTTGTCAAACATGCGGTTCTCCCTCATCCCAGCTTCACGCGCGGGTCCACGACCGCGTAGAGCACGTCGACGACGATGTTCATCACGATGACGAGCGCCGACAGGACGACGACAATACCGACGTTCATGGGCAGGTCCGGAACGAGCGTCGAGTTGACGACCAGCTTGCCCAGACCGTCGTAGTTGAAGACCGATTCCGTGATCGGTGCACCGCCGACCAGGACGGCGAAGTCGATACCGGCCATCGTCATGATCGGGGTGACGGCAGCACGCATCGTGTGCTTCCACAGGATCTTGCCCTTGGCCAGACCCTTGGCCTTGGCCGTACGCAAGTAGTCCTCGCTCATGGTCTCGAGTACATAGGCACGCGTCATACGGACATATCCGGCGGCCGTGAACAGCGCCAGGGTGAGCGCCGGGAGCAGCAAACCCTTGAACCAGCCCAAGAGCCCGCCTTCTTCGATCGTTACGTACTCGGGCACTTCGACCAGGCCCCACTTGAGTGCGACGAACTGGTAGAGCAGAAGCCCCATCGCGAAGGTCGGGAAGGAGTAGAAGAACAGAGCGGTACCGACGACGGATTTGTCGACGAACGTCCCGTTCGTCAAAGCCGCGACGATGCCGAGTCCGACCCCCAGGACTATCACCAAAGTGAACGCGACGATGGCGATGGAGAACGAGATGGGGAACGCTTCCTTCACCGCGTCCGTCACGCTCTGACTTGCCAACGGGGAGTACCCGAGGCAAGGAGCCTCGCACTCGGCGATCGTCTCCGGCGCCTTCGCCTTCAGTTCGGGGTCGTCGGGGAACTCGCGCCCGGCGACTGTGCCCTTGACGAAGTCACCCCACTGAACGAGAACCGGCTTGTCGTACCCGAGGGCCTTGCGGTTCTGCTCGATGAGCTGCGGCGTGCAGTTCTTGCCGCAGGTCTGACGGGCCGGGTCCTTGCCGGCGGCGAAGAAGAGCACGAACGTCACGAGCGTGACCATGAGGAGCATGATCAGACCCGAGAAGATTCGGCGGATGACGTAGGCAACCATGAGCTTCCGGCCCTCGCGGGCTGTCCTCTCGAACGGGGAACAGGATGAGTTCGAAAGCCGGTCTGCGACCGGCGAACCGGCGGGGCATCGGTGGATGCCCCGCCGGTCAGGTGGTGATCAGGCGATCACTTGGAGACGCCGATGGCACCCAGGTCGGGGTACATCGAGGTCGCCGGGTTGTTGATGTAGTTCGTCACCTTCGAGCCACGCAGGTAGTAGAACTTCTGGATCTCGAGCGGGATGTACGCAACGTCCTCACCGAGCTTCTTGTCGATCTGCTTGTAGACCTCACCGGCCTCGTCGACGGACGTCTTCTTGGCCGCCTCGTCGATCATCTTGTTGACCTCGTCCGACTTGTAGTTGCCGTAGTCCTGGCCGTTCGACTTCTCGGTCAGGTTGAGGCGGCTGTCGAAGAGTGCCGGGATGACGGTGCTGGCCGACGGCCAGTCCGAACCCCAGCCGCCCCAGAACACGTCGCCGTCGGCCTTCGGGTTCTGGATGACGTCGTAGTACGTGTCGGTCAGACCGTTGAGCGTGACCTTGAAGCCGGCCTTCTCCCAGTTGTCCTTCATGGCGCCGGCCTGCTTGTCGGCGGTCGGCGTACCACCGGAGTAGGTGAACTTGATGTTCTTCTCGGACGCCGGAACGCCCTCGAGGAGCTTCTTCGCCTTCTCGATGTTGCCCTTCGGAACGTCCGTGAACGCCGGGTTCTTGGCGTAGGCGGTGGTCAGCGCGGGGTTGATGATCGAGTACGAGGGTGCGTAGGCCTTGTCGCCACCGCCAGCGGTGATCCAGGCGTCCTGGTTCGTCGCCGCGAGGAGGGCCTGACGGACCTTCAGGTTCTTCATCTTGTTGAAGTTCGGGACGAGGTAGTCGACGTAAGGCGACTCGACGTTGACCGAGCGCTTCTGCGAGTCACCCTTGATCTGGCCGTACATCGACGGCGGGATCGCGCGGTCCGTGATGGCGGACTTGTCCTTGCCACCGTCGGCGATCAGACGCTGGTTGATGATCTCGTTCGTCAGACCTTCCTTGAACTCGATCTTGTCCGGGAGGGCCTTGCGGACGCCGTCCGTCTTGGCGTCGTAGTGCTCGTTGCGCACGAACGTACCGCCCGTGCCCTTCTTCCAGGTGCCCTGCAGCTTGTACGGGCCGTTGGAGAAGATGGCGTAGTTGCTCTTGTCGCCCTTGTCCTTGTCCTTGCGGTACGGGTCGAACGCACGCAGCGACGCGACGGCCAGGTTGAAGTCCGGCCACGCCTTGTTGAACTTGTACGTGATCGTCTTGCCCTCACACGTGACGGCCTTGTCGAACTCCGCCTGGCCTTCCTTCTTGTAGGGGCCGTTGTACGCGGGGGCGTCACCCTTCTTCGGGATGTCGAGGAAGCCGATCGCGTAGTTCGGGCCACCCGTGATGACGTCGGTGGCGAACGTGCGGCTCAGGCCGTACTTGAAGTCGGCGCAGGTGATGTCCTTGCCGTCCTCCCACTTGACGCCGTCCTTGATCGTGAACTTCCACGTCTTGCCGCCGTCCGACATCTTGCCCGTGTCGGTGGCGAGGTCGGCGACGGGCTTGTCGGCCTTGGCCTTGTCCTCCGTGACCGGGAACTGCACGAGCGAGCGGTACGTCAGGCGACCCAGGTTGGACAGGTCACGACCGATGTACATGCGCTGCGGGTCGAGGTGCTCCGCGGGGCGCTTTGTCAGGTAGTAGAGCGTGCCACCCGACCCCTCGGCGCCCGAACCCCCGGACTTGTTGTCACTCGAGCCGCCGCCACATGCAGCGAGGCCCATCGAACCAGCCACCGCCACGGCGAGGATGGAATACGACTTCTTGTTCATCGTCATCTCCTTGATGAAGCAGGATCCGCCGAGGCGATCCAACTGGCCTGACCGTTGCTGGTCAGGAGTACGGGGTGCCACGTGTCAGTGGCGGTCGGCCTTGGGGTCCAAGGCGTCGCGGAGGCCGTCACCGACAAGGTTGAAGCTCAGCACCAGCAGAGCAACAGACAGGGTCGGGGCGAAGAAGTAGAGAGCGTTGGTCTGCGCGTAGGCAACCGAGTCGTTGATGATGTTTCCCAGCGTCGGGGTGGGCGCCTTGATGCCGACCCCGAGGAACCCGAGGGCCGCCTCGGCCGAGACGAAGACCGGGAACAGCAGCGTGGAGTACACGAGCAGCGGGGCCCACAGGTTGGGCAGCAGCTCGGTGAAGTACAGGCGCTTGTTCGAGGCGCCGAGGCTTCGAGCGGCTTCGACGAACTCGCGGTTGCGCAGGGTCATGACCTGACCACGGATGATTCGCGCGAAGGTCGGCCATCCGAACAGGCCCAGGACGAGAATGACGTAAAGGCCCATCGCGACATTGCCCTTCGGAACTCCGATGTCTTCGAGGCGCGCGACCAGTGTTCCCGAAAGAGCGAGCAACATGAGCGTCTGCGGGAAACACAAGACGAGGTCGATCAAACGGCTGCACAGGAAGTCGACCTTGCCGCCGGAGAAGCCCGCGATGAGACCGATCACGAGACCGATGCTGATCGCCACGATCGTGGCGCACAGACCGACGATGACGGAGAACGTCACACCCAGCATGAGGCGGCTGAGCAGATCTGTGCCGCTACCGGGAACAACCCCCAGCAGGTGGCTTCCACTGATGCCGACCTTCGGGTTACCCGAGGAGTCGATCAACTCGCGGTGGTTCGTGAAGGGGTCGATGACGCCCATCTTGTCGAGGATCGGCGAGGCGATCGCGCACAGGATGAACAGAGCCGCGATCATCATGGCGGCGAGGGTGCCCTTGTCCTTCTTCAGGCGACCGAGGGCGATCTGCCGAAGCGAACGTCCTTCGATCTTCTTGGGGCTCTCGGACTCCGCGCCGTCGGGAGAGAAGTTCTCGACGTTCGGATCGCCGGTGACCATCGTCAAGGCTCTGCCCTTTCGGTAGCGACGCCCTGTGGGGCGCTTCGGTCCGCGCGCGAAAAACCTGTTGCGGGAAGGTGTCCCGCTGTGCGCACCCACAGATCATGCCTCAGCGAAGGTGTGATGCAAGCCTTATCGAGGCACGGTCACCAGATCGTTACCTTTCTCAGCCCATGAGACGAGGGGTTAACAAAACACGGCCAGGGGCGGAAACTCTCGCAACGTTTCTCAGCGCGGTGCATCGCCTTGCACGCTCAACGGCCGCGAATTGTCGCGCGCAGCGAGCGCCACCGCTCGCCCAGCCGTTCCTCCCAGCCGCGTGCCGTCGGCGCGTAGTAGTCCGCGTCCGCCACCAGATCGTCCGGTAGGAACTGTTGCGGCCCGACACCGGACGGTTCGTCGTGCGTGTATCGATATCCGGCCCCGTGGCCGAGCTGCGTCGCCCCGGCGTAGCCGGTACCGCGCAGATGAGGTGGCACGGCGCCTCCGCGCCCGGCACGGACATCGGCGATGGCGGCGTTGATCGCCGAGTAGGCGGCGTTCGACTTCGGAGCGAGACAGTTGTGGACGACGGCCTGGCCGAGGATGATCCGAGCCTCGGGCATGCCGATCTGCGCCACGGCGTGCATGGCGGCCACTGCGGTCTGCAAAGCCGTCGGATCTGCCATGCCAATGTCTTCACTGGCCGCGATGACGATGCGGCGTGCGATGAAGCGCGGGTCCTCCCCCGCCTCGAGCATGCGCGCGAGGTAGTGAAGTGCGGCATCGACGTCCGAACCGCGCATCGACTTGATGAGGGCCGACGAGACGTCGTAGTGCTGGTCGCCGGCACGGTCGTAACGAACAGCGGCCGCAGCCATGGCCTGTTCCACCGAGGCCAACGAGATCTCGCTCCCCCCTGCGTCCGTGGTGACGCCGGCGGCAGCTTCGAGTGCCGTCAGAGCTCGCCGGGCGTCACCCCCGGCCATGCGCACGAGATGGTCGCGCGCGTCGTCCGCGAGCGTGAACGCGCCTGCGAAACCCCGCTCGTCGGCGAGGGCACTGGCGATGACGGCGGCAACCTGCTCGTCGTCTAGCGACTTGAGCGTCACGAGGACGGAGCGTGACAACAGGGGCGCGATGACGCTAAAGCTGGGGTTCTCCGTCGTGGCCGCGACGAGGATGACGGTGCGGTTCTCCACTCCCGGCAGGAGCGCGTCCTGCTGTGCCTTGGAGAAGCGGTGGATCTCGTCGAGGAACAGCACGGTCGAGCGTCCGTACATCGCGAGGTGACGGCCAGCCTCCTCCATCGCCTGCCTCACGTCCTTCACGCCGGCGGTAATCGCGGAGAGCTCGACGAAGCGTCGGTCGGCGCTGCCCGCGGCCAGGTGCGCCAGCGTCGTTTTCCCTGTTCCCGGAGGACCCCAGAGGATCGCGCTCATCGGACCGGCAGCCCCCGATTGACCTTCGATGAGTCGACGGAGCGGCGAACCGGGCTTGAGGACGTCACCCTGCCCACGCACTTCCTCGAGCGTCCGCGGACGCATTCGAACGGCCAAGGGCGCCATGGCCCCGCTGGCTGCCGTACCGTCGCGACGTTCACCGTCGAGTTGGTTCGAGAACAGGTCATCGCTCATGCGCCCAGTCAATCAGGTGGACCCGGCAGCACCCCGCTAGAGTTGGGCCGCCAGAACGAGAGCGGAGATGCACCATGTCCCAACCGAGCGGGGTCAAGGCGACCAGGCAGCGCTTCAACGTCTACATCGGCTGGATCGGGGTCGTCATCGGAGCGCTCCTTGCCGTGGCCGGGGCCTTCTCCCACAGCGGACGCCCGATGCTGTACTTCGGCGCCGCGTTCGCCGCGCTCTCGTTCTGTGTCATGGCGCGTCCGAGCCTGCGCTTCACCGCGGACGCCGTGATCGTGAGCAACGTCGTGCGTGAGGTCACTCTTCCGTGGGAGGGCATCTCCCACACGGATTCGCGGGGAAGCCTCATCATCCACGACAACGACGGTGGCCGCACGACCGTCTGGGCAATCGGCTCCCAGAAGGCACGCAGTGACCGTGACATGCAGACCTCCGGCGCCGCGGGTTCGTGGCGCCCCGAACCCGGATCCCTGGTGGAATTGCCGACATCGTCACGTGCGTTGCGCGAGGCCATCAATGCAGAGACCGTCGACAACCCCACCGGCACCCCGTCGGGCAAGTCCGTGCGTTTCCTCCCGCTCCCGACCGCACTCATGGTTCTTGCCGTTGTCTGCGTCGTCGTCGGGATTCTTGCGTGACCACCCGAACCTCCCAGGGCGGGCGCTACGGACACTTCGTCGCCCGTCGCGCGAAGTGGATCGCACTCGCGTGGCTCGTCGGCGTCGTGCTCGCTTTCGCCGGCACGAGCGGAGCCTTCGGCGGGGGCGGACTCTTCGGGCAACTGCAGCAGAAGGAGCCGTACGTCCCCGGTGAGTCCCACTTCGGCAACGAGAAGCTCCTCACCGGTGACAAGGCCGGCGGCAGCGTCCTCGTGCGCATCGACGGTCTCGACCGATCCGAGCAACGCTCCCTCGGCCCGCGCCTGCAGAAGGAGATCGACGCTGCCCCGCGCACGAGGTCCGTCGAGTCGGCCTTCACCCCCGCGGCTCGGGATCCGCGCGTGGCCGCGGTGTACACCTCGAAGTCCGCCCCACAATCGGTCGTTTTCGTCGCGAGCCTCGAGCCGGGTTTGGCCAAGGCCGACCAGGAGAAGGCCTCCAGCGAAGTCACTCGCCGCGCGAAGGCCGTCGTCGGCGATGCCGGCACCGTTCGCACCGGTGGTTCGGTCGAGGTGCTCAAGCGCATCACCGACCAGGTCCAGGAGGATCTGCGCACCGGGGAGGGAATCGCCTTCCCGCTGACACTCGTCGTCATGGTCATTGTCTTCGGCGGCTTCATCGCAGCGGGCCTGCCTCTCGCGGGTGCGATCTCCTCCATCGGTGGCGGCCTGCTCGCCCTCTTCGGATTCGCCCAGTTCACCGAACTCGACGCCACCGTCGTCAACATCGTGACGATCCTGGGCCTCGGCCTGTCCATCGACTACGGCCTGCTCATCGTCGGGCGATTCCGCGAGGAACTGTCACGCCTGCGTGGTGACGACCGTGAGGCTCGGGACCTGAGCGACGCGGAGCTCGATCTCGCGACGGCTCGCACGCTCTCCACAGCGGGACGTACCGTGCTGTTCAGTGGCCTGACAGTCGCCATCTCCGTGTCGGGTCTGCTCCTCTTCCCGGCCTCGGTGACGAAGGCGGTCGGTCTCGCAGGCCTGTCCGTCGTTGTCGTCGCGTGCCTTGCTTCCCTCACCCTCGTCCCCGCATGCGCCCGCCTCGCGGCGCGGCGACTCGCTCGCAAGCGGGTCGTGCCGGACGCGGACACGGGTCGTTTCGCCTGGCTCGCCCACGGGGTGCAACGTCACATCTGGGTCTCCATCGCCGCTGTCGTGGCCGTGCTCGTGCTGCTCGCCACTCCCCTCGCCGGCCTGCGCCAGGTCAGTTCCACCGGCACGATGCTGCCCAAGGAGGACACGCAGCGGGTGCTGCTCGCCGATTTGCGCGAGGACTTTCCCGCACTCGCCGAGCCCGCGGTCACCGTCGTCGCGAAGACCGACGTCGCGACCGCGAGCGCCTGGGCCACACGGGACGTTGCGAAGGTTGAGCACGTGAGCGGGATCAACCCGACGCGCGATCTCGGCGACGGCTATGTCGCAGTCGGTGTTCGCGTCGCCGGTGCGACGCCGTCCAACGGGCGAACCGGCCAAGTCGTCTATGCCCTGCGCTCAGACCGCCCTGAGTTCGACACCTGGGTGACGGGTCAACAGGCGAAACTCGACGACTACAGCAAGGCCATCACCGCCCGCGCTCCACTCGTGGCACTCGTCGTCGCACTCGCGACGCTCGTCCTGCTCTTCCTCATGACCGGTTCGCTCGTGCTCCCGCTCAAGGCGTTGATCTTCAACGCGCTGTCACTGGCAGCGAGCCTCGGCGCCATGACGTGGATCTTCCAGAACGGGCACTTCGAAACCCTGCTCGGCTACACGAGCAACGACGCCGTCGAATCCACCGTGCCCGTCATTCTCTTGGCGTTCGGGTTCGGCCTCGCCATGGACTACGAGGTCTTCCTCCTGTCACGCATCGTCGAGGCGCACGAACAGGGCGACGACGACGCGCGAGCCGTGGCCGTCGGCATCCAGCGATGCGGCCGGATCGTGACGAGCGCCGCACTGCTCATGATCATCGTCATGCTCGGCTTCGCCGCGGCCAAGATGATCGTCGTCAAGCAGCTCGGCGTCGGACTCGCGCTGTCGATCGCGCTCGATGCGACGCTCGTGCGCATGATCCTCGTCCCCGCGACGATGACGCTCATGGGCCGGTGGAACTGGTGGGCGCCGGCGTTCCTCAAGCGCTGGCACGCCAGGTTCGGCTTCACTCACTGACCGACGGAAACCACCAGATGAGTCGCGATGCGGACTCATCGGGTGGTGCGTTGGCGGAAATCAGTCGGGCAGGAGCCCTTCATTGCGCAGCGCAGCTCGAAGGCTCGCGACGTTGTCACTCGCGTCCACGAGGTGCGAGCGCAGACCCACGCCGGACGCGGAGCGGACGTTGGCCGGTGAGTCGTCGACGAAGACGCAGTCACCCGGCTGCAGGCCGAGGGTCTCGAGGACGCGGACGAAGTACTGCCCCGCCGGTTTGGCTTCTCCCACCTCGCAGGAGAAGAAGTAGCCGTCGAGGCGGTTCGCGTAGCGTTCACGCATTGCCGCAACCCGGACGTCCTGCTGGTTGGTCGTGAGGTGACACCGGTACCCGAGCGCGCGTAGCTCGTCGACCACGGACAGAGCCTCCTCGTCGAGGTCGAAGCGTCCCCACAGCGTCAGGGTGTCGTCGACATCGATGTCGCTGCCGACCGCCTGCGCCGCGGCGAGGAGCGCCTCACGCATCGTCATCTCCCCGCGCATGGCGGGCCGCTCGTGCTCGAAGACGGCCGCGGGGAAGGCCGCTCCCCCGACGTCGGCCAAGGCGGCCTCCCAGTCGTGGGACGGGTGCTGCAGCACGCCGTCGGCGTCGAGAAGGACAGCTCGCGGGGATGAAGTCATGCGACCCAAACTATCGCCCGGAAAAGGGGCGTGCCCCGCCACCCACGGGGGATGACGGGGCACGAGCGGCCGTCGATCAGGACTGCGTGGGCGAAACCTCGTCCGGTGCGGCCGGGGAAGCTGCGTCCTTCTTCGGCTCGGGCTTCGCGTCGATGCCGGCCTCCTTGCGCTGCTGCGCAGTGATCGGGGCGGGCGCGGCCGTCAGCGGGTCGTAACCGCCACCGCTCTTCGGGAAGGCGATGACCTCACGGATCGAGTCGACACCCGCGAGCAGCGACACGATGCGGTCCCAGCCGAACGCGATACCGCCGTGCGGCGGGGCGCCGAAGCTGAAGGCCTCGAGGAGGAAGCCGAACTTCTCCTGTGCGTCCTCCTGCGACAGGCCCATGACCTTGAACACGCGCTCCTGGATGTCGCGGCGGTGGATACGGATCGACCCGCCGCCGATCTCGTTGCCGTTGCACACCATGTCGTAGGCGTAGGCGAGCGCCTCGCCCGGGTTCGTGTCGAACGTGTCGAGGTACTCGGCCTTCGGCATGGTGAAGGCGTGGTGCACGGCGGTCCACTTACCCGCACCGACGGCCACGTCACCCGAGGCGACGGCGTCCGCGGCCGGCTCGAACAGAGGCGCGTCGACGACCCACAGGAAGCTCCACGCGTTCTCGTCGATGAGCTCGCAGCGCTTGCCGATCTCGAGGCGCGCCGCACCGAGCAGAGCCCGCGAGGCCTTCGTGGCGCCGGCGGCGAAGAAGATGCAGTCGCCCGGCTTCGCGCCGACGTGCTCGGCCAAGCCGGACGTCTCGGTCTCGGAGAGGTTCTTCGCCACGGGGCCGGTGAGCGAACCGTCCTCGGCGACGAGGACATACGCAAGACCCTTGGCGCCGCGCTGCTTGGCCCACTCCTGCCACGCGTCGAGCTGTCGACGCGGCTGGCTCGCGCCACCCGGCATGACGACGGCGCCGACGTACTCGGCCTGGAACACACGGAACGTCGTGTCGGAGAAGAACTCGGTGCAGTCGGTGAGCTCGTTGCCGAAGCGCAGGTCGGGCTTGTCCGAGCCGTACTTCGCCATGGCGTCGGCGTACGTCATGCGCGGGAACGGCGTCGGCAGGTCGACACCGATCGTCTTCCACACCGCCTTGGCGATCGACTCACCGAGCTCGATGACGTCGTCCTGCTCGACGAAGCTCATCTCGATGTCGAGCTGCGTGAACTCGGGCTGACGGTCGGCGCGGAAGTCCTCGTCGCGGTAACAACGCGCGATCTGGTAGTAGCGCTCCATGCCGGCCACCATGAGCAGCTGCTTGAACAGCTGCGGGCTCTGCGGCAGGGCGTACCAGCTGCCCGGCGCGAGGCGTGCGGGCACGAGGAAGTCGCGAGCGCCCTCGGGCGTGGAACGGGTGAGCGTCGGGGTCTCGATCTCGACGAAGTCGCGCTCGCCGAGCACGGAACGCGCGGCCTGCGACACCTTCGAGCGCAGACGGATCGCGTCGCCAGGAGCCTGACGGCGCAGGTCGAGGTATCGGTACTTGAGGCGGGCCTCTTCGCCGACGGTGATGCGCTCGTCGATCTGGAACGGCAAAGCCGCGGCCTCGGAGAGAACCTCGATCTCGTCGGCAACAACGTCGACCTCACCGGTCGGCAGGTTCGGGTTGACGTCCTTCGCCTCGCGGGCGGTGACCTTGCCGGTCACCTTGATGCAGTACTCGGAGCGCAGGCCGTGCGCGGCGCCGGTGAGCACCTCGTCGCGCGCGACGACCTGGACGACGCCCGAGGCGTCACGCAGGTCGACGAAGGCCACGCCACCGTGGTCGCGTCGCTTGGCCACCCAGCCGGTGAGGGTGACGGTGTCACCGACGTTCGACTGGCGCAGGGTTCCGGCTTCATGGGTACGAAGCATGATGTTCCTTTCGGGTCGGTCCACGACGGGTTCACCCGGAAAGATGCTTGCGATGCCTGCGACCGGGTGCGCCCACGTGGGGGCAGCCCGGGAGGTGTGGGCGGGGGCCAGGTCGCGGTGCCACCACACCTTCGCCGAAAGAGCTTCGGCCTCTCGTCGGTGTCGCCGGACGCGCGTGCTGTTCGCCGAGCTTTCGAAGAGGCTCCGGTGGGTCGTCACGCCACCACGAACAACGCTTCCCATTCTAGGTGACGCGCGGCGATGGCCGCACCCGTGATTCCGCCCGGCCTAGTCTGGCGTCATGGACGTCGACGTAGTGCGCCGGGCCGCTGCGGCCATCGTGTGGGAGCCCGACTTCGCGGAGGTGGTTCGCACCGACGCCTTCACCCTGGTGAAGTACCCGATGTGGCTGCAGCAGCACTGCCAGGCCCACCGCCTCACCTCGCGCTCCCCCGCCGACGACGTCATCGACGCCGCCCTGGCGCAGGCGTGCTCGTGGAGCCGCGACACGGTGTGGTTCTGCGGCCTGAGCAGCGCCACCCCGAACCCTTCACTCGAGCCCAGGCTCCTCGAGCGGGGCGGGCACGTGGCCGAGACGTTGTCCGTGCTCGCACTCGATCTGAGCGAGGGCGTGCCGGACGTACCGGTGCCGGACGACGTGTCCACCGAGCCCGTCACCACACCCGACCTCGTGAAGGCCTGGGATGCCGTGAGCGATGAGGCGTTCGAGAACGAGACCCCGAACGACGAGGACCCCGACGTGAGGGCTCGGGCGTGCCAGGAGGAGTACGACCAGGGGCGCGGCGGCGTCTTCGTCACGGTGCTCGACGGCCGACCGGCTGCCTCCGGCGGCATGACGTTCCACCCCGACGATCGCCTCGTTCTCCTGTGGGGAGGATCGTCGACGAAGGCGGCGCGCGGGCGCGGGGCCTACCGCGCGAACCTTCTCGCCCGTCTTCGGCGCGCACACGAACTCGGGTATGCACATGCCGTCGTCAAGGGGCGGGTGACGACGAGCGCCCCGATCCTCACGCGGGTCGGGTTCGTCGACCTCGGCCAGGAGCGAGTTGTCGCTCTCGACGTTCAGGCGAGTTCGTCGCCGTCGACGTAGAACCAGCGCCCGGCGCGGCGAGCGAAGCGTGAGTGTTCGCGAACGGCGCCTCGCTCCCCCGCGTCGGTGCGGAAATGGGCGGCGAAGTCGACGGTGCCTTCGCTGTCGTCAGGCCCTCCTGCTTCGGTGCCCAGCACCTCGAGACCCAACCACGTCACGCCGTCGAGGTCGGCCACCTGCTCCGGGCGGGTACGCGGGTGCCATGTCCGCCACAGGTGGTCGGCGTCCCGACGGGCGAACGCCGTGTACCGCGATCGCATGAGCTGTTCGCACGTCGGGGCGGTCTCACCGTCGTCGACGAAGGGTGCGCAGCAACGCGCGTACGAGGTCTCGGCGGCGAAGCCACCGCAGGGGCATAGCTCCTCGGCATTCATGCGTTCGAGCCTAGTTGTCCTGCCCGGTCGTGTTGTTCGGGCCGGCTGACCCGGCCCCATCGATGGGCCGCGGCACGGGCCGGTACCCTGACGCCCATGACGGCACGGGTGACGATGTACTTCCTCGGCGGCACGATCAGCATGTCCTCCGCGGACGGTCACTCGGTACGGCCGACGCTGAGCGGAGACGACCTGCTCGCCGCCGTTCCAGGCCTCGATCAGGTGGACGCCGAGGTCACGGCCGAGCAGGTCGCTCGCGAACAAAGCGGCTCACTCACCTACACTCACCTGCTCACGGTTTTCGAGCGCGCCCGATCGAGCGATGCTGGCGGATTCGTTCTCGTTCAGGGAACCGACACCCTCGAAGAGTCGGCCTACCTGCTTGATCTTCTCTGGGACGACCCGCGACCCTTCGTCGCCACAGGCGCCATGCGAAACCCGACGATGGCCGGCGCCGACGGCGCAGCGAACCTCCTCGCGGCCGTGCGTGTCGCAGCTTCCCCCGAGGCGCGCGAAAGGGGTGCCTTCGTCGTCTTCGCCGACGAGATCCACGCGGCGCGCCACGTCACCAAGTCGGACACCGCGTCCATCTCTACCTTCCGCTCCCCCAACACCGGCCCCGCCGGTCGCGTGCTCGAGGGGCACGTCCACTTCTTCTCTCCGCCGGGCGCGCGCTCTGCGCTCGGCGCCGACGTGTCGAACGTGACGACGATGGACGTCGAGGTACCCGTCCTCGTCACTGGCTTCGGGCAGTCAGTCCGGACTCTGAAGGCCATCGCTGACGGCGCCGACGCCCTCGTCCTGGCCGGCTTCGGCGCAGGCCACGTTCCGGGGTGGTGGGCCGAAGCGGTCGGCGCCATCGCCGAGCGCATGCCCGTCGTCATGACGAGCCGTACGCACTCCGGCCCGGCCCTCGTCGAGACGTACGGCGCCGTCGGGGCGGAGGTCGATCTCCAGCAGCGCGGCGTCGTCATGGGCGGCTATCTCGATGCACTCAAGGCGCGCCTGCTCGTCAGCGTGCTACTGGCCGCGGGCACAGACCGTGAGCAGATCGAAGCGGCCGTGCGTCGGCACGGCGGCTACCGCTGATCCGGAACGTCCCCTTCGTCGGCTCGCCCCTGCGGGCGGTCCTCGGACAGCTCGTCCACGACGAGGCGTTCTTCCCCGCGGTTGTCGGTACGCACCGCGGCACGCCCGATCATGTGGCTCGCGACCGGTGAGGTGACGAGCTGGAAGATGATGACGAGGGCGAGCAGCCCGAAAGCTTCCGGCTCACGCAGCCGCAGCGCGACGCCGAGCAGGACGAGGCCGAGCCCCAACACCTGAGGCTTCGTCGCGGGGTGAGTGCGGCTGAGCAGATCCGGCATCCGGACCTGCCCGATCGCGGCCACGAGCGCCAGCAGCGAGCCCGTGATCATGCAGATGGCGGCAACGACGTCGAAGAACGTGGTCATGCTCCGTCCTCCTCGTCCTCGATGTCGTCGAACCCTCGGATGTAGCGCGCCACGGAAACCGAACCGGTGAAACCGAGCAGCGCGAGCACGAGGAGGGTTGGCAGGGTGAACAGGTGCTGGTTCCAAGCGGCTTCAACCGCGAGGCCACAGATGACGATCGAGATGAGCACGTCGAGCGCGACGCTGCGGTCGAGCATCGTCGGGCCCATCGTGACGCGGGCGAGCGTGAGCACGGCTGCAGCCGTGAGGACGACCACGCACACCAGGTAGACGGCGTTCATCGCTCGGTTCCTCCCTCACGGACCGGTCGGTGGCTCCGTTCGTCGATGTCGTGGGCGTACCCACCGATGGCCGCGACCACGCGCTCTTCCTGCTCGAGCACCCGCTGACGGAACTCGTCCGCTTCCTCGGCGCTGTTCACGTCGAGGACGTGCAGGTAGAGCGTGTGCCGCGCGCGGTGGACGTCGACGACGATGCTTCCGGGGATGAGCGAGGTCATCTGCGCGACCACCGTGAGGACGAAGTCCGACGGCGTCGCGAGTTCCACCCGTACGATGGCGTTCGTCAGCGAGGACGCCCCGGGGCGAAGGGTCGTCCACGCGACCCGCACGCTCGAGACGACGACGTCGACGACGAACTTTCCGACGAGCACGGCCAGAGCCACGGGGCGCGGCCGCAGATGCAGGTGCAACGGCGGCATCGGGAAAGCGATGACGACGACGGCACCTACGAGCGCGCCCGCGAGGATGTTGAACAGGCTGAACTCGCCCCAGAGCAGACACCACACGACGGCCAGCGGCACCATGGAGGGCCAGACCGAGCGCGCTAGGCGACGACGCCCGGACGGCGACTGTCGATCACTCATCGGTCGTCTCCCAACACCGCGTTGACGTACGGCGTACGCGCCTTCATGTCGACAGAGGCACGCTCGGTGAGGCCGAAAAGCGGTCCAGCCACGACGGTGAGCGCGATCGAGAAGGCGACGAGCGCCGTCGTCGGCCACATGAGCGTGCGCGGAGTCGAGCCTTCACGGGCGTGGAGCGGTTTGTCGTAGAGGTCGTCCACCTCTTCGTCCTCCTCCGTCGCGCCGGCAGCGAGCGCGACGTCCGTCGGCATGACCCGGTCCGCCTCACTGGCGTTCTTCTCGACGGCCCGCTTCGTGATGTGTCGAAGGGACGGCTCGTCGTGTTCGGCCGCTGCCTCGTTGAGCGCCTTGGACATTTCGCGCGCCTGTTCCTCACTGCGCCAGAAGGCGAGCGCCCACGCCTTCGCCATAGCGTAGAGCGTGAGAAGGCTCGTCACGACGGCGCCGCCGACGAGGACGTAGGCCGTGGCCGAGCCGTCTGCGACGGCCGCCTGCAGGAGTCCGATCTTGCCGAGGTAGCCCGACAGCGGCGGGATGCCCGCGAGGTTCATCGCCGGAATGAAGAAGAGGATCGCGATGAACGGCGCGGTCTTCGCCAAGCCGCCGAGGCGCAGCAGGCTCGTTGTTCCCGTGCGGTATTCGATGAGCCCCACGACGAGGAACAGCACGGTCTGGATCGTGATGTGGTGCACGACGTAGAACGTGGCCCCCGCGAGGCCCTCGGCCGAACCGAGAGCGATGCCCAGGATCATGTAGCCGATGTGACTGACGAGCGTGAACGAGAGCATTCGCTTGACGTCCGACTGCGCGACCGCGCCGAGGATGCCGACGAGCATCGTGGCGAACGCCGTCCACAGCAGCAGGTTCGACAGCGGGCTGTCGGGGAACAGCAGTGTCTGGGTGCGCAGGATGGCGTAGACACCCACCTTCGTCAGCAAGCCGGCGAAGACGGCCGTCACCGGCGCGGGCGCCGTCGGGTAGCTGTCCGGGAGCCAGAACGACAGCGGGAACACAGCGGCCTTGATGGCGAATACCGTGAGCAGCAGCAGTTGCAACGTGAGGGCCACGCCGTCCGGCAGGTCGCCGAGGCGCTCGGAGAGCTGCGCGAAGTTGAGCGACCCCGTCGCGGCGTAAACCGCTGCGATGGCGATGAGGAACAACGCCGACGACACCATGTTGATGACGACGTAGATCGTGCCCGCCCGGATCCGGCTCTCGGTACCACCGAGGGTGAGCAGGACATAGCTCGCGAAGAGCAGCATCTCGAAGCTGACGAACAGGTTGAACAGGTCACCCGCGAGAAAGGCGTTCGAGACGCCGGCGACGAGCACCATGAACGTCGGGTGATAGATCGAGACCGGAGTGCTCTCGTCGTCCTCGCTCGCGCCGCCCTGGGCCAACGAGTACACGAGGACCGCGAGGGTGACGATGGCCGACACGAGCAGCATGAGCGCCGACACGCGGTCGGCCACGAGTGCCAGGCCGAGGGGCCGCGGCCACGAACCGAGCCACGCGACCTGCGGTCCGTGCCGGTCGGCGGCGACGAGGAGCATCGAGGCGATGGCCACGACGGCGACGAGGACGCTCACCGTGATGACGCGCTGTACCCGGGGGCGACGCGAGAACATCAGTGCGGCGCCGCAGCCGAACAGCGGCAGCAGAACGGGAAGGGGGACGACGTAATTCATGCCTTCTCCTCGGGTGCGGAGTCGTCGTCGTCCGGACCACCGGTCGTGAGGTCGTAGCTGTCGGAGGCCTCGTCACGCAGGGCGCGACGACGGATCGCGGCGTCCTCGACGTCGTCCTGGACGTCGTCGTGCCCGTTGAGCTGCCAACTGCGGTAGGCCATGGCCAGGGCGAACGCCGTCGTACCGAGAGCGATGACGATGGCGGTGAGGACGAGTGCCTGCGGAAGCGGGTCGGTCATGTCCTCGGCCGACACCTTGCCGGCGACCGGCGGATGCCCCGAGGGCCCCGCAGCGACCATGAACAGAAGGTTCACCCCGTTGCCGAGCATGAGCAGCCCGACGAGGACGCGCGTCAGGCTGCGCTCGAGCAGCAGGTAGACACTGACGCCGATGAGGCTCGCCGCCGTGATGATGAGGGTCAGGTTCGCGCTCATCGAGCCACCTCCGCGTTCGCCGCGTCGTTGTCGCGTTCCTCGGAGATGATCTGACGGTCGATCCGCGAACCGAACGTGCGCAGCAGATCGAGGATGAGCCCGACGACGACGAGGTAGACACCGATGTCGAAGAACAGCGACGTCACGAGGTGGTGGTCACCGAGGAGCGGCAGGTGGACGTCGTACTGGTAGCTCTCCAGCACAGCGCCGCCGAACGCCAGCGGCGCGAGGCCCGAGCCCGCCGCGATGACGAGACCAACGCCCAGGAGTGTGCCCGCGTCGATCGGCGCAGCCTCGTCGAGCTCGTACCGGCCGCCCGCGAGGTAGCGCACGACGAGGGCGAGCCCCGTGACGATGCCGCCGGCGAACCCGCCACCGGTGAAGTTGTGGCCTGCGAACAGCAGGTACACACCGACCATGACCATGGCTGGGAACACGAGACGCGTGACGACCTCGAAGATGATGGAACGCTTCTCCGGCGCGAGTGTGCTCGGCCCGGAGAGCCACGAGCCGCTCGTCTTCGGTTCCGCCGCGTGGTGCTGGGGCAGGTCCCCGACGCGGCGAATCGTTGAGCGGCGCGTTCCGATGAAGAGCAGGCTCGCCACACCGGTGGCCGCTGCTACGAGCACGGAGATCTCCCCCATCGTGTCCCACGCACGGATGTCGACGAGGGTGACGCTGACGATGTTCTTGCCGCCGCCGAAGTCGACGCTCGCCTCGGGGAAGCCGACGGAGACGGGCTGCGCGGTGCGGGCGTTCGTCGCGACGATCATGATGCCTGCGACCGCTGCACCGACGGCGAGGCCGAGCAGGGCGCGCACGTAACGCTGCGCCGACAGCGGCCGATCGGTGAAGTAGGTGGGCAGACGGCGCAGGACGAGCACGAAGACGATGACGCTGGCCGTCTCGACGAGCACTTGGGTGAGGGCGAGGTCGGGTGCGCCCTGCAGGACGAAGAGGACGGCGCAGCCGTACCCCGTCACACCGACGAGCAGCGCAGCGCGAAGGCGCCGACGCGCGCGGGCGGTCATGATGGCCGCGAGGACGACGACGAGTCCGGCCGCCGCCTGGGCCGGCGTGTCCCACACGTGGACCTGGACGTCCGGCGTCCACGCCATGAGCATGGCGACACCGGGGAACGCGAGAAGGACGACCAGCGTCACCGCGAGGTAGGCGCTCACCGAACCACGCTGCATGAAACCGGTGACCTCGACGGAGAGGCGGTCGACGCCGTGCATGAGCGAGAGGTAGGCGCGCTGCGCACTCCACGGCTGGGCGACCTTCGCCTGCGCATGAGCGATGGGGCGGCGCGCGACGAACATGAGCGCACCACCGACCAGGGCGAGGACCGACAGTGCGAGCGGAAGGCCGAGCCCGTGCCAGAGAGCCAGCTTCGCCGCGTGGGCCCCCGGCGGGAACTGGTGGGTGTACCCCTCGAGCGACTTTGTCAGCGGCCCGCCGAAGAACGCGACGCCGAGGCTGAGGACGGCGAGGACGACGGGTGAGGCGAGGAAAGCGGGGCTGGGAGTCTTGAAGTCCGTGGCCTCGACGCCAGGCTTGTCGGCGAAAGCGCCCCACAGGAATCGCAACGTGTACGCCGTGGTGATGATCGAGCCCAGGACGACTCCGGCGAGCACGGTCCAGGCCGCCACCGGTCCGAGACCGGTTCCGTCGCCACCGGCCGTCACGTCGACGAGGGCGGTGAGAACGCTCTCCTTGGCCACGAAGCCCAGCAGGGGCGGGAAGCCGACCATCGATGCGCCGGCGATCGCGGCCGCGGCGAACAGCACCGGCGAACGGCGCCCGAGGCCCGAGAGGGTGCGCAGGTCACGGTTTCCAGCGTTGTGGTCGATGATGCCGACGACGAGGAACAAGCAGGACTTGAACAGCGCGTGGGCCAGGAGCAACGCCACACCGGCCAGAGCCGCCGCGCGGGTGCCGACACTGAGGACGACGAGGAGGAACCCCAACTGGCTCACGGTGCCGTAGGCGAGGATCAGCTTGACGTCGCACTGCACGAGTGAACGCCAGCCGCCGACGAGCATGGTGAGCACACCGAGGGTGAGGATGCCGGCGCGCCAGCCGGGCACACCCGCGAACGCCGGGGCGAGCAGGGCCACGAGGTAGACGCCCGCCTTCACCATCGAGGCGGCGTGCAGGTAGGCACTCACCGGGGTCGGGGCCGACATGGCACCGGGCAGCCAGAAATGGAACGGCACGATGGCCGACTTGCTCAGAGCGCCGACGAGCACGAGCATCACGGCCGCCGTCAGCAGGCCGCTGGCAGCCGGCGGGTCGGCGAGGATCTCGGAGATACGCATCGTGCCGGCGAGGTGACCGAGCATGAGCATGCCGACGAGCATCGCGAGCCCGCCGAACGTCGTGACGATCAGCGCTTGCATGGCTGCCAGGCGCGCCGAGCGCTTGGTCATGTCGTAACCGATGAGCAGGTAGGAGAAGACCGTCGTCATCTCCCAGAAGACGTAGACCATGAGCAGGTCGTCGGCCAGGACGAGGCCGAGCATCGAACCGGCGAACGCGATGAAGGTGGCCGCGAACGAGCCGACACGGTCGTCGTCATGGAAGTAGGAGGCGCAGTAGAAGAGGACGAGGGCACCCACGCCGGCCACAACGAGGGTCAGCAGCCACTGCAGGGCACCCATCCGGAACGCCAGATCGGTTCCGAGTGAGGGAATCCACGAGACGGACTGGGTGACGGGGGCGGCGCCCGGCGCATTGAGCACGGCCCAGACGAAGGTGGCGAGCGGCACGATCGCAAGGGCCATGAAAACCTTGCGCCCGAGGGCACGCGCCATGGCCGGCGCGGCGAGCGCAGCCAGGAGATGAGCGGAGATGAGAAGGATCACGCGAGAACCTCGAGCCGACGTTCGGGAGGGCCGGCGGGTGGGTGGAGCGGAAGGGACTTCTTGGGTCGGGATGCGAGGAACCGCGGCCATGCGGGCCGCACTCAGGCACCCGCGGCGTCAGGAGACCTTCGGGTGGACCTCCCACGGTGAGTCGGCGGGTCGCAGGTCGTTCCACCCGTTCGCGCGTGCGACATTCGCGGCGAACGCTCCCATGAGGAGGGTCGGATTGTGGATGCGGCCCGCCATGGCCGCGGCGACGACATCGTCGAGCGACACCCAGGCCGTCGGCATGTCGAGCTCTTCGTCCTCGCGCTCGAAACGGTCGTCGGCAGCGACCTCGCTCACGTCCCGGGCGAGGTAGATACGCAACTGCTCCGACAGACCGCCCGGCGAGGAGGCGTAGTCGATGAGCAGGTCGAGGCGCCCGGCTCGCAGGTCGGCCTCTTCGTAGAGTTCGCGCAGTGCCGCTTCGTGCGGAGGTTCGCCGTCGACGTCGAGCAGACCCGCAGGAATCTCCCACTCGCGGGCACCGATCGGGTGGCGGTACTGCTGAATGACGAGCACCTCTTCGGCGCCGGCTTCACCACGCAGGGCGAGAACAGCGACGGCGCCAGGGTGGTCGACGAAGTCGCGGGTGACGCGACCGGCGTCGCCGAGGTCGGCCTCCTCGGACAGGACGTTCCAGACCCGGCCTTCGTAGACGCACTCGCTATGCGTGACGGGCGCCTTGGCGTACTCGTCGACGAGGTCGTCGCGGTTCATCCGTCCGTGCTCGCTCGTCATGAGGGGATTTTCTCACAGAACGGTCGGTGCCCGCCCCATGTGTCCAGGGGCAGGCACCGACCGGTTCGCTTGCGGCTCAGCCCTTCTTGCGCTCGAGCGCCGCCTCCACGAGACCGGCGAAAAGCGGGTGCGCCCGGTGCGGGCGCGACTTGAACTCGGGGTGCGCCTGCGTCGACACGTAGTACGGGTGGACGTCCTTCGGCAGCTCCACGAACTCGACGAGGGTGCCCTCGGGCGAGGTGCCGGAGAAGACGAGACCCGCCTGCGTGATGTCGTCGCGGTAGTCGTTGTTGACCTCGAAACGGTGACGGTGACGCTCGCTGACGTCCGTGGCGCCATAGGCCGTCGCTACGACAGAACCCTCCGCGAGCTTCGCGGGGTAGGCACCGAGGCGCATCGTGCCGCCGAGGTCGCCCTCGCCCTGGACGTAGGACTTCTGCTCCTCCATCGTCGCGATGACGGGGTGGCTCGTGTTCGGGTCGAACTCCGAGGACGAGGCGTCCGCGATACCGGCGACGTTGCGGGCGTACTCGATGACCATGCACTGCAAACCGAGGCAGATGCCCAGGGTGGGCACCTTGTTCTCACGCGCCCAGCGCAGAGCGCCGAGCTTGCCCTCGATGCCGCGCACGCCGAAGCCGCCGGGGACGAGGACGCCGTCCACTCCCCCGAGCGCCTTCTGCGCGCCGGCCTCGGTCTGGCAGGTGTCGGAGGCGACCCAGCGGATCTTCACCTTGGTGTCGTGGTGGAAGCCACCGGCACGCATGGCCTCGGTCACCGACAGGTAGGCGTCGGGCAGGTCGATGTACTTGCCGACGAGCGCGAGCTCCACCTCGTGGGCCGGCGAGTGAACGTGGCCGAGCAGCGTGTCCCACTGGGCCCAGTCGACATCACGGAACGGCAGGCCGAGACGGCGGATGACGTAGGCGTCGAGGCCCTCGGCGTGCACGACCTTCGGGATGTCGTAGATGCTCGGCGCGTCGACGGCAGCGGCGACTGCCTCGGAGTCGACGTCGCACATGAGGGAGATCTTGCGCTTGATGCCCTCGGGAATGTCGCGGTCCGCGCGCAGCACGAGGCCGTCGGGCTGGATGCCGACCTGGCGCAGCGCCGCGACGGAGTGCTGCGTGGGCTTCGTCTTGAGCTCGCCGCTCGGTCCGATGTAGGGCACGAGGGAGACGTGGAGGAAGAAGACGTTGTCGCGGCCCACGGCGTGGCGGACCTGGCGAGCGGCCTCGAGGAACGGCAGCGACTCGATGTCGCCGACGGTGCCGCCGATCTCGGTGATGATGATGTCCGGAGCGTCGGGGCCGTTGGCCTCGGCGCGCATGCGGTCCATGATCTCGTTCGTGATGTGCGGGATCACCTGCACGGTGTCGCCGAGGTACTCGCCGCGACGCTCCTTGACGATGACGTCGGAGTACACCTGGCCGGTCGTCACATTGGCGCGACCGTGCAGATTGACGTCGAGGAACCGCTCGTAGTGCCCGATGTCAAGGTCGGTCTCCGCACCGTCTTCGGTGACGAACACCTCACCGTGCTGGAACGGGTTCATCGTTCCCGGGTCGACGTTGAGGTACGGGTCGAGCTTCTGCATCGTGACGCTGAGGCCACGTGCGCGAAGGAGTCGGCCGAGGCTCGATGCCGTCAGGCCTTTTCCGAGGGAGGAGGCAACGCCCCCGGTGACAAAAATCTGCTTCGTCGTCTGATCCACCACGGAATGCCAGCCTACGTCATCGAACGGGGGCGGGCGACATCGCCTCGCGACGAATCGCGTCGGAGGAGGCAAGGAGTTGCTTCGCGTGCTCCACCGCAACCGCGCTGGAGGCGTCACCGCCCAGCATTCGCGCCAGTTCTTCGTGCCGGGCCTCACCTGTGACGCTCGTGACACCACTTTCCGTCACGGCACCGTCGTGCGACTTGTGCACGACGAGGTGGTTGTCGGCGAACGCCGCGACCTGGGCGAGGTGCGTGACGACGATGACCTGTGCCTGTTCGGACAGTTTGGCCAGACGCGCGCCGATGTCGACCGCCGCCTCACCGCCGACACCGGCATCGACCTCGTCGAAGACGAACGTCGGCACCTCGCCCGTGCTGCTCACGACCTCGAGCGCGAGCATGACGCGGGAGAGCTCACCACCGGAGGCAGCCTTCGTCACCGGCTTCGGAGCCATGCCCTTGTTCGCCGCGAGCAGGAGCGCGACGTCGTCGATGCCGTGTTCGGTGGGCTTCACGATGCGCCCGTCCCCCAGCTCGAGGCCGGCTTCGGCCTCGTTGAGCGTGACGGCGACTTCGAGGCGCGCCGAGCCCATGGCAAGGTGGGCAAGCTCGGCGGTGACATCTTGGGCGAGCTTGGTAGCGGCCTCAACGCGCGCATCGTGCAGACGAAGCGCGAGGTCGGCCACCTTCGGCGTGAGTGAGGCGATCTCGGCGTCGATGGCCGAGACACGGTCGTCGGAGCCTGCTAACGCCTCGGCCTCGACTCCCGCTGCCGTGCGCCAGGCGACGACATCGGAGAGCTCGGGACCGAACGCCTTCATGAGGGCCGTGAGGGCCGCGCGACGCTGGTGCACGTCGGCAAGCCGCGCCGGATCCATGTCAATACCGGAGGCGTACCCCGAGACGTCGGCCGCGAGGTCGGCGGTCAACGTCTGGATCTCCTTGAGCCGGGTGACGTACTCGCCCAGTGAGGCGTCCAGCGACACCGCCGAGTCGAGCACACTTCGTGCGTGCGCGAGCAGCGCAAGAGCGTTGGGCTGGTCAGGGTCCGTCTCGTCACCGGCAAGTGCGCCGGCGGCCCCCGTGCCCGCCGCGAGGAGATCCTCGGCGTGGGTGAGACGCTCGCTCTCCGCGGCGAGTTCGACGTCTTCCCCCTCCACGGGCTCGAGCTCGTCGATCCGTGCGATGCCGGCCTCGAGCATCGTGAGGCGCTGCGCGCGCTCCTGAGCCTTCTGCGTCAGTTCACGCCGTTCGGCCCGAAGAGCCTTCAACCGGACGAAGCCTTCGCGGTACTGCTCGGCGAGAGCGGCCAACTCGGCACCCGCGAACGAGTCGAGCACCTCACGGTGTTCCTCGGGACGCTTGAGACGCCACTGATCGGCCTGACCGTGCACGGCAACGAGGTCGTGGCCGACCTGGGCCAGCACTGACGCCGGCACGCTGCGCCCGGCGACATGAGCTCTGGACCGGCCTCCCGCAGCCACCGTGCGCGAGAGGATGAGTTCCTCGTCGCCGTCGAACTCGAACTCGTCGCGCAGCGTCGCGAGGGCAGCGTGGTCGTCAGGCAGGTCGAGGAAGCCCTCGACCACGGCACGCTTCTCCCCCGTGCGTACACGATCGGCGTCGGCGCGCTCGCCGAGGAGCAACCCCAGGCCGGAGACGACCATCGTCTTGCCTGCGCCGGTCTCACCGGTGACGACGTTGAGGCCCGGGCTCAGCTCCAACGTGGCATCGGCGATGACACCCATGTTGCGAATGCGGATCTCCTTGAGCACGAGACCACTCTAGGGAGCCGACCGACCGATCGTCGTTCGAACACGCATTCGATTGGAGATTTCGCTCCTGGCGAACGATCTCAGGCGCGCGAGCCGCGCCACCCCGAGACCGAGAGGTCGAACTTGCGCACGAGACGATCCGTGAACGGAGCGGAGCTGAGACGCGCCAGGCGTACCGGCTTGGCACTCGCCACGACGTCGATCCGCGCACCGTCGGGCAGATCGAACGAACGTCGCCCGTCACACCACAACACTGCCTTCCCCTGCGCCCCCGGCACCAGTTCGACCGCGAGCCGAGCGGCCGGGCTGAGCACGAGGGGGCGCGCGAAGAGCGCGTGGGCGGAGATCGGCACGAGCAGGATGGCCTCGGTGTCGGGCCACACAACGGGCCCCCCGGCGCTGAAGGCATAGGCAGTCGAGCCCGTGGGGGTCGCGATGACGACGCCGTCCGCTCCCCATGTCGACAGCGGCCGGCCGTCGATCTCGACCGTCAGTTCGAGCATTCGCTCGCGTTCGGCTTTCTCCACACTGGCTTCGTTGAGAGCCCAGCCGCGGTACAGCTCGGTGGGGTCGTTCCCGCCGGACGAGGCGACGACCTCGAGCGTCACCCGCTCCTCCACGCTCCAGCTGCGTTCGATGATGCCGCCGGCGATGCGGTCGACGTCCTCCATCTCGGCTTCTGCGAGAAAGCCGACGTGGCCGAGGTTGATGCCGAGCAGCGGCATGCCCGTGTCACGGCAGATCTCTGCTGCACGAAGGATCGTTCCGTCGCCACCGAGGACGACGGCCAACTCGCACCCCTGCGGCAACGTACCTTCGGCGAGCGTGACGACGTGGTCACGCTCTCGGATGCCGAAGGCCGTCAACTCGTCGGCGAATCCGACGACGGTGATGCCCTGCTCGGTGAGAGCGGACACGAGCCGCTCGGCCACGTCGAAGGCCTCAGGACGTCGCGAATGGCCGATGAGCAGGATGCGGCGGCTCATGTGTCGTCCCTCCCGGTGAGCTGGTCGATGGTGGCGCGCAGGGTCTCGTCGTCGAGGCCGCTGCCTTGGTTCTCACGGCGCAACCACACGAGGTATTCGTGGTTGCCGTGCGTACCCACCATGGGGCTCCACGCTATGCCATGGACGACGAGCGAAAGCCCGGTGGCCGTGGCGAGAACGCGTTCGAGACTCTCACGGCGCTGATCGCGCGACGTGACGACGCCGGTGCGCCCCAGACGTTCGCGGCCGACCTCGAACTGCGGCTTGACGAGCACGACGAGATGCCCGGCCTCCGCCAGGAGGAAGTTCATGTGCGGTAGCGCCAAAGTGAGCGAGATGAAGGACAGGTCACTCACGACAAGATCGAAAGGAGAGCCGTCCACCTTGTCGCGCGAGACGACGTCGCGGATGTTGAGGCCCTCGAGATCGGTGACGCGAGGGTCGCTCTTGACTGGTTCGGCCAGTTGTCCGTGGCCCACGTCGAGCGCCACGACATGCGTCGCACCACGCTCGAGCAGCACCTGGGTGAAGCCACCCGTCGAGGCACCGACGTCCACGGCACGTGCACCGGAAACGGCGCCCGCGAAGTCCGGGAAGGCCTCGAGCGCGGCGAGGAGCTTCCGCGCTGCGCGCCCGACGTAGGGGTCACGCTCCTCGCTCGTCGTGACGACGTCCGCATCTGCGACCTTGGTGGAGGCCTTGCGTTCGATCTGCCCGTTGACGGCGACACTGCCGCGTGCGAGAGCCTCCTTGGCCTGGGCCCGCGAACGCACGAGACCCCGCTCGACGAGCGCCGCGTCGAGCCGGGTCTGGCCGCTCACGATCCGGCCTCCTGCAGGCGACGCTGCAACTGTTCGTGCACCGCCTCGGCGGCCTCGATGACGCCGCCGGCGTCCTCGCGCGCACCGTCGACGAACTCCTCGGTGGACTTCGACAGCGTCTCGAGCGCCGCATCGACAGCCCCGTCGTGCTGAGTTTCCCCACCGCCCGCGGGACCGCCTGCGCGATTGAGGTCGCGCGGGGAAGGAACGGCCGTCATGCCGAGCGCACCGTGAGGTCCGTGAACCGATGACGGGCGCCGTCCGCGTCGAGCTCGCCGGCGTCGACCTCGGCCCACGTCGCGCGCAGCAGCGCGCGCGCCTGGGACCAGGTCAGGTCGTCGTGCGAGGTGCTGGGGGCGGAAGGGTCCTCGTCGTAGGGCTGCGCCAGGGACCGCAGGTCTTCGACGACGAACGTGGGCCGACGCTCTGGGGCCGCAGCCGCCGCATCGGCAAGATCGTGCACGCCGGTGAGGACGAGCACGGAATCCATACCCGCACGCACGGCGCCCTCGATGTCGGTCTCAAGCCGGTCGCCGATGGCCAGTACCTGGTGCGCGTCGATGCCGCTGCGTCGCGCTGCCATCTCGTACATCGTGGGCATCGGCTTGCCTGCCACCTCCGGGTCCACGCCGACGGCGTTGCGTACCGCGCCCACGAGCGAACCGTTGCCCGGCGCGACTCCACGGTCGGTGGGGAGGGTGAGATCGGTGTTCGTCGCCATCCAGCGTGCCCCGCCGGCGACGGCGAAACCCGCCTCCGCGAGGTCACTCGCACGCACGTCCGCGCCGTACCCCTGGAGCACAGCCTCGACCGGCGTGCCGTCCCGGGCCTCCTGGGGCGACACCGGCGTCAAGCCCGCCTCGGTGAGCGCGACACCCACACCGGCGCCCCCGACGGCGAGCACCCGAGCTTTCGCCGTGAGCGACCCCGCCAGTAGGTAGGCACCCGCTGCCGAGGAGTTGACGACGTCGGCGTCGTCAACCACGAGGCCGAACTCACGCAGGTGCCCCGCGACCTCGGCCGGGGTACGCGACGCGTTGTTCGTCGCATAGACGACGTGGGCACCGTTGTCTGATGCCGCCGTCAACGCCTCGACAGCGTGCTCGATCGGCTCGGGACCGGCGTACACGACCCCGTCGAGATCGCAGACGATCGCCGCGTACCGAGCGATCAACGCATCAGCCACGAGAGCTGCCGTCGTCGAACGTCGCGCGAGGAACGCTGCGCTCTCCGGAGGACTCCGCCTCCTGGGCGTCAGACTCGACGATGTTGTCGCTCACCGCATGCTCGTTGGCCGCAGCATCTGCGGACGCCTCGGTCGGCTCAGCAGATGTGGCCTCCGGGCGCTGCGGCTGCACCGCCCCGTACTCGGACAGGTCGATCTCGGCAAGGCGCGGGTCCTGCTCGTCCTCGTCGTCGGGCGTGAGGTCGGTCAGCTCGAAGCCGTCGATCTGGTCGATGCGGTCACCCGCGTCCGTCTCACCGTCCCGGTCGGCCTCGTCGGCCTTGACGAACCACTCGCGCGCCTCGTCCGACTCGCCGAGGTCCATGAGGGCATCGGCGTACGCGTAGAACAGACGGGCTGCCCACGGCTGGGTCGTGGCCTTCTGTAGCGCCGGAAGACGCAGGCCGACGACCGCCGCACGCGCCTGGCCCATGTCGCGACGGACACCCGACACGACGATGGCCAGTTCGATGTTGTCCGCCTCCGGCAGGCGCTGGGCCTCCGGCGAGTTGGCGAGCTCGAGGGCGCGCTCGTAGCGGCCGAGGCCGCGCTCGCAGTCGACCATGTACGGCAGCAGGTGATCGGAACCCGACAGACGGCGAGCCGTGCGGAACTCCCGCAACGCCTCGGCGTACTCACCCGTGCGGTAGAGCACGAGACCGAGGGCCTCGCGGGCCGCCGGAACTCGGCCGGCCCGCGACACCGCGTGCTGCGCGTGGTCCAGAGCCTTCTCCGGGTTCTCCTCGAGCAGTTCGGCTGCGGCCACGAGGTGGCGCGCCACGCCTTCAGCGTTGTCCTTGCTCAGCGTGCGCAGTTGCTGACGCACCGACTTGTCGAGCTCGTAGCCCGTGATCTCCTCCGGCAGCATCGGCTCGGGACGACGACGGGGACGCTCGTCACCGGTCGCCTTCGCGTCCCAGCTGCGCGGGCCGCGGATCTGGCTCTGCGCGTCCGACCAGCCGGCGCCGCGGTCACCTCGACCGTCGAACCCGCCGCGACGCTCGAAGCCGCGGCCGCGATCACGTCCGCCGTCGCGTCCCCCACGCTCGAAGCCGTCCCGTCGGTCGCGGGAATCGAAACCACGCCCGCGGTCGGAGGAACCAACGCTGCGCCCACCCGAGCGCGCGCCGTCGCGGTCGCCGAAGCCCCGGCGCTCTCCGTCACGTCCGGCCCCGGCCCGCTCGTCACGTCCGCGGAAGCCCCCGCGGTCGCCTCGCTCACGAAAACCACCGCGTTCGTCACGACGGCCATAGCCACCGCGGTCCTCGCGTCCGCGGTATCCACCGCGCTCAGAGCGCTCGTCGCGACGCCCATAGCCGCCCCGGTCGGATCGTTCATCGCGCCGGCCATGGCCGCCGCGATCATCACGGACACCGTAGCCGCCACGACCATTGGGCTCGTCGCGGTTGCCGTAGCCTCCGCGCTGCGGCCGATCGTCACGACGCCCCTGATAGTCACGGTCTTCGCGACGGCCGTAACCTCCGCGCTCACCCTGCGCCCCACGCGAGAAACCGCCATCGCGGCGTTCGAAGCGACGCTCACCATCACGCGAGTCCTGTCGGCGGTAGCCACCCCGATCCTCCCGAGACTCCCCGCGACGCGCACCGCCACGGTCTTCACGTCGATCGAAACCACCGCGGCGCTCGTCATCGCGGGAACCACGGTCATCGAAGCGACCGTAGCCCCCACGATCGCCATATCCGCCGCGGCGGTCGTCGCCTCGGGAGGCACCACGGGACGACTCACGGAAGCCGTCCCCTCGTGGCTGACCTTCACCACGCGATTCGTCGCGGCGATCCCAACGGTAGGTGTCGTCACCCCGACGCTGATCACGAGAACCGTCGCGCCGCGGAGCGTCACGACGATCCGAACGAGCGCTGGACCAACGCTGGCTTCGCTGGCGCTCGGCGCCCTCTGAGGATGCGTTGTCGTTGCGCTCTTCGGACATGGTTTCCTCTCGGTTGGTACGACGACTTCATCGTCGCACAGGCCTCCGACAACCGCGGCCCGGCCGGCTACGAAGCCGAGTACCAACACGTCGAAGGAAAGAC
>NZ_LDCM01000004.1:0-453824 GCF_001021715.1 Dermacoccus sp. PE3 | reverse complement strand
CGCAGGATGTTGTAGCCCACGTCGCGGTCCTTGCCGATGACGTTGGTCCACGTGTGGTGCAGGTCGTTGTGCGTGTGTTGCCAGCCCTTGGCCGGCGCCACGAAATCCCACTCCCACGTCGTGGAGTGGATGTCGGGGTCGCGCATCCAATCCCACTGCCCGTGCAGGATGTTGTGCCCGAGTTCCATGTTGTCGAGCACCTTGCCGAGCGCGATGAGCCCGACGCCCGCGCTCCACGCGATGCGGCTGCGCGCACCGATCATGGCGACTCGGCCGGCGAGCTCTGTGACGCGCTGGATCTTGACCATCTTCTTGATGTAGGCCGCGTCCTTGGCGCCGCGCTGGGCGAGAACCTCGTCACGGATGGCGTCGAGTTCGGCGCCCAGGCGCTCGACGTCCTCGTCGGACAGGTGCGCCGCCGTCGGCGGGCGGACGGCGACGTGGCCGCTCGTGGGCAGAACGCCGGTACGACGTTCGGGGTTCGCCGCGGCGCGACCCGTTTTGCGGTCGAACGCCCCGGCCTTGGGCTCGGTGGTCGTGGCAGTCATGACAACTCCTGAACTTACGCGTCGAGGTGCACAGGCCCAACGGCTGCGCTGATGCAGGTCTGGATGAGTTCACCTTCGTCGGAACACAGTTCGCCCGAAGCAAGGTTACGGACGGTGCCGCTGACGAGCGGCGTGAGGCACGTGCGGCAGATGCCCATGCGGCACCCGGAGGGAAGCAGGACGCCGGCGTCCTCGCCGACCTCGAGGAGGGAGGTGTTGCCCTCCGCAGTGGCTTCCTTGTCGGACTTCTCGAACGTGACGAGCCCGCCGCGCGCGTTGGGGTCGGCGAACAGCGTCGGCATGAAGCGCTCGACCGTGAGCTCGTGCGGCAACTCTTCGGTGTGCCAGAGCTTCTCGGCGTCGTCGAGCATGGCTTGCGGGCCGCAGACAAACGTCTTGCGGGAGCGCCAGTCAGGGCACAGCTCGTCGAGCTCGTGCGTCGTCGCGAGATCGAGACGCCCCTCGTGTGCGGTGAAGCGGTGCACGAGCGTCAGGCTGTGGTGCTCGTCGTTCATGCGCTTCAACTCGTCGAGGAACAGCGTCTCGTCCGGCGTGCGTGAGGAGTGAACGACGACGACGTCCGCGTCGTGCCGCTTCGGCAGCAGGGTGCGCAGCATCGACATGACGGGCGTGAGGCCACTGCCGGCCGTCAGCATGAGGAGCGGACGCGGGCCGCTGGGCAGAAGGAAGTCGCCCTGCGGCGGCGCGAGGAAGAGCACATCACCGCGCTTCGTCGTGCGGACGAGGTGCGTCGACACGCGACCCACCGCGGTGACGGTGATGGCCGGGTCGTGGCCCTCGGCCGTGACGAGGGAGTAGGAGCGCCAGTTACGGGCACCGTCGATCTCGACGCCGATGCGCGCGTATTGACCGGCCTTGTGCGGATCCCAGCCGCCGCCCGGCTTGAACTCGATGGTGGCGGAGTTCGGCGTCTCGTGACGCACGGCCGTGACGACGCCGCGCAGCTGGCGGCTCGAGACGAGCGGGTTGAACAACCGCGCGAACTCCTGCGGCGGCACCGGCGAGGTGAAGACCTCGGCGGCACGCCAAGCGGCCCGCCGGAAGCGGGCAGGCTGCTGCGAAGCCGAAGGAGTCACTGACCCATTGTCCAGTACGTCAGGATCAAATTCCTCCGAGGAGGGGGTAAAACGCACTGGGCTTTTCGTCCCTTGAGGACAACCGGGGTCAGCGTCCGGTGCGTGCTCGCCACTCGCGCCGCGTCTCACCGGGCCGAGGCAGGTCATCGGAGGAAGCGTCGGTTTCACCCTCGCTTGCACTGTCGTGGCTCTCCGAGAAGCCCGACTCAGGACCCGCAGGGGCATCGGTCGGCGGCGTCGCGCTCGACGCGCTCTGACCCTCGACGGTTTCGGGAGCCTCGGGGTCGACCTCGAATTCGGGCACCTCACGGCGGGCATCGAACTCGTCCTCGGGGGAGGCGGGGTCGCGGGTGTCACGTGAGACGCCTGCCGGCGGGCGGGAACCCGCCTCGGTGTCACCGCCCTTCCAGGCGCGGTGTTCCTCGTCGGTGCGCACGACGCCGTCCTCGCCGAGCACGAGGCCCTCGGGCAGGTCTTCGTCAGCAGGCGGCAGGTCGGAGGGAATCTCGGGCTCTTCGTCGCGGAAGGTGGGGCCGACTCGCTCGTCGGGTGCCTGGTAGCTCGAGGTGTCTGCGACGCCGAACGGCGGGAACCCCGCGAGCAGTTCGACCTGACCCACGACGACGGACCCCGGCGTCGGGGCGCCTTCGAGAGGCAGCGGGGTGCACAGGTCGACCTCACCGCACACGGTGGCGATGCGCGAGACGAGGAACTCGTGGCCCGTCAGGGAGTTCTTCTGCACCTCGGCGAACTGGACGGTGCCGCTCAACGTGGCGAGCGCGTCATCCGCGTTGTCGCTCGGGAGGAAGGTCTCGATCTCCATCGTGGGCGGCCACGCGAGCCCGAACTGCTTGACCTCGGCGGGCGGTTCGCCCTCGAAGCCGGGTAGTGCGCTGCGGGGCGAGTCGAAGAAGTCCTCGGCCGTCGGGAAGAACTCGGTGTCGATACCCATGGCCACGAGCGCCACACGTCCGACGGGCGCCCAGCCGACGGTGTAGCGGTTGTTGGGCACAACCGTGAACGGGTCGAGCTCGAAGCCCGAGACATCGGTGAAGACGACCTGCGCGAGCCCGTTCTCCATCGGCGTGATGCCGCGGTACGGCGTGCGAACAGGCGTTGAGAAGCCGGGGCGCGCGTACTGCGCGTTGCGGTCGAGGAACAGCGTTGCGCCGCTGGAGTCGACCCAGAGGTTGGTGCTCGACAGCTCGTGCACCGGCTCGCCCTTCTCACGGACGATGCTCGCCAACGACGAAGGGTCGGTGAAACCGATGCACGCGACTGTGGAACTCATGATCCAAAGGTAGGCGAGCGCCGTGCCCGGTGCCACCTATCGAGGGGCGATCAGTCGAGTCGCAGGGCGCGCCGGTCGGTGTCAGGCGACGGTGGAGAGGCGCTTCGCGTTCTCTGCTGAGGTGACGACGACGCCGTCCTCGTCGCTCCACAGGTGATCGCCCGGGGTGAACGTGGCGCCGCCGAAGCTGACGGGTACGTCCTTCTCGCCCTCGCCGGCCTTGGCCGACTTGCGCGGGTTGGTGCCGAGCGCCTTGACGCCGAGGTCGAGCTCGTCGACGGCAACGCTGTCGCGGATGGCTCCGTTGATGACGACGCCCGCCCAGCCGTTCTTCACCGCGGCCTCGGCGATCATGTCGCCCATGAGGGCGCTCTCGACGTTGGCGTCGCCGTCGACGACGAGCACCTTGCCCTCGCCGGGGGAGTTGAGGGTCTCCTTGACGATCTGGTTGTCGCGGAAGCAGCGGACCGTGACGATCGTGCCGTGGAAGCGGGCCTTGCGTCCGAAGCGGCGGAACTGCGTCGAGCACGAGTCGAGGGCGTCCTCGAGTTCGTCGTAGAGGTCAGCGGTCGTGATTCCGGCGTTCGTCTCGGACATGGGTGCCTCTCGTGTGGGTGCGGCCTGACGTGGGTACCACCCTAGAAGTCGAGCGCTCGTGATGGGGCGCAGTGCGCGCGGTCGGTCAGGATGGTGACGTGACCCACTCGTCCGACGCACAGCTGCGTGCCCAACTCTTCGCTTCCGGCGTCCCGATGTTCGTGCGGCCGAAGGACCGGCTTCGGGGGCTGTCCGGGCGTTGCGCCGCGCCCTTGCTCACCGTGCTCGTCGTCGTAGTTGCTCTTGGACACCTCGTGGGCGTGGCGGAGGGTCTCGGGTCGACGCCTGTCGAGCAGGTCGCGGGGAGCGCGCAGGCCGACATCCTCGTGACCATGAGCGTTCTCGTGCTTTCGCCTGTGTGGCTCGCCGTGTTCGCCTGGGTGGCTTCCTTCCCCGAACGGCTCGTCCTCGTGATCCTTGTTGTGCTCGCCGCCTACGTCGGAGCCGGCGCCGTCGGCCTGTGGGCCCTGCGATGCGTGGGGCGCGAGCTCGGCACCCTCGGGACGATGGTCGGACGCGTCCTTCCGGTGATGACGCTCACGACGCTCTTCATGTTCTTCAACGCCGAGGTGTGGCAGGTCGTCCGCCACCTCTCGATGGGCAGGACGTGGCTGTTGGCGCTCGTCGTCAACGGATTGGGCGTGGTGTTCGCACTGTTCGTCTCACGCGACGTGCTCGGTGACCGTCAGGACCGTTTCGCGCGAGCCGAGCCCGGCGCCCCGCGCCTGCGTCCCGGCGAGCGAATCAACGTGCTCGTCCTCGGTTTCGTCGTGACACTCGTGCAGAACGTCCTGCTCGCTGCCGTCGTCTTCTGCTTCTTCGTCGGCATCGGGTGGCTCGCGGTGCCCGACGCGACGGCCACGGCCTGGATGGGGTCCGCGCCCGTGTCCTTCACCGGCACGTGGTCGGTGCTGCCGGTCAGTCAGAGTCTCGTGCAGGTGAGCATCATCATGGCTGCAGTCAGTGGGCTGAACTTCACCGCCGTCTCCACGAGCGATGCGACGTACCGCCGAACGTTCGTCGACCCCGCCTTTGAGGAGGTCGAGGAGGCCCTGCGGGTGCGTCACGCCTATCTCGCGACGGGCCGTGACGACAACCCCGGCGCCCCCGACAACCCGGACAACATGGCAGAGAACTCGGCGTCGTGACGCCCGTTCGGCGTCACATGGACTTGCGGTAACGGCCCGGCGGGATGCCGACGAGGCGGGTGAACGTACGGCTGAACCCCGCCTGGTCGGCGTAGCCGCAGAGGTCGGCGATCTGGGCGAGCGGCATGTCGGAGCCGGTGAGCAGCCCGCGGGCCACGTCGATGCGCGTCGAGAGGATGAGTTGGCCGGGCGAACGCCCGAACACCCGACGGCAGCGGCGTTCGAGGGTGTCGACCGAGCATCCCGCCACGCGGGCGAGATCCTGGGACGTGACGTTCTCGCCGAGATGGGCGCGGATGTGCGCGACGACGGCACCGAGGGACGTCATCGTCCTGTCGTCCGCCGCACCTTCCCCGACGTCCTGCGACATGCTGACGACGCCCGTCACCCGCCCGTCCTCGTCACGCAGCGGCACCTTGGCGGTGACGTGCCAGCGGAACGGGCCGCCCGGTGCGCGGATGAGTTCCAACTCGTTGAACAGGGGACGTCCGCTCGAGTGGACGCGGGCGTCCTGCTCCTCGTAGCGGTCGGCGAGTTCGGCGACGAACAGTTCACCGGCCCGGCGCCCGAGCACCTCGGCGCGGGAGCGCTTGTTCGTGCGTTTGACGAAGGTGGGGTTGACCGCGATGTAACGGCCGTCGGCGCCCTTGACGCAGAACATCGTGCCGGGAAGGTGGTCGACGAGTTCGAGCACCGCGGGCCCCAAAGCGCCTGCGAGGGCGCTGAGTTCGGGGCCGTCGGGCATGGATCAAGAATACGGGTGCTTCAGCCCGGGATTTTGTAGACGTTCCGCGCTGTATACGACGCCGAATGTCTACAGAATCACCCGGACGCGACGCGCTCAGGGGACGAGGCCGGCGCGGCGGGCCGCAATGGCGGCCTGAACCCGGGTGGTGCACCCCAGCTTCGTCAGGATGCGCGAGACGTGGGTCTTCACCGTCGACTCGGCGATGAAGAGCGACGACGCGATGTCGGCGTTCGACAATCCCTCGCCCAGCGCTGCGAGGATCTCGCGCTCGCGGTCGGTGAGATCGCTTGACAATGTTGATCGTTCGTCAACTGCAGGCGGGCGCTCGGTCGCGACGAAGCCCGTGATGACGCGGCGCGTCACCTCAGGCGAGAGCACGGCTTCACCGGCGGCGACGCGACGCACCGCGTCGGCGAGAGGGACGGCGTCGATCGTCTTGACGAGATAGCCGTCGGCGCCGGCGCCGAGGGCTCCGACGACGTACTCGTCGATCTCGAAACTCGTGAGCACGAGAACGCGTGACCAACCGTTCGCGACGATCTCGCGGGTCGCCGCGATGCCGTCCGTGCCCGGCATTCGCACGTCCATGAGCGTGACGTCGGGGCGCAGGCTGCGCGCCTGCGCGATGGCGACGGCGCCGTCGCGCGCCTCGCCGACGACCTCGATGCCGTCGCACCCGTCGAGGATGAGGCGCAGCCCGGAGCGGATCGCCGTGTGGTCGTCGGCGAGCAGGACGCGAATGTCGGTCATGCCACCACCTCACCAGAGTCGAGCGGAATGACGGCGTGAACGCGCCACCCTCCGTCGTGCGGACCGGCCTCGAAAACGCCGCCGAGCGAGGTGACACGCTCCGACATCGACGTGAGGCCGTACCCGCCGTCGCTCCTCGGACCGACTCCACACGGCGAGTCGACGGTGATGGTGAGGTCGCCGTCACGCGTCACGACGAGCTCGGTTTGCCCTCCGGGGCAGTGACGCTCGACGTTGGTCAGCGACTCCTGGACGACCCGGTAGGCCGCGTGCGCGACCTGGGGTGGCAGATCGCCGAGAAGTGCCGGCTCGTACCGGGCATCGATCTCGAGGCCGCGACCGCGGGCTGCGTCCACCGCATCCTCGAGGTTCGACGGTGGCATCGCCGGGCCGCCGTCAGGCCGCAGAACGGCGAGCATCGAGCGCAGTTCGCCCATGGCCTGCTTCGACGTCGTCCGGACCACCTGCAGAGCCTGCGGTGCGACCTCCGGATTCGCGAGGCCCGCCTCGGCGTGGATCGTGATGGCCGCGAGGTTGCCCGACAGTGCGTCGTGAATCTCGCCGGCCATCGCCTCGCGCTCGCCTCGACGGGCCTGCTCCTCGCGAAGCGCCGCCATGCGCGCCAGATCCTCGGCGCGAGCTCGTTCGGCCTCGACGAGGTCGGCCTGCTGCTTCGCCGACTCGCCCCACCAGTACGACGTGCCGAGGACCGCGAAGACAGTGAGCGCCGCCATGATTGCGACGCGTAGGTCGCGGGTCGCCACGAGCGTCAGCACACCGACGGCTGCGATGACGGCGACGATGACGTGGGCGAGGCGGTCGGCGATCCGGCCTCGTCCGTAACGCCCGGCCGCGTGGACGAGTTCGATGAACACGAGCAACGACGCGAGGCTCCCGCCGAAGAACCCCTCGGCGACGAAGACGAGAACGCCGACGCCGAGCGCGGTGAGCGGGCGCCCACGCCGAACGGCCATGAGCGCACAGAGCACCGCGAGGGGTGCGAGATGCCACCACCGTTCGAGTGTCCACGGCGTGTCCGTCCACGTCTCGACAAGACCAATCGGCACGAGGGCGACACCCAGCGCGAACATGCCGAATGCGCCGCGCAGGTCACGGCTCGTCACGGGAGCGGATGCAGGTTCGGCGGTGCCACGTCAGTCATTGCAGCACGCCACCGGCCCTCATGCGTCCGTCGAAAGGATGACGCCGGTGTGCGTGAACGGCACTTCCTGCCGACGCGCGAGTACGGCGCGCGCGAGCACGCTGAGCGCATGGACCTCGAACTCGCTCTCACCCTCGTGGTGCTCGCGCTCGTCGACGCGACGAGTCTCGGTACCCTCGTCATCCCGGTGTGGTTTCTCCTCATGCCCGGACGGCCACGCGTGGGTCGGATGCTCACCTACCTTGCGGCCGTCGTCGGCTCGTACGTCGTGCTCGGTTTCGCGTTGCTCGCCGGTGCCCTCGTCTTCCTCGAACGGATCTCGGCCTGGTTCGCAGGGTCGAGCGGAGCCCACGTTCTGCTCGCCGTCGGAGCCGCCATGTTTCTCGTCGGCGTGTGCATGCCGACGAAGAAGGACGCCGAACCAGGACGCCTCATGCGCAGGATCACCACCTGGCGCGACCGGGCGATGGGCGCCGACGGCGACGCCGGCGTCAAGGCCGTCGTGGCCCTCGCCGTGGTGGCCGTCCTCGTCGAAGCGGCGTCGATGGTGCCCTATCTCGCGGCGATCGGTCTGCTCTCGGCGGCACCGATGTCGACGCCGGAGCGGGGCCTCGCGCTCGTCGCGTACTGCCTCGTCATGGTGGTGCCCGCCCTCCTGTGCCTGGCGGCGAGGCTCATCCTGCACGAGCGCATCGAGCGACCGCTCCAGCGCTTCGGGGCCTGGATCGAACGCACGAGCCACGAGAACCTCGCCTGGGCGCTCGCCATCATCGGGTTCCTCCTCGTGCGCCACGCGTGGATGGCCGGCGCCCGCCCGCCCTGGACGTGACCGGAACATTCGCTTCTGCCCCGTCATTGCGCGCAATCCGCGGCCACGCTGCGGCATTTGGGCAAGACATACGGACCGGTAGGGCGAACACTGACGGTATGAGCCAGATCACTGACGCGCCGCACACCCCCGCGGCGCCCGACATCGACCCCACCGCCGTCTTGCGCGACCTCGCGGACGAAGCCGTCGCCCTCGCCAAGAAGTGGGGCGACGCCACCGAAGCCGGCCAGACGAAGGCCGAGAAGCGCACGAGCGATCAGCTCGGCGCGCTGCTGCGTGACGAGAAGGGCCTCGACCTCGCGGTGAAGTTCGTCGACCGCGTCGCCCGTCCCGAGGACAACACGGCGGCCGCGCGCGAACTCGCGCGCCTGTCGTCCAACGAGGCCACCGGGTTCATGGGGCGCATCGACGCCGCGCTCATGGGCATCGGTTCGCGCGTCGCCACCCTCGCGCCGCCCGTCGTCGTGCCCGCCGCGCGCAAGCGCCTGCGTCAGCTCGTCGGTCACCTCGTCGTCGACGCCAGTGACCCGACGCTGGGCAAGCACCTCGCCAAGGCGCAGGCGGACGGGTTCCGCCTCAACATCAACCTGCTCGGCGAAGCCGTGCTCGGTGAGGCCGAGGCCGCTCGTCGCACCGAGTCGACCCGCAAGCTGCTCGCGCGCGACGACGTCGACTACGTCTCGATCAAGATCAGCTGCCTCGTCTCGCAGATCTCGACCTGGGACACGGAGGGAACGGTCGAGCGCGCCCTCGAGCGCCTGCGCCCGATCTACCGGGTGGCGAACGAGGCCTCGCCCAAGAAGTTCGTCAACCTCGACATGGAGGAATACCGCGACCTCGACCTGACGATCGAGCTGTTCACGCGACTCCTTTCCGAGCCCGAGTTCCATGACCTCGAGGCCGGCATCGTGCTGCAGGCCTACCTGCCCGACGCCGTGCCCGCGCTCGAGCGACTCATCGACTTCGCGAAGAAGCGCAAGGCGGCCGGTGGCGCCGGCATCAAGGTGCGTCTCGTCAAGGGGGCCAACCTCGCGATGGAGCGCGTCGAGGCCGAGGTGCACGACTGGGAGCAGGCACCGTACACCTCCAAGGAGGACGTGGACGCCAACTACCTCGCGTTCATCGAGCGCGCCACGCGCCCCGACGCGATGGAGGTCTGCCGACTCGGTGTCGCCTCGCACAACCTCTTCGACGTCGCCGTCGCGCACTTGCTGTCGGAGAAGCGTGGCGTGAGCGACCACCTCGACGTCGAGATGCTGCAGGGCATGGCGCCCTCGCAGGCGCGCGCCGTCAAGGCCGACGTGGGCACGGTGCTGCTCTACACGCCGGTCGTGAAGTCGGAGGACTTCGACGTCGCAGTCTCCTACCTCATCCGCCGTCTCGAGGAGAACGCGGCCGAGCAGAACTTCCTGCACGCCATGTTCAGCCACGACGACGAGGCCGACGACAAGTACAAGTACGTGCGCAACGGCCTCACCGGCACCGGTCGCCTCACGCCCATGGAGGATCAGGAGCGTCGTTTCCGCGAGTCCGTGGACGCTCTGGCCTCGACGCCCGTCGGGCCGCGCCGCAGCGCCGAGCGCAAGCCGATCGGTGACTACTTCGAGAACACCGCCGACTCCGACCCGGCGCTGCCGGCCGTGCGTGAGTGGGCGCTCGCGGCAGTGACGCGTGAACCTGCGCCGTTGACCTCGCCCGAACTCACGTCGCTCGAGGCCGTCGACGAGGTCGTGAGCCGTGGCGTCGGCGCGCACGAGGCCTGGTCCGCTCGCCCCAACGCGGAGCGTGCCGCGCTGCTGCGCGAGGCCGCACGCGAACTCGAGAAGCGTCGTGGTGACCTCATCACCGTCGCGGCCGCCGAGGGTGGCAAGACGATCGATCAGGTCGACCCCGAGGTCTCCGAAGCCATCGACTTCGCGCGCTACTACGCCGACAGGTGCGAAGACCTCGTCAGCGGAATGGCCTCGGACGGAGCGCGATTCGAGCCTCACAAGCTGACGCTGGTCACGCCGCCGTGGAACTTCCCCGTCGCCATTCCTATCGGTTCCGTGCTCGCGGCGCTCGCGAGCGGATCGGCCGTCATCATCAAGCCGGCGCCGCAGACGGTCGGCTGCGTCGAGGTCGCGATGGAGGCCCTGTGGGCCGCCGGCATCCCGCGCGAGGTGGCCCAGGTCGTGCGCGTCGAGGAGAACGAGAACGGCAAGGCGCTCGTGTCCCACGAGGACGTCGACACCGTCATCCTCACCGGCTCGATCGAGACGGGGCGCCTGTTCGCCGGCTGGCGTTCGCGTCACGCCGGTGGCCCGCGCGTGTTCGGCGAGACGAGCGGTAAGAACGCCCTCGTCGTCACGCCTGCGGCGGACCTCGACCTTGCGGCCGCCGACCTCATGAAGTCGGCGTTCGGCCACGCCGGTCAGAAGTGTTCGGCGGCCTCGCTCGGCATCCTCGTCGGCTCGGTCGGCTCCTCGCGCCGTTTCCGTGAGCAGCTCATCGACGCCGTGGAGTCGCTGCGCGTCGGCTGGCCGAGCGACCTCGGCACGACGATGGGCCCGGTCATCGAGCCGCCGTCGGGCAAGTTGCTCAAGGCGCTCACGACCCTCGAGGAGGGCGAGACGTGGCTCGTCGAGCCGAAGCAGCTCGACGAGACGGGTCGCCTGTGGTCGCCCGGCCTCAAGGACGGCGTGAAGCCCGGCTCCTTCTTCCACATGACCGAGGTCTTCGGGCCCGTGCTCGGCCTCATGCACGCCGACTCCCTCGAGGAGGCGCTCGAACTGCAGAACGCGACGCAGTTCGGCCTCACGGCAGGCATTCACAGCCTCGACGAGGACGAGATCGAGTACTGGCGCGAGCACGTCGAGGCCGGCAACGGCTACGTCAACCGCCACATCACCGGCGCCATCGTGCAGCGCCAGAGCTTCGGTGGCTGGAAGGAATCGGTCATGGGCCCGGGCGCCAAGGCCGGTGGCCCCAACTACGTCGCACAGTTCGGTACGTGGGTGGCGGACGGCGTTGCTCGTCAGGGTGCGCCGGTCATGCCGCGCGTGCGGGACCTGCAGGAGATCCTCGCGCCCCTCGCGCGTACCGAGGACGACGCGGCGTGGCTGCTCGCGTCGCTTCGTTCGGACGCCTACGCGTGGCGTGAGGAACTCGGTATCGAGTCCGACCCGTCGTCGCTGCGCGCGGAGAGCAACATCTTCCGTTACCGCCCGCAGCCGCGCGTCGTCGTGCGCGCGGAACTCAGCGAGGGTCTCGACGCCGATGACCGGGCAGCCGACCGCACCCTCGTCGAGGTGGCGCGTCTCGTGCTGGCCGCGCACCTCGTCGGTTCGTCGGTTCGCCTGTCGTGGGACATCGCCCTGCAGCCGGCGCTCAAGCGACTCGAGGAGACGGGTGAGGGCCGCCAGGCGCTCGCGTGGCTCGACCGCGTCGGCGAGGTGGAGAGCTCCGCGCAGTTCGTGTCGTGGGCTCGCGCGCAGGCGCTCGACGGCGAGTCGCTGCGTATCCGCATGGTCGGCGCGAACGCCGACGGTGAGACCGCTGCGGCGCTCGCCGAGGCACCTGCTGCCGACCAGGGCGCCAGCATCACGCCGCTGTTCGGCGAGGTGCTCTCGACCGGCCGTCGTGAGCTGCTGACGTTCCTGCGCGAGCAGGCGATCAGCCGCACCCTGCACCGCTTCGGTCACGTGCCGCCGGAGCTCGTGCGCTGATCGACGCCACGAGAGGACGCGCCTCGCAGCCGACGCTGTGGGGCGCGTTCTCGTGTCATCGCCCCGGTGTCGCGGCGTCGGGGAGTGACGGTGGCAGCCGCGCGGCCACCATCTCGTGTCGGGAATCGGGCACCATGAATCCGTGGCACTTCTTCAGTCGGACGTTCTCGTCATCGACCAGGTCAAGAGCTTCATGGGTAACGACTTCGCCATCATGGACGCCGGTGGGCAGCCGATCGGGCGCATCCGCACCGACGGTGGTGCGCTGAAGCGCTTCGCCCTCGGCAACCGCGAACTCACCATTCTGGACACCGACGGCTCCCTGTTCATGCGCATCGACGACGTGATGAACTTCGAGCGCGACCGCTACGTGCTCTTAGACCCAAGCGGTCAGCAGTTCGGCGAGGTGGTCAAGGAGTTCACGTTGTTCTCCAAGCGGCTCACCGTGAACCTCCCGGACGCGACGCTGCAGTTGTCGGGCAGCTTCTTCGAGCGCGAGTTCGAGGTGGTCGGCCCCGGTGGACCGGTGGCTCGCGTGTCGCGCCGGTGGCCGGGCATCGGCGCGGCGTTCCTCGGCAAGGAGCGTTACGTCCTCGGGTTCACGCCGGGGATTCCCGGCCCGACTCGCGCCGCGACACTGGGCGCGGTCGTCGCGCTAGACCTCATCCGAGCCAAGGGCCAACAGGGTTAATCCGGCTTCTCCTCGGCTGAACCGGGTGAGCGTCCCCCGGGCGCCGGGTCAGGCGTCTCAGTCGAGGCCGGGCTTGCGACGCTGCTGCTTCGTCACGCTGCGCTGCTTCTTCGCCTCGAGGCGCCGCCGCTTCGAACCGCGCGTCGGCTTCGTCGGCCGGCGAGGCACCGGTGGGGCGAGCGCCTCACGCAGGAGGGCAGCCAGGCGCTCGCGGGCGGCTGTGCGGTTGCGGCGTTGCGAGCGGTGCTCGGCTGCGGTCACCGTGAGCACCCCGGCCGCGAGCCGCGCGTCGAGGGCTGCGAGCACGCGGGCGCGCTGGGTGTCGTCGAGCGCGCTCGTCGTCGTGAGGTCGAGGCTGAGCTGCACGCGCGAGTCGGTGGTGTTGACGCCCTGACCGCCCGGGCCGGAGGCGTGGGAGAACTGCTCCTGCAGCTCGGCAGCGGGGACGCGCAGGCCACGCGGGGCGCCAGGCCCCGGCATCACCGACAGATCGTCCACGTCAGAAGTCAGTGCTTCTCGACGAAGGCGACGAGGTCGGCGAGTTCTGGCTTTTCCCGGGCTGATTCGAGCGAGGCGGCGAGGACACGGTCGTGCGTGGGGCGGGCCTTCTCGTAGGCGGCGCGACCTTCCGGCGTCAGCTCCGTGTAGATGCCGCGCCGGTCGTCCGCGCAGATGATGCGCGTGAGGTAACCGCGGTCTTCGAGTCGGTTGACGAGCCTCGTCGTCGCGGAGGGGGAGAGGGCTGCTGCGCGCGCCACCTGCGCCATGCGGAGGTGGAACGTGCCGTCCTGGCGCGACAGGGCGTCGAGCACCGTGTACTCCACGACGGTCAGGCCGTGGCCCGCGACGAGCTCCTTCTCGAGACAGGTCTCGATGTGTCCGTGGAGTGCGGCGAGCGTGCGCCAGCCCGAGGCGCGGACCTCGACGGCGGTGTCAGCGATACCCATGAATTCAGTGTACGCCGCTTGCAATAGAGCGCGTGTGCAACTAACGTCACGCAAGTTAGTTGCACGCGCGGTATCTTGCCGCATGGAATGAACCTCGAAAGGTTGCACTCATGCCTGTCGGACTGCTCGCCCTGGCCCTCGGTGGCTTCGGCATCGGGCTCACCGAATTCGTCATCGCCGGCCTGCTCACCCCGGTCGCGAACGACCTCGGGGTCTCCGTGCCCACGGCCGGCTACCTCGTGAGCGGTTACGCCCTCGCGGTCGTCTTCGGTGCGCTGGCGCTGCCGCCGCTCCTCGCGAAGTGGGCGCCGAAGCGTGCGCTGCTGCTCCTCATGGTGCTGTTCGTTGTGGGCAACGCGATCTCGGCACTGGCCCCGGCTACGCCGCGCTCCTCGCCGGACGTGTCGTCGCGGCCCTCGCGCACGGCGCCTTCTTCGGCATCGGGTCCGTGCTCGCCTCGGCCCTCGTGGCCAAGGAGAAGCAGGCCGGCGCCATCAGCATCATGTTCGGTGGGCTGACGCTTGCCAACGTCCTCGGCGTGCCGATGGGCACCTTCGTCGGTCAACAGTGGGGCTGGCGGGCGACGTTCGCCACCATTGCCGTCGTCGGAGTCGTCTCCTTCGCCGGCATCGCAGCGCTCGTTCCGGACGCCCGCGCCGAGTCGTCCGAACGTAGCCTCCGGGCCGAACTGGCCGTCTTCTCCCGGGCCCAGGTCTGGTACTCCCTCGGCATGACAGTGCTCGTCTTCGGCGGCATGTTCGGTGCGTTCATGTACATCGAGCCGCTGCTGACTCGCGTCACCGGTTTCGACGACGGCGCAGTGCCGTGGCTCCTCGTCCTCTTCGGCGGCAATGTCCTCGGTGGGCGCCTCGCCGACGCAGCCCTGCGCCGCACCCTGACGACGTGGACGCTCGCGCTCGGCATCGTTCTCGTGGTCTTTGCGCTCGTGCCGGGCAACAAGGTGGCGGCGGCAGCACTCCTGCTCGCCATGGGCTTCTTCGGGTTCGGCACGGTGCCCGGCCTGCAGATGCGTGTCATGCGCTACGCCGACGAAGCGCCGACGATCGCGAGCAGCGCGAACATCGCCGCGTTCAACGTCGGCAACTTCCTCGGCGTGTGGATCGGCGGCCTCGCCATCGCGGCCGGCCACGGCTTCGGTTCGCCGCTCTGGGTCGGCGCAGGCTTCGCGTTCGCGGGCCTCGGAGTGCTCCTGTTCGCCGACGCCCGCAGCAGCGCCCGCTCGACGGCAGCGGCGGCAGTGGCCTGCTGACCGCCGAGTTGCGCCTACTGGCGGCGAAGCTTGCCCTCGGCGAGTGCAATGCTCTGATGATCCTGCGGCGAGCAGCGCTGCGCTCTCAGCTCGAGCACGAGGCTGCGCACCCCCGTGACGTCGAGCGAGAGTGCTTTCGCCTTTTCGCTCGAGAAGTTCACGGTCTGTTTCGTGTCGCCGTCCATGCGCACGACGACGGTGCCGGTGTCCCCCGAGGGGTTGGGGCGCGCGTTGAAGCCGGCGAGCAACTCCATCTGCGTGAACTCACCGTCGAGGGTGAAACGCACCGGACGGGTGCAGGTGGGGGGCGTGAGATCGCGGGCGACGACGGCGTCGTCGAAGTCACGCCCGTCGATCGTGGCGCTGTTCTTCTCCGCCTCCGAGCCGGCGAGACGACTGGACAGTGGAACCACCGTCGGTTGCGCCCGTGTCGTCGACGAGGAGGTGGTGGCCGATGGTTTCGACTTCGTCTGCTCCGAGCCGGTGTCGCGCAACAACAGCCACGCGACGAGCGCGACGAGGCACAGCCCGACGACGAGCCCGACGCCGAGCGCGATGCTGCGACGGTGCGACGTGCTCTCGTCGTCATCGTCGGAGACGGTCTCGGGAGAGCTTCCGGAGGTCGGCAGTGCCGAACCGATGAGTCGCGTGGGGGGAGAGGCGTGCAGGGGAGCGGGGGCCGGCATCCCGGCGAAGCGCGGCACCATGTCGGCCAGCTGCGCCGCGACGGCGGAGGCGTCGTCGGGCCTGTCTCCCGGGTTCTTCGCCATGAGCGCCGCGACGAGGTGCCACAGCTCGTCCGGCATGCCGTCCGGGCGTCCGGGCGCGTGGTCGGCGTGCATCCGCAGGAGCGCGACCGGCGAATCGGAGCTGAACGGCACGATGCCGCACGCCATTTCGTACAGCGTGATGCCGAGGGCGTAGAGGTCGCTGGCACGTCCGCTCGGCAACCCGTCGCCGAGCTCGGGCGCGAGGTACTGCGGGGTGCCGATGACGTTCGCCGTGCCGACGTGCCCCGTCGCCGTCACGGCGAGCGAGGCGATGCCGAAGTCCGCCAACTTCGGCTCGAGGCCGTTCGGGGTTTCGTCGAGAAGCACGTTCTCGGGCTTGAGGTCGCGGTGCAGGACGCCCGCACCGTGCACCGCTGCGAGGCCGGCCGCGATCCGCGAACCGAGGGACGCCACCTCCGCAGGCGGAAGATTGCCGCGCTGCTGGAGCAGGCCGCGCAACGACGGCCCGCCGATGTAATCCATGACGATGGCGAGGCGCGGGCCCTCGACGACGAGGTCGTGCACGCGGATGACGTGAGGGCTGCGCAGATTGACGAGCAGGTTGCGTTCCTGGAGGAAACGCGCGACGACGGTGGGGTCGTCAGCCATCTCGGGGCGCAACAGCTTGAACGCGAGGGGGCGGCCGTCGACATCGCGACCGGCCCACACCTGACCCATCGCGCCCGCGCCGATTCGACGTTCGAGCACGTACCGGCTGCCCAGCTGCCAACTCTCCGACACGTGGTTTCCCTCCCTGCCCGGTCGCCTCGATCTTATGGTCTGCCCGGTGTCACTGTTGGCGAGTAGGCTCGAAGGCATGGCGATTTTCGCGGTCTCCTACCGCTACAGCGACGACGTCGCCGCGCGCGACACCCACCGCCCCGAGCATCGCGAGTTCCTCGCGCAGTGCGAGGGCCTCCTGCTCTCCGGGCCGCTCACCGACCCGGCCGGCGCGCTGCTGCTCGTCGCAGCCGACAGCGCCGAGCAGGTCGAGCAGCGTCTCGACGGCGACCCGTTCCGCCGTGAAGGGGTCATCGTCGAACGCGTCGTCCGCTCCTACGACCCGGTGCTCGGCAGCCTCGCGGACGCCGTCGCCGCCCACCGCTGATGGCCACCCCCGACATCGAGGTGGGCAAGGTCCACACCGCGCGTGACGGTGAGGCGATGCGCGTGCTCGTCGACCGGTTGTGGCCCCGCGGAGTCTCGAAGGAACGAGCAGACCTCGACGAGTGGGCGAAGGACGCCTCCCCGAGCACGGACCTGCGCAAGGAGTTCCACGGAGGAGATCTGAGCTTCGAGCAGTTCGCCGACCGCTACCGAGCCGAGCTGGCCGACGGTGACGGTGCCGACGGGCTGGAGAAGCTCGCCGAGACTGTTTGCGGCGCCGACGGGCGCGTCCTCCTCCTCATCGCCGGTGACCCGACCGGTGACAACCACGCTCAGGTGCTCGCGCAGGCGCTGCGAGAGCAGATCGGAGAGAGCTCGTGAGTCCCGCCTCAGAAAACGAACCGGGCAACTCGAGCGCAGCCCTGGCCGCCGACGCCGACGTTCTCGACGCTGCCGCGGCCGAGGCGCTGCTCGCCGAGTCTCTCGCCACGAACGTCGACGAACCCGAACCCGACCTGCCGCCCATCACGACCGTCGAGGTCGACGGCGTCACGGTGCATCACCGCGACAGCGGCCACAACGTCTCGGGGCCCACCTACGTCCTCGTCCACGGTCTCGGCGGGAGCCTCGCGAACTGGGAGCCCGTCTGGCCCTACCTCGCGCGCCTCGGGCGGGTACTGACACCCGACCTCGCCGGCTTCGGGCGCACCGAGGCCGACGCCGGCCGTTCCGCGGTCGGCGACAACGTCGACCTGTTGAGCGCCTACCTCGACGTCGTGGACGCGCGAAACGTCGTACTCGTCGGCAACTCGATGGGCGGGATGATCTCGCTGCTGCTCGCCGCGAAGGGCCACCCGCAGCTCGAGCGGCTCGTGCTCGTCGACGCGGTCGTGCCGTTCGGCCCCAAGGTGCGTCCGAACCCCCGGGTCGGTCTCACCTTCGCGCTCTACATGTGCCCGCCCCTCGCGCGCTTCGTCGTGCCGCGCTACGTCCAGCGTCGCGGCACCGACCAGATGGGCCTCGACGGCGTACTTGTTGTGGTGGCCGACCGTCGTCGCGTGCCGCGCTGGGTGTGGCGCCGGGCCGTCGAGGAGGCGCGGGCACTCACCGAGATCCAGAGCGCGGTGCCCTCCCTTGTGCGTGCTGCGCAGTCGATCGTCATCGCAGGAGCATCGCGAAGCTACCGCCGCGCGCTGGCCGAGGTGACGGTGCCCGTCACGTTCCTCCAGGGAGACGCGGACGCGCTCGTGCCTGCCCGCGGCGTGCGCGCGGCGCTCGCGAGGGTTCCGGAGTGGAACTACGTCGAGGCCGAGGGCGTCGGTCACGTGCCGATGTTCGAGGCTGCGACCTGGACGGCTGCCGTCATTGCGGGCCGGATTCGCGGAAACATCACGAATATGTAACGGTAGGTGACTCGTGGGCGATGAACCCATGACCGACCGAGAGGCCAGAACCACGGGCCCGACGAGAGGAAAACCGTGCACCACCACGCTTTCACCCGAACTCGCCGCATCCTGCCGGCAACCGCGGCGAGCCTCGGGCTCGCGGTGACGATGGCCGCCTGCGGCAGTGCGAACAGCGACGACGCCAGCCCCACTGTCACGACCTCCAGCGCGACGACGAACGCGGGCAAGCCCGGCGCGACGCCGGCCCTGCGCGCAGCCTGCATCGACACGAACAAGAAGGTCGTCTCGGCCAACTCCACCTGGAACAAGGCTGTCGACTCGCGCAAGGCGGCCGACCTCAGCAAGGCGTCGACCTCGATGGGCAAGCTCGCGGACGAACTGCGCGAGCAGGGCAAGAAGTCCGGTAACGCCAGCTTCAAGCAGAAGGCGGACGCCGTCGCCAAGAAGGTCGGCACGCTGACGAAGGCCAAGGCGCCCTCGAAGACCGTCGACACGAACACCTACAACGACGCGGTAGACGACCTCACGTCCTACTGCGGCCAGATGTTCCCGTCGGCGACGAAGAAGTCGGCCTGACGCACTTCATCGGGCAGGGTCGAGCTGCCCGATTCCCGGGCTCCTCACCTCTCGTCGAGGGCTCTGACGCGAGTCTCCGCCGCCGCGAGGGCGGCCTGTGCGCTGTCACGGGCCGCCTTCGCGGCGTCATAAGCGTCTACCGCAGCGCTCAACCGGCGGCGGGCCCGCTCGACCTCCTGCATCGCCGTGCGACGTTCGGCGTCCCGCGCGGCAGCCTCTCGCTCGGCCTCCCGGTCGGCTGAGTCGGTGTCCACGATGCGAAGAGCGGCACGGCCGCGCGCGGCTGCGTCCCGATGTGCGAGCGCGTCCGACAGGTCAACCTCACCCCACCCCGAATAGCGCAGGCCCCGCACCAGGGTGCGGCTCGCGACGGCGGCCTCGGCGCTGGGGTCGGCTGTCGCGGCGAGCAGCGTGCAGCGAACCTCGTCGCGCACCGCCGGTGAGACGGAGACGGTTGCGAGGACGGCGTCGAGCAGGCGGTGACGTTCGGACGTGAGGCGTTTCATCTCGTCGGTGTCGAGGCGCGTCTGAGCAGCCCGTAGGGCGGTGCCGACGGCGAGGAGTTCACCGAGCGGCTGATCCTCAAGGTGATTGACGGTCTCCGCGGCCACCGTGGGTTTGCGCAGCGCCGTGATCGCGCGGGCGACATCGGCGGCGCCCTCACTCTTCGCCCGAGCCGCGAGTTCCTTGCGGACCCTCACGAAATCGGCTGCCGGTCCGTCGTAGAGGCGACGGACGGCGTCATCGAGGCTGATCGGCGCGGGCATGCTCACCATTGTGCGGCCCATGAGTTACGTTTGCTGTCTCGTCCCCGTCGCCTGACGAAAGTTACCCATGCCCGCGTTGCCCTCGGCGCAGGAGCGCCCCGCGATCGATCGCGTGCTCGTGCTCCTGCCGACTTACGACGAGCGCGAGAACCTTCCCCGGATCCTCGAGCGCGTCCATGCCGCTGTTCCGCATGCGGACATCCTCGTCATCGATGACAACTCGCCCGACGGCACCGGTGAGATGGCCGACGATTTCGCCGCCTCGAGCGGGCACATCCACGTGCTGCACCGTCGGGGCAAGGAGGGGCTCGGGAAGGCGTACCTCGCAGGATTCGCCTGGGGTCTCGAACGCGGTTACGACGCTCTTGTCGAGATCGATGCCGACGGCTCGCACCCCGCAGAGGAACTACCGGCGATGCTCGAGCTGGCTCGCCAAGCCGACCTCGTCATCGGCTCGCGCTGGATCAAGGGCGGGTCGGTGGTCAACTGGCCCAAGCAGCGCGAGGTCCTCAGCCGAGGAGCCAACCTCTACGTGCGCGCGTTGCTCGGTACGCACGTCCACGACGCCACGGCCGGGTACCGCGTGTACCGCGCCCCGATGTTGCGGGCCATCGACCTCGACGGGATCACGACGAGCGGATACGGCTTCCAGGTCGACCTCACCCTGCGTGTCCTTGAGGCCGGCGGCGTCGTCGTCGAGCACCCGATCCGCTTCGCGGAGCGAGAGTTCGGCGTCTCGAAGATGTCGCGCGACATCATCGCCGAGGCCTTCACGCTCGTGACGACGAGCGGTCTGCAGCATCGAGCCCGTCAGATGAAGGCGCTCCTGCCGGGACGCTGATCGCGGTCGCCGGGTGCAGGTAGCGGCTGCGTCGCGGCTACTTCTCGTGTGCGTCGCGGTGCGTGGGCGGTGCACCCTGTTCGGCGGCCTTGCCGAAGACGACCGTGCGGTAGAGCACGAACCGCATGAGCGTGCCCAGGCCGATGCCCAGAACCACGTGCACGTTGACCCAGAACGGCTTCGTCACGTCGAGGACGTAGTGGGCGAACGCGACCCACGCCGAGGTGACCGCGAGCGCGACGCCGTTGACGCCGAAGAACAGGGCCACCTCGTGATGGACCGGGCGCCCCTCGCGTTCGCGGAACGTCCAGTACCGGTTGCCGAGCCAGGCGAAGACGGTGGCGACGGCACCCGAGAGGATCTTCGCCGTCGTGTACTTGTCGCTCAGCGCACCGTGGATGAGGACGTTGAACAGGCCGAGGTCGATGACGGCGGCGAAGGCGCCGACGAAACCGAACGTGCTTACCTCGCGCCAGAACGTCGACAAGGTGGACGACGAGGGCTCCTGTTCCGCTTCGGGTTTCGAAGCCGCGGTGTCCTGGGTCGTCATGGTGCCCGAGTCTAGCGGCGCCCCCTCGGCTCGACGGTAAACGGCCCGGGTGACAGGAGGCCTCAATTATCGTGACGGCAACGATGCAGAGGGAGTGATGGGGCATGACTGAACGAACGTTCGACACGATCGTCGTGGGAGCAGGGCTCGCCGGTCTCGTGGCGGCCGCGGAGCTGACGGCGCGAGGGCGCCGCGTCGCCGTCGTCGAGCAGGAGAACCGGGCGAACCTCGGTGGGCAGGCTCACTGGTCCTTCGGCGGTCTCTTCCTCGTCGACTCTCCTGAGCAGCGTCGCCTGCGTGTGCGCGACAGCCTCGAGCTGGCGTGGGCCGACTGGTGCAACAGTGCTCAGTGGGACCGCCTCGACGGCGAGAACGCCGAGGACACGTGGGGGCGCGCCTGGGCTCGTGCCTACGTCGAGTGGGCGGCCGGCGGCAAGCGCGAGTGGCTGCGCGAGAACGGCATCAACCTCACGCCGATGGTCGGCTGGGCCGAGCGCGGTGACGGGCGTGCCGACGGCCACGGCAACTCGGTGCCGCGCTTCCACATCGCCTGGGGGACGGGCACGGGCGTCAGCGGGCCCTTCGTCGAGAAGGCGCTCGACGCCGAGAAGCGCGGGCTGCTCACCTTCTTCCACCGCCACCGCGTCGACGAGCTCGTGACGACGAGCGGCGCCCTCACCGGTGTGCGCGGCACGGTGCTCGCGCCGGACGAAGCCGAGCGTGGCGTCGCCTCGAACCGCGATGCCGAAGGTGACTTCGAGCTCGAAGCACCCTCTGTGATCGTGGCGAGCGGCGGAATCGGTGGCAATCACGACCTCGTGCGTCGCTGGTGGCCCGAGAGCCTCGGCACCCCGCCGTCGTCGATGATCACCGGCGTGCCGGAATACGTGGACGGACGCATGCTCGACGTGGCCGAGAGTGCCGGCGCGCGCCTCGTCAACCGTGACCGCATGTGGCACTACACCGAGGGCATCCGCAACTGGAACCCCGTGTGGCCGCAGCACGCCATCCGTATCCTGCCCGGCCCGTCGCCGTTGTGGTTCGACGCGATCGGCCGGCGCATGCCGCAGCCCTGCCTGCCCGGTTTCGACACGCTCGGCACGCTGCGCCACCTGCGTACCGACCCTGCGATCAGCGCGTACGACCACTCCTGGTTCATCGTGACGAGCAAGATGCTGGAGAAGGAATTCGCGCTCTCGGGTTCGGAGCAGAATCTCGACCTCACCTCGGGCAGTCGCAAGGAAGTCGTCAAGGCCCGCCTGGCCTCCGGCGCGCCGAAGGCCGTGGCCGACTTCGTCGAACACGGCGCCGATTTCGTCGTCGCCGACACGATCGACGAACTCGTGGCGAAGATGAACACACTCACGGACGAACCGCTGCTCGACGCCGACGCTGTGCGCACGCAGATCGAGGAGCGGGACCGGCAAATGGGCAACCCGTACTCCAAGGACGTTCAGGTCATGACGATCCACAACGCCCGCAACTATCTCGGGGACAAGCTCGCCCGGGTGAGTTCGCCGCACCGGGTTCTCGACCCGAAGGCCGGCCCACTTGTCGGTATCAAGCTGCACGTCCTGACCCGCAAGAGCCTCGGCGGCATCCAGACCGACCTGCAGTCTCGCGTGTTGGACGCCGACGGGAACGCCGTCCCGGGTCTCTTCGCGTCCGGTGAAGCCGCTGGGTTCGGAGGTGGAGGCGTGCACGGATACAACGCACTCGAGGGGACGTTCCTCGGCGGCTGCCTGTTTTCCGGGCGCGCGGCCGGGCAAGCGGCGGCGGGGTGATTCGGCCTTCGGCCTAATAATCCACTTCGAGACGAAGGAAGAAGTCGCCGACGCGGTACTTGCGGCCCACGGAGATTGGATGGTGAAGGCCGCCGAGTCGGTGCCCGGACGCGGCGCGCAGAAGCTGATCAATCTCGGTTATGTCGTGTGCGACGCCCTGGCCACGGATGTCCTTTCAGGCCACGGCCCGGCTCGCCGTCGAGCGTGAAACCTACAGCGAGGGACGCCCGGCGTCCTTCCACATGTGGGAGTCGATGGCGCGCCACATGATCGAGAGCCTGGACTGCGACGGCGCTTTTGCCAAAAGGATCGACGCCGAACGCATGGCGCGGATGCTCACCGGGGCCCTGCTCGGGTTGCACCTCACGTGGCAGGCCACCGGGCACGAGCAGGGCCTGCACGAGGAAGTGGAGTACTTCTGGCGAACCATCGGCCCGGTTCTCATTGCCCCCTCCGAGTACGAGGCCCTCGAACTGAGCCGTCCGGCCTGAGCGCTCGACGTGGGAAACTGGCCCGATGAACGAGCCGGTTTCCCCTGACAAGGCGCGCGCGAGCGTCCCCTTCGGCATCCGCCTCGCGGGTGCCTGGTCGGGTTACCTCCTGCTCGTCGCAGCCGCAGTGGCGCTCGTGTTCTGGGCCCTGGCAAAGCTCGGCCTCGTGACCGTTGCGCTCGTCACCGGCATCATGGTGGCGGCGCTCCTGCAGCCGCTCGTGGCGTGGCTCGTGCGCCGAGGCCTCGGGCGCGGGCTCTCGGCCGTCATCTCCTTCTTCGTCGGATTCGGGTTCATCGCGCTGCTCGTGTGGTTCGTGTGGGCCCAGGTGGCCGGTTCCAGCGGCGAGTTCGCGAGTCAGTTCGGCGGCGCCCAGCGCGGTGCGCGTGACTGGTTGGTCGACGGTCCGCTCGGCCTCGACCCGGCCACTGCGAACACCTACACCGTCGATCTGGCCAAAACGGTGAGCGAGCACTCCGGCGACATCACCGCACAGGCCGGCGGCTATCTCGGTCAGGCGGCAGGCGCGCTGTCGGGTTTCGTCCTGACGCTTTTCTGTGTTCTCTTCCTTCTCGCCGACGACGGCTCCATCTGGCGCTGGTGCGTGCGGGTGCTCCCGCGCCCCGCCCACAACTATGCGGATCTCGCCGGCGCGGCAGCATGGAGGACGCTCGTCGTCTACATGCGATCGCTCGTCCTGCTCGCCGTACTCAACGCCGGGGCGATGCTGCCGGTCATGTGGATCGCCGGTGTCCCACTGGCCGTCCCCCTCACCGTGGGGCTGTTCCTCGGCTCCCTGGTGCCGCTCGTCGGCGTGCTCGTCGCGGCGGTCCTGCTGTTCGTCATCGCTCTCGTCAGCAAGGGCATCGTCACCGCGATCGTGATGATGGTGGCGCTCGCCCTCGTCATCCAGCTGTTCGGCAATCTCGTCAACCCGATCATTCTGGGCAAGTTCGTCGATCTCCACCCGCTCGTCATCCTGCTCGGCGTCACCGCCGGCACCGTGCTCGGAGGGGCTTTCGGCGCCTTCACCGCGGTGCCGCTGATCGCCGTCGTCAACAACATGGTCAAGGTGATGCGCCGCTACCACGTCTCGGGAGAGGTGGACGAGGACCTCGACCACGTCCCGGAGGCGCGCCTTGAGAACCTCGTCGAGGAGTCACTGTGAACGCTGCGAACCCTTCACCCCTGCGGATGGCGGCGCTGCGCCTCTACAAGTGGCTGCCGGTCGGCATCAGCCACCGCATCGTCCACGCGATCCAGCCGACGTTCACGGCGGGTGCCGTTGCGATCATCGAGTACGACGGTCGGGTGCTCGCGCTGCGTCAGGTGCACCGCAAGGGCTGGTCGCTGCCCGGCGGGCTCATCGACGGCGGTGAACAGCCGCGCGACGCCGTCATCCGTGAGGTGCGCGAGGAGACCGGCCTGACGATCGAACCGGGTGGCGCGATGGCCACGTACTTCGTGCCGGAGATTCGGCACATCGACGTCATCTTCCGCGTCCACTGCGAAACGAAACCGCACGTCGAGGTGGCCAGTGAGGCCCTCGAATCGGGCTGGTTCGCCCTCGAGGAACTGCCCGAACCCGACGACTCGACGCGCCGCATCCAACACGCCGTGAAACTCGCGCGCGTGGCTCCGCAGCCGGGTCACCTCGTCGACCCCTCCTGAACTGACATGGTGATTGCCTCACCACACCGAATTCCGTCAGCGCAGGATGCCGGCAGTGCGGGCCTTGGCGACGGCGTCCGTGCGGGAGGTGGACCCGAGCTTCTCGTTGATGTGCACGAGGTGGGTCTTCACGGTGGCCTCGGAGACGAAGAGTGCCTTGGCGATCGCGCGGTTCGTCGCGCCGTCGGCGACCCGTTCCAGAACGTCCACCTCGCGCGCCGTGAGAGAGGCTGTCGGCTGCGCGAGGCGGGTGACGAGGCGCTGCGCTACGGCCGGTGCGAGCACCGTCTCGCCGCGTGCCGCGCGGTGGACGGCGTCGACGAGGGTCTCCGGTGGGGCGTCCTTGAGCAGGTAGCCGCCGGCGCCCGCCTCGACGGCGCGCAGGATGTCGGTGTCCGTGTCGTAGGTCGTGAGGATGAGCACCGCGGGGGCGCATCCGCGGCCACGGATGGCCGCCGTCGCACTCACACCGTCCATGCCGTCGCCCATCTGCAGGTCCATGAGGACGACGTCGGGCGGTGTTCCGGTGGCCGTGAGCCGATCGAGTTCGGCGATGGCCTCCGCGCCGTCACTCGCTTCGGCGAGAACGTCGATGCCCGACGCCACGAGCAGGGCCCGCAGGCCGGCTCGAACCACGGGATGGTCGTCGGTGAGCAGCACCGTGGTCACAGGGCGCCTCCGTTCGTCGTGACGGGCGATGGTGCGGCAGGCGAGGTGGCCGTCGGGATCCTGACGAAGAGCGCCGCCCCTTCACCGGGGGCCGACTCGACCTCGAGCTGCCCGCCGAGTTCGACGAGGCGCTCGCGGATGGCACGCAGGCCGAATCCGCTGCCACCGAGCGGGGCGCGCTCGACGGCGGCCTCGTCGAAGCCGACACCGTCGTCGATGATCTCGAGCGTCACGTCGGTGGGCGAGTAGGTCAGCGTCACCCCGGCGCGCGAAGCCTGGGCGTGAATGCGCACGTTGGCGAGACCGCTCTGTGCGATGCGCAGCAACGCGACCTCGACGGGGGACGGCAGCGGGCGGGCCTCTCCGTCGCACGTCGTGGACACTGCGATGCCGGTCTGTTCGCCGAGGCGCTCGGCGAGGCGGCGGAGGGCCGCGAACAGGGGAGCATCGGCGAGTTCCGTCGGAGCGAGGGCGTGGACGACCTCGCGGGCCTGCGTCAGCCCTTCCGCGGCCTGTTCCTCGATCTGACGCAGCAGCGTGCCCTCGCCGTCCTCGCGCGCCAGCCCGGCGCGCGCGAGGAGCAGGATGCTGGAGAAGCCCTGGGCGAGGGTGTCGTGGATGTCGCGGGCGAGTCGCTCGCGTTCGGCGAGGACCCCGGCGCGGTGCTGCGCGTGCGCCAGTTCCTCCTGGGCGGCGAGGGCGTCGTCCTGCGCAGCGACGAGTTGGTCGACGAGGAGGTTGCGGGCGTCGTTCTCCCGCCGCAGTTGGACGTACACCCATGCGATACCGAGGGCGACGAGCATGCCCATGAACGGGCCGATGACGCTGCCCGGTCCCCGCGTCGAGTTCGAGCTCGCGAGAGCGACGACGCTCGCAACGAGCACGACAGCGACCAGGGCCGCGGCGAGCGCGCGTCGCGCGACGTAGAGGACGAGGAAGTAGAACGCGAACGCCAGCCACGCGAAGTCGGCAGCCACGGCGAGCAGCGCGATCCACGCCACGACGAGCGCTGAGATCCACACCTGGGCGAGCTGTTCGCGGCGCGCGTCGGAGACCGGACGGCGCTCCAGCGTGAGGCCGAAACAGTAGAGGCCCATGAACAGCGCCGACGCGACGAACAGGAGCGCGAGGTGCGGCGCCGTCGTCGTCTGCGTGAGAAGCGCACGCGCGAGCCCGACGACGAAGAGCAGGACGAAGAGCACGTGCATGGCGGCCTGCATGGCGCGGATTGCGCGCGCCGTCTCGGGGCGTCGGGCTGTGGCGGACGGCGGCGGGTCGGCACTCATCGTCCCTTCATTCTGCCTTGGCAAGGCGCGCGGCGGTATCAACCGAACGGTTGAGGTGGGCCTCGCCGAGCGGTCGATGTGTGCGCGCGGGAACGGCGATGGAATGGAGATATTCACTCCCGCACCGCTTGTTCGGAAAGGCTGAGATGTTTCTCGGATCCCGCGACCTGCGCCACGCCAAGGGCAGGTTCGCGCTCATCGGCGGCGTGGTCGCTCTCATCACGCTGCTCGTCGTCATGCTGACGGGGCTCGCGGCGGGCCTCGGGCGTGAGAGCGTTGCCGCCGTCTCGACGATGCCGGAGCGCGGCGTCTCCCAAATCGCCTTCTCGCAGCCGGCCCAGGGGCAGAAGGTCGGCTTCGACTCCTCTCGCGTCGCGTCGTCCGCGGTGAAGGACGCGGCCGACCAGCCCGGCGTCACGGAGGCGACGTCACTGGCGATCGCGCAGAGCCGCGTCAGCGTCGACGGTGTCCGCTCGGCCGTCACGGTCTTCGTCGTCGAGGACGGATCGTTCGCCGCGCCGTCGGGCGTTCGTCCCGGCTCGGTCGTCGTCGGTTCGGGCCTCGGCAAGGACGCGAACGTCGCGGCCGGTGACTCGATCACGTTCGGCGACAAATCGGTTCGCGTTCAGGCGCTGAGCGACGACGCGTCCTACCAGCACGTTCCCGTCGTCTGGATGACACAGGCCGACGCCAAGGCTGCGGGCGTCCAGACCGCGGGCGGCACCTCGCTCGCCCTGCTGAAGACGGACGGTTCGTTCGATGCTGCAGCGTTCGAGAAGCAGAGCGACCTCGTGGCGATGACACCGAACGATTCCCTGTCCACCATCTCCGCCTACCAGGCCGAGAACGGTTCGCTCACGCTCATGCGCGTCATGCTCATGCTCGTCTCGGCCCTCGTCGTGGGAGCGTTCTTCACGATCTGGACCATCCAGCGCACGCCGGACCTCGCCGTGCTCAAGGCGATCGGTGCCCGCACGAGCTACCTCGTGCGTGACGCCCTCGGTCAGGCCGCGATTCTCCTCCTCATCGGCGGTGGCCTCGGCACGCTCATCGCGACCGTCGGCGGGTTGCTCGCCCGAGACGTCGTCCCCTTCGTCGTCAGCCCGACGACGACCCTCGTCCCCCTCGTCCTTCTCATGGTTCTCGGTCTTCTCGGCGCGCTCGTCAGCCTGCGCCGCATCGCGACCGTCGACCCCAACTCAGCGCTAGGAGCTGCACGATGAGCCTCATCGTCGATGACGCCGTTCTCACCTTCCCCGACGGCGCCGGCCGCATCACCGCGGTCGACCACGTCAGCCTCAGCGTCGAACCCGGCGAGTTCGCCGCCGTCACCGGCCCGTCCGGTTCGGGTAAGTCGTCGCTCCTCGCCGTGGCGGGTCTGCTGCAGACGCCGGACTCGGGCAGCGTCGCGATCGGTGGCCGTGTCGTCTCGGGCCTGTCGCGCAAGGACGCGGCCGCGGTGCGCCTGTCGTTGATCGGCTTCGTCTTCCAGCAGAGCAACCTCATCGCGTCGCTCACCGCCGCGGAACAACTCGCAGCCGTGGCCCGCCTCGACGGGCGCAAGAGCAAGGCCGTCCAGGATCGCGCGATGGAACTGCTCGAGGCAGTCGACCTCAAGGACGCCGCGAGCCGTCGTCCGGCGCAGCTGTCGGGCGGTCAGCGTCAGCGCGTGGGTATCGCCCGGGCGCTCATGAACTCACCCGAGCTGCTCCTCGTCGACGAACCGACGTCGGCGCTCGACTCCGAGCGCAGCTCTGCCGTCATGCGCCTCATCGGCGACGTGACGCGTGACTCCGGCGTCGCGACGCTCATGGTGACGCACGACCTGCCGACGCTCACCGCCGTCGACTCCGTGTACGAGATGGTCGACGGTCGGCTGAGCCGCTCCGAGCGGGCCGAGGCCGCCTGACGTACAACGAGTTCACAGGCGCACCGTACGCGCGGGAAGCGATCGTCGCTTCTCGCGCGTTCGTGCATCGGTCGGGAACACGTCGGGATCTCGCCCATCTCGTGGGCGCCGAGTGCCATCCTGGCGGCATGCAGCAGGTCGACTTCGCCGAGGGATACTTCGACGCCGTGAGCGTCGGCACGAAGGCCACCACCGTGCGATGGAAGGAGAACATCGCACCCGGCGCTGCCCGGTTCGCCTTCGGTGCTCGCAGTCTTCGTGGCCGGGTCGAGTCGGTCACGAGCCACGCGGCAGCGACCCTCACGGCCGAGCAGGCGGACGCTCCGCCCGGCACCGACATGCGGGAGTTCGTGGAAGCTCTGCGACGTAACTACTACGCCGAGATGCCGGACGACGCGGTGGTCGAGGTCGTACGGTTCGTCGTCGAGAGGGACGGCGAGAACTCCGGGTAGTGCGTCAGCTGCGGCGCGCGAGCCCGACCGCGAGCACCTCGTCGAGGCCGGTGGCCACCGTGGTGGAGTCGACGACCTGCGTCGAGATCGGCGGCAGATCGTGGATGAGGCGCGTGAGGCGGGCGCTCATCGCTTCGGCGTCGAGCAGCTTGAGTGGGTCCGCGGTCCAGCACGCGGCGAGCGTCACGTAGGACGTGGAGTTGAGGCTGGCCTCCACCTCCTCCCACGTTCCGAGGGTGTGCGGCAGATCGGTGGCCGCCATCGCGAGCACGTGGTCGGCCTCGAGCTGTTCGAAGACGAGATCCCGCCGGGCGGCGACGCCCCGGTCCGAATCCTGCTGGCCGTCGGCCATGAGCACGAGCACGCGCTGAAGCGCTCGCAGCGAGCGGCGGAACTGCCTGCGCACCAAACGGATCGGCAGACGTCGCGCGAACGCCCACAAGATGACGACACAGATGGCGCACGAGAGCGCCGTCTCGAAGACGCGGTCGAGCATCAACTCGGTCGTCGGTGCGTGCGACGAGCCGACGGAGGCCACGAGCAACGCCATCGGTGTGATGAACATCGAACCGAGCGCGTAGTTGCTCACGACCGACCACTGCAGGAGGAAGACGCACACGAGCGCGATGACGATGACCCACCAGTCGGTCGGTCCGGCCAGACTGACGAGGAAGAACAGGCCGACGCCGACGACGGTGCCGACGAAGCGGTGGCCGGCGCGGTGCGTCAGCGAGAGTCGGTCACCGTTGAGGGAGACGAGCAGCGCCGTTGTCATGACGGCCCAGTACGGGTGTGAGACGCCGAGGGCGTACGCGATGACGCAGGTGGCGAGCACCGCGAGCGCGGCCCGGCGCGCGATGAGCGAGGGCAGGGAAGAGCGGGACAGCCCCCACTCGAGCAGGTAACGCCGCGGCGGACGCCCGAGGTAGCGCGCCTGGAGCATCGTCGGGACGGCGATGTCGGCGTCGGGCAGGCGGGTGGCGGCGGTGCGTTGGACGACGGCGATGTGCATCTTGCGCACCTGCGCCGTGAGATCACGCAGGTGCGGGTTGCGGTTGCGGCGTCCTGCGGCCAACGCGACGGCCCACGCGGCGTTGAAGATCGAGCCGTATGCGGCGTCGCGCAGGCGGCCCGTCTCGACGAAGTCGCCGTCGGGGTCGGTGGCGAAGTATTCGTCACACGCCTCTTGCGCATCCTCGACGGCTTCGTCCTCGGGCGTGTGCCGGAACGGCCACTGCAGCGCGAGGCTGAGCACGCTCGACATCACGGCGCCCAACGACGCGGCCAGGACGAACGTCGAACCTGCCACGCCTGTCGTGGGCAGGTAGGTGCCGATGGCCGGGCCGATCGTGAGGAACACCGGCCCGGGCGGGTCGCCGACGAGCGCGTGGTAGAGCAGCACACTGACGCCGGCAATCGCCGTCAGGGCGAGGGTGGTGAGAAGCGCGTTGCCCGCGACGCTCACGCCGATGGTCAGGGCGAGGGCGTAGGCGAGTGTCATCGAGGCGAGGATCGTGACGCGGTGGCGCCACGTGCGTCGCACGCTGACGGTGCACAGGAACGTTCCGGTGAGGCCGAGCAATCCCATCTTGGGACCGAAGATCAGCGACAGCGTGAGCACGGTGAGCGTCACGCAGGTCGTGATGTGCGCAGCCACCTTCCAGCGTCCCGGAGAGGGCTTCACCTCGACGAAGGTGTGTAGCTCGTCGGCCACGCGCCTCTTCGTCACGCCACGGCGTCGCGCGACGCGCCGCACCTCGGGCGGGACGAGGAGCATGGTCAGCCGGGACATGACTCCTATTTTGTCGGCCCGGCGCCGTGCACGGCCACCGAGCGTGCGCCGGATACCGAACACACGAACGCGGGCCCGGTGTGACCCGGACCCGCGCACGGTGTGGTTCGAGCAGGGGTCAGCTGCGCGCCAGTCGCTCCTCGACGTAATCGAGCCAGCGCAGTTCGGCCTCGTCGGCGAAGATGAGCGACTCGAGGACGAGCTCGTCGGCGCCCACACCAGGCGGGGTCTCACCGAACGACCGGCGCGGTTTCGAGCGGTTGAGTTCGCGCAGGTGCGTCAACGTCGCCGCCCGTTGCGCCGAGACGATAGCCCGAACGTCGACGCCCGGCATCGTCACGGCGAGGGCCAACTTGATGGCCAGTTCGTTGCGGGGCGTGACGTCCCGCGGCACCGCCTGATCCCACCAGCCGAGCACCTCGGCGCGGCCGGCGTCGGTGAGCCGGTAGGGGATGCGCCCGTCGGCGTCCGGCGTACCGGCGCCCTCGACGAGACCGTCGCGCTCGAGGCGCCCCAACGTCGTGTAGACCTGACCGATGTTCAGCGGCCACTGACCGCCGGTGCGAGCCTCGAACTCGGCCTTGAGCTGGGCGCCGTACATCGGCTGGGAGTCGAGAAGGGCGAGAAGACTGTTGCGAACACTCATGACAGCCTCCTCATGCTTCGCGGCGTGTCAGCGGCGGCGTGCGCCGGGCGAACGTCATCGAGATCGCCGCGGCGAGCAGGGGCACGCCGACGAGCAGTATGAGCAGCAGCCACCAGGGAACCACATAGGTTCCGGGGACGCTCGTGGCGCCGCTCTCGGTGTAAGCCGTTCCGGTGGCGTCCCGCGCCAGGATGTGTTGAGGGGGGCGCAAGGGCGACACGTGCGGGACCACGACGAGCAATGCGCTCGTCGTGGGCTCAGCGGCAGGGGTGAAGAAAGCGATCAGACGGTGAGGAGCACCTTGCCGATGTGCTGCGAGGCGGCGAGCTCGCGGTGGGCGTCGGCCGCCCGGGTGAGGGGGTAGGTGGCGTGCACGATCGGACGCACCGCGCCGGATTCGACGAGCGGCCAGACGTTTTCGCGCACGTGCGCGACGATGGCGGCCTTCTCCTCGCGCGGGCGTGAGCGCAGACCCGTCGCGGTGATCTGCGCACGCTTGGCGAGCAGCTTCGACAGGTCGAGTTCGGCCTTCGTCCCGCCCTGCATGCCGATGACGACGAGCCGCCCGCTTGGCGCGAGAGCCGCGATGTTGCGTTCGAGGTACTTGGCTCCGACGACATCGAGGATGACGTTCGCACCGCCTTCGGCGTCCATCGCGTCGACGAAGTCGTCCTCGCGATAGTTGATGAGAATGTCTGCTCCGAGCGCCTTGCAGGCGGCGAGCTTCTCCGCCGAGCCAGCCGTCACGGCGACGCGGGCGCCGGACGCCTTGGCGAGCTGGATGGCCATCGTGCCGATGCCACTGCCGCCGCCGTGGACGAGGACGAGTTCGCCGGGTTGGAGGTCGGCCGTGAGGAAGACGTTCGACCAGACGGTGGAGGCAACCTCCGGGAGCGCTGCTGCGGTGACGAGGTCAATGCCGTGGGGGACCGGCAGGATCTGGCCGACCGGGGCCACGACGTACTCGGCGTAACCGCCTCCGGCAAGGAGCGCGCAGACCTCGTCGCCGACCTTCCACCCCAGCGTGTCGGTTCCGACGGCCTCGATCGTGCCGGAGACCTCGAGCCCCGGAAGCTCCGATTCGCCGGGCGGCGGCGGATAGAAACCCTGACGCTGCATGAGGTCCGCGCGGTTGACGCCTGCAGCCGCGACGCGGATGAGCACATCGTCGCCGGCGAGGTCTGCGGGGCTGGGCGTGTCGACGTCGGCGGGAGTGAGGACGCTCTCGTCACCGAACCCGGGCAGTGTGATAGCGAGCATGTTTCGAGCCTATGTGACGAAGCTCCGCGCGGGACGGGGCGGTTGGTCAGGCTTGCCTCGTCTCACCTGCGCCACGCCGAATGAAGTGGCACGATGCAGATATGAAGCTCAGCGCAGATCTCGAAAAGGCATTCAACGACCAGATCACCCTCGAGTTCGAGGCCTCGATCGTCTACCGCCAGCTCGCCATCGAGCTCGACGCTATGGACCTCCCGGGCATGGCTGCGTGGCTGCGGCACCAGGCGGACGAGGAGATCGTCCACGCCAACAAGTTCATCGACCACTTGCTCGACCGCGACAACCACCCGAAGATCGGCTCCCAGATGGCTCCGAGCGTCGAGGTTTCGACCGTGCTCGACGCCTTCGAAGCGGCCTACGCGCACGAGAAGAAGGTCTCGGAATCGATCCGCGAGCTGTACCGCTCCGCCGATTCCGAGGGTGACCTCGACTCGCGTCCGCTGCTCAACTGGTTCCTCACCGAGCAGATCGAGGAAGAGGCGACGGTCAGCGAGATCGTCGGTCGCGTCGAACTCATCAAGGACGACGGCCCTGGCCTCCTGCGCCTCGACGAGGAGCTCGGCCAGCGCCCCACGCGTTCGACCGAGGGCTGATCCGAGGTTCCTCCGGACGCAGAAAGCGGCCGGTACCTGCTCATCCGAGCGGGTACCGGCCGCTTTTCACGTGCCGGAGAGGCGTCAGGCCGTGGCAGCCACGTGCACGCGGGGAAGCGTGCGTGCCTGATCGATGAGGTGGTGCTCGACGGTGTCGAGCGATGCAACCGTGCGGGCTGCGCGTGCCACGGTCGTGGCACCGTTGAGGGAGCAGAAGGCGAGGGTGGCGAAGGAGCAGGCAGCCTCGGGCTCGACGCCGCACTCGCGGAGGCCGTCGCTCAGGGCGTCGACGAACGTGGCGAAGACCACGGCGCATCGGTCGAGCTGTTCGGTGTTCTCCGCTGCGACGGTGACGGCGGTGGCGGAGCAACCCACTTCGAATTCGCCGTCGAGAACGTACGCGCGGTAGCCGTCGAGCACCGAACGAACGAACTGCTCGGGGTTGACGCGGCAGATGGAGCCGATCCACTCCACGAAGGACTCCGCGCTTGCATCGAGAGCAGCAAGGACGAGTTCCTGCTTTCCCCCGGGGAAGTGGTGGTAGATCGAGCCGCGCGGGGTGCGCGTTGCCTGGGTGACCTCCGCGAACGAGGTGGATTGGAGGCCGCGTCGCGACAACAGGTCGCAAGCGCCCACGATCATGCGCTGACGCACGTTCTTGGCCATGAAACATCCTCCTGTGGGGCTTGCAGTGCGGTCGTGCCGCCTGCGAGCGATCATGCTGACTGGTGGTCCCACGCCGAGTGCCGTTGGCATGGCACACGATACGCGAATATTTGGACGGTCGTCCGAATCCCTGTTGGGTCCTGAGCCCTGGTCGAACAATGGGTGGCAGCCCGATCGCAAGGCTCTGAAGAAACCAGATGGTTGATTGTTGGTCAATATACCGGACGCCCCCGGGTTGGCGGGCGGAAGAGAGTACAGTGACTTCTTACTGAGATCGCCCGGATGCGCTGCGAAACGGGTTCCGCTCGCGGAGTTGGAAAATCGTCCAACTGTGGTGAGGTGGCCCGTTTTGCCCGTCACGTCGGGGGATTGTCGGCCCCGAGTGCGCGCAAAGCGGCGTGACGGGACCTTGGTCCCCACTTTTCGATCTGGTGGAAATGAGGGGCACTTTGGGGTGTGTGGCCCCTCCCTATGGGTGGAGGGTGCGTCCTCAGTGGCTGGAGTGGGCGTCATCGGTCCGTCGAGTGGTCCGATCGACAGGCGGTGGGCCTTCTCCCTCGTGCTTCATCGGACAGAAAAGGACCCCTCCGGGCGACTTTGTCGCTGATCCGGAGGGGTCCTTCTCTGTCTGGCGGTGGCGGTGGGAGCCGTCGTGACGCGCGGGGCTCGCTGTCGCTCGCTCGCGCGTCACTCCTCCCAAATCCCCCGTGCTTCATCAGATACGAATGGACCCCCGCCCAGGGCGACTTCGTCGCTGGTCCTGGGCGGGGGTCCATTCGTATCTGGCGGTGGCGGTGGGATTTGAACCCACGGTGGAGTCACCCCCACACACGCTTTCGAGGCGTGCTCCTTAGGCCGCTCGGACACGCCACCGCCAGAAAGATTACAACAGTGGGTCACTGAGTCAAAAACGGGATGACCGGGGCGTGAGGAATGTCGTAAGCCCGCTGGTGATCAGGAGCAGCTGGGTGAGGCGGACGGCTTCTCCGCGGCCTTCTCGAGCGTCGGGAACTGCGGGCCGACGACAACATCGACACCAGCGCCGTCGCGCCCGTCCTGGACGAGCCTCGCGCCCGGGACGCGTGGCTCGACGTACTTCTTGGCGTTCTGGGCTCCGCCCGGACCGAACCGAATCTCGCCCACGTTGGAGATCTTCTTCTTGTACGGGTCGTTGCTCACCGTGCCGACATTGAACTCGTACGTGCGCAAGGCGTCGGCGGCGTCACCGGCAGCGCCCTTCGGCCCGCCCGCGTTGTAGACGTTGACGGGGAACGTGGCCTGAGGCGGCAGCGATGTCGTCGTGCCGCTGGGGCACTCGCCGGCCTTCGGCTTGCTCGGCTGGGACATGAACGTGACGGCGAAGACGACGGAGCCGATGACCAGGAGGGCGCAGAGCGTCAGGATCGCCAACGAGCGCCGCTCGCGCCGACGGCGGGCACGCTCGAGACCGTTGTCGCGGACGTAGCTCACAGCGAAAGCACCCTGGCGTGGAACGTGGAACGCTGCTGCAACGCGGCGCGCAGGGCGCGGTGCAGGCCGTCCTCGAGGTACAGCTCGCCGCTGTAGGCGACGACGTGCGCGAAGATGTCCCCGTAGAAGGTCGAATCCTGCGAAAGCAGGGCCGAGAGATCGAGCGTGGCGCGGGTGGTCGTCAGATCTGCGAGGCGGACGACACGCGGCGTGATCGGCGACCAGTCCTTGGGCGTCACGAGGCCGTGGTCGGGGTAGGGGCGCGAGTCGCCAACGGCCTTGAAGATCACGGGCTCATTTTATGCGCGTCGTCTACTGCGCGTGCACACACGCGCCGGATATTGTCGCCGCGTGAGCGAAAACAATCAGCTTGAAGCCATCCGCACGGGTTACGCCTTCGAGGGCGGCTCGCTCGACCTCGGGGCTGCCGTCGACGCCGGCACGGCAGCACCAGACGTCCAGGTGCGTCTGCCGCTCGCGATGATGAACCGTCACGGACTCATCGCGGGAGCCACCGGTACCGGTAAGACCAAGACCCTCCAGCTCATGGCCGAGCAGCTCGCCACGAACGGCGTACCCGTCTTCATGGCCGACATCAAGGGCGACCTCTCGGGTCTGGCCGAGCCAGGCGAGTCGAACGACAAGGTCGCGCAGCGTGCGTCCGACGTGGGTCAGACGTGGGAGGCGAAGGGCTTCGAGGTCGAGTACCTCGCGCTGGGCGGTCAGGGCAAGGGTGTTCCCGTGCGCGCCACCGTCACATCGTTCGGCCCGACGCTGCTGTCGAAGGTGCTGGGCCTCAACTCGACCCAGGAGTCGAGCCTCGGGCTGATCTTCCACTATGCCGACAGCCAGGGTCTCGCGCTGCTCGACCTCAAGGATCTGCGCGCCGTCATCACTCACCTCACGTCCGACGAGGGGAAGGCCGATCTCAAGGAACTGGGCGGTCTCTCGTCGGCCACGGCCGGAGTCATCCTGCGCAATCTCATCGCTTTCGCCGACGGCGGCGCCGAGGCGTTCTTCGGTGAGCCGGAGTTCGAGACCTCGGACCTGCTGCGTACTGGCGCTGACGGTCGCGGCATCATCACCTGCCTCGAACTGCCGAGCGTCCAGGAGCAGCCGACGCTGTTCTCCACGTTCCTCATGTGGATGCTCGCCGACCTGTTCCAGGAGCTCCCGGAAGCCGGCGACCTCGACAAGCCGAAGCTCGTCTTCTTCTTCGACGAGGCGCACCTGCTCTTCGACGAGGCGAGCAAGGCGTTCGTCGACCAGATCGAGCAGACCGTTCGTCTCATCCGCTCCAAGGGCGTCGGTGTCTTCTTCGTCACGCAGACCCCGAAGGATGTCCCCGCCGGCGTTCTCGGTCAGCTCGGTAACCGGGTGCAGCACGCGCTGCGCGCGTTCACGCCGGACGATCAGAAGGCGCTCAACGCCACCGTACGTACCTTCCCGAAGAGTGGGTACGACCTCGAGGAGCTCCTCACGACGCTCGGCACCGGCGAGGCCGTCGTCACGGTGCTCTCCGAGAAGGGCGCGCCGACGCCCGTCGCGTGGACCCGCATGCTCGCACCGACGTCGAAGATGGCCCCGGCGAGCGAGGAGACGATGGACCGCGTCATCGGCGCCTCCGCCATCGCCTCGAAGTACTCCGAGTCCGTCGACCGCGAATCCGCGTACGAGCGTCTTCAGAACAAGTTCGCCCAGGCTCCCGCCGAGAGCGACAACGCCGAGGAAAAGCCCAAGGCCGCTCCGAAGGAAGCAGCGAAGCCGAAGGAGGAGCCCGGCATGGTGAGCCAGGTCGTGCGCTCCAGCGCGTTCAAGTCGTTCATGCGCTCCGCAGGCACACAGATCGGCCGCGAGATCACCCGCAGCCTGTTCGGTACGGGCCGCCGTCGCTGACGCGCCTTCCCCACGGACGAAGCGGGCCGCACCTTCGGGGGTGCGGCCCGCTTCGTCCGTTGAACCGTCGAGGTGAGGCGTGAACGGCGACCTCAGCAGCTCGGTGTCGGTGAGGAGCCCGGAGCCTTCGTCGCCTGCGAGAGCGGGGCCACCTTGCCGCCCTTGAGCCACTTCGACCCGAGGTAGAGGCGCACGTCGCGACCCGTCATGCTGACGTTCGCCTTCTCGTCCTGCAGAAGTCGCGAGCCGGGGATGCTCATCTGGACGCGCTGGGCGTCGGGCAGGCCCTCCTCGTCGTAGACGATGACGGCCGTGTCGTCTGGGTAGTAGGCGCGATCGTTGGCCTTCGCCTCGCTGTGGAAGCCCTGCTTGGCCAGCTGGTTGCTCACCGTCGCAGCGAGTCCGCTCTGGAAGGTCGTGTTGAACACGGCCACCTTGACGTCCTTGATGGGGCGTGGCGGCTGCGGCGTCAGCGTGAAGTCGTTGCCGATGACGACGTCGACCGTCGGGTCGGCCCGTTCGTCCTGGTACAGGTTGGCGTGCGGGATCTGAGTGGCCAGGTTGAGGGCGATCGTGCGCCCGGACTTGCCGTACCGGATCTCCGCGTACTTCGGTGTCGGCCGGTCGTCGGCGAGCGGGTCGTTCGCCACCTCGAGCAGGTTGAGGCCTCGCCATCCGAGGCGCCTGGCGACTGTGGCCGCCTCACCCTTGGAGTCGCTCGCGTTGTACACGTTGGCGTACATCGTCGGCCAGGCGACGGTGCGAGACGGCTTCGGGTTGCCGGCCGGGCAGGTGGGCGCAGCCTTCTTCTTCGGCTCTTCCTTGCTGCTGCAGGCCCCCGACGTCACCGTGAGCGCCATGGCGAGGCAGGCGGCGCCCGCAGCGCGGTAACGAGGCATCGGCAGGCTCCTGATCGACCTTGGAGGGGCGGGTGTCATCGCACGCGCGATGCGTCGTCAGTCTACCGGCCCCAGGAGCGCTTCCCCGGGTGCGCCACGGCGGCACGATTGGGAGTTGAATGCAGGTTTGCAGTAAGGTTTCCGGCGGAGGATTCGCATAGTGGCCTAGTGCGCACGATTGGAAATCGTGTTGGGGATGAAACCCCTCATGGGTTCAAATCCCATATCCTCCGCCACACAGCGATTGGCCCCGAGACTTCAGAGTCTCGGGGCCTTCGCGTGTCTTGGGGCGACGTGGGGGGCCGGGTGTCGCCAGAGGTCGCGGGGCTGGCACCATTGGTCGGTGCCCTCCGCTTCGATGTTCCGCGACTTGCCACGCCCCGCGAAGTGGATGCTCACCAGTCTCGTGTTCGACTTCGTCGGCACCGGCCTCATCATGCCGTTCGCCGTCGTCTACCTCCACGAGGTGCGCGACTTCTCACTCCAGACGGCCGGTGTTCTCCTTGCGCTACCCGCCATCGTCGGGTTGCTCGCTGTCGGACCGGGCGGTGTGCTCATCGACCGCTTCGGTGCGCGCCGCGTCGTCATCGCCGCGGTGTCGCTCGAGATCGTGGCGCAGGTGCTCATGGCCAACGCGCTCACCGTGCCCGTGGCCGCGACGTCGCTCGTCTGCTCCGGTTTGGCTACAGGCGTCATCTTCCCGGCGGTGCAGGCGATGGTCGCCACCGTCATGCCCACCCACCAACGTCAGCACTACTTCGGGCTCAGCTTCACGCTGCTCAACCTCGGCCTCGGCATCGGCGGGATGCTGGGCGGTGCCGTCGTCGACGTGGAGCGTCCCGGGACGTTCGAGCGCATCTACTACATCGACGCGGTCACGTTCCTCATTCCGCTGATGCTCTACCTCGGCCCGCTGCGGCGCTACGGCGGCCCGGTGGCGCACGGCGCTTCGTCGGGCGACGACGGCGCGATGCCGGTCAGCGGCGGGTACCGACTCGTGCTGCGCGACCCGGCGATGCGGCTGCTCGTCGTGCTCGGGTTCGTCACGGCGTTCATCGGTTACGCCCAGTTCGGCGTCGGGTTCCAGGCGTTCTCGCGGACGGTCGCGCACATCTCCACCCAGGTGCTCGGGTGGGCGTACGCCGCCAACACGGCCGTCATCGTCGTGGCGCAGCTGTTCGTGCTGAAGTTCGTCGCCGGACGCCGACGCACCCGCGCGCTGCTCGTCATGTGTGTGCTGTGGGCGATCTCGTGGAGCGGGCTCGGCGTTGCCGGCCTGGCGGGGGAGTCGAACGTCGTGCTCGCCTCGGTGCTGGTGTGCGCGTCGGCCGCGATCTTCGGCGTCGGTGAGACCTTCCTGCAGCCGACGCTTCCCGCCATGGTCAACGACCTCGCCCCCGACCACCTGCGCGGCCGCTACAACTCGGCCTCTGCCGGTGCCTTCCACATCGCGGAGATCGTCGGTCCGCCGTTCGCCGGCCTGCTCATCGGGCACGCACTCGCCGGGTGGTACGCCGTCGCGCTCGTCGCGGGATGCGCCGTGGCTGCGTGGGTGACGATCGTCGTCGAGCGACAGCTGTCGCCGAAGGTCAACGGCGTCGGCGTGAGCGCGCCGGAAGAGATCGACGTCGAGGGCGAGATGGCGCTCGAGGTGCAGCGCGCGAAGCTCTCGACGGAATGACGCTCGGCGTTGCCGTAGTGCGATGGCCCGGGCGGCGGTGTGCGCTCGCGCGCGGAGTCTGCCGCGGCATGTAAGCGCCCCCCACGTACCTGGAAGAGCTCTCCTACCCTTGCTGCATTCCTGCCCTGGGGGAGTTCGGAGAGGTACCACCACGTGGGGGGCTTGCTCGTACTCTACCGGGCACCCGGCGGCGTCCGCGAATCGCATTCCCCGCCCCGATGATGAGCGGTCGCCGCGGCCCCTGTGCCCGCATGTCCAGGAAACATCGGGTTGTCGGTGGCCACTACTAGGCTGACGCCATGACAACGGCCCTCTACCGCCGCTACCGCCCCGAGACGTTCGCCGACGTCATCGGCCAGGAGCACGTCACCGAACCGCTGATGCAGGCACTGCGCACCGGGCGGGTCAATCACGCCTACCTGTTCTCCGGCCCGCGCGGGTGCGGAAAGACGACGTCCGCGCGCATCCTCGCGCGCTGCCTCAACTGCGAGCAGGGCCCCACGCCCACGCCGTGCGGGGTGTGCGATTCGTGTAAGGCGCTGGCGCGCGGAGGTGCGGGTTCGGTCGACGTCATCGAGATCGACGCCGCGTCGCACGGTGGTGTCGACGACGCCCGCGACCTGCGTGAGCGCGCGTCGTTCGGTCCGGCGAGCAGCCGTTTCAAGATCTACATCATCGACGAGGCGCACATGGTGACGCCGCAGGGCTTCAACGCCCTGCTCAAGATCGTCGAGGAGCCGCCGGAGCACGTGAAGTTCGTCTTCGCGACCACGGAGCCGGAGAAGGTCATCGGCACCATCCGTTCGCGCACGCACCACTACCCGTTCCGGCTCGTGCCGCCGAAGAAGCTCACCGATTACATGGAGCAGCTTCTCGACGCCGAGGGCGTGGCTACGGAGCCGGGCGTGCTGTCGTTCGTCACGCGCGCGGGCGGCGGTTCGGTGCGTGACTCGCTGTCGGTGCTCGACCAGCTCATCGCGGGCTCCGGGCCCGAGGGCCTCACGTACTCGGGTGCTGCGGGCCTGCTCGGTTTCACCGACGACGAGCTGCTCGACGGCATCATCGAAGCCTTCGCGGCGGGCGATTCCGCGGCCGTGTTCCGTCAGATCGACCGCGTCATCGAGTCGGGTGCCGACCCGCGTCGGTTCGTCGAGGATCTTCTCGAGCGCCTGCGTGACCTCATCGTCGTGCGGGCCGTGGCCGAGGGGGCGGGCGCCGTTCTGCGTGCCGTCCCGGAGGACCAACTCGAGCGGATGCGCAGCCAGGCGGCGTCCTTCGGCGACGGCGCGCTCTCGCGGGCGGCCGCCGTCATCAACGCGGGGCTGAGCGAGATGACGGGTGCCACCTCGCCGCGTCTGCAGCTCGAACTCATGTGTGCGCGCGTTCTGTTGCCGGGCATCGCGGGGCTCGACGGTTACGCGGCGCGCCTCGACCGCATGGAACGACGCCTCGACATGGGCGAACTGCCGCCGCGCTCGCCGGCCGGCCCGGTGCAGCACGCGCCGGCTGTTTCGCCAGGTGGCCCGGCTCCTGTGCGTCCGCCGAGTGGTGCTGCCGCTGAGGCACCGTCGGCTGTGCCGAGCGAAGAGCCACGCGCTCAAGCCGACCAGGCCGATCGGGGCGCTGCCTCGCGTGACGAAGTCATGCGCGGTTCGGGCGACGTACGCGGGGGTGAGGCCGAGCGTCAGGGCCAGCGGGCTCAGGCCGCTGCGCGCGACGACGAGGCCGCGGGTGCTCCGTCGGGCACGAGCGGCGGTGTCGACGAGACCGAGCGCGAGCAGGTGCAGCGTCAGTTCGAGCAGTCCCAGCGGGCCGGTGGCCCGGGGTGGCAGGGCGAACAGGCGCAGCAGGCATCGCAGCCCCAGCAGTCGCAGGCGCCGCAGCAGCCGACGTCGGCATCCGGCGGCGGGCGCGGTGGCATGTCCACCGACGACATCCGTCGCGCATGGCCGGACGTACTCGATCGCATCTTCCGCATCAAGCGCGTCACGTGGACACTGCTGAGCCAGAACGCGCAGGTGCTCGAGTTCGACGGCGCTCGCCTCGTGCTCGGAGCGTCGAGCAGTGGCCTTGCGGCCACCATGTCGCGCGGGCAGCACCCCGAGGTCGTGCGTCAGGCCCTCATCGAGGCCATCGGTGTCGACGTCACGGTCGAAGCGCGCGCGATGAACGGTGGTGCGCCACAGGCGCAACCGCAGAGTGAGCAGCCCGCCGAGCCGTGGCAGTCGCCGTCACAGGGCGGGGGCTCGCAGGCACAGCGGGGGGCCGCCCAGTGGAACTCGCCGTCGGCGGGCTCCGACCAGGGCGGCCAGTGGAACTCCCCTTCGCAGGGCGAGCAATGGATTTCGCCGAGCGACGGTGCTCAGGCACGTGGGCAGCAGCCTGCTCCGGCCGAGCCGCCCTCGAGCGCCCCGGCGCAGTCGCAGGGCAAACCCGGCGGTTGGCGCGAACGGACGGGCTACCAGGGTTCGGGCACGACAGGTCACGTTCCTGTCGATCCCGCGCAGGCCGGTGACCCGCCCGCGCACGGCACACCGCGTGAGGCGGCCACGCCGTCACAGGACGCCGGTCTCGCCACGGCGGCCGCGCGCAGCAGCGCGTGGGGCTCCGACTCCGACGGCGACTGGTCGTCGCAGGCCGCGCCCGCACCGGAATGGGCAACCGGTAACGACGGGCCGGCGCAGCCGTCATCGACTGCCTCTGCCACGTCCTCACCGGCGCCCGAGGTCGACGCGGGCCCCGCTGACGCCGACGAGCCGACTCCTGACTGGATGGAGGAGGAGCCCGAAACCGACGTCGAGGCGGTCTACGACCCGCTGCCGCCCAAGTCGGAGCTCGGGGCCGGAGCCGCGCATGAGACTGCTGGCGTCGAACCCTCCGGTGACTCGGCGTCCGACGAGGCGACCCCCGACGGTCAGGCGGCTGCCGCAGCCGACCCTCAGGCCACCGGACACCTCGCGTCTCCCACGCCCCAGCCCACGCAGGGCGCGGTCGACGACGGACGAACTCTCACGCCTCGTCAGCGCGCTGAGAAGGCAGCCCGGGAGGCAGCGCAGAAGCAGGAGGATGCGCGTCGCGTCAACGGCGGCTCGGCGTACGACGACACGTCGGCGAGCATCGACGACGAAGACATCGAGAACTCCGATGCGGTCGGCCTGCCCGTCATCAAGTCGGTGCTCGGCGGCACGGTCATCAAGGAGGAAGGCCCCGACCAGGGCTCGTGATGATGATGTCCGGGCGGCTCGGCACGCGGTTGATCGGAAGTCGGCGCAATCGTTCGCGCCGAACTGACCCTGTGAGGGGCAGAACCGATGCTCTGCTGCGCGACCGGGATGACGGCAGCGGCCCGCACGCGTGCTTTCCCAAAGCGGCTTTCACGTTCACGCTCGAGTGCGACCTCCCCGCGCCGGAGGCGTGGAGCCGTGTGGCCGACAGCGAACGTCACGGTGTGGCGGTGCCGTTCACGAACGTGAGCGGCCCGAAACCTGAAAACCTGCGCGTCGGTTCGCGGCTCGTGGCACGAACGGCTCTCGGTCCGTGCGGCTTCGACGACGTCATGATCGTGCGCGCCGCCGAACCCGGGCGCCTGCTCGTGTTCGAGAAGGTCGGCCGAGTCATCGGGGGAGTGGTCGACGTCCGTTTCACGCCGCTTCCCGCCCTTACCGATGCCCGCGGCATGACCCGTCCGGTTTCCACGGGCGGTGTTCGCCCGGACGCTCCGAGCGCTGACGGCGGGAACGAGCTCACCCGCGTCGAGTGGCGGCAGACGATCGCTGTGCCGTGGCTGCGAGGTCCGCTCACCCCACTCGGCACGTTCGCGGCCACCCTGGCTTCCCCTCTCGCACGGCGGGGTTACGAGCGCGTAGTCGCGCGGGTGCTCACGGGTGTCGGTGGCGGCGCGTAACCTTTCTCCTTGTGTACGAAGGCGTTGTTCAAGACCTCATCGACGAGCTCGGTCGTCTGCCCGGCGTCGGCCCGAAGTCGGCTCAGCGCATCGCGTTCCACCTGCTCGAGGCCGACGAGGACGACGTGCGGCGCCTCGCCGAGGTGCTGCTACGCGTCAAGGAGACGGTGCACTTCTGCGAGATCTGCTTCAACGTGGCCGAGAGCAACCTGTGCCGCGTGTGCGCTGATCCGCAGCGCGACACGACGATGATCTGCGTCGTCGAGGAGAGCAAGGACGTCGTCGCCATCGAGCGCACCCGAGAGTTCCGTGGGCGCTACCACGTGCTCGGCGGCGCACTGAACCCGATCGAAGGCATCGGGCCGGGCGACCTCCACGTCACCGAACTCATGGCGCGACTCGGCGACAGCACGCTCACCGAGATCATCATCGCGACCAACCCGAACCACACCGGCGAAGCGACGGCGAGCTACCTCGCGCGCCAGATCGGGCCCATGGGCATCAAGGTGAGCAGGCTCGCGTCCGGCCTGCCGGTCGGCGGCGACCTCGAGTACGCCGACGAGGTGACGCTCGGCCGCGCTTTCGAGGGCCGACGCGTCTTCGCCTGACGTTCCCCGAACCCTTCCGTTCGCGGACTTCCGCCGGTGTTGGCATGCGCGTTCTCGGGCGACCGATCGCTTACGCCCCTTCGAGGCACCGCGAACTCGTAGGTTGAGGTCAGGCGCGTCCGATCGGAGTGACGCATCGCGCACCCGGGGGTCGTCGTGGAACAAGTTGCCGACGGTATGTGGCTGGGGCGCGGTACCGATGTCAACTGGATGATCGTGCGCGACGGCTCCGATCTCACCCTCGTCGACGCCGGGTACCCCGCAGACATCGCGCGCCTCGAAGCGGACCTCCGCAGCATCGGCCGCGGCCTCGGAGACATCCGGGCCGTCCTCGTCACGCACGCGCACATCGACCACATCGGTGGGCTCCAGGGTTTGCTGAGCCGGCACGACGTTCCCGTCCTCATGGCCGCGCAGGAGCTACCGCTGGCCACCGGCGAGCAGGAGAAACCCGGCTCGGGCTCGGAGCTCGTGCGGATGGCGTGGCGCCCCAACGTCGCCATGTGGCTGGGGCGTGTCATCCGAAGCGGCGCGCTGCACGACGAACCCCTGCGGGGCGCGCAGACGTGGAGTGACGGCGGCCCGCTCGACCTGCCCGGACGGCCGGTACCCGTGGCGTCACCCGGGCACACGCCTGGTCACACGGCGTACTTCTTCCCCGAGCACTGCGTCCTCGCGACGGGTGACGCCCTCGTCACGGCGCACCCGCTCACCGCGGCGCACACCCCGCACCTCCTGCCGTCGGTCTTCAACGCCTCCGACGCCGGAGTTCTGGCCGCGCTGGACGCCCTCGCAGCCGTCGACGCGGACGTCATCGTCCCGGGCCACGGCGACGTGTGGCGCGGCCCGATCGCCCGTACCGTCGACCTGGCGCGTTCCGTACCAACCAGCATCTGAGCGTCGAAAAAACGCGCGGGGCGCCATCACTACACTCGAAAGCGCCCGAAGCAGTCGACCCCCGGAGCAGCACTGTGAGCCTCGTCGTCCAGAAGTACGGCGGTTCGTCTTTGGCGGACGCCGAGAGCATCAAGCGCGTCGCCCGCCGCATCGTCGACACGAAGAAGGCCGGCAACGACGTCGTCGTGGTCGTCTCGGCCATGGGTGACACGACGGACGAACTGCTCGACCTCGCCGCCGAGGTCAGCCCGGCCCCGCCGAGCCGCGAGATGGACATGCTCCTCACCGCCGGCGAGCGGATGTCGATGGCGCTCGTGTCGATGGCCATTTCCAACCTCGGCCACAGCGCACGCAGCTACACCGGTAGCCAGGCCGGCGTCATCACCGACGCGCAGCACGGCAAGGCCCGCATCATCGACGTCACGCCGGGCCGCATCACCGAGGCCATCGGCGAGGGCCACATCGTCATCGTCGCGGGCTTCCAGGGCGTCAGCCAGGCCACGAACGAGATCACCACCCTCGGCCGTGGCGGCTCCGACACCACCGCCGTCGCGCTCGCCGCCGGCATCAAGGCCGACGTGTGCGAGATCTACACGGACGTCGACGGCATCTTCACCGCCGACCCGCGCATCGTGCCGACGGCCCACAAGATCGACCGCATCACCAACGAGGAGATGCAGGAACTCGCCGCGTCCGGCGCGAAGGTGCTCATGCTCCGCTGCGTCGAGTACGCCCGCCGCTTCGACCTTCCCATCCACGTGCGCAGCTCGTTCAGTCATCACGAGGGCACGTGGGTCGTGAACCAGAAAGAAGGAGACTCCGTGGAAGACCCGATCATCGCCGGTGTGGCTCACGATCGCAGCGAAGGCAAGATCACGATCGTCGGCATCCCGGACAGCCCCGGCCGCGCCGCCGCCGTGTTCAAGGCGATCGCCGGTGCCGGCATCAACGTCGACATGATCGTTCAGAACGTCTCTGCCGGCACGGAGAAGAAGACCGACATCTCCTTCACGGTGCCCAAGGAGGACGCCGGGCGCGGCGTCGAGGTGCTCAAGGCGATGCAGGACGAGCTCGGTTTCGAGCAGCTGCAGTACGACGACCAGGTCGGCAAGCTCTCGCTCGTCGGCTCCGGCATGCGCAGCAACCCGGGCGTCTCGGCCACGCTGTTCCAGTCGCTCGCCGACGCCGGCATCAACATCGAGATGATCTCCACGTCCGAGATCCGCGTCTCCGTCGTCACGAGTGACGATGAACTGGACGAGGCCGTGCGCGTCGTCCACAGCGCCTTCGGCCTCGACGCCGACGGCGAAGCGGTCGTCTACGGCGGCACCGGCCGCTGAGGCGCCCACCCCAAGACTTGTGTGAGGGCGCGTCGCGCCCGGAGGAGAACGAAATGGCGAAGGAACTCAACGTCGGCGTCGTCGGTGCCACCGGCCAGGTGGGCGGCGTCGTGCTCGAACTGCTCGAGGAACGAAACTTCCCGATCAAGAGCCTGCGCCTGTTCGCGTCGGCGCGCAGTGCGGGCAAGCACGTCACCTTCCGCGGCGAGGCCGTGACGATCGAGGACGCCGCCACGGCCGACCCGAGCGGCCTCGACATCGCCATCTTCTCCGCAGGTGGCGGTACGTCGAAGGAACTCGCGCCGAAGTTCGCGGCAGCGGGCGTCACCGTCATCGACAACAGCTCGGCGTGGCGCCTCGACCCCGACGTTCCGCTCGTCGTCTCCGAAGTCAACGGCAAGGAGATCGCGAACGCGACGAAGGGCATCATCGCCAACCCGAACTGCACGACGATGGCTGCGATGCCGGTGCTCAAGCCGCTGGCCGACGCCGCCGGCCTCAAGCGCCTCGTCGTCTCGACCTACCAGGCCGTCTCCGGCTCCGGTGTCGCGGGCGTGCGCGAGCTCGCCGAGCAGATCCGCAAGGGCGCGGAGGCCGACCTCGAGAGGCTCGCTCTCGACGGTGAGGCCGTCGACCTCGGCGCGCCGAACAAGTACGTCGCCAACATCGCCTACAACGTTCTTGCGATGGCTGGCTCGGTCGTCGACGACGGCACGAACGAGACGGACGAGGAGCAGAAGCTGCGCAACGAGTCGCGCAAGATCCTCGGGCTGCCCGACCTCGCGGTCGCCGGCACCTGCGTGCGTGTGCCCGTGTTCAGCGGCCACTCGCTGTCGGTCAACGCCGAGTTCGAGCGCGACATCACGCCCGAGCAGGCGCGCGAACTTCTCGCCGACGCCCCCGGCGTCGAGCTCACCGAGGTGCCGATGCCGCTCGTCGCCGCCGGCAAGGACGCGAGCTACGTCGGGCGCATCCGCCAGGACGGTTCGGTCGACGACAACAAGGGCCTCGTGCTGTTCATCAGCAACGACAACCTGCGCAAGGGTGCCGCGCTCAACACGGTGCAGATCGCAGAACTCATCGCTGCCGGAGAGTAGTTTCCCAGGCTGCGCGCCTATGCTCGAGGGCGTGAACTCGACTCAGCCGCAACGTCCCACCCTGGCCGTCGTCGGCCCCACGGGGCTGGTCGGTCAGGCCGTGCTCGAGATCCTGTCGACCCGCGTCGACGCCTGGGAGGACGTGCGTCTGCTCGGCTCGGACAAGGACGCCGGGCGTCGCCTGCTCGTGGGTGCCGAGGAGGTCGAGGTCGAGGCGCTCGACAGCGAGAGCTTCTACGGCGTCGACGTCGTCATCTTCGCCACGCCGCCCGAGGTCTCGGCCAAGTGGGTGCCGTTCGCGACGGCGGCGGGCTCGCTCGTCGTCGACACGTCCGAGGCCTTCCGTGACGACCCCGAAGTGCCGCTCGTCGTGCCCGAGGTCAACGCGCGCGCCATCGACAACCGGCCGCGCGGCATCGTCGCGATGCCCTGCGGCCCGGCCATCATCATGCTGCCCGTGCTCGCCACGCTGCACGAGCACTGGAATCTCACGCACGTGACGGCGACGTCGCTGCAGGCCGTCACGGGTGCCGGCCGCGCGGGCGCCGAGCGGCTCTTCGCGGAGGTGGGCGCCCTCACCGGCAACCCGCGCGTCGGACAGATGCCCGGTGACGTGCGCCGGTACGTCGCCGACCTACCGGACGACTCGCCGTTCCCTGCGCCCATCGTGAGCAACGTCGTGCCGTGGATCGGGCGACACTCCGGCCGCGGGTGGGCCAGCGAGGAAACCGACATCAAGCACGAGCTGCGTCATGTGCTGCAGCTGCCGAACCTCAAGGTGGCGGTGACGTGCGTGCAGATCCCGATCGTCACGACCCACATGTCGACGCTGCACGTCAGTTTCGACAAGAAGGTGACGCCGAGTGACGCTCGTCGTGCCATTACCGAGGGCGCGAACGGCGCCATCGTCATGCCCGACGAGGAGGGCGTCGACTGGCCCACGCCCGTCGACGCGATCGGTACCGACCCGGTGTGGGTGGGGCGCGTGCGTCAGGTGGAGAACAACCCGCACACGCTCGACTTCATCGTCTGCGGCGACAACATCCGCAAGGGCGCTGCGCTCAACGCGCTGCAGCTGGCCGAAATGCTCATCGGCGTGGGCCCGTACGCCGTGCGTGAGGACGACGGAGCGCCGGCGGCTCACTGAGCGGCGTCGCTCGCAGGCACAACCGTGTCAGGTCAGGTCAGTCTCCGGCGTTCGACCGAGTTGCCGTTCGAGTGAGCGCTGACGCCACAGTTGCCAGAACACGAACGGGGCGAGCGCGAGAACGATCACGGCCAGTGCGTCCCGCAGACCGAAGCTCTCGCCGCCGGCGACGGTGGTCACCAGGCTGAAAAGCATGACGAGAGGGCCGAGCACCAGTGTGATTGCGGTCAGTCGCCGCGAACCGCGCTCCTCGAGGAGCACGGCGCGCTGAAGGTCGCGCTCATGCGGATCGTCGAGCCTGCGACCCGCGTGCGTTGCCCTCATGATGCGCTTGCGTTCTGCGGTGGGCATCGCGTCGCGTTCACCGAGCAACCGCGGCGCCTCCATCCGCGTCATCTCGCGGGGTGGGGTGGTGCCGTTCTCGACGGTCATCTGAAGTACTCCTTCGTCAGCCCGAGCTTGCGCTCGAGGGCGTTCCGGCCAGCACCTTCTCGGTGGGTGAAAGCGGCCACGCCCATCATGCTTACGAAGGCGATCCACGCGGGGACGTCGGTCGGGTCCAGAGCGACGCGCCCGACCTGCAGCACCGCGAGGACGAGGAACACCCAGCGAGCCCAGATGCGCCACCAGCGGGCCTTTCCGAGAAGAGCGATCTGAGTGCGCAGATCGTCGGGGTCCGTGAGCACCTCACCGCGATTCAAGGCCCGGTTGATGCGGCCTTTCGTCGCGCTGTCCGCGCACGTGAATTCGTACTGAAGCGTGGCGATCTCGCCCTTGGACAACTGGGGGAGATTCGGTGGGGCGTCTCGCATGCCTCGACCATAGGCCCACGTCCTCGCTCAGAGCAGGCCCCCGTCCAGAGACTGCGGTTCGAGGTGCGCCTCCCATAACGTCACGTTCTCGGATCTCAAATAGGAGATATGGGCGCGTGAGCGTACTCTCGACGGGTGAGAATGGCCGATCGTGACGGCCTCGGGGCGCTGCGAGCCCGAGGCATCTTCGTCGCGCTTCTGAGTTTCGTCGCAGCGATCCTGTTCGCCGGAGCGGCTGCTCCCGCAGCCCACGCCGCGGAGAACGACCAGCTGCCGAAGACGCTGCGCGTCGGCACCGAGGGTGTCTACCCGCCGTTCAGCTTTCACAAGGGTGGCGAACTGACGGGCTACGACGTCGATTACTTCCGCGAGGTCGGTAAGCGCCTCGGCGTGAAGGTGCAGTTCGTCGAGACGCCCTGGGATTCGATGTTCGCCGGCCTCAACTCGGGCCGCATCGACATCATCGCCAACCAGGTGACGAAGAACGAAGAGCGCATCGCCCAGTACGACCTGTCGTCGCCCTACGTCACGACCACGGGTGTCGTCGTGACCAAGAAGAGCGACAACAGCGTCAAGAAGCTGGCGGACCTCAAGGGCAAGAAGTCGGCCCAGAACATCACCTCGGACTGGGCCAACACGGCGAAGGGCGCCGGCGCGAACATCGTGTCGGTCGAGGGCATGGACAAGGCCGCCGCCCTCGTCGAACAGGGGCGGGCGGACGCCTTCGTCAACGACGAACTGGCCGTGAAGTACTACCTCGCCACGCACCCGAACTCGGATCTGAAGATCGCCCTGACGACCGAGGACAAGAGCGAGTCGGTCTTCACTGCCCGCAAGGACACGAACATCACTCCGGCCGTCAGCAAGGTCATCGACCAGATGGAAGCTGACGGCACGTCGAAGAAGCTCTACGACAAGTACTTCACGACGAAGGCCACCGGTCAGTCGACGTGGGACGTCATCAAGGAGAACTTCGGCTCGATGCTCCTGGCAACGGTCAAGGTGACGATCCCGCTCACCGCCGTCGCGTTCGTCGTCGGCCTCGTGCTCGCGCTTGGCGTCGCCCTCGCACGTCTCAGTTCAAACGCTGCCATCTCCTGGCTGGCCCGCGCGTTCATCTCGATCTTCCGCGGGACGCCGCTGCTCGTGCAGTTGTTCATCATCTTCTTCGGCCTGCCGGAGCTCGGCCTCAAGCTCAACCCGTGGATCTCGGCCGGGATCGCCCTGTCTCTCAACGTGGCTGCCTACGCCGCCGAGATCATCCGCTCGGCGATCCTGTCGGTGCCCAAGGGGCAGTGGGAGGCCGCGGAGACGATCGGCATGAGCCGCTCCACGGCACTCAAGCGCATCGTCCTGCCGCAGGCGTCACGCGTTGCTGTTCCGCCGCTGTCGAACACGCTCATCTCGCTCGTCAAGGACACGTCGCTCGCCGCGACGATCGGCGTGACCGAGGTGTTCCACCAGTCGCAGATTGCGGCCGCTCCGACGGGCAAGTTCCTCGGTCTCTACATCACGGCTGCACTCATCTACTGGGTTCTCTGCTTCGTCCTCAGCATCGTTCAGACCCGACTCGAAGACCGACTCGGAAGGCACGTGGCCCGATGACCGATCACACGACCACCCAAGCGACCGGCCCCCTCGTCGAGATCACCGGTCTGCGCAAGGCCTTTGGCGGCACCACGGTGCTGCGCGACATCGACTTCACGGTGCCCAAAGGCTCGGTGACGGTGCTCCTCGGACCGTCCGGTTCGGGCAAGACGACGGTGCTGCGCTCGCTCAACGTGCTCGACCTGCCGGACGCCGGCGTCGTGCGCATCGGCGACGCGAGCGTCGACTTCTCGGCGGTGACGCGCGGACGTGACGGCCGCGCCCGCGGCGAGTCGGCCAAGAGCGTCGCCGCACTGCGCCGTCAGAGCGGAATGGTCTTCCAGCAGCACAACCTCTTCCCGCACAAGAGCGCGCTCGAGAACGTCATCGAGGGCCCGGTCGTCGTGCAGGGTGAGCCGGTGCGCGAAGCCGAGGAACGCGGTCGGGAACTGCTCGCCAAGGTCGGCCTGGCCGACCAGGCGGACAAGTACCCGTACCAGCTCTCGGGCGGTCAGCAGCAGCGCGTCGGCATCGCCCGAGCGCTCGCCCTGCGACCCGAACTGCTCCTATTCGACGAGCCGACCTCGGCCCTCGACCCCGAGCTCGTCGGGGGAGTGCTCTCCGTCATGCGCGAACTCGCCGACGAAGGGCGCACGATGTTCGTCGTCACGCACGAGATCCGCTTCGCCCGCGACGTGGCCGACCAGGTGCTCTTCATGGATGGCGGCGTCGTCGTCGAGCTCGGAACGCCGGCCGAGGTCATCGACGCCCCGCGGATGGAGCGCACGCAGACGTTCCTCAAGCGCATCCTCGACCCACTCAGCTGACGCTGCGCTGGTACGCGAACGCCCCGACCCTGCTCGAACGAGCGGAGTCGGGGCGTTCGCCGGTGCCAGAGGATCAGAGGCCCTCGGTGCTGGCCGTGTCCGGGCCGCCGCCCGGACGCGTGCGCTTGAGCTCGTAGAACGACGTCACCGGGGCGAGCGTGGAAAGGCCGTCCCAGATGGCGAGGCCCTCCTCCTCGTTCGGCATCGCGTTGAGGACGGGGCCGAAGTAGCCGCGGCGCTCGCCGTCGTCGTCGGTGAAGACGATGACCGGAACGCCGGTGTCGTCGCCGACGGCGTCGAGCGCGGACTGCATCTCGCTCTCGAGGTGGGCGTCCCACGACGTGTCCTCCGCGGCCTTCGCCAGGTCGGCGGGCAGACCGGCGTTGGAAAGGACCTCGGTGACGAGGGCGTCGTCGAACTCACGGCCAGCGGTGTGCACCTCACGGCCGAAGGCCGAGTACAGGTCGATCGTCGAGGCGCCCTGCTCCGCGGCCGCAGCGATGATGCGGTGAACGCGGTGGCTGCCACGGTGACCCTCGGAGTGCGGGTTCTCGTTGGGGCCGTTCTCGTCCAGTTCGTCGTTCTTGATGGCAAGGCTGAACGGGCGCCACGTGATCTCGAGGTCGCGCTGCTTCTCGACCTGGAGGAGCCAACGGCTCGTGATCCAGCAGAAGGGGCACGAAGGGTCGAAGTAGAAGTCGATGCGCTGCATGCTCGTGAGACTAGCAACGCCGGCTGAACGTGCCGACCGCTCTAAGCCTGTGAGCTTTGGCCCGATCTGTGAGCTGCGCAGCTCACACACCGGACCGCAACTCACATGTCGAGGTGAGCCACTGTCAGCGGAAGGCCGGCTCGCCCGTCAGTGCGTTGCCGATGACGAGCTGGTGCACCTCGCTCGTGCCCTCGTACGTCATGACGGACTCGAGGTTGCCGGCGTGACGGATCGGCGAGTACTCGGTGGAGATGCCGTTCGCACCGAGGATCGTGCGGCACTCGCGCGCCACGGCAATGGCCTCGCGGCAGTTGTTGAGCTTGCCGAGGCTGATCTGCTCGGGCGTGACACCGTCGCCGTCCTTGAGGCGGCCGAGGTGCAGTGCGAGAAGCATGCCCTTGCTCACCTCGAGCGTCATGTCGGCGAGCTTGCCCTGCGTCAGCTGGTAGCCGCCGAGCGGCTTGCCGAAGACCTTGCGCGACTCGGCGTAGTCGATGGCGGTCTCGAGGCTGTCGCGGGCCGCGCCGATCGATCCGAAGACGATGCCGAAACGCGCCTCCGACAGGCAGGAGAGCGGGCCCTTGAGACCGCGCACCTCGGGGAAGACCGCGTCGGCGGGCAGGCGGACGTCGACGAGCGACAGCTCGGCGGTCACCGAGGCACGCAGCGACATCTTCTTCGTCACCTCGGTGGCCGTGAAGCCGGGAGTGTTGGTGGGCACGACGAAACCGCGGATCTTGTCGTCCGTCTGCGCCCAGACGACGGCGACGTCGGCGACGCTGCCGTTCGTGATCCACATCTTCGTGCCGTTGAGCACCCAGTCGTCGCCGTCGCGCTTGGCGAAGGTGCGCATGCCGCCGGGGTCGGAACCGAAGTCCGGCTCGGTCAGGCCGAAGCACCCGATGGCCTCGCCCGCGGCCATGCGGGGCAGCCACTCGTTCTTCTGCTCCTCGCTGCCCCAACGCCAGATCGCGAACATCGCGAGGCTGCCCTGCACCGACACGAGCGAGCGGATGCCGGAGTCGGCCGCTTCGAGCTCGTGGCAGGCGATGCCGTACGTCGTCGCCGTCGAACCCGCACAGCCGTAGCCCTCGAGGTGCATGCCGAGCAGACCGAGATCGCCGAGGCCCTTCGCCAGTTCACGCGCAGGCACGGTGGCCTCGTCGTACCAGGTCGGCAGGTGCGGGCGCACCTGGTCGTCGCAGAAGCGACGCACGAGGGCCTGCACCTCACGCTCGTCCTCGGTGAGCAGACCGTCGATGCCGAGGAGGCGGTTGAGCTGGGGGTTGCGCGAGAAGTCACTCATGAATCCATCGTGCCTCACCTCACCTCGACGCCGCGGCGGACTTCTTCGCCCGATTGGTGTTACACCCTTGTCACGAGCGTTGGTGAAACGTAATACTTGGACCGTGAGTGAGACCGCGAGTGCCGAGGCCTGGGTGCGCGACCTGCGTCCTCTCAGCGCGCGCTCCGCTGCCCTCAGCCTGCTGCTCGGCGCGGAGCCGCCCGAGCTTCGCGGCGCCGACCTCGTGCGTCTCGGGGAGACCTTCGGCATCAGTGGCCCGACGATGCGCGTCGCGCTGTCGCGGCTCGTCGCCGCCGGTGAACTCACGACGGCCGACGGCGTCTACGCACTCACCGACCCGCTCGCCGCGCGCCAGAAGGCGACGCTCGCGCAACTCGCCCCGGCGACAGAACCATTCGACGGCGGGTGGGTGACGGCCGTGGTCGTCGGGGCCGGCAGTCGAAGCGCGAGCGATCGGGGAGAGCTGCGTCGGGCCATGAGCGCGGCGCGCTTCGGTGAACTGCGTGAGGGCGTGTGGATGCGCCCGGACAACCTGACCGGGGCCCGCGTCGAGCGCGACGAACTCGTCCACCTCACTGCCATTCCCGATGGCGGTGAAGTGGCCGCGAAGGCCCTCGTCGCCCGCTTGTGGAACCTCGACGAGTGGGCCGCTCGCGCCGAGGCACTCGTCCGCGCCTTCGAGAACCCCGACGTCGACGAGGCCACGCGTCTCGCCGTGGCTGCGGCCACCGTCCGCCATCTGCGCAGTGACCCGATGCTGCCCGAGAGCCTGGCCCCGAAGAACTGGCCGGCGCAGCGTCTGCGTCGCACGTACGACGCCTACCGCGCCGAACTTCGCCGCACCGTCGGCCTCAGCCCCCACCCCTACGCCGCCGCCTGATCCGAACGAGGAGAGACCATGCAGACCCACGAGGTGCTCAACCAGTCCACGCCGCTCGAGGACTACAACCCGGCGGCCTACCCCGTGCTGCGCGAAGCGCTCGAACAGGCGGATGCGGGCGAGTCGCTCGCCGAACTCGACGAGGTCGGTGTGCTCGCCGGTTCGAGTGAGGCACTGCGCTGGGGCGACCTCGCCGAGCGCAACGTGCCGCGGCTGCACACGCACGACCGGTTCGGCAACCGAATCGACGAGGTCGAGTACGACGCGGCCTACCACTCGCTCATGGAGCACGCGACGCGCTTCGGCCTCCACGGGGCGCCGTGGGCCAGCGACGACCCGAACGCGCACCTCGTGCGCGCGGCGAAGTACTCGGCCTGGATCACCGCCGACGCCGGGCACGGCTGCCCGATCACGATGACGTACGCCGCCGTTCCCGCACTGCGCGCCGACGAGGAACTGGCCGCGCGCTACACGCCGCTGCTCACGGCCCGCGGCTACGACCCGAACCTCGCCTACGCGCCGACGAAGCCCGGCATCATCGCCGGAATGTCGATGACGGAGAAGCAGGGCGGCTCCGACGTGCGCGCCAACACGACGAGCGCCACACCGCAGCCCGACGGCACCTACCGCCTCGTGGGCCACAAGTGGTTCACGTCGGCCCCGATGTCGGACATCTTCCTCACGCTCGCCCAGGCACCCGGCGGCATGACCTGCTTCGTCGTGCCGCGCGTGCTCGAGGACGGATCGCGCAACCCGATCCGCATCCAGCGCCTCAAGGACAAGCTCGGCAACCACTCCAACGCGAGCAGCGAGATCGAGTACGAGAACGCCGTCGCCTACCGCCTCGGCGACGAGGGCCGCGGTGTCCGCACCATCATCGAGATGGTCAACGTGACGCGCCTCGACTGCGTGATCGGCAGCGCGACGATCATGACGCAGGGCGTCCAGCGCGCCGCCCACCACGTCACGCACCGTGCGGCGTTCGGCAAGTCGCTCATCGATCAACCGCTCATGCGCAACGTCATCGCCGATCTCGAGATCGAGGCCGAGGCCTCCCTGACGGTGGCGCTGTGGCTCGCAGGCCTCACCGACAAGGCCCACGCCGGCGACGAGCGCGCGGCCATGCTGCGCCGCATCGGTCTCGCCGTGAGCAAGTACTACGTGTGCAAGCGCGGGCCGTCGCACGCCGTCGAGGCGCTCGAGTGCTTCGGTGGCAACGGCTACGCAGAGGACTCGCGGATGCCGCGCCTGTTCCGTGAGTCGCCGCTGCTGTCGATCTGGGAGGGAAGCGGCAACGTCGCCGCGCTCGACACGTTGCGCGCCATCGCCCGTCAGCCCGAGTCGCTCGAGGTTCTCTTCGACGAACTCGACGCCGCTGCCGGAGGCGACGCCCACTTCGACGCCTACGTCGCCGAGCTCAAGAACGAGTTCGCCGACACCGGCGAACTCGAGTACCGGGCACGCACCGTCGTCGAACGCCTCGCCCTCGCGCTGCAGGGCTCGCTGCTCGTGCGTTTCGGTCACCCGGCAGTGGCCGACGGCTTCACCGGCTCGCGCCTCGCCGGCGTCGCAGGCAACGCTTTCGGCACCCTCGGACGTGGCGTCGACACCGCGGCGATCATCGAGCGGGCGACGCCGAAGGTCTGACGCTTAGGCTCACACCATGCGAATTGCGGTGATGCAGGCGAACGCGAACGTCGGGGATCAGGCGGCCAATCTGCGGGCGATCGACGAGGCCGCTGCGCGGGCGGCCGGTGACGGCGCCGACGTCCTCGTCACGCCGGAGCTGTTCGTCAGTGGGTACGCGCCGCTGCTGCTGCGCACCGTCGATCCCGCCGCCGAGCGCGGCATCCTCGCGGAGCTGGGACGCATCGCGAAGCATCGCAAAGTGGCACTCGTCGCGAGCTACCCGCAGGTCGAGGAACTCGGCGAGGAGAAGCGGCGTCAGTACATCGGCGCCGTGCTCTTCGACGCGAACGGTGAACTCGCGCTGACGTACCGCAAGGTGCACCTGTTCGGCGACGACGAACCGCGGGCCTTCGCCTGCTCCGATGCCCCGCCGACGACGGTGGAGCTCGCGGGTCTGCGGGTGTCACTGCTCATCTGCTTCGACGTCGAGTTCCCCGAGGCCGTGCGCGCCGCCGCATTGGCCGGGGCCGACGTCGTTCTCGCGCCGACAGCGCTTGCGGCCGGATTCGATGACGTACCGCAGGTTCTCCTGCGCGCCCGTGCCCTCGAGAACGGCGTCGCGCTGGCGTACGCCAACCACACGGGGGAGGAGGACGGGCTCGTGCTTGGTGGCGGCAGCGTCATCGTCGGGCCCAACGGCGGTCTGCTCGCGGCGGGCGACGCCGCACCCCGCATCATCCTCGGCGACGTGACGCGCGACGACATCGACGCCGCTCGCCGTGAGGTGGACTACCTCGGCCGTCGCCGCCCGACGACGTACGCCGCCTGGGAGCGCGACGGCTGAGCTTCTCGGACCTCACATTTGAACAGGTTGAAGACGATGGTTGCTCTCGGAGCAACGTCCGTCGCCTCATTGTGGCATCGTGGGTTCGCGCGGATCGGCAGTCGACCGCCGAAGGGGTGAAGGTGACATGACAGCAGTGACCGAGTTTCCGAGTGACGGGGCCGCGAAGCAGCCTCCGATCACGATGCTGAACCCTGATTTCCCCTTCAGCTACGACCACTTCCTCGCACACCCTGCCGGCCTCGGCAGCGTGCCCGAGGAGATGTACGGCACCGAGGTTGCCGTCGTCGGTGGCGGTGTCTCGGGCCTCGTCGCGGCCCTCGAACTCATGAAGATGGGCCTCAAGCCCGTCGTCTACGAAGCCGACCGCATCGGCGGGCGCCTGCGCTCGGAGAGCTTCGCCGCCGCGAAGGACGTCACGGTCGACCTCGGCGGCATGCGCTTCCCCGAGTCGAGCAAAGCGCTCTACCACTACATCGACATGGTCGGCCTCGAGACGGAGGCGTTCCCCAACCCGCTCTCGGAGGTCACGCCGAGCACCGTCGTCGAGCTGGGCGGCGTGAAGCACTACGCCGAGACACCCGCCGACCTGCCCGAGTTCTTCACCCACGTGGCCGACGCCTGGCGCGCCGCGGTCGAGGACGACGCGCAGTTCCTCGAGATGCAGACCGCCATCCGTGAGCGCGACGTGCCCACGATCAAGCGCATCTGGAACGAGCTCGTGCCGCGCATGGACGAGCAGACGTTCTACGGCTTCATCGCGGCGAGTGACGCGTTCAAGAAGGCGGGTTTCGCGGCGCGCGAGGCGTTCGGCCAGGTCGGGTTCGGCACTGGCGGTTGGGACACCGACTTCCCCAACTCCATCCTCGAGATCCTGCGGGTCGTCTACACCGACGCCGACGACCGTCACCGCCGCATCCTCGGTGGCGCCCAGCGTCTGCCGGAGGGGCTGTGGGCGTACGAGCCGGCCGAGATGAAGCACTGGCCGGTCGGCACGTCGCTGCGGTCGCTGCACAACGGAGCTCCCGCGGGGGAGGTGCGCCGCATCCGCCGCGCGGAGAACGGCGACCTCGAGATCTCCGAACGCTGGGGCCGCAAGGCGACGTACAAGGCGGCCATCACGAGCTGCCAGTCGTGGCTGCTGTCGACGCGCATCGACACCGAGGAGGCCCTGTTCTCCCCGGAGATGTGGATGGCGCTCGAACGCTCGCACTACATGCAGAGCTCGAAGACGTTCGTCATGGTCGACCGGCCCTTCTGGAAGGACAAGGATCCGAAGACCGGCCAGGACGTCATGTCGATGACGCTGACCGACCGCCTCAACCGCGCCACGTACCTGCTCGACGACGGCCCGGACAAGCCCGGCGTCATCCTGCTGTCGTACACGTGGAACGACGACGCGATGAAGTGGCTGTCGCTCGACGCGACGCAGCGCATGGAGCTCATGCTGCACTCGCTCGCGCAGATCTACCCGGACGTCGACATCGCGAGCCACGTCGTCGGGCAGCCGATCACGGTGTCGTGGGAGTCGGACCCGAACTTCATGGGCGCCTTCAAGGCGAACCTGCCGGGGCACTACCGCTACCAGCAGCGGCTGTTCACGCACTTCGCGAAGAACGACCTGCCCGAGCACCAGCGCGGCATCTTCCTCGCGGGCGACGACATCTCGTGGACGGCCGGCTGGGCCGAGGGCGCCGTGCAGACGGGCCTCAACGCCGTCTGGGGTGTCATGAAGCATCTCGGCGGCGAGTGCAGCCCGGAAAACCCCGGACCGGGCGAACTGCTCGGCGAGTACGGCCCGATCAGCCTGGACTGAAACCGAATTCGGACGGTCTCCCTCGGTGGAACAGCGAACGGGTAGGGTTTCGCGCAACTCAACTCGGGACGAGAGGCGCGCATGAAGTCGCTACCGGTTCAAGGCCTGCGCGAGAGCGTGGCCGTCGGCGCGCGCCTGCGTAACGCCCGCCTGGCCCGCCGCTACACGCTGGAGCAGACGGCTCAGCTCGCCGGCATGACGAAGGGTTTCCTCTCCCGGGTGGAGCGCGACCTGACGTCGCCGTCCGTGGCGTCACTCGTCACGCTGTGTCAGGTGCTGCAGATCGACGTCGGCTCGCTGTTCACGGCGCCGCGCACGTCGCTGGTGCGGCTCGAGGAGGCCTCTCCCGTCGACCTGGGCGGAAACGGCATCGACGAGCGCCTCGTGACGAGCCGCGAGGAACGTGCCGTGCAGGTGCTGCGCGCGGTCATCGCGCCGGGAGGCGCGGGAGAGAACGAGCTCTACGCCATCGACTGCGACGTCGAGGTGTGGCACGTCGTCACTGGCCGGCTCGAGGTGCGTATGCACGACGAGACCTTCGAAGTGGGCGAGGGCGACACGCTCACCTTCCCCGGCCGCGAGCCGCACACGTGGCGCAACCTCCACGACGAGGAGACGCTCGTCCTCATGACGCTCGTGCCCGACAGCCGCTGATCGTCCCCACATGCGCGGCATGCCGCGCTTGTGGGGAAATCTACGGACGAGAAGGCCCCATGGGCGCGACATGTCGCACTCATGGTGCCTTCTTGGCGTCGACTACCAGTTCTGGCGCTTGGCCTTGCGCTTGTGCGACGTCAGCAACAGGTAGGCACCGAGGGCCGGGACGCCGACGAAGATGGCCATGCCGATGAACCAGCCGATCGTGTAGGCCGCGCCGCTTCCGTAGGGCGGGTTCTGGGCCGTCGAGCCCAACGCACCCAGTGCGATGATGCCGGCGACGATGGCGAGGATGATGCCGAACGTCGTCGCGACGCCACTGCGCTTCGGCGCCATCTGGCCGTACGGCTGCTGGCCGTACTGCTGGCCGAACTGCTGCGGCTGCTGGTAGCCGCCGTACGGAGGCTGCTGCGGCGCGCCGTAGCCCTGCTGGCCGTACCCGCCAGGCTGCTGGAGGTTCTGCGCACCGTAGGCGCCGGTCTGCCCGCCGTACTGCTGAGGGTTCTGACCCTGCTGCGGGTCGCCATAAGGGTTCGGATTCTGGGTCATGCATCAAGCAAACGGCGCCCGGCGGTGAGATGCAAGTCACCGTCGGGCGCCGTTCGACGCGTTCGCCTCGATCAGGAGGTGCGAACACCTTCCGTCTCGATGCGACCGCTGACGCGAGCGTCCCACTCCTCGCGCACCTCGGGGCGCACGGGCTTCGTCGCGAGCGAGACCGCGACGAACGTGACGAGGGAGGCGAGCAGGCCGAAGTAGATCGGCTTGTTGTCGAGGATGCCGAGCAGCGGGTCGCCCAGCTGAACAGCGAGAACGGCCATCGTGCCGAGCGTGACCACGGTGCCGACGATCATCGACGCCGCAGCGCCCTGGCCGTTGCCACGCTTCCACACGAAGCCACCGAGGATCGCGATGAGCAGACCACCTACGAGGATGTCGTACGCGATCGTCAGGGATGCGACGACGATGTCCCCGCCGGCCTTGAGGGAGCTCATCCACGCCGCAATGGCGATGATGACGATGCCCAGGCCGAGCACCCAGGTGCGGTTCTCGCGGATGTTCTTGTCGCTGTGCGGGTCCTCGGCCGACTCACCGGTGGCCTTGGCCTTGCCGGTGATCATCGGCACGACGTCGTTGCGGGCCACGGTGGCGGCGGCGATGAGCGCGCCGGACGCGGTCGACATCATGGCGGCGACGGCGGCGGCGAGCACGAGACCGCCGATGCCGACGGGCAGGATCTTGTCGGCCACCTCGGCGTAGACGTCGTCCTTCACCTTGATCTTGTCGCCTAGCGAGGCGTGGGCCGCCATGCCGATGACGGCACCGGCCGCACCGTAGAAGATGCAGTAGATGCCGGCGGCAGCGCCACCCCAGCGAGCGACCTCGGGGGAGCGGGCCGTGAACACGCGCTGCCAGATGTCCTGGCCGATGAGGAGGCCGAGGGTGAAGACGACGAACCAGGTGAGGATCGTCTGCGGGTCGGCGCCGAAGTTCTTGTCGCCGATGAGGTTGAACGCCTGGTCACCCATGCGCTCGCGGATGCCGTCGAAGCCGCCGGCCTTGCTCAGCGTGAACGGCAGCATGAGCGCGAAGATGCCGATCGTCTTGATGATGAACTGCACCTGGTCGGCCAGCGTGATCGACCACATGCCGCCGATGACGGAGTAGACGAGCACGACGCCACCGCCGACGACGATGCACAGCCAGCGGTCCCAGCCCAGGAGAACGTGGAGGACGGTTGCGTAGGCGCCCGTCGACGTCACCGAGAGGAAGATCGTGTAGGCCAGCATGACGATGCTGGACGCGCCGGTGGCCTTGTGGCCGTAGCGCAGGTCGAGCATCTCGCTGACGGAGTAGACGCGCAGCTTCTGGATCGTGCCGGCGAACAGGAGCGAGAGCAGCAGAACACCGACGCCGATGGCGACGACGAGCCACATGCCTGACAGGCCCATCTTGTAACCCAGGCCGACACCGCCGACGGTGGAGGCGCCACCGAGCACGACGGCCGCCATCGTTCCGGTGTAGAGGAAGTAACCGAGGCGACGCCCGGCGACGAGGTAGTCCGAACTGTTCTTGGTGCGCGAGCGACCCCAGAACCCGAACGCCAGCATGGCGACGAGGTACAGGACGACGATCGCGAGGTTGAGGTCCACGGAAAGGGCCTCCTTCGCTGGATAGGTGGCATGGCACGGTGTGTCGTCTGCGTCACATGGAGTGGGGGTTCGACCAATGTAAGAGATCGACTCCTAACAAACAACGGATTCCCCTGGGTAAACACGTCCGTTAACCTGATTGTGATCGAACGCACGTGACCTGGGGCGTCGCACGACAACCCGGGCCGACCCAAGGAGCTCACGACATGGACCACCCCCGCGTCGAGACGAACGGCCGCATCGGCCCGGTCAACGCCGCCCTCACCCCGCGCTACGCGGGCCTGGGCACCTTCGCGCGCCTGCCGCGCATCGAGGACGTGTCCAAGGCGGACGTCGCCGTCGTCGGCATGCCCTGGGACTCGGGCGTCTCCTACCGCCCCGGTGCGCGCTTCGGTGCGACGCACGTGCGTGAGAGCTCGCGCCTCCTGCGTCCGTTCAACCCCGCGCAGTCGGTCTCGCCGTTCGCAAAGCTGCAGGTCGCCGACGCCGGTGACGTGGCACTCAACCCGTTCAACATCGACGAGGCGCTCAAGACGGCCGAGGAGGCCGCGGCGCAGTTCGTCAGCGACGGCACCTCTCTCATCACGATCGGCGGCGATCACACCCTCGCCCTGCCGCTGCTGCGCGCGCACGCCAAGAAGCACGGCCCCGTCGCGCTGCTGCACTTCGACGCCCACCTCGACACGTGGGACACCTACTTCGGCGCCGAGTACACGCACGGCACGCCGTTCCGTCGCGCGTTCGAGGAAGGCATCATCGACTCCTCGGGCGTCTGCCACGTCGGCACCCGCGGCCCGCTCTACGGCACGCAGGACCTCGAGGACGACGCGCGCTTCGGCTTCGGTGTCGTGACGAGCAACGACGTCATGCGCATGGGTGTCGACGAGGTCGTCGGCTTCCTGCGTGAGCGCGTGGGCGACCGTCCGCTGTACGTCTCGCTCGACATCGATGTTCTCGACCCGGCCCACGCGCCCGGCACCGGAACGCCCGAGCCGGGCGGTCTGACGTCGCGCGAGCTGCTCGAGATTCTGCGCGGCCTGCGCGGCACGAACCTCATCGGCGCCGACGTTGTCGAGGTCGCCCCGCCGTACGACCACGCCGAGCTCACGGGTCTCGCCGCGGCGAACGTCGTGTACGAGTACATGTCGCTGCTCGCACTCGGCAAGGACGCCCCCGCGGGCGGCCCGGCCTACGGCGAGTCCAACACGACCTACGGGGAGAGCAAGTGAGCGAACAGATCCGTTCGACGGCGGCAGGGGAAGCCGCTCCGAAGATCCGCAACGGTGGCGACCTCGTCGTCGAGACGCTCGAGGCGCTCGGCACGACGACCGTGTTCGGAATCCCGGGCCAGCACGCGCTGGGCCTGTTCGACGCGCTGCGCCGTTCGGGGCTGCACTTCATGAGCAGCCGCGTCGAGAACAACGCTGCTTTCGCGGCCGACGGGTACTCGCGCGTCTCGGGCAAGCCGGCGGCGCTCTTCCTCTCCACCGGCCCCGGCGCGTTGACGGCGCTTCCGGGTCTGCAGGAGGCGTACGCCACCTCGGTTCCGATGGTCGTCGTCGCGTCGCAGGTGCCGGTCTCCGGCCTCGGCGGTGCGCGTCGCGGCATGCTTCACCAGCTCGACGAGCAGCGTCGCGCCGCCATCGACGTCACGAAGTCTCAGCGCACGGTGACGCACCACGCCGCCATCCCGACGGCCATCGAGTCGGCGTGGCTGGAAGCGATGACCCACCCGCGTGGGCCGGTCTGGGTCGAGGTGCCGCAGGACGTCCTGCTCGCCAAGACGGAGATCCCGCCGATCCGCACGGCCAACGCCTCCCCGACGCCCGAGGGGCCGCGCCCCGAACTCGTGTGGGCCGCAGTGCAGTTGCTCGCTTCGGCGAAGCGTCCCGCCATCGTCTCCGGTGGTGGTGTGCGCCGCGCCGGTGCGGAGAAGGCGCTGCTCACCCTCGCCGAGAAGCTCGACGCCCCCGTCGTCTGCTCGCCGGGCGGCAACTCGGGCTTCCCCGTCGAGCACCCGCTGTCGATGGGGTCATGGGTCGAGGACCGTGCGGTCACCGACCTGCTCGCCGACGCCGACGTCCTGCTCGCCGTCGGCACGTCGCTCGGTGAGGTGACGTCGAACTACTTCACGCTCGAGCCGTCCGGCAAGCTCATCCACGTCGACGCCGAGCCGCGCGTGCTCGAGTCGAACCACCCCGCACTCGGTATCGCGTGTGACGCGAAGGCCGCGCTCGAGGCGTTCGTCTCGGCCTACCCCTCGGAGTCCACGGAAGGCCGCCAGTCCGGCGCCGAGCGGGCCGCAGGTGCGCGCAAAGCCATCGTCGAGCGTCTCGACGGGCAGGACCTCGCGCACGAGCGCGCGTTCATGGACGCCATCCGTGCCGGCATCCCCGACAATGTGCCGACGTTCTGGGACATGACGATCGCCGCCTACTGGGGCTGGAACTGCTGGGACGGCCGCACCGGCGGCTTCCACTCCGGCCAGGGCGCCGGCGGCCTCGGCTTCGCGTTCCCCGCAGCCCTCGGCGGCGCCGTGGCGCTCGCGGAGAAGCGCGGGCTGAAGCTTTCCGACGTCGACGCGGAGTTCTCGGTCGGCGGCAGCGAGCGCGTCGTCGCCGTCGCGGGTGACGGTTCGGCGATGTACTCGATCTCGGAGCTGGCCACCGCGGTGCAGCACGGCATCCCGGTGACGTGGCTCATCGTCGACGACGGCGGCTACGGCATCCTGCGCGAGTACATGGTGGCCACCTTCGGGCAGGCCACCCACACCGAGCTCGCCCGCCCGGACTTCATCACGCTTGCCAAGGCGTTCGGCGTCGAGGCGCAGGAGGTCTCGGTCGGTGACGACGCGGGTTACTCGGAGCTCACCGACGCTCTGCGTGCGACGTTCGAGGCGTCGGTCACCGGCCCGCGCGTCATCGTCGTCAAGACGCACCTCGAGATGTTTGCCATGAGCTGACGATCCGTCTCGGGTCGTGCCGCCCGTCGCCTCGCTGATCAGCGGGCGGCGGGCGGTTCGTCGTTGGTGCGGACGTTTGGCGCTGGGCAGGCTTTCCTGCGATTGGGTAGGGGCCGCCTCGGCCCAGCCGAGTGTGACGGCCGACGAGCCGGCCGAGCTGGCGACGGCTGGCGCCCGCTGACAGCAGTCGCTCGTCGTCGCTGGGCAGACTTCCCTGCGGTTGGGTAGTGGTTGCCTCGGCCCAACCGCAGGAAACTCTGCCCAACGGTTGCTGGCACTGCGACGGGGACCGCCCCACCGAAACGAAACGTCCCCACGTGCGCGAGAAGTCGCACACGTGGGGACGCTTCGTTGTCGACTTTCCCCCATCGCGCGACATCTCGCGCAAGCGGGGAAACCGGCGTCACTCGGACGAGGCAGCCGCCTTGTCGCCGGCGATGCGGATCATCCGGTGGTTGCTGAACTCCTCGAACCCGTACGTGCCGAGCTCACGCCCGAAGCCGGAGCGCTTCACTCCGCCGAAGGGCAGCTCGGACGACGAGCCGGGCGGCTCGTTGATCGACACCATGCCCGACTCGAGCTGGTTGGCCACGCGCATCGCGGCGTCGACCGACCCCGAGTGCACCGAGGCCCCCAACCCGAAGAGCGTGTCGTTCGCGATGCGTACAGCGTCGGCCTCGTCCTTCGCCTTGTAGACGACGGCGACCGGGCCGAAGATCTCCTCCGACCACGCGCGCATCTCGGGCGTGACGTCCGTGAGCACCGTCGGCGTGACGAACGAACCCGCATGGTCGGGCCGCGTGCCACCGGTGATGACACGAGCGCCCGCCTGCACGGCGTCGTCGATCTGCGACTGGATGCCCTGGGCCGCGTCCTCGTTGACGAGCGGGCCCACGTCGGTCTTCTCGTCCGCCGGGTCGCCCATGACGAGCGCCTCGACGGCCTCCGAGAAACGCGACACGAACGAGTCGTACGCCTCGTCGCCGATGACGATGAACCGCTTCGCCGCGTTGCACGCCTGCCCCGAGTTCTCGAAGCGTCCGGAAACGCCGTCGGCGACGGCCTTCTCCAGGTCGGCGTCCGGCAGCACGATGAACGGGTCGGAGCCGCCGAGTTCGAGCACAGCCTTCTTCAGGTTGCGCCCGGCGTTCTCGCCGACGGCCGAACCGGCCCGCTCGGAACCGGTGAGCGAAACGCCCTGCACGCGCGGGTCCTCGATGAGCGAGGCGATCTGCTCGTTCGTCGCGTACAGGTTGGTGTAGACACCCTCCGGCACGCCGGCCTCGCGGTAGATCTCCTCGATGACGGCCGCCGAGCGGGGGCACTGCGGCGCGTGCTTGAGCAGAATCGTGTTGCCCAACAACAGGTTCGGCGCCGCGAAGCGAGCGACCTGGTAGTACGGGTAGTTCCACGGCATGACGCCGACGATGACGCCGATCGGCTCCTTGCGCATGAACGCGCGCCCGTCACGCTCGCCCAGGTCGAGCTCGACGTCGGCCAGGGCCTCGGCAGCGTGCTTCGCGTTGAACCGGTGGATGTCACCGGCCAGCCACACCTCACCCGTCGCGTGCGAGGAGGGCTTGCCCATCTCGACGCCGATGATGCGGGCCAGCTCGTCCTGGCGTGCGTCGTAGAGGTCCGCGACGCGGTTCATCACCGCGACCTTCTCCTCGAGCGGGGTGGCACGCCAGGACGCACGCGCCTCGTACGCAGCCTCGAGCGCGGCCTTGACCTGCTCGTCACTCGCCGTCGGGAAGGTCTCCTCGACCTCACCCGTCAGCGGGTTCGTGACCTTGTAGATGGCGTCCGACATCAGATCGTCATTCCCACGTACTTCGTCTCGAGGTACTCGTCGATGCCGTCGAAGCCACCCTCGCGACCGAAGCCGGATGCCTTGACGCCACCGAACGGTGCGGCCGCGTTGGAGATGACGCCCGCGTTGACGCCGACCAAGCCGTACTCGAGCTTCTCGGACACGCGCATGGCGCGAGAGAAGTCGGTGGTGAAGAAGTACGCCGCGAGGCCGTACTCGGTGTCGTTGGCGCGCTTGATGACGTCGTCCTCGTCGGTGAACGTCTGGATCGCGGCCACCGGGCCGAAAATCTCCTCACGCACGATGTCCGACGTCGGCGAGACGTCCGTGAGCACCGTCGGGGCGACGAAGTGACCGCCGGCGGGCACCTCGTCGTCGCCGCACACCTTCGTCGCGCCGTCGCCGACGGCCGACTCGATGAGGCGCTTGACGTTCTTGACGGCCTTCTCGGTGATGAGCGGACCGACGGTGACGCCCTCGTCCATGCCGTTGCCGACCGTCATCGCCTTCATCTTGGCGGAGAACTTGTCGCCGAACTCCTCGGCCACATCGGCGTGCACGTAGATGCGGTTGGCCGCGGTGCAGGCCTCACCGATGTTGCGCATCTTGGCGGCCATGGCGCCTTCGACGGCGGCGTCGAGGTCGGCGTCGTCGAAGACGATGAACGGCGCGTTGCCACCCAGCTCCATCGAAACGCGCAGCAGCTGCTCGGCGCTCTGCTCGACGAGCTTGCGGCCGACACCGGTGGAGCCGGTGAACGTCAGCTTGCGGGCACGCGGGTCACGGATGAGCGGCTCCATGACGCCACCGGAGTCGGTGGTCGTGATGACGTTGACGACGCCCTTCGGCACACCGACCTCCTCGAGCAGCGCAGCGAGCGCGAGCATCGTCAGGGGCGTCTCCGAAGCGGGCTTGATGACCATGGTGCAGCCGGCCGCGAGGGCCGGGCCGATCTTGCGCGTACCCATGGCGAGCGGGAAGTTCCACGGCGTGATCATGAGGCACGGGCCGACGGGCTGCTTCATCGTCAGCAGGCGTGATCCGCCCGCGGGAGCGGGCAGGTACGAGCCGCTGATGCGCACGGCCTCCTCCGCGAACCAGCGGAAGTACTCGGCGCCATAGGCGACTTCTCCCTTGGCCTCGGCGAAGGGCTTGCCCATCTCGAGGGTCATGAGAGCCGCGAAGTCGTCGGTGCGCTCGATGAGCAGCTCGAACGCCTTGCGCAGCAGTTCGGAACGCTCACGCGGCGTCGTGGCCGCCCAGCTCGCCTGCGCGGCGTGCGCGGCGGCGAGGGCTGCGTCGCCGTCGGCGGGGGAGGCGTCGGCGACGCGCGCGAGGACCTCGCCGGTCGCGGGGTTCGTCACCTCGAGCGTCTTGCCGCCCTCGGCGTCGCGCCATGCGCCGTCGACGAACAGCTGCTTCGGCACGTCGTTGATCAGAGCCTTCGTGTCCATGTGTCTTTCCTATCCCAGATTCGTGGTGTACCGGCGGGTACGGCGGGTGCAGCTGTGGAAACGGCTGTGCCGGATCGCCCGGGGCGGGGCGATCCGACACAGCCTGTGGATGGTCGTGCTCGCTCAGGCGCTCAGGCAGTCGCGGAGTCGAACGCTTCGGCGATGATGTCGAGGCCCTCGCGCAGCAGGTCGTCACCGATGACGAGCGGCGGCAGGAAGCGCAGGACGTTGCCGTACGTGCCGGCCGTCAGCGTGACGACGCCCTGGGCGTTCGCGGCGGCCGCGATCTTCTTCGTCAGGTCGGCGTCGGGCTCCTTCGTGCCGGCCTTGACGATCTCGACGGCCATCATGCCGCCGCGTCCGCGGATGTCGCCGACGACGTCGTGCGTGTCGGCGATCTGGCCGAGGCGCTCGCGGAAGATCGCCTCGATCTCCTTGGCGCGCGCGGGCAGGTTCTCCGACTCCATCGTCTCGATGGCGCCGAGGGCGCCCGCGCAGGCGACGGGGTTGCCGCCGTAGGTGCCGCCGAGGCCGCCTGCGTGGACGGCGTCCATGATCTCGGCGCGGCCCGTCACGGCCGCGAGCGGCAGGCCGCCCGCGATGCCCTTGGCGGTCGTGATGAGGTCGGGCACGACGCCCTCGGCGTCGCACGCGAACCAGTCGCCGGTGCGGCAGAAACCGCTCTGCACCTCGTCGGCGATGAAGACGATGCCGTTCTCGCTGCACCAGTCGGCGACCTTCTTCAGCCAGCCGGCGGGCGGCACGATGAACCCGCCCTCACCCTGGATGGGCTCGATGATGACGGCCGCGACGTTCTGCTCGCCGATCTGCGCGTGCACGGCGCTCGTGAACGCCTCGAAGGCGTCGTCAGTGATCGTGTCGGGGTTGCCGACCCAGCGGTACGGGTACGCCATCGGCATGCGGTAGACGTCGCCCGCGAACGGACCGAAGCCCTGCTTGTACGGCATGTTCTTCGCCGTGAGCGCCATCGTCAGGTTCGTGCGGCCGTGGTAGGCGTGGTCGAACGCGACGACGGCCTGGCGGCCCGTGTGGACGCGCGCGATCTTGACAGCGTTCTCGACGGCCTCGGCGCCTGAGTTGAACAGCGCCGAACGCTTCTCGTGGTCACCGGGTGTCAGCTCGTTGAGCTTCTCGCAGACGGCCGTGTACTCCTCGTACGGCGTCACCATGAAGCAGGTGTGCGTGAAGTCGTCGAGCTGGTTCTTGGCCTTCTCGACGACCTTCGGCGCCGAGTTGCCGACGCTCGTCACGGCGATGCCGGAGCCGAAGTCGATGAGCTGGTTGCCGTCGACGTCGACGAGGATGCCGCCGCCCGCACGCTCGACGTAGACAGGCAGGCCGATGCCGACGCCCGCGGAGACCGCGCCCTTCGTCCGCTGGTGCAGTTCCTGGCTCTTCGGGCCGGGGATGGCGGTGACGAGCTTGCGCTCCTGAGGGACGGACGTCATGGCCGTGTCCTTTCGTCGTGCGGGATCGACCCGAGGTGCGAGTGACCAGGCTCGATCAGTGTTCTCCCTCACTCTGAGGCCTGGCGCCTATGCTGTCCAATATCACTTTTCGATGATTGGTATGCATGTTGGGAATAGGCCGCTGATGGGCTGGCCGGCCGCCGAGGGCGGTGAAAGTGACCGTAGATCGCAGAAGGGGACGGCATGGAGTTGAGGGCGGTCGAGTGCTTCGTCGCCGTGGCCGACGCCGGGACGGTGACGGCCGGCGCAGCTCGACTCGGCGTGGGGCAACCCGCCGCCACGCGTCAGATCCAGCAGTTGGAGCGGCAGCTGCGCATCCGCCTGTTCGATCGTGAGGACGGGCGGCTGCGCCTCACCTCCGCCGGCATCGACGTGCTGCCCGTCGCGCGTCGACTGCTGCGCCAGGCCGACGCCGTGAGTGACGCGGCCCGCGGCGTCGCAGCCGGCCGTCTGCAGCGGGTCCGTCTCGTCAGCCCCGGCACGACCCGCGACGACGTCCTCGCCCCCTGGCTCGCGACGTGGTCCGCCGACGCGCCGCTGCCGAGCATCGCCGAAGCGTCCGTCGACGACGTCTACGACACGTTGCGTCGCGGAGCCGACCTCGCCGTGGCGCCGCTCGCACCACCCCCGGCGTTGGGCAGCCGCGTCGTCGCGCGCCTGCCGCTGTGGGCGTGCGTCGCGCCGACCCATCCGTGGGCGCAGCGCGATGCCGTCGATCTCGACGAGCTCGCGGGTGCTGACCTGCTTCTGCTCGAACGCAGCTTCTCGGCGCGCCGCGTGCTCGACGCAGCCCTCGACGCAGAGCAGCTCGGCGTCGAACCCCGCGCGGAGTTCGCCTCACCCGTCGTCGCCCAGGCCGTCGCGGCCAGCGGGCGCGGCGTCTGCGTCCTCACCGACGACCCCCGCTTCGGCCTCGTGCCCCTCACGATCCGCGACGCTGACGGCGACGCTCTCGGCATCCGCCTCCACGCCGCGTGGGATCGTCGCCATCACGCCGCTGACGCGCTCGAACGGCTCGCGCAGGATCTGGCGCGCTTCACGCGGCGGAGGTATGCCTGACGAGTCGCGTCGCGGTCAGCCCTTCGAAGCCTTTTGCACGAGGCTGATGTAGACGGGCATCGCTGCGAGGGTGGGGTGGACGCCGTCGATGAAGTACTCGGGGTGGTCCTCGGAGGCGCCGTACCAGTCGACGAGGTGCACCCACGGCCGGCCCTTCGCCGCCTCGCGGATCGCATGCAGCGCCTGCTTCTGGGTGCCCAGCGTGGTCTTCGGCACCACGAGCACGACGCGTTCGTCCTTCAACGCGTCGAGGGTCTTGGCAAGCATCTCCTGCGGCACGACACCGTTGTCGCCGGTGTGGAGCAGGACGACGTCGCTCCTGATCGTCCCCGCCTTCGCAGCCGCCATGACCTGCTCGAGCACCGCGTTCGCCTGCTGGCTCTTCGCGGCGTGGTTGTCGACCGTGCGGTAGGCGTGCGGGAGCTGGTTGAGCGCGACGGACGCGGGGACGGAGTCGCCCCAGACACTGATGCTCATCTGCTTCGTGGCGCGGGTGCGGTCGTCTCCGTCGACCCCTGACGGTGCGCGACGAGCTGTGTCGCCGTGACGACGAGCGCCGCCGCGAGTGCGAGACTCGCGACCATGGCGCCGACACGGCGGTCGACGACAGCACCCCGCGCGCGACGCAGGCAGGCGCGCACCCCGGCGCGACGCACGGGCATCTCGACGTAGCGGTAGCTCAGTTCGGCGAGCACGAACGTCGCGACGCTCAACCCGATCGCGGGCAGCAGCCACGACGACTCCATCGCGTCGGTGACGAACGGCAGCGTCACGAGCGGCCAGTGCCACAGGTACAGCCCGTACGAGCGGTCGCCGACGTAGCGCAGCGGGCGCCACGACAACGCGCGGGCGAGCGGCCCGTCATGGACGACGACCCACACGAGCGCCGCCACGACGAGTGAGAAGGCGAGGAAACCGCCCCAGCGGTAGAAACCCATCGAGAGGAAGTCGAGCTGCGTCATCACGACGATGACGGCGACGAGCGCGGCGACGCCAGCGGCCGTCATGCGGGTCGTCGCCGGCGTGAACGTGAGGCGCGAGCGGAACCCCCGCCCGTCGAGCAGCAGTGCGAGGGCGGCGCCGACGAGCAGGCCCATGACGTGTGTGTCCGTGCCGAAGTAGACGCGCGTGGGGTCGTCGGCCCAGCGGCCGGTCGAGGCGAACGCTCCCGAACTCATCGCGACGCTCGAGGCGAGCGCCCCGCCGATCGTCACGGCCAGCAGGACGCGACGCCGCGTTCGTGTGGCGCGGACGGCGAAGAACACCCCCGCTACGAGGAGCGGCCACAGCAGGTAGGACTGTTCCTCGATCGCGAGCGACCACAGGTGTTCGAGGAACCACCACGAACCGAAGTCGCCGTACTGCCGCCCGCCGTACACGTACCACCAGTTCGACGTGTACGTCAGCGCCGCCGCGGAATCGCGCAGTTGCTGCGCGAGGCCGGACGGATGGAAACACGCCGTGACGAGCGTCGTCACGGCGAGCAGGAGCAGTGCGGCGGGCGCGAGGCGTCGCACGCGAGCGGCCCAGAACGCCTTCAGATCGATGCCGCGCAGCGGCCAGCGCGACCACAACTGGCTCGTGATGAGGTAGCCCGACAGGACGAAGAAGATGTCGACGCCCAGAAACCCGCCGCTGAACCCGGGCACCCGGAAGTGGAACGCCATGACGGCCAGCACCGCGAGCGCGCGCACGCCGTCGAGCGCGGGCAGCCTGCCGCGCCGCGGAGTCGCGACGGTCGCCCGCGCGGCGTCGGAGGCTGGTTGCACGGCGTCGGAGGACGACGGGGCGCTCGTGTCGGCCGGCGTGGTGGGGCCTGTCGTGGCGTCAGTGCGAGCGGCGTCCGAGGACGGGGCGCTCGTGTCGGTCGACGTGGTGGGGTCTGCCGTGGCGTCCATCGCGTCGGTGTCCACTGACGTCGCGTTGATCGCCGCGGATTCGCGAGCAGACGGGGCCGGCCGTTCCACGTGGTGAGGTGCCTGACGCGGGGGTGTCGCGAGCATGTCCGTGGGGCGTCTCCGAGGTCGAGAGCTCGCCTCGCGGGCCGCTCGGTTCGTGCGGTCGACCGACTTCCCGACGGTCGTGCGCGAGGCCGCCGCCGGCGCCGGCGTCTCGACGACGTTCCTCGACGGCTCGACGCGCAACGTGTCCGCGTCGTTCTTGACACGCGCGCTCGGGGACGCCTCCCGAGATGCGGGAGAGGACGTTGCGAGAGCGTTCGCTGATCGCGGCGGGGACGTCAGCGGGTCGGCGCTGAACAGCCAGTCGGGCAGGTCATCGCTCGATGAGGGCACGCCGCCATGACTTGCGTTGCGGTCGCGACTGCCTGCCGCGCTCCCGCTCCGGCCTGCAGTCTCGGCGCCGTCGCGACGAGCCGTGCCGCGACCGCGAGGCGTGCGTGGCCCGTCGTGGTCCGTGCCCACGGTTGTTCCCCCTGGCGTTCGTTCCTCCCTGACCTTTGATGGTATGACCTGACCGCCCCGATGGACGTGGCGACGCGGCCACGATGACGTAGCTCACGAACGGGCCGCCAGGGCGTCGGCGACGACGGTGCCCCGACGATTAGCGCCGACGCCCCGCGGCATGTAAGGTTTGGTGTCGCTGCCGATCGCATCGGTGGCGCATGACGAGAGTCGCGGGGTGTGGCGCAGCTTGGTAGCGCGCGTCGTTCGGGACGACGAGGTCGCAGGTTCAAATCCTGTCACCCCGACCAGCGTCAGCAAGGCCCTCATCGGTTCGCCGATGGGGGCCTTCGCCGTACCCGTCCGAATGCGGGCCCAGCCGTGTGCGTCGTGGCCGCAGTGCGCAGTTGCCCGATCCCGCGGCGACGCGAGCGCGTTCGAAACCGCCGCCGAGGCGAGTTCACCGCCCTCCCAGCCGACGCGCGCACAATGCCCGCTGTGAACGAACTGCATGCCTCGTCATGGCTGACCGACTGGCGACCGGGCTCATGGGGCACCCTCCTCGTCGCAGTCGTGACGATCGGCTACGTCGCCCCCTGGATCCGCGCACGCCGTCGCGGACGAGCTGACGTCTCGTGGCTCGCGTGGTTCCTGACGTTCGGAGCCGGCGCCCTCGCCTACACGCTGTGCGGGCCTGTCGAGGTGTGGTCGACGCGCCTCATGTGGGTGTTCGCGCTGCAGGTCGCGCTGCTCGTCGCCGTCATCCCGACTGGCTTGGCGCTCGCGCGCCCCGTCGACGTCATCGAGGGCGCGACGGGGTCGACGGCGCTGCGCCGAGTGCTCGGCGGGCACCTCGGACGGGCGCTCATGTACCCGTTCGTCAGCTCGATCCTCGCGATGGTGAGCGTCATCGTCGTCTTCTTCACGCCCTACGGGCAGGCCGCGCTCGACTCCACGCCGATGCGCATCGTGCTCACCGTGCACCTTCTCGTCGTCGGCGGCACCGTCGTGCTGCCCCTGCTCGCCGGCGATCTGCTGCCCGCGTGGGCCGGGCCCGGCGTGCGCGTCCTGCTCGCCTGCGTCGACGGCCTGTTCGACGCGATCCCCGGCATCCTCGTCATGACGCACCACGATCTGCTCATGCCGCACTTCCCCGGCTTTGCCGCGTCCGCCTCCACCTACCGCGGCGACATGTCCGCCTCGCTCGATCAGAAGTTCGCCGGGGGAGCGCTGCTCGCCGTCGCCGAGAGTGTCGGGCTGCCCCTGCTCGCAGCCGTCTTCATCGAATGGATGCGAGCCGATCGCGCGAGCGCCCTCCGCGCCGACGCCGAACTCGACGCCCAGTACGGCGACGGCCCCGGCACGACGACGCCATGGTGGATCACCGCGGCACCCACCACGTCCGAGGGCAGCGCCGACGCGACCCTCACCGCCTCCGAGGGCCTTGCCGACGTCCCACCCGATCGGACGTCAACACCCTCGAGGTGACGCACACCACGATTCGGAGCGTTCTCCCAGCGGGGCTCACGGGCATTTCCCCGGGTGAGTCCTCGCCCTTCCTCCATGGGGCTGAACGGGACGTGGCTTCCGATCGTGCTCGGCTGCGCCGCGGCGCTCGTTCTCGTCGTCATCGTCCGGGGAGGCTCGTGGGGGGGCGCAAGTCGTGGATGCAGCGCTGTCGCGCCTCGGCCCGACGGCTCTGTTCACCACGCTCGTGCTCGCGCTCGTCGGTGCCCTGTTCAACAACGAGTACGCGTTCTACACGAGTTGGGGTGACCTGCTAGGCGACCCGCCCGAGGACACACCGCGTCACCCCGTCATCGTCGCGATGCGCGGGTTGCCGGGCAGCCCCGAGTCCTACAACAAGCTCGACCACTTCTACACGCGCCTCGACAAGGCTGTCAGCGACCGCCGCATCGCCGCGCCCATCGTCGTCGTGCCGCAACTCAACCGCACCCCCGACAACGACAGGAGTGCATCGACGACCCGCACGGCCTGCAGACCGAGACGTGGCTCGCCTCGACGCTGCCGACGTGGGTGAGACAAACCTTCGCCGTCGCGCCCGGGCGCGGGTCGTGGGCGACGTGGGGTACTCCCTCGGCGGGTGGTGCGCCTCGAAGCTGACGATGAAGCACCCCGCGACGTTCGGCGCCGCCGTCGCCTACCAGGGCTACTTCCGCCCGCATTTCGACGGCCACCTGCCGTTTCAGCCAAACGCGCCGCAGGCGCGCAGCTACGACCTCATCGCCCTCGAGAAGACCAACCCGGTGCCCGTGTCGCTGCGGCTGTTCGCCTCCGACGCGAACAAGGTGAGCTACCCCTCCGTCAAGGAGATCCTCACCGTGGTGAAGCGGCCCACCGACGGCACGGCGCGCATCGCGCAGGCGGCGGCCACCGCCTGTCGGTGTGGACCCGAAAGATCCCGCGCTCGTTCGACTGGCTGGCACAGGTCCAGCCAGGTTTCGCACCACGCCCCTGAACGCCGGGGCGACGAAGCAGGGAAGGGCCTCACGTAAAGAACGCGTCAAGACGCGACAAGGCGACCTCAAGACGAGCGGTGCGCCATCTGCGCGGTTGCACGCTCGGTCCATGATCGAAATCGTCATCGCGGGCATCATCGCCCTCGCACTGCTGGGGTACCTGCTGTACGCCCTCATCCGGCCCGAGAAGTTCTGAGGGCCGCGCACATGAACGTCACTCTTCAGGCGATCTGCATGATCGCCACCATCGCGCTGCTGCTGGCGTTCATCCACGTGCCGCTCGGCACCTGGATGTACCGCTGCTTCACGGACGAGCGTGACTGGGCGCCGGAGCGCCTCATCTACCGCGCCGTCGGCGTCGACCCGCGCGTCGAGCAGGGCTGGCGCACGTACGCGATCGCCAGCGTCATGTTCGGCGTCGCGTCCGTCGTGCTGCTGTTCGCGCTCATCATGGCGCAGGGCGTCCTGCCCTGGGGCCTGGGGCGCAGCCAGGACTGGCACACGGCCTTCAACACGGCCGTGTCGTTCACGACGAACACGAACTGGCAGAGCTACGGCGGTGAGTCGGGCGCCGGGTACACCGTCCAGATGGCCGGCCTGACCGTGCAGAACTTCGTCTCCGCCGCGACGGGCATCGCCGTCGCCGTCGCCCTGTGCCGCGCGATCGCGCGCAGCAACGCCGCGACGATCGGCAACTTCTGGGTCGACCTCGTGCGCAGCTGCACCCGCATCCTGCTGCCCATCGCGTTCGTCGGCGCGCTCGTGCTCGTCGCGGGCGGCGTCATCCAGAACCTCAGCAGCCCGCACAACGTGACGACGCTCGTCGGCGGCAGCCAGACGATCCAGGGCGGCCCCGTCGCCTCCCAGGAGGTCATCAAGCTGCTCGGCACGAACGGCGGCGGATTCTTCAACGCGAACTCGGCGCACCCGCTCGAGAACCCGAACGGGTGGACGAACCTGTTCGAGATCCTCCTCGTGCTCGCGATCCCCTTCTCCCTGCCGTGGATGTACGGCCTCATGGTCGGCGACCGGCGTCAGGGCGCCGTGTTCACGACGGCCATGGGCGCCCTGTTCACCCTGAGCGCCGGCCTCGGCATCTGGGCCGAGACGAGCGGTGCGCTCGGCTCGATGGAAGGCAAGGAGCAACGCTTCGGCATCGTCGGATCGGTACTGTTCGGCACCGCGACGACGGGCACCTCGACCGGCGCCGTCAACATGATGCACGACTCGATGAGCCCCCTCGGCGGCGGCCTCATGATGCTCAACATGATGCTCGGCGAGGTCTCGCCCGGCGGCGTCGGCACCGGCCTGTACAACATCATCATCTTCGCGCTGCTCACCGTCTTCATCGCCGGCCTCATGGTCGGGCGCACGCCCGAACTGCTCGGCAAGGCCATCGGCCGCCGCGAGATCACGTACGCGGCGCTCGCCGTCGTCGTCATGCCCGCGCTCGTGCTGGTGTTCACCGCCGCCGGCGTCGTGTTGCCCGTCGCGAAGGACGCCCTGCTCAACCACGGCCCGCACGGCCTCAGCGAGATGATGTACGCCTACACGTCGGCGTCGAACAACAACGGTTCCGCCTTCGCGGGCCTGTCGGCCGACCAGCCTTACCTCAACCTCACGCTCGCGGCGTGCATGTTCCTCGGACGCTTCCTGCCGATCGTGCTCGTGCTCGCCGTCGCCGGCGCGCTCGTCTCGCAGCAGCGACGCCCCGCCACGGCCGGCACGATGCCGACCCACGGGCCCGTCTTCACCAGTCTGCTCGTCGGCATCATCGTCATCGTCGCCGGGCTGACCTTCTTCCCCTCACTCGCTCTCGGCCCGATCGCGGAGGCCCTCTCGTGAACGCATCACTCGCCCGTACGGCTCTCGAATCGGCGCCGGACGCCCTGCGCAAGCTCGACCCGCGCCACCTCGTGCGCACCCCCGTCATCTTCGTCGTCTGGGTGGGCTCGGTGCTCACGACGGTGCTGTCGATCATGCACCCGTCGGTGTTCTCGATCTCCGTCACGATCTGGCTGTGGCTGACGATCCTGTTCGCCAACCTCGCCGAGGCCATCGCCGAAGGGCGCGGCAAGGCACAGGCCGACACGCTGCGTCAGACCCGCGTCGACTCGATCGCCCGCCGCCTCATGCCGCACGGCGGCGAGGAGCGCGTACCCGGCACCGAACTGCGCGTCGGTGACCGTGTCGTCGTCGAGGCCGGCGAGGTCATCCCCGGTGACGGCGACGTCGTCGACGGCGTCGCGACGGTCGACGAGTCGGCCATCACCGGTGAGTCGGCGCCCGTCATCCGCGAATCGGGTGGCGATCGCTGCGCCGTCACCGGTGGCACGACGGTGCTGTCGGACCGCATTGTCGTCGAGATCACGAGCAAGCCCGGTGAGACGTTCATCGACCGGATGATCGCGCTCGTCGAGGGCGCCGAGCGGCAGAAGACGCCGAACGAGATCGCCCTCGGCATCCTGCTGACGACGCTGACGATCATCTTCGTCCTCGCCGTCATGGCGATCTGGCCGATGGCGAGCTACTCGGGCCACGACATGTCGCTCGTCGTCCTCGTCGCGCTGCTCGTCTGCCTCATCCCGACGACGATCGGGGCCCTGCTGTCCGCCATCGGCATCGCCGGCATGGACCGTCTCGTGCAGCACAACGTGCTCGCGATGTCGGGACGCGCCGTCGAGGCCGCCGGTGACGTCTCGACGCTGCTGCTCGACAAGACCGGCACGATCACCTACGGCAACCGCCGCGCCGGTGACGTCGTCCCCGTCGAGGGTGTCTCGCGCGAGGACCTCGTGCGCGCCGCGTGCCTGTCGTCGCTCGCCGACGAGACGCCCGAGGGTCGCTCGATCGTCGAATACGCTGCGGCAGAAGGGTTCACGGCGACCGAGATCCCCGACGTCGTCACCGTTCCGTTCACCGCGCAGACCCGCATGTCCGGTATCGACCTGCCCGACGGCAGCGCCATCCGCAAGGGCGCCGGCTCGGCCGTCGCCGCGTGGGTGCACGAGCTGGGCGGCCACATGGCGCACGACATCGACGCACGCGTGGAGGCGATCAGCCAGGCCGGCGGCACGCCGCTCGTCGTCGCCGAGCGTGACGCCGACGGCACCGCCCGCATGCTCGGCGTCATCCACCTCAAGGACGTCGTCAAGCCCGGCATGGCCGAGCGTTTCGCGCAGATGCGCGAGATGGGCATCCGCACCGTCATGATCACGGGCGACAACCCGCTGACGGCCGCCGCGATCGCGAAGGAGGCGGGGGTCGACGACTTCCTCGCCGAGGCGACGCCCGAGGACAAGATGCGCCTCATCAAGGCCGAGCAGGAAGGCGGGCGTCTCGTCGCGATGACCGGCGACGGCACGAACGACGCGCCCGCCCTCGCGCAGGCCGACGTCGGCGTCGCGATGAACACGGGCACATCGGCGGCGAAGGAGGCCGGCAACATGGTCGACCTCGACTCCGACCCGACGAAGCTCATCGACGTCGTCGCCATCGGCAAGCAACTGCTCATCACCCGCGGAGCGCTGACGACGTTCTCGATCGCCAACGACGTCGCGAAGTACTTCGCGATCATCCCCGCGATGTTCGTCGTCATCTTCCCGGGCCTGAGCAAGCTCAACATCATGCACCTGCACAGCCCCGAGTCGGCGATGCTGTCGGCGGTCATCTTCAACGCCCTCGTCATCGTCGCGCTCATCCCGCTCTCGCTCAAGGGCGTGGCGTACCGATCGCTCGGTGCCGCCGCGATGCTGCGCCGCAACCTGCTCGTCTACGGCGTCGGCGGCGTCATCGCGCCCTTCGTCGGCATCAAGCTCATCGACCTCGTCCTGTCCGTCATCCCGGGAGTGAAGTGACATGTTCGTTCTCCGTCAGAGTTGGGCCGCGCTGCGTGCGCTCCTCGTCCTCACCGTCGTCCTCGGCATCGCCTACCCGCTGCTCGTCACGGGCGCGGCGCGGGCGATGCCGGCCCGGGCGGACGGCTCGATCGTCCGCACCGAGGGCCGCGAGGTGGGTTCCAGCCTCATCGGCCAGCCCACGAGCGACGCGAAGTGGTTCGCGGCGCGCCCGTCCGCCGTCGACGCCCCCGGCGCCGAGAGCGGCGGCTCGAACCTCGGCCAGAACGCCGACGAGCAGAAGAAGGCGATCGCCGAGCGTCGCACGGCGCTGACGAAGGCCAACCCGAACGCGAAGGGTCCGATCCCGGACGACGCGCTGACCGCGAGCGGCAGCGGCGTCGACCCGGACATCAGCGTCGTCTACGCCCGCTGGCAGGCACCACGGATCGCCGAGGCCCGCGGGATGAGCGTCGCCGACGTCGAGAAGATCATCGACGCCCACATCGAGAAGCCGGCCCTGGGCTACCTCGGCGGCAAACGGGTGAACGTGCTCGACCTGAACGTCGCACTCGCGCAACGCGCCGCTCGCTGAGCGGGCGGAAACCGCGACGGCAGAAGAAGATGGACGCATGACACGAGGCACGATGCGCATCTACCTCGGCGCGGCCCCCGGCGTCGGCAAGACCATGGCGATGCTCGCCGAGGGCCGACGCCGGGCCGAGCGGGGGACGGACGTCGTCGTCGGTTTCTGCGAGAACCACGGGCGCACCGCGACGGCCGCCGCGCTCGAGGGCCTCGAGGTCATGCCGCGACTGCGGCGCGAATACCGGGGCGCGATGCTCGAGGAGATGGACCTCGACGCCGTGCTCCGGCGCGCGCCGCAGGTCGCGCTCGTCGACGAACTCGCGCACACCAACGTGCCGGGCGGGCGCCACGAGAAGCGGTGGCAGGACGTCGAGGACCTGCTCGCGGCGGGCATCGACGTCGTCTCCACCGTCAACATCCAGCACCTCGAATCGCTCAACGACGCGGCGTTCGCCATCACCGGCGTGCTGCAGCGCGAGACGGTGCCGGACGTCGTCGTCCGGCGCGCCGAGCAGGTCGAACTCATCGACATGGCGCCCGAGGCGCTGCGACGACGGATGGCGCACGGCAACGTCTACAAGCCGGAGAAGGTCGACGCGGCGCTCGCCAACTACTTCCGCCAGGGCAACCTGACGGCGCTGCGTGAACTGGCCCTGCTGTGGCTCGCCGACCGCGTCGAGGAGAGCCTGACGGCCTACCGCAGCGACCACGACATCGTCGGTACGTGGCCGACACGTCACCGCGTCGTCGTCGCCCTCTCCGGTGGGCGCGAGGGCGCGACGCTGCTGCGCCGCGCCGCCCGCATGGCCGCGCGCGGCAGCGGCGGCGAGATGCACGCCGTCTTCGTCGTGCGCGACGACGGCCTGCGCACCGCCGAGGCCGACGTCGTCAGCGGTCTGCGACGCCTCACCGAGGAACTCGGCGGGACGTTCCACACCGTCAGCGGGCCGGACGCGGCCGAGGCCGTCCTGCACTACGCGCGCGGCGTCAACGCCGACCAGATCGTCGTCGGCCTCAGCCGGCGCTCGCGGGCCCAGGCGATGCTGCGACCCGGCACGGGTGAGCGCATCATCGCCGGCTCGGGCGAGGACATCGACGTCCACGTCGTCACGCACGAGCTCGCGCACGTGGGCTCGTCGCCGACCGAACGTGAGGGGTTGTCGACGCGCCGCGTCCGGCTCGGCTTCCTCACCTCGGTGACCGCCCCTGCGCTGTTGAGCGCCCTGCTCGTGCCGCTGCGCTCCGGCGTCGGGTTGCCGCTCATCGTGCAGCTGTACCTGCTGCTCACCGTCGTCGTCGCGCTCATCGGCGGGATGGCGCCCGCGATCACGGCCGGCGTGCTGTCGTCCCTGCTCATCAACTGGTTCTTCACCCCACCCATCGGCACGCTGACGATCTCCGACCCGCAGAACGTCGTCGCGCTCGTGCTCTTCGTCGTCATCGGCGCCGCCGTCTCGCTCGTCGTCCACGCGAGCGCCCGCCGGGCCGCCGACGTCAGCGCCTCGCACCAGGAGGCGACGGCGCTCGCCGAACTCAGCCACACGATGCTGTCCTCCGCCGACCAGTTCGCGCTGCTGCTCACGCGCTCGCTCGAGATGTTCGACCAGGACGCGGCGGCCGTAGTGCGCACCCGCGGGCCGGGTCGCAGCGTCATCGCCTCGACGGACGGCTACAGCGACGTCGCCGCGCAGGCGCTACCGCGCGAGAAGACGACGGTCGAGCGCATCGACGACGAGCACGACCTCGTCCTCGTGGGGCGCCCCGTCCCCGCCGAGCGGCAGCGGCTGCTGGGGGCGTACGCGATGCACGCGGCGGCCGTGCTGCACCGTCGAGCGCTGCTCGACCTCGCCGAGTCGGCCGACACCCTCGCGCGCGACAACAAGGCGCGCACCGCGCTGCTGTCCGCCGTCTCCCACGATTTGCGCACGCCCCTGGCCGGCATCAAGGCCGCCGTCGGCAGCCTGCGCAGCGGCGAGGTGACGTTCTCGCCGGAGGACCAGGCGGAACTGCTCGAAGCCGTCGAGACGTCGGCCGATCGCCTCGATGCGCTCATCGGCAACCTGCTCGACGCCTCACGGCTGCAGACCGGCGCGCTCGTCGCGAACCCGCGCGAGATCGACCTCGCCGAGGTCGTCACACCCGCGGTGCGCGCCCTCGAGACACCCGATCGCGTCACCTGGCACCTCGACGACGCCGCGCGCCACGTCGTCGCCGACCCCGGCCTGCTCGACCGCGTCCTCGCGAACGTCCTCGAGAACGCCCTGCGTCACGGCGGCAGCGACGGCGTCGTCGTGACGACGAGTGCGCTCGGCCCGCGCGTCGAACTACGCGTCGCCGACCACGGCCCCGGCATCCCCGACGAGGCGCGCGAAGAGATATTCCGGCCTTTCCAGCGCTACGGCGACGCACCCGCGGGTGACGGCATCGGGCTCGGTCTCGCCGTCGCGCGCGGCCTGACGGAGGCAATGGGCGGCATGCTGGAGGCGGAGACCACTCCCGGTGGAGGTGTCACGATGGTCATCGTCCTGCCGGCCGTGGCGAACGCAGCGGGTGCGACGAGCGAGGCCGAGCCCGGCGCTGAATCGGAACCCGAGTCGGCGCCCGAGGCCCGGCCCCAGGACGCTGAGGCCGACCAGCCGGTCGATACCCGGTTCGCAGACGCAACCACGCGCGGTGACTCATGAATGAACGAGTGCTCGTCGTCGACGACGACCCGACGATCGCGCGGACGCTGCGCATCAACCTCAAGGCGCGCGGCTTGGACGTCGAGACCGTCGGGTGCGGCCTCGATGCGCTCAGCACGTGCGCAGACGCGATGCCCGACCTCGTCGTCCTCGACCTCGGCCTGCCCGACCTCGACGGCGTCGAGGTGCTGCGCCGACTGCGTCAGAGCTCGAGCGTGCCTGTCATCGTGCTGTCGGCTCGTCAGGAAGCCGATGACAAGGTCGAGGCGCTCGACGAGGGTGCCGACGACTACGTGACGAAACCGTTCGGCATCGAGGAGCTCATCGCGCGCGTGCGGGCCGCGCTGCGGCGAGGCGGCGCCGAACCGTCCGGCCCGGCGCCCGTCGTCACCGCGGACTTCTCGCTCGACTTCACGACGTACGAGGCGAGCGGGCCGACGGGGGCCGTCCACCTCACGCCGACGGAATGGCGCCTGCTCGCCGAACTCGCGCGCCACCGCGGGCGCGTCGTGCCGCACGAGCAACTGCTGCGCGCCGTGTGGGGGCCGCAGTACGGGCGCGAGTCGAACTACCTGCGCGTCTACTGCGGGCAGCTGCGTCGCAAGCTCGAACCCGAACCGTCCCGCCCGCGCTGGATCGTCACCGAACCCGGCATCGGCTACGTGCTGCGCTGACGCGCCGCGCAGGGCTCGTCAGTGCGCCTTCGCCGTCAGCGTGATGAGTGTCGCCTCGGGACGGCAGGCGAAGCGCACGGGCGTGTACTTGTTGTGTCCGAGCCCGGCGGAGACGTGCAGCCACGCCGCGTCGTCGGGCGCGGCGGACGACGGCAGCGCGGTGCGGCGCCGTTCGCGCGCCGTAGCCTCCGAGCGCGAGACCGAGTCGTTGTGCACGCGGTGGGCGTCGAGGACGTCGAAGCGCTCGCCGATCTCGGCGGCGGAGCCGAGGGGCGAGCCGCCCGGTGCGAGCGCACCCGGCCCGATCGGCACGGCCAGCGTCGAGTCGACGCCGGACGCGCCGGGCCACCAGCGCGAGACGCCCTTGACGCGCGAGGTGTCGAGGTCGCAGTTCGTCACGAGCGCGCCGTGGAACGGCACGCACAGCTGCCCGCCGTGCGTGTGACCGGCGATGACGGCGTCCGCGCCGTCGGCCGTCATCGCGTCGAGCACGCGCGTGTACGGCGCGTGGACGACGCCGATCGTCGCGGCCACCTCACCTCGGCGCGACGCGGCCTCGGCGGACACCGTGTCGTACTCGTCGTACTCAAGATGCGGATCGTCGACGCCGACGAGTTCGAGCGGAACCCCCGCCACCTCGACTCGCTCGCGTCGATGGGTGAGGTCGAGCCATCCGCCCCCGGTGAACCCGGAACGCAGCGGCTCGACATCGAACCTGCCCACGCCCATCTCCTCGCCCTTCGCGTGCGAGTCGTCGAAGTAGCGCAGCGGGTTCTTCAGCTTCGGGTAGAAGTAGTCGTTCGAGCCGAAGACGAACGCGCCGGGGAACGCCATGAGCGGTTCCATCGCGCGCAGCGCCGATGGGATGGCGTCCTCGTCACTGAGGTTGTCACCGGTGTTGATGACGAAGTCGGGCTCCAGACGGGCCAGCTCGCGCACCCACTGAATACGTCGCTCCTGACGCGGCACGATGTGAAGGTCGCTCACGTGCAGCACCCGTAGCGGAGCACTGCCGGGCGCGAGCACCGGCATCTCGAACCGGCGCAACGCGTACCAGTTGCGCTCGACGAGCGTGCCCCACGCGAGTGCCCCGACGCCTGCGGCCACCGCGCCTGCGGCGGTGCGGAGGGCGGCGTTCGAGGTCGAGGGGCGGTGAAAACTCATGCCGGGATTCTCTCACCGGGGTGAAAGAATGGCCCCATGAGCGAATCCTTCAAGGCCCGACTGCAGAGCGACCTCACCGACGCGATCCGTGAGCGGGACGGCGTGCGCAGCTCCACCCTGCGGATGGTCCTCACGGCCGTCTCGAACGCGGAGGTGGCTGGCAAGGAGCACCGCGACCTCACCGACGACGAGGTCATGGCCGTCGTCGTCAAGGAGGCGAAGAAGCGCCGCGAGGCCGCCGACGCGTTCATCGGCGCCGGGCGCACCGAGCTCGCCGAGAAGGAGCAGGCCGAGCTCGCCTGCCTCGAGGGCTACCTGCCCAAGCAGCTGTCCGACGAGGAGATCGACGCCGTCGTGGCCGAGGCCGTCGCCGCCACCGGAGCGTCCGGCATGAAGGACATGGGCAAGGTCATGGGCGTCGTGAAGCCCAAGATCGGCGACCAGGCCGAGGGTGGTCGCGTCGCTGCCGCCGTCAAGAAGGCTCTTGCCTGACGCACGCTCCTGGATACGCGCGAAGGCCCCGCACCGATCGGTGCGGGGCCTTCGTGGTTTCGGCCGGTCAGGCGCTGCGGTTGATGCCGGCAGCGACCTCGTCGGCGCGAGCCATCTTGAAGAGCGTGGTCCACGACTTCACGTCAGGGCGACGGCGCAGCAACGCGCGACGCTCACGTTCCGTCATGCCGCCCCAGACGCCGTACTCGGTGCGGTTGTCGAGCGCGTCCGCGAGGCATTCCGCGACGACCGGGCAACGCTGGCAGATCACCTTCGCCGTCTGCTGAGCAGCCCCCTTGGCGAAGAGATCGTCCGGCGCGGTGGCCGCGCACTGGGCGCGAGCCGCCCAGTTCTCGTCCCAGACGGGCGTCTGGGTTTCCTCGGTCATGATCGTCATCTGTGCCTCCCCTGTTGGTGCGGATGACGCTGTGGCGTAGACCACGTCGTTGTTGAGCTATACGCAGACTAGGCAAAGTTACTGACGAGTTTCCATATTCTCGGTGTGCTAAATCGAAGTAGTACATCCGTGACGGGCCCCCTGGGATCGGGTCGGGCACGCCGCACCTGCCTCGCCGAGATTCTCAGGTGACCCCGATACTCTGGCCGGTATGCGTGGAAAGCCCTCTGCCGCAGCGGTCCGTCCGGCTGCGAAGAAGAAGCGCCGGAGCAATTCGACGACGAGCAACGTCCTCAGTCTGCTCGGCGCCTTCGTCGCGACCTCTGTGGCCCTCGGTCTGCTCCTGGCAGGCGTTCTCCTGCCGGTCACCGGCATGGGTGGCGCGGGCGTCAAGAGCGGCGTCAAGATGTTCAACAACATCCCGTCCGAGTTCGCCGAGAACGCTCTGAGCCAGCAGTCCAAGATCCTGGCGAAGGACGGCAGCGTCATCGCGACCCCGTACGACGAGAACCGCATCGTCGTCGCGAGCAGTGCCATCCCGAAGGTCATGAAAGACGCCCAGGTGGCCATCGAGGACGAACGCTTCTACCAGCACGGGGCCCTCGACAAGAGAGGTATCGCGCGAGCCATCGCGTCGAACCTGTTCTCCTCGAGCACCCAGGGCGCCTCGACCCTGACGCAGCAGTACGTCAAGGTGGCGGCCCAGCGTCAGGCGCTGGAAAGTGGTGACAAGGAGGCCGCCAAGGAGGCGGTCGCCCAGAGCGGTGCGAAGGCTTACATCCGCAAGCTCAAGCAGCTCAAGTACGCCGTCGACCTCGAGAAGACGCACACCAAGGACCAGATCCTCACGAGCTACCTCAACCTCGTCTACTTCGGTCAGCTCCAGTACGGCGTCGAAGCGGCATCGCGCCACTACTTCGGGCACCCGGCCAAGGACCTGACGATCGCCGAAGCGGCCACGCTCGCCGGTGTCGTCAACCTGCCGGACGCCACCAACCCCGTGAAGAACCCCGAGGCGGCCGTCAAGCGTCGCAACATCGGTATCCAGAAGATGATCGACCAGGGCTTCATCACGGAGGCACAGGGCCGCAAGGCGATCAACTCGCCGCTCAACCTCAAGCTCAAGGAGAACTCCTCGGGTGGTTGCGCCACGAGCAAGTACCCCTACTACTGCGACTACGTGACGCAGTGGATTGCGCAGCAGCCTGCCCTCGGCAAGACGCGCAAGGAGCGCCTCGGCAAGCTTCGTACCGGCGGCCTCGTCATTCAGACGTCGCTCGACCCGAAGAAGATGGCCGCGCTCGACTCCAACCTCAAGAAGCGCGTGCCCGTCGAGAACGGCGCCGACGTCCAGGCCGCCGGCGTCATCATCGAACCCGGCACGGGTTACGTCGAGGCCATGGCGCAGAACACGAAGTACTCCGTCGCGGGTACGGATTCGTTCAACACCTCGGTCAACTATCCGCGCTCCGGGTTCCCGATCGGATCGACGGCGAAGATCTTCGCCATCGTCGAGGCCATGCACCAGGGCCGCGCGGTCGACTCGACGGTCAACGTTCCTCGCATGAACAGCACCAAGGAAGGGCGCCCGGTCTACAACTTCACCTCGCAGAACTTCCCGGGCAAGTGCGGTCAGGGCCGCGGCGTGTGGTCGGTCGGCAACGACCACCAGGTGCCCGCCGGTCCGATGTCCTTGTCCAAGGCCACGGCTGAGTCGGTGAACACGGCGTTCGGTGTGCTCGTCGCTCAGCTCGGTCCGTGCAATGTCCGCGACGCCTACAAGCGTCTCGGCGTCTATGCGTCCGACTTCAAGAGCGGCGGCTGGTCCGAGATCAACCCCGACCCCTCCTCGATCGTGCTCGGCTCCGGTTCGTCGAGCCCGGTCATGATGGCGAACGCCTTCGCCACTGTCGCGGCCGACGGCAAGTACTGCGCACCGCGCCCGGTCATCTCGATCAAGCAGGCGAACGGTCGCCCGGTGAAGCTCGCGCCGAACCCGTGCAAGCAGGCCATGCCGGCCGAAGAGGCGCGCGGAGTCGCCAAGATCTTCAAGTCGGTTCTCGGCCCGGACGGTACGGCCAAGTCGGCTGCTCTTGCCGAGGGGCGTCAGGCCTTCGGCAAGACGGGTACCGTCGACGGCTCGTTGCACACCTGGTTCGTCGGTTCGACCCCGCAGTACTCGACGGCGATCTGGGTCGGACGCGGTGGCGAGAACACCAACCCGATCAAGAACGTCACCATCGGCCCCAAGCACGTCGGTAACTTCCTCTACGGTGGCGACATCGCCGCGCCGGTGTGGAAGGAAACGATGGACGCCATCAGCAAGGGTCTTCCGAAGAAGGCGTTCCCCGAGCCGGGCTCGGGCGTCATCAAGGGCGATCAGATCACCGTCCCGCAGCTCAAGGGCCGCAGCGAGGCGGATGCGAAGGCCGAACTCGCGCGTCTGAAGCTGCAGACCACGGTGGTCAAGCAGGACTCGGGCGAGGTCTCTTCCGGCCAGGTCTGGAAGACCGATCCCGCAGGTGGTCAGAAGATTGGCGAGGGCAAGAAGGTCACTCTGTACATCAAGCCCTGACCGGCACGAGCGAAGCCCGCTCCACACGAGATGTGGGGCGGGCTTCGTCGTCCCCGAACAGGGTCTGCGGGCTACGGTGGGGGCATGCAGAAATGGGAATACTTCACCGCGCCGATCATGATTCACGCGACGCAGCAGATCCTCAACAACTTCGGTGAGGACGGCTGGGAGCTCGTTCAGATCGTTCCCGGCCCCGACGGCAACGGCCTCGTCGGCTACTTCAAGCGTCCGAAGGCCTGATCGGCGATGGCTCAGGTCGAGCAGAACCTCGCGAAGCTCGGGCTGGAGGTGCCCGAGGTTGCCAAGCCGGTGGCTGCCTACGTCCCCGCGCTGCGTGAGGGCAACCTCGTCTACACCTCGGGTCAGCTGCCGATGGTGGCGGGTAACCTCGCCGCCACGGGCAAGGTCGGTGCCGACGTCACGCCTGAGCAGGCGGCCGAACTCGCGCGGACATGTGCCCTCAACGCCATCGCCGCCGTCAAGAGTGTCGTCGGTGACCTCGACACGGTGACGCGCGTCGTCAAGGTCGTCGGCTTCGTGGCCAGCGACCCGGCCTTCACCGGTCAGCCCGGCGTCATCAACGGCGCCTCCGAGCTGCTCGGTGCGGCCTTCGGTGACGCCGGTGTCCACGCCCGTTCGGCTGTGGGCGTCGCGGTGCTCCCGCTCGACGCTCCGGTCGAGGTCGAGATCACGGTCGCCGTCGCCGACTGATGAGCGACATCCCGAGGCAGCCTCGCGACTTCCCGATCGGCCCCTTCGCCAAGGCAGCCGAGCGCTGGTTCGACGACACGCAACCGCGCCCGGAGCCGACGGTTCCGGCGCAGGCCGCCACCGTCCTGTTGGTGCGCGGTGAGCCCGTCGAGGTGTTCATGATCGAACGCGCCGCGACGATGGATTTCGCGCCGTCCACCTGGGTCTTCCCGGGTGGACGCGTCGACCCCGCCGACCTCGGCGTCGACGACGCTCCGGCGCACCGCCTGCGCAGCCCCGCGGGTGGCGAGCAGGCGTGGGCCGATCGGCTCGGCGTCGGGCACGACGAGGCGCTCAGTGTGCTCGTGTGCGCGTTGCGCGAGCTGTTCGAGGAGGCCGGAGTGCTTCTCGCGTCCGAGGGGGACGGCGACGCGATCGTCGACGTCGCCACCGACGAGTGGAGGGCGCGCCGCACTCAGGTCGAGGCTCACGAGGTCTCGTTCACCGAGGCTGCTGCAGGCCTGACGCTGCGTGGAGACCTCGTCGAGGCCGTCGACCGGTGGATCACGCCCGCGTTCGAGAGCCGCCGCTTCGACACCTGGTTCCTCACGGCGCTGCTGCCGGACGGTGCCACTGCCGATGCCGTGTCGCGTGAGTCGCAGCGAGGTCAGTGGGTTCGGCCCGAAGCCATGCTGGCAGAAGCCGAGGCTGGGCGAGCCCGCCTCCTGCCCCCGACGCGCACGGCGCTCGAGCGCCTCTCCCGGGCGACGAGTGCCACCGAGGCGCTCGAGCAGGCACGCGGCTTCCACTTCCTCCCCACGCGCCCCGAACTGCTGAAGGGCCCCGACGGGCCCTACCTTCACGCGGAGGTGAACCTGTGACCGATCAACTCGACCGACTCCCCAGCGGCGTGCGACACCTGCGCTGCGACAACCCCGGCCCGATGACGCTCACCGGCACGAACACGTACGTCATCGCCCTGGAGGAAGCTTCGGGCGGGGACGGCTCGCTCGTCGCCGTCGTCGACCCGGGGCCCGAGGACGCCGGCCACCGTGACGCGATCATGGACGCCGTGCGGGGCGCCGAGGCCACGCGTGTCGTCGTGCTGCTCACCCATCACCACGACGACCACGAGGGCGGTGCGAGTGCGCTCGTCGAGGCGCTTCGTGGGCACGGCCTCGCGGTCGCGTTGTGTGGCGGCTCGGGTGGCGACGCCTTCGCCGACGGCGAGATGATCGGCGACCTCCAGGTGCTGCTCGCGCCGGGCCACACGCGCGATTCAGCCGCCTTCGTCCTCCATCGCGACGGCGTCGACGTCCTCTTCAGCGGCGACACGATTCTCGGCGAGGGCAGCAGCTTCGTCGCCTACCCCGACGGCGATCTCACGGCCTACCTCGCCACGCTCGACGTTCTCATGGCGCTCGTCGCGCAGGCGGGGGAGCGAGTCGTCGTCCTGGCGCCGGGGCACGGACCTGTCGGAGCCGACGCCGCTCCCGTCGTCGAGCGTTACCGCGCCCACCGTCAGGAGCGCCTCGACGAGGTGCGGACCGTGCTGGCCGACGTCGACTCCGAGAATGACGACTCGCCGGCGCAGGGTGACGAGCTCGTCGGCGCCGTCGTGGACGGCGCCTACAGCGACATCGGCCCGCAGCTGCGCCCGGCGGTGGAGGCCGTCGTCAAGGCGCAGCTGGCCCATCTCGGCCGCCTCTGAGAACAGCCCCACGACACAGCGAAGCGCCCGTCCCCCGCAAGGGACGGGCGCTTCGCTGTCAACCGAGGTGAGTGCGGCCTCAGCGGGCGCGGCGCTGAAGGCGCTCGACGTCGAGCAGCGTCACGGCGCGGGCCTCGAGCTTGAGCCAGCCGCGGCTGGCGAAGTCGGCGAGAGCCTTGTTCACGGTCTCGCGGGAGGCGCCGACGAGCTGAGCCAGCTCCTCCTGCGTGAGGTCGTGCGCGACGAGGACCCCGTCGTCGACCTGACGGCCGAAGCGGCTCGCGAGGTCGAGCAGAGCCTTGGCGACACGGCCGGGAACGTCGGTGAAGACGAGATCGCCGAGCGCTTCGTTCGTGCGACGCAGGCGGCGAGCGATGGAGCCGAGCATCTTGACGGCCACGTCGGGGCGCGACGAGACGAACTCGGTGAGTTCGGTGTGACCCAGCGCGACGAGGTCGGTGCCGGCGACGGCCGTAGCCGTGGTCGTGCGGGCGCCCGGGTCGAAGAGGCTGAGCTCGCCGAACATCTCACCGGGGCCGAGGATCGCGAGCAGGTTCTCGCGACCGTCGGGGGAGCGGCGGCCGAGCTTCACCTTGCCGGAGGTGATGATGTACAGGCGATCGCCCTCCTCCCCTTCTTCGAAGAGGATGTCGCCGCGCTCGATACGGGCGCGCGACATGCGCTGCAGAAGAGCCTGGGCGTCTTCGTCCGTCAGCGCGGCGAAAAGGGGAGCTTGACGCACTACTTCAATGTCCACGCCTCCATCCTGCCACGTTTCGGGTGACGCTCCACACAGTTCACTCCCAGGAAAGCGCGGAAAAAGGCGCTCGTTCGTTCAGCAGATGAGGTGCTCGGTGGTGTCGGTGGGGCGTTCTAGGGTGTGGGCATGACCTCCGAAACCGTGACGCCGCCGAAGCGGGCCGCGCGCGTGCCCGAGACCGCCACGGGGCGGGTGCGTCAGGCACGCCGCATCTACCGCAGACTCGTGGAGCAGTACCCGTACGCGCGAGCCGAACTCGACTTCGAGTCGCCGCTCGAACTCCTCGTGGCCACCATCCTCTCGGCGCAGACCACAGACGTCGGGGTCAACAAGGTCACGCCGGTGCTCTTCCGTCGCTACCCGGACGCTGCGGCACTGGCGTCGGCGGAGCCGAGCGAGATGGAGGAGATCCTGCGTCCCACCGGGTTCTACCGGGCGAAGACGCGCTCGGTCATCAAGCTCGGTCAGGAACTCGTCGAACGTTTCGACGGCAAGGTGCCGGGCAAGCTCGCCGACCTCGTGACGCTGCCGGGCGTCGGACGCAAGACGGCCAACGTCGTGCTCGGCAACGCGTTCGGTGTTCCGGGCATCACGGTCGACACCCACTTCGGGCGCCTCGCGCGCCGCTTCGGCTGGACGACGTCGACCGACCCGGTCGCTGTCGAGGCCGAGGTGGGCGAGATGTTCCCGCGCAAGGACTGGACGATGCTCAGCCACGTCGTCGTCTTCCACGGCCGACGTATCTGCCACGCCCGCAAGCCCGCATGCGGCGTTTGCCCGGTGGCGCAGTGGTGCCCGTCCTTCGGTGACGGCGAGACCGACCCGGACAAGGCGCGCGCCCTGCTCAAGTACGAACTCGCGGCCCCGAAGGGTGGTGAGGCGCCGGTGCCGCTGCTCGTCGACGGGGGAGTGCCCGACGCCTCCTTCTCGACCGGGCATCGAGGAACGCCGGTCGTGCCACGTCACTCCGGTGCAGGGGCGCAGGGCGAGGCCCGATGAGCGTGCCGGTGGGCGACGCCGCGCCTCCGCCATGGCTGAACACGGTGCTCGACGCCGGTCGCCGCGGCGACCTGTGCGCGGGGTGGCCGCGTCCCGAGCAGGGCTCCAAGGCCTCTGCCATCCTCATGCTCTTCGGCCCGAACGACGACGGCGGGGAAGACGTGGTGCTCACCGAGCGAGCCACCAACCTGCGCAAGCACGCGGGGCAGGTGTCCTTTCCCGGTGGTGGGGTCGAACCGCAGGACGTCACGTTCACCGACACCGCGCTGCGTGAGGCCAACGAGGAGATCGGGCTCGTGCCCGAGGGCGTCCACGTCATGGGTGAACTGCAGCCGGTCGCGTTGCCCGTGACGAACTACGAGGTCTGCCCCGTGCTCGCCTGGTGGAACGTACCGTCCGACATCTCGGTGCTCGACCCTGTCGAGGTCGCTCGCGTCGCGCGCATCTCCGTCCGCGATCTCGTGGACCCGGCGAACCGCCACACGGTCACACACCCGCGCGGCTTCAAGGGGCCGGGGTTCGAGGTCGACGGTTTCTACATCTGGGGCTTCACGGCGTTCGTGCTCGACGCGGTCCTGACCGCCGGGGGCGTCGCGCGCTCGTGGAACCGCGACGACGAGCGTCAGGTGCCCGATCGCTTCCTCAGCTGAAAGCCCGGCCGGGAACAGGAGGAAGGCGAACATGACGAAGGCGGCCCACCCTCGAGGGTGAGCCGCCTTCGTGCGGCAGGTCAGAACGTCACTTGGCGGGCTTGATGGCCGCGACGGTCTTCTGCGCGTTGTCGATCGTCTTGACCGGCTTGCCCTTGACCTTCTTGATCGACTTGATACCGACGAGGGCGAGGATTCCGGCGACGAGCGCGAGGATGCCCGCGACGATGAGGAAGCCGGCCCAGTTCGGCCAGTCGAGAACCTCCGAGATGGCCCAGGCGAGGGCCGTCAGGAGGAAGCCGACGAAGAACAGGGCGACGACACCGGCGGCAGCGAGCATGCCGCCACCCTTGCCGGCCTTCTGCACGTCAGCCTTGATCTCGATCTTCGCCAGGTCGATCTCGCCCTTGACGATGTTCGAGAGGTCAGCGGAAGCGTCCGAAACGAGCTGACCGAGCGTGCGCTCGGAGCCCCGGGGGGTGTTGAGGGCCATGGTTATCTCCTGTTCAGCAGGCGGCGTCACCTCGTCGAGGTGACGGCCGTCCGTCGCATCACACGTTTTCTATTCGATGGACACACTACCGATATCGGCCGATTCGCGCCTACCGGCTCCTCGGTTCGGTGCGGTTCAGGCCGGTTCGGGGCGCTGGTAGACGTCCGGCACACCGTCTTGGTCGGCGTCGCGCGTCTCCTCTTCCTCGATGCGGCGGTAGATGCGGTTGCGGCGTCCGAGCACGATGCTCGCGAGGAGCGCGGACAGGAGGCTGCCGAGCAGCACGCCGACCTTGACGTGGTCGTCCTTGACGCTTCCGGTGCCGAACGCGAGCTCGCCGATGAGGAGGCTGACGGTGAAGCCGATGCCACCGAGGAGGCTGAGGCCGAACACGTCGGCCCACGAGAGGTTCTCGTCGAGCTTGGCCTTCGTGAACTTGCTGACGAGGAACGTGCTGCCGAAGATGCCGACGACCTTGCCGAGCACGAGGCCGGCGATGACGCCGAGCGTGACGGCGTCCGCAAGCGTCTCGGTGATGCTCGTGCCGACGACGGTGACGCCGGCGGAGAAGAACGCGAAGACCGGCACGGCGAACCCTGCCGAATAGGGGCGCAGACGGTGTTCGATGCGGTGGGCGAGGGCGTGCTTGCCCTTGACCGGAACGACGAGGCCGAGCAGCACGCCAGCGATCGTGGCGTGAACGCCGGACTTGTACATGAAGACCCACGCCACGATCGCGAGCGGCGCGAGGATCGCCCAGTGCTTGATGCCGCGCTGGGTGAGGAAGCCGAAGACTGCGACGACCGCGATCGAGGCGAGCAGCCAGCCGAGCGAGAAGCCCTTGCTGTAGAAGATCGCGATGATCGTGATGGCGATGAGGTCGTCGACGACGGCGAGCGTCAGGAGGAACGAACGTAGCGCCGTGGGCAGGTGCGAACCGATGACGGCGAGCACCGCGAGGGCGAACGCGATGTCCGTGGCGGCCGGGATGGCCCACCCCTTGAGCCCTTCGCCGCCGGCTGCGGCGTTGATCGCGACGTAGACGAGCGCAGGCATTGCGACACCGCAGACGGCAGCGATGACGGGCACTGCGGCGGCTGCCGGGTTGCGCAGGTCGCCGGCGACGAACTCGTGCTTGAGTTCGAGCCCGACGACGAGGAAGAACAGGGCGAGCAGGCCGTCGGCGGCCCAGTGCGCCACCGACATGTTGAGCCCGAGGAAGTCGGGGCCGATGTGCGCGTCCCGCAGGGCCTCATAACCGTCACGCCAGGGCGAGTTCGCCCAGACGATCGCGGCGACCGCAGCGGCGAGCAGGATGAGGCCGCCGATGGTCTCGGTGCGCAGCAGTTCCTTGACGCGCTGGGCCTCGGGCCACGTGCCGCGGGTGAAGAGGCGGCGGGTCAGCCGTCCTGCGACGGCGACGGGGGCGACGTGCGCGGCTTCCTTGAACTCTTCGAAGCTCGGCTGTTCGTCCTTCATCGGCGGAAGGCTGTTCTTGTGGCGCTTGGCCATGGTGAATCTCCTCGGGCAGGGGTGGTCGTCGTCATCCGCGCCTCACGCGAACGGCCGACCAGACTTCCCGGCACACCGCCCGCGATTTTACCGGCTGTCGTCGTTCTCGCGAAAAGATGCGCGGGCGGGGCGCCTGCCCCACCCGCGCATCGTCGGATCGCTCTGCGGCTTACTTCTTCAGACCTGCCTGGATCTTCTCCATGACGCTCGGGTCGGCGAGCGTCGTCGCGTCACCGGCCTCGCGGCCCTCAGCGACGTCCTTGAGCAGGCGGCGCATGATCTTGCCCGAACGTGTCTTCGGCAGCTCGTCGACGACGAGGATCGTCTTCGGCTTCGCGATGGCGCCGATCTGCTTGCCGACGTGCGTACGCATCGCCTGGACGAGCTCCTCGCGCTTGTCGTCGTCAGCGGCCTGGTCGCGAGCCTCCTCGCGCAGGATGACGAAGGCGCACACGGCCTGACCGGTCGTCTCGTCGGCGGCACCGACGACTGCGGCCTCCGCGACGGCGTCGTGCGAGACGAGCGCCGACTCGATCTCCGACGTCGACAGGCGGTGGCCCGAGACGTTCATGACGTCGTCGACACGACCGAGCACCCAGATGTTGCCGTCCTCGTCACGCTTCGCGCCGTCACCGGCGAAGTACATGTCCTCGAAGCGCGACCAGTAGGTGTCCTTGTAGCGCTGCAGGTCGCCCCAGATGCCGCGCAGCATCGACGGCCACGGGTCGCGGATGACGAGGTAGCCGGTCTCGCCGTTGCCGACGGACTTGCCCTCCTCGTCGACGACGTCGGCCGTGATGCCGGGCACCGGCGCCTGGGCCGAACCGGGCACGAGCGACGTGACGCCGGGCAGGGCCGACATCATGATGGCGCCTGTCTCCGTCTGCCACCACGTGTCGACGATCGGGGCAGAACCGGCGCCGATGTTGTCGCGGAACCACATCCACGCTTCGGGGTTGATCGGCTCACCGACGCTGCCGAGCACACGGACCGACGACAGGTCGTACTCGGCGGGGATCTCCTTGCCCCACTTCATGCAGGTGCGGATGGCCGTGGGCGCCGTGTAGAAGATCGAGACCTTCTTGTTCTGCACGATCTCCCACCAGCGGCCCTGGTGCGGGCTGTCCGGCGTGCCTTCGTAGAGCACCTGCGTGACGCCGTTGGCCAGCGGGCCGTAGACGATGTAGCTGTGGCCGGTGACCCAGCCCACGTCGGCGGTGCACCAGTAGACGTCCTCGCCCGGGTGCACGTCGTGGACGACGGCGTTCGTGTACGCCGCCTGCGTGAGGTAGCCACCGGTCGTGTGGAAGATGCCCTTCGGCTTACCCGTGGTGCCGGAGGTGTAGAGGATGAAGAGCGGGTGTTCTGAATCGAAGGTGTCGAAGTCGACCGCGGGTGCGGCGGCCTCGAGTGCCTCGTCCCACCAGACGTCCTTGTCGGTCATCTCCGTCTCTTCGCCGGTGCGCTTGACGACGAGGACCTTCTGTACCGTCGTCTCGCCGCTGACCGCCTCGTCGACGGCGGGCTTGAGAGCGCTCGGCTTGCCGCGGCGGAAGCCGCCGTCGGCCGTGATGACGACCTTGGCCTCCCCGTCGGCGATGCGCGTGCGCAGGGCGTCGGAGGAGAAGCCGCCGAAGACGACGGAGTGCACGGCGCCGAGACGGGCGCAGGCCAGCATCGAGATGACGGCCTCGGGGATCATCGGCAGGTAGAGGGCGACGCGGTCGCCCTTCTCGACGCCCGCCGCCTTGAGCGCGCCGGCAGCCTTCTGCGCGAGTTCGGTGAGTTCGGCGTACGTGATGTCGCGCTCGTCGCCGGGCTCACCGACGAAGTGCAATGCGACGCGGTCACCGTTGCCGGCCTCGACGTGACGGTCGGCGCAGTTGTAGGCCACGTTGAGCTCGCCGCCCACGAACCACTTGGCGACGGGGGCCTCGCTCCAGTCGAGCACCTCGTCGAAATCCTTGGCCCAGGTGAGGCGCTCGCGCGCCTGCTTGGCCCAGAACGCCTCGCGGTCGGCGTCGGCCTCTTCGTAGAGCGACTTCTGCCCGACGGCCTGCTCGCTGAACTCCGGGCTCGGAGGGAAGGGGCCGTACTCTTCGGCGGTCTCGGACATGTCTTGTCTTCCTTCCGTCGGCTTCGACCACGCCGAAACGAGGCGTAGGTCACAACACTTGGCTGCTTTTCTACCCCATCGTCGCGTGGGGTTGGGAAGGCGGGGGTGGATACTCGCCGGTAGTTTCCGGCGGCGTCCAAGTACGCTGATGCCCATGCCCGGCACCTTCGAAGCTTTGCAATCGCTCGCGACGATCCCCGAGGTCGAGGCGGGCCTCACGCGAGCCCGCGAGGCGTGCACCCAACTGCGCTGGCACAACGCGTTGCGCCGGCGTACGGCGCAGGCCGCCGCCGAGTCGCGCGTGCGTGGCGCCCGGGCCGGCGCGGCGCTGGAGGGCGCCGAGGTCTCCGTCGATGTCGTGCGTGAACTCGTCATGGGGATGACCGAGTGGCCGCCCGAGCCCGACCCGCTCGAGCGAGTGCTTCGTGCGAGTGTTCAGGGGACGCTCGAGAGTGAGCACGTTCGTTCGATCATCCTGTCGTCGCCCGCGCAGGCGTTGGCGCGTCTGCACGTGGCCGCCGGTTCGCAACTGCTCTCCGCCGACGAGGTGGGGCGCCCGCGGTCGCCGGGGGAGACGTGCGAGGAACTCGTCGAGGCCGGCCCGGCGTGCGACCCGCTCGACCTGCCGGGGCGTCTGGCCGGGCTCTACGAGGTGGTGGCGTGCCACGAGAAGGTGCCGGCCCTCGTCGTCGGGGCCATTGCACATGCGGAGATCGCCGTCATGCGTCCGTTCGCGCGCGGAAACGGTGTGGTGGCAAGAGCTTTCGAGCGTGCGCTCGTCCAGTCGTGTGGGCTCGACCCGACGGGTGTGGCCGTGCCCGAGGTGGGCTACCTGCGTGAAGCGAGCGCGGGATATGCGGGCGCCCTGGCCGCCTATGCCTCGGGAACGCGCGACGGCGTGGCCCTGTGGCTGCAGTTCAGCGCTGGGGCGCTGGAGCGGGGCGCCGCCGAAGGAGGCGCCATTTCGGACGCCGTTTTGGCCGGCCGCCTGCGATAAGAACAAATAAAAAACGTCCGGCGAGTCGGTTTCTCATTTATCGAACCGTTGCTACTGTATTGGCCGGGTATGTGCGGGCCGGTTGCAACGTGTGGCCACTCATGGCACATTAGGGGCGTGCGCTCCCTTCGGGTCGAGCGCTGACGTGCATACCGCACCCCCAAGGGTATGCACGTAAAGACAGCCCCCACCGTCCCCCCGGTGGGGGCTGTCGTATGTCCTGCACCTACTCCCGTGCGGCCGCGGTGGCCCCCGGCACGGGGGCCGTCGTCCACATCTGCGACGCGGTGAGCGCCGTTTCGGTAGTTCAGGCGGCCCCGTCCACAAGGTCGTCCGACGCGTCGTGGACGGTGTCGAGGTTGTGGGCCGACGCTGGCGTGCATGGACGAGTTCGACGCCGACTTCTTCGGCCCACCAGCCCCCGACGAGGTGGGCAGCGAGCGCGGCGAACTGCGCCGTATCGGGGTGGTCTGCCCCGATTCAGCCGCCGACGCCGCGTACTTCGCCTGTGCCGTGGCACGGCATCTCGCACGGTCTCCAGGTACGGATCGAACGGCGCAGGACCGCGGCCCGGTCGTCCTCGTCGACGGACAACCGGGCACAGGTGGTCTCGACGTCGTCCTCGACCTCGACCGTGAGGCGGGCGCACGCTGGGACGCGCTGCGAGGCGCCGGCCCCGACATCGACGCGCAGAAGCTCCTCGCCGCACTGCCGGAACGTGACGGGGTCCGGGTGCTCTCGCACGGACGAGGTGCACCCCGTGTTCACGATCGCCTCGTGCGGAGCGCAGTACTCGGGGCGCTCGCGGGCGAAGCGGCCTGGTCGGTCGTCACGTTGGCGCCCCACGAGCCGGCAGAACCGACGGAGTGCGACGTCATCGTCCTCCTCGTGCGCGGAACCGTGTGCTCCATGGCAGCCGCCCAGCAGTACGTCGACAAGCTGGACGGAGAGCTCATGCCGGTGCTCGTCACGCTCGAGGCCGACGCTCGGGCCCGTGTGGCACTCGGCGAGTCGCTCGACCTGGAGGTCGTGACGTCCGGGCCCACCCGGTGGCGTCTGGGGCACCGAGCAGCCGACGACGTGCTCGCCGGTCGCTGGCCGGGCGAGGACGAGCGGACGATGACTCGCCTCGTTCAGGATGTCGTCATCTATGTCCGCTCGCGAGGTCGGAGCATGGCATGGGCGTAGCAGAAGGCATGTGGAAGGAGATCTACGCCGGACGGGCACCGAGTGCTGCGGCGCTCGAGGCCATCGTCGATGCGGACGCTCCCGTGTACTCACGAGCGCAGACCTCCGTGCTGGGTGAGCGCCTCGGAGCTGACGTGCTCGGGGCCGGACCGCTCCAGGGTGTCATCGAGATCGAGGGAGTCACCGACGTCCTCGTCAACGGTTGTGACGGGGTGTGGATCGACCGCGGAGAAGGTCTCGAGGAAGTCGGGGTCGACCTCGGGGACGCGGAGGCGGTAAGGCGTCTCGCGGTACGGCTCGCCGCGGTGGCCGGGCGGCGGCTCGACGACGCGAGCCCGTTCGTCGATGCCGTGCTGCCCGGCGGTGCTCGGCTGCACGCGCTGCTGCCACCGCTCGTCGAAGGCGCTGCCCACCTCAGCCTGCGTGTGCCGGCGAGTGAACGACCGCTGCTCGAGGACCTCGTGCGGCTCGGGAGCGTTTCCCCCGAGGTCGAAAGCCTGCTCACGCGACTTGTGACGAGCCGAACGGCCTTCGTCGTGAGCGGAGGCACGGGAACCGGCAAGACGACACTGCTGGGCGCAATGTTGGCCCGCGTGCCGATCTCGGAGCGCATTCTGCTCGTCGAGGACGTCCGTGAACTGTCTGTTGCTCACCCTCACGTGGTGCGGCTCGAAGCACGTCGTCCGAACGTCGAGGGCGTGGGAGAGGTCAGCCTCACCACGCTCGTGCGCCAATCGTTGCGGATGCGCCCGGATCGCATCGTCGTCGGCGAGGTACGTGGCGCGGAGGTGCGCGAACTCATGTCTGCGCTCAACACCGGCCACCAGGGTGGATGCGGCACCGTGCACGCCAACGCGCCACGTGACGTCCCCGCCCGGTTCGAAGCGCTCGGCGCGCTGGCCGGGTTGAGCCCCGAGGCCGTGCGTACGCAGTTGCGCTCCGCGCTCCGGGTCGTGGTGCACCTCGAGCGATCCGGCGGGCTACGTCGGGTGGGGAGCATCGGGGTCCTCGACGGCGATCACCGCGGCCTCACGGTGCGCAGCGCCTGGAGAGGTGGGCGCCGTGGTGAGGCGTGGGACGAACTCGGCGCGCTCATGGACGGAGCGGCGTCATGACGTGGCCGTCCGACACCGCCCTGTGGTGGTGCGCGCTCGCGCTCGCAGTCGCCGTTGGGCTGTGGCCCGCCCCGAGATGGCTCGCGCTGACGCCCACCCCGCGAACCGGGTCGCGCTGCGGTCTGCTCGCTCGTAGTGATCCCCAGGCCGAATGTCTCGCCGTTCTCGATGCGCTCGGTGCCGTTCTGCGAGCCGGTGCTCCTACGTCGAATGCTGTCGAGCTCGTTGTCGCCCCCTACGCGGACGGGGGCACCCACTCGAGCCAGGGGTGGCAGCGGTTGCGTCACGCGGCCAGCTCCGGCGGAGATCTCGCGGACACCTGGCGCGAACTGGGCGTCATGTGGAGGCTGCCGGCGTGCGCTGACATTGCGGCGGCGTGGGAGATGTCCGATCGACACGGGTGTCCGCTGGCCGACGCCGTGACGAGTGCGGCAGCGGACCTACGGGCACGCCGTCGCCACGATCGAGCCCTGGAGGCAGCGACCGCGGGCGCCAAGGCCACGATGGGTGTCCTCGTCCTCCTGCCAGTTCTGGGCATGGCGCTCGCGTGGATGCTCGGCGTGGATGTCTTCGAGATCTACAGCGGCACATCGGGCCTGCTCACCCTGTGGCCCGGGTTGGCCCTCTTGTGGGCCGGCGCCACCTGGTCGCAGCGCATGGTTGCCTCGGCTCTCAAGCCTCCGGCGGTGACGCCGTGATCGCCCTCGCACTGGTTCTTCTCGCCGTTGGCGTCTGGCCCGCTCGGCCCCTGACCGAACGTGCCTTCGGTGCATCCCGACGGGGGGCGAAGCAACGCGACACGGTCGAGGAGTCGCCGATGGTCGTCGCCCACGCGATGGACCTGCTCGCCCTGGCGCTCGCGGGTGGAGCCCCCACCGTCGCAGCCCTCGAAGCCGTGTCCGCGGCAACCGGGCCGGGCGTCCGCGAGCCGCTGGCCCGTGTGGCTGCCGCGATGCGCTGGGGCGTCGACGGAGACGGTGCCTGGGCCGGCGCCTCCTCGGCCTGGCGTCCGGCCGCAGGAGCCTTCGCGCTCGCTGCTCGGGCGGGAGCTCCGCCGTCCACCCTTCTGCGGCGGGCCGCTGATGACCTGCGCGTCGGCGAGAGCGAGCGCATCGCTGTCGCCGGAGCGAAGGCCGGAGTCCGCATCGTCCTGCCGCTCGGTTTGTGTTTCCTGCCCGCCTTCGTCCTGCTCACCGTCGTCCCCCTCGTCATGGGTCTCGTCGAACCCCTCGGCTGACACCTGGCATCGGCCACCCCCGAACCCCGCCGGAACCCCGGCGGCGCGCCCTCCGGCGCACCACTCGAAAGAACTCAACCCCTGAGGAGATCGCCATGATCGCTGTGACCCGTCGTACCCGTAACGCCCTGCTGCGCCGCTGGCAAGCGGCCGCCGAACGCGCCGAGGCCGGCATGTCCACGGCCGAGTACGCGGTGGGCACCATCGCCGCGGTTGCTTTCGCGGCCGTGCTCATCGCCGTCGTGAAGTCCGCGACCGTGCGCTCGGCCCTCGAGGGCATCATCTCGTCGGCTCTCTCGACCCGCTGACGTGACGATGACACGAGCGCGCCGCAGGCACGGAACGCACGAACGTGACGGCGAATCGGGCATGGCAACAGCCGAATTCGCCGTGGCCTTGCCTGCGGTTGCGCTCGTGCTCGCCTTCGTCGTCGGTCTTGCCCAGTTGTTGCTGCTGCACCATCGGGCGTGGCATGCCGCGTCCGTGGGCGCGAGGGTTGCCGCCCGGGCCGAGAGCGACGATGCCGTGCGCGCGGCCGTCCGCCAGAGCGGTGTCTCCGGAGCCACGTCGATCACGCGGAGCTCGCAATGGGTGCGCGTGGCCGTCTCCGTTCCCGCTCCACGCGGGTTCGGGTGGGCGCTCGGCGACATCACCGCCGGCGCGGTGGCTGCCGCAGAACGCGGGGACGAGGGTGACGCTGCGAACAGCTCGGGAGGCTCGCCGTGACCGGGTGGTCCGCGCGGGGTCGCACGCGTCCACTGCGGGCTCGTGAACGCTGGTTGAGCCGACTCGGCCGGGTGCGAGACGGTCACGTCGGGGGAGGTCAGGGATCTCCGAAGGCCCGGAACGACAGCGGCTCGGTCACGGTGACGATGCTCGGCGTCATCGTCGTGCTCGGCCTGCTCGCCGGTGTGATCGTCACGTACGCGCGCACCGCGATCGACACCGAGCGCACCCGCCTCGCGGCCGATCAGGCAGCACTCGCCGCGGCCAGTGTGCTGCTCGGCTCGTCGGCGCAACCGGGGTCGTCGCCCTGCGCCCTGGCCGCCACGACGGCCGAGCGCAACGGTGCGCGCGTCACGTCGTGTGTCGTGCGCTCGACGTCGGTGCAGGTCGCGGTCACGCGCGCCGCGCCGCTCGGACGCGAAGCACGCGGTCTCGCCCGCGCCGGCGCCCCCGAGGGGCGTGGACCATGACGGGCGCAGCGAATCGACGCCAAGGTGTGAGTTTCGGCCCGGTGTGTGACCGGCGCCGCTCACAGATCGGACCAGAGCTCACATCCTGCGTCGAGCACGGGGCCAGCCACGCGTCAGTTGGCCGGGTCGTCGTAGGCGTCGCGCAACAGCAGGTCGAGCAGAGCGATCGCACCGTGCTTGTCGAGGGGGCTGTTGCCGTTGCCGCACTTCGGCGATTGGATGCACGCCGGGCAGCCCGACTCGCACGCGCACGTCTCGATCGCTTCCTTCGTCGCCGTCAGCCACTCCGTGGCCCGCGCGTAGGCGCGCTCGGCGAAGCCCGACCCTCCGGGCAGGGCGTCGTAGACGACGACCGTCGGCATGTCCGTGTCCGGATGCAGCGCCGTCGAGACGCCGCCGATATCCCACCGATCACCCTGCGCCACGAGCGAGATGAGGCCGATCGAGCAGTGCTCGGCGGCGTGAAGGGCCCCCGGGGCCACGTCGGGGGTGATGCCTGCATCGGCGAGCTCGTCCTCGGGCAGGGTCCACCACACGCCCTTCGTCACGAGGGTGCGCTCCGGCAGATCGAGCGGGTGCTCGCCTATCACCTCACCCGACGGCAGACGCCGCAGGAAGGACGTGACGCGCGTCGTCACCCGGATGTCGCCGTAGTGCAGTGTCGCAGCGCCCCACGCACGGCTGGCGCTCGAGCTGATGATGTCGAACGCGCTGACGGAGCGAGCGGCCGTCGACCAACCGGGGTTGCCGCGCACGACGTGCGCGCTGCCGTCCTCAAGGTCCAACTCCGTGGAGACGTACGAGACGCCCTGGTGCACGTAGACAGCGCCCTTGAAGACGCTCGAGTGCGCCCGTTCGCCGTCGACCGTTCCGAGCACTCGGCCGGTGCGCGATTCGACGATGCGCACGTCGTCGCCACCCTCGCCGCGCAGCGACACGTGGTCGCCGGGGCGGTCGTCGCGGGCCCAGTACCAACCGGTCGGGCGCCGCCGCAGGACGGCGCGCTCCACGAGCGAGTCGACGAGCGGCCGCATACCCGGCCCGAAGAGGGCCTCGTCGTCCTCGGTGAGAGGCAACTCGGCGGCCGCGCACGCGAGTTGCGGAGCGAGGACGTACGGGTTCGTCGGGTCCATCACGGTGGCCTCCACCGGTCGGCCGAAGAACACGTCGGGGTGGTGGACGAGGTAGGTGTCGAGCGGGTCGTCGGCGGCCACGAACAGGGCCAGGGCGTCGCGCCCCGACCGTCCGGCCCGGCCCGCCTGCTGGTGCAACGACGCCACGGTGCCCGGCCAGCCGGCGAGGAGCACGGCGTCGAGCCCGCTGACGTCGATGCCGAGTTCGAGCGCGCTCGTCGCGGCGATGCCCCGCAACGTTCCCGTGCGCAGTCCGCGCTCGAGGGCGCGGCGCTCCTCGGGCAGGTAACCGCCGCGGTAGGCGGCCACGAGGGATTCGTCGAGTCCCTCGTTCCACAGCCGCTGACGGGCCATGTCGGCCACCACCTCGACGCCGACTCGCGAGCGCGCGAAGGCGAGCGTTTGCACACCGGAACCGACGAGTGCGCCGAAGAGATCACCGGTCTCTGCCACGGAGCTTCGCCGCCCGAGATCGTCCGTGACCTCGGCTGATGAATCGGCGGGGTCATCCGAACCACGAGCTCCGTCGAGTGCTGCCGAGACCTCGTGCTCGGCCTCCGCGCTGGGCGGAGGCCCGGGCTCCCACAGGCCGAACGTCAGCGCCGGGCGCGGCGAGCCGTCGTCCGTGACGGCGGTGACGTCGAGCCCCGTGAGCGCGCGAGCGTGCCTGGCAGGGTCGGCTGCTGTCGCCGAGGCGAGCACGAACGTCGGCTCCGCCCCGTAGCGGGCCGCGATACGCCGCAGCCGTCGCAGCACGCCGGCCGTGTGCGCCCCGAAGACACCTCGGTAGATGTGGCACTCGTCGATGACGACGAGTCGCAACGAGCGCCAGAACATCGACCACCGTTCGTGCGCGGGCAGCATCGAGTGATGGAGCAGGTCGGGGTTGGTGAGGATGACGTTCGCGTGGTCGCGGATCCAACGTCGTTCGTCGGGAGGCGTGTCACCGTCGAGGGTGGCCAGGCGCGCGCCCGGCACGGCCAAGGCTTCGAGGCGGGTGCGCTGATCGGCCGCGAGAGCCTTCGTCGGCGACAGGTAGAGACTCGTCGCGCCGCGCAGGGAGGCGAACATCGAGGGGGTAGCCGGGTCGAGCGCTCCGGTCGCCGCGGACAGCATCGGCACCTGGTAGGCGAGGGACTTTCCCGACGCAGTGCCCGTCGCGACGACGACGTGCTCGCCGGCCATCACCCGAGCGATGGCCTCACTCTGATGCGACCAGAGTTCGTGGATTCCGGTGCCCTCGAAAGTCGACCGCACGAGAGCCGGAACAGAGTCCGGCCACGGCGCCGTCACGGCCTCGCGAGCGGGCCGTCGACGTACGTGACGCAACTCCCCGGTGCCCTGCCCGGCGAGGATGTCGAGCATCTGATCCGGGGAGCGCCGGGCGTCGTACGTCATCGCGAGCGTCCCTCCCCAGGGCCCAGAAGCGGTGCCGGGCGTTGACTTTCGGTGGCCAGATGACAAACTAACGCTCGACGCACCCCTGCCAGACCACGACCGAACAGGAGGGTCGCGCACGTGGACCTCAAGGTGAACATGCATCGCGAAGGTGACGTGGTCGTCGTTGCCTTCGACGGTGAGGTCGACGTGTACACGGCACCCACGGTGCGTGACGCGATCTCGAAGGTACTCGCGGCCGGGCACCACAACATCGTGGCCGACCTGCGTGACGTGGGCTTCCTCGACTCCACCGGCCTCGGCGTCCTCGTGGGACGCCTCAAGGCCGTCCGCCTGCTCGAGGGACAGATGCGCGTCGTCATCACCAACCCCCACGTGCTGCGCAACTTCAAGATCACCGGCCTCGACAACATCTTCGCCATCGACACGGACGTCGATTCGTCGGTCGCCGCCATCTCGGCCTGAGCCGCGCCGCGTTCGACCGGAGACGGCAACGCCATACTGGGGGCATGTCTTCCCGGATGCCCGTCCCCGACGCAGAAGCCACCGACCTCGTCGAAGCGCTGAGAGACGACCTCGTCGTCGCCGATTACACCGTCGAGCACGTCGCAGAGCTTCTCGGCCCGGGCGCGTCCACCGCGTTGCACCGGGAGCAGCCTCTTCCCGCGCGTCGTGCCCTCGCAGGCAGCGACGACCCGGTGGCCACGATGGTCCGCTTCTTCACCCTCGGCGAGACTCACACCCTCGACGCTCTCGACGCGGCCTTCCCGTCGCTACGGGCCAAGGGACTCGAACGTCTCGGTCTCGCGGTTCCGGCAGACTCCGGGCTGCGCTCGGCCGTCGACCTGCGCCCCTACGGCGACGAGAACTCCTCGTGGTGGCTCGCCTCCGACCTGTCGGAGCTCGCGACGGGCAGCGTCCTCGCCACCGATCACGTGCTCGGCATCGGCGGTGCGTCCACGACGCTCGCGCGTTGGACCCCGCGCCGAGAGGTGGCCGCTGCTCTCGACCTCGGCACTGGCTGCGGCGTCCAGGCCGTTCACCTCGCGGGGCACGTGCAGCACATCGTCGCCACCGACCTCGCGACGCGCGCCCTCGACTTCGTTCGTTTCAACGCCGCCCTCAACCGCCTGCCGCTCGAAGTGCTCGCCGGCTCGATGCTCGAGCCCGTCGCGGGCCGCCGCTTCGACCTCGTCGTGAGCAACCCGCCCTTCGTCATCACGCCACGCGCCGAGGGCATGCCCGGCTACGAGTACCGCGACGGCGGCGCTGTGGGTGACGGCGTCATCCGCGACCTCGTGCGTTCCGTGGGTGATCACCTCGAGCCCGGCGGTATCGCACAATTCCTCGGTAACTGGGAGATGCGCGAAGGCCACGGGTTCGAGCAGGTCTGGACCGAATGGCTCGAGGGCACCGGACTCGACGCGTGGGTCGTCCAGCGCGAGGTTCAGGATCCGTTCGAGTACGCCGAACTGTGGGCCCGTGACGGCGGTGCCGGCGTCAACTCACCCGAGTACGGTGCCATGTACGCGGCATGGCTCGACGACTTCGCGGCACGCGGAGTCGAGAGCATCGGATTCGGCATCGTGACGCTGCAGCGGCCCGAGTCCGAGCGCGATCCCTTCGTCGACCTCATGGACGAGCGCGGCCCGGTGGCATCGGCCATGGGCCCGACGATCGACGCCGGGCTGCGAGCCCGCTCCTGGCTCGCCCAGACGAGCGACGACGACCTCCTCGACGGCACGTGGCAGGCCGCACCCGACGTCACCGAGGAGCGCCACACGAAACCGGGCGCGGACGACCCGAGCGTCATCATGATCCGTCAGGGCGGTGGGCTGGGCCTCTCGATCCAGGCCGACACCGTGCTCGCGGCGTTCCTGTCGGTCTGTGACGGCTCGATGAGCGCCCGCACCGCGCTCGTCGCCATCGCCTCACTCGTCGGTGTGCCGGACGACGAGGTCATCGCCGGGACGCTGCCGTTGCTGCGCCGGCTCATCGCCAACGGGATGCTCGAACGCGTGGAAGGCTGACCGGCCGCGCCGAGAGCCCGCAGGACGAGCGACGGCCCCGCCCCTCGATGTGAGGAGCGGGGCCGTCGGCCGTGCTTGAGGTGATCAGTCGACCGAGACCTTGACCGACTTCTCGGCGATCTGGGCGCCGTTCTTCTTGTAGGTGACCTTGTAGTCACCCGAGACGCGCATCGGGACGTAGACGGCGACCGTGGCGCTGTCTCCGTCGTTGAGGTTGCTCGACGGGAGCGACTTCGTCTGCGACTGCTGACCGTTCGAGACGGTGTAGCTGTACGTGGCGCCCTTCTCGTACTTCGTGGCCAACGTGACCCACAGCTGCTGACCCTTGTAATCGGCCGTGATGTCCTCGTGGTCGGAGCCGCAGAAGCGGGCCGTGCCGTTGTAGGCGATGTCCTTGATGGCGCAGGCGCGGACGGCGTTCGTCGAGGCGTAGTTGCCGAGCTCGCTCGACGAGAGACGCTTCGACGACGAGGAGCCGTCAGAGCTCGGGCTGTCAGAGGAGCTGGGGCTCTCGGACGACTCTTCCGACGACTCCTCGGAGCTCGGGCTCTCGGTGGAGCTGGGGCTCTCCGACGACTCTTCCGACGACTGCTCCGACGAGCTGGGCGACTCGCTCGACGACTGGGACTGAGTGGACGAGCCGGAGCTCGACTCGCCCTCGGAACCGACGTTCATCGTGCAGCCGGAAAGGCCGACTGCAGCAGCGAAGGTGAGCGGCAGTGCCTTGCGAATGAGTGACATGGGATTCCTCCTTGTGGGCGGTGTCAACTGCTCTTGTGACGGAGCCCAGAGGCGTTCGGTTCCATGTTTCTTCGAGGCGTTCACCCTGCACCTCGGAAAAAGTTCTGAATCCCCTGGACATCTGAGAAGAACAGTACGTCCTCTCGGGTGCCCCGGGTGTGGTTTGCCACCCAATGTTCTTGCGGAAGTTCGAGGTTCGTCGCCCACCCGCCGCACCTCAGTCGAGCTGCCAGCTCCGCTTGCTCAGCCCGTGCCAGAAGCCGTCGATGCTCGTGCGTGATGTGGCGCTCGCGGCTCCGTCGGGGTTCGCCGCGCCGAGGGCGACGTAGAGCGGTGCCCAGTGCTCGGTGCGCGGGTGCGCCTCGTGAGCAGCCGGGGCCTTGTGGATGAAGTCGAACAACGCGTCGAGGTCGCCGCTCGCCATCGTCTCCGCAGCCCAGTGGTCGAACTCGACGGACGGCGAGGGGGCGGGCCAATCCGCCACGGGGTTGAACCACGACAGGTTGTGCGTCGTGAACCCCGAACCGACGACCAGGGTGCCCTCGTCACGCAGCGGCGCGAGCTTGCGCCCGAGCTCGAAGAGCTCACGCGGGTCGAGCGTCGGCATCGACATCTGCAGGACGGGAACGTCGGCGTCTGGGAACATCTCGACGAGCGGCACGTAGGCGCCGTGGTCAAGGCCGCGCGAGGTGTCCTGGTAGATCGGGGTGTCGGGCGTGCCGAGGAGGCGCGCCACGGATTCGGCGAGCTCCGGCGCCGCAGGCGCGTCGTAGGTGACCTCGTAGTACTTCTGCGGAAAGCCCCAGAAGTCGTAGACGAGGGGTGCACCGGTCGTCGAGGAGACGGTGACGGGGGCGTTCTCCCAGTGCGCCGACACCATGAGGATCTGCTTCGGCTTGGTGAACGCGCCTGACCACGAAGCCAGTTCGCGAGTCCACGTCGCGTCGTCGGCGAGCGGGGGAGCACCGTGGCTCAGGTAGAGAACGGGCGGTCGTGAGTCGGACGAGGGCGGCGTGGCCACGGGCGATGTCATGACGGTGCAACACCGTTGAGCGTTCAACTGTTCCACCCTCAGGCAGGGAACGGCGTGTCGTCCGGGCGGTCGGCCTGTTCGGGCACTCGGAGGCGTCGGGTACGGTCATAGCGATCGCACTGGGGCGGCGCCGACGAATCCGGCGCCCGCGCGATCGACAGCAAAGGAGCAACACGTGTCGTCAGGCCGCAAACTCGTCATCGTCGAGTCGCCGAACAAGGTCAAGAACATCGCCGCGTACTTGGGGGACGAGTACGTCGTCGACGCCAGCGTCGGTCACATTCGCGATCTGCCCACGCCGAGCGAACTCCCGGCCGACATGAAGAAGGGGCCGTACGGCAAGTTCGCCGTCGACGTCGACAACGGCTTCGACGCGTACTACGTCGTCGACGCGGACAAGAAGAAGAAGGTGGCCGAGCTCAAGCGGGCCCTCAAGGACGCCGACGAGCTCTACCTCGCCACCGATGAGGACCGCGAGGGCGAGGCCATCGCGTGGCACCTGTACGAGACGCTGAAGCCGAAGGTGCCCGTCAAGCGCATGGTGTTCCACGAGATCACCAAGGAAGCCATCCAGCGCGCCGCGAACAACACGCGCGACCTCGACATGCAGATGGTCAACGCGCAGGAGACGCGCCGCATCCTCGACCGCCTCTACGGCTACGAGGTCTCGCCGGTGCTGTGGCGCAAGGTGCGCCGCGGGCTGTCGGCCGGTCGTGTGCAGTCGGTCGCGACGCGCATGGTCGTCGAGCGTGAGCGCGAGCGCATGGCGTTCCGCGCAGCGTCCTACTGGGACGTCGAGGGCGAGTTCGAGTCCAAGGCCGGCCAGTCGTTCGTCGCCAAGCTCAGCTCCGTCGACGGCGAGCGCGTGGCCTCCGGCCGCGACTTCGGTGACGACGGTGTGCTCAAGAGCAAGGGCGTGCGCCACCTCGACGGCGCTGCCGCCGAGAAGATCGCGGAGTCGACGCGTTCGTCGCACGCGAGCGTCTCCGCCGTCAGCGAGAAGCCGTACTCGCGCAAGCCGAGCGCGCCGTTCATCACCTCGACGCTGCAGCAGGAGGCGAGCCGCAAGCTGCGCCTCGGCTCGAAGGACACGATGCGTGTCGCGCAGCGCCTCTACGAGAACGGCTACATCACCTACATGCGTACCGACTCGGTGACGCTGTCGGAGTCGGCCATCAGCGCTGCGCGCCAGCAGGCACGCGACCTGTACGGCGCCGAGTACGTGCCGGACGCGCCGCGTCGCTACGCGGGCAAGGCAAAGAACGCGCAGGAAGCCCACGAGGCGATCCGTCCCGCGGGTGACCGCTTCCGCACGCCGGCGCAGGTGGCCGGCCAGCTGCGCGGCACCGAGTTCGCGCTCTACGAACTCATCTGGAAGCGCACCGTCGCCTCGCAGATGGCTGACGCCAAGGGCTCGACGGCTTCGGTGAAGCTCACCGTGCCGGTCGAGAGCTCCGGCGTGGCCAAGCAGGCCGAGTACTCGGCCAGCGGCACCGTCATCACCTTCCGCGGCTTCCTCGCCGCGTACGAGGAGGGTCGCGACGCCGACCGTTACTCCAACGACGACTCGGAGCGTCGCCTGCCGAAGCTCTCCGAGGGCGTTTCCCTCGACGTGCTGCGCGCCGAAGCGCTCGGCCACGAGACGTCGCCGCCGGCTCGTTTCACCGAGGCCACGCTCGTCAAGGCGCTCGAGGAGCGCGGCATCGGCCGCCCCTCGACGTACGCCGCCACCGTCGGCACGATCCAGGACCGCGGTTACGTGCGAACGCGCGGCAGTGCGCTCATCCCGACGTGGCTCGCGTTCGCCGTCACGAACTTGCTCGAGACGCACTTCCCGAGCCTCGTCGACTACGACTTCACCGCCTCGATGGAGGAGGGCCTCGACCGCATCGCCGCCGGTGACGAGGAGCGCGCCCGCTGGCTGTCGCGCTTCTACTTCGGTGACGAAGGCGCATCGGCCGAGGGCCTGCGTCAGCTCGTCGATGACCTCGGCGAGATCGACGCCCGCGGCATCTCGACCATTCCGATCGGTGAGGGCTACGTCGTGCGCGTCGGCCGTTACGGGCCGTACGTCGAGCAGGACGTGCCCGAGGGCGTCGACCCGGCCACGGGCGAGGTCAAGGACGGTGCGGACGCGCAGGCCGCTACGTCGGCGACGCCGCGCCGCGCGTCGATCACCGACGAGATCGCGCCGGACGAGATGACGCCGGCGAAGATCCGCGAACTGCTCGAAGCGGCCGACGATGACGGTCGCGTGCTCGGACAGGACCCGGAGACGGGCCGCGACATCGTCGCGAAGGCCGGTCGTTACGGCCCGTACGTCACGGAGGTGCTGGCCGACGAGGCCCCCGCCGCCGACGAGAAGCCGAAGAAGAAGGCTGCCAAGCCGAAGCCGCGCACGGCGTCGCTGTTCAAGGACATGGACCTCGCGACGATCGACCTCGAGACCGCGCTCAAGCTGCTCTCGCTGCCGCGCGTCGTCGGCGTCGTCGAGGAGAAGAAGACGGCTGACGACGGCACGGAGAAGACCGAGAAGGTCGAGATCACCGCGCAGAACGGCCGGTACGGCCCCTACCTCAAGAAGGGCACCGACAGCCGCTCGCTCGAGACGGAGTCGCAACTGTTCTCCATCACGCTCGAGGAGGCCGAGGCGATCTACGCCCAGCCGAAGCAGCGTGGCCGCGCGGCTGCGAAGCCGCCGCTCAAGGAGTTCGGCGCCGACCCTGCGTCGGGCAAGCCGGTCGTCGTCAAGGACGGTCGCTTCGGTGAGTACGTCACCGACGGCGAGACCAACGCGACGCTGCGCAAGGACGACGACGTCGAGACCCTGACGGCCGAGCGGGCCTTCGAACTGCTCGCCGAGAAGCGGGCGAAGGGGCCGACGACGCGCAAGAAGGCAGCGAAGAAGTCAACCAAGAAGACCGCCAAGAAGACGACGGCGAAGACGGCCACGAAGAAGACGGCCGCCAAGAGCGCGGCGAAGACGGCCGCCAAGAGCACGTCGAAGACGGCCAAGAAGGCCTGAACCGAACGTCACGACGAAGAGGTCGCCTCCCCGCTCGGGGAGGCGACCTCTTCGTTCGCTCTGACGGAAGGTTCAGCCGTTGAGCAGCGCGGCGATGCGTTCGAGCGAGGTACGGGTGGCGTCAGCGTCGCCGTCCGGGGTGCCGGCGTCGGTGAACAAGTGACCGCGGCCGGGCACAACGATGTCTTCGAAGGACGCCCCCGAGGCCTCCACCGCGTCACGCAGCGCCGCAACGTCGGGTTCGTCGATCCAGTGGTCCTCGGCGTAGCGGTGCACCTGCACGGGCACACCGTTCCACTCACCCTGGGGCGGAGCCACGCTGTGCAGGAGGAGAGCGGCGCGGGCGTCGGGCCGTTTGGCAGCGAAAGCCTGTGCGAAGAACGCTCCGAGGGAGAAGCCGCCGAGAACGGCGTCCTCAGGCAGCCCGTCGAGGTAGCCCTTTGCCCGCTTCATCAGCGTGGGAACACCGACCTCGTCGCGGTAGGCAATGCCGTCGCGTTCGGAGTCGAAGACGTGGCCGTCGTAGTAATCGGGGGTCTCGACGGTGTGCCCGAGGTCGCGCAGGTCGGCAGCGAACTCGTGGACGGCCGAGCGCAAGCCGAGTGCGGAGTGCAGGAGCAGGACGTGTGCCATGCGTTCACCGTGGCACATTCGGGCACCGCACAGGCGGATGTGACAGAACGAGGCGCATGGACACCGGGGAACGAACCGAGACGGCGGGTGCCACGCGCAGGGCCGATCTTCTGCTCGCCGGAGCGGCTGCCGTCGCTGCGGTCGGGTGGGGCGTCGTGGCCGTGACGGTCGTGGGCTTCACCCTCGACACGGACTTCGGCCTCGGCACTCAGGCTGACGGGCGCTTTTCCGGGGGTGAACTCGCCCGCTCGGCGCTGTGGGTCGCCGTGCCTTGCGCACTGGTGGCGTGGGTTCTCGGATTCGTGTCGCTCCGCTCCACCCGCGGTGCGAGCGCGGGCGGACGCGTGCTGTCGATGGTGCTCTGGACGGCGGCGAGCCCGGTCATCTGCGCGCTCGTGTTCACCGGGTGGCTCGCGACCGGATCGTCAGACGGAGGAGGCCTCACGGCGATCGGTCTCGGGATCGGAATGAGTGCTGCTGGGGTGGCGATGTGGTGCGTCACCCTCGCACCGCTCGTCGTCGCGTTGGTGGTCCGGGGATTGCTGCGTCGTCACCCCGTCACGCAGGAGGAGCCCGGTGCCGACCCGTCATCTCCCCAGACAACCGGGGCGACAGCAGGCCCCTGAGCGTCCGGTCGAATGGCTCTGGTTGGCATCGTCTTCCGGCGAGGCGTTCGGATGGCTCGGCTGCGCCCGGGGCGGACGGTGGCGTCCCCTCCGACGTGCGTGTCTGAACGAGCCGCGGCGGCTGTTCGTCACCGAACCGTTGTGAAAACGCACTCGTTCGGCCTTCGTCGCCGGTGAACAATGTCGCCGTGGGAACGGAAACGAAGACCGAGCAGCAGACTGCTCGCACGGCGCCGCTGAGTGCCGACCTGACGAAGGCGGCCGCCATCGGTGTCGGCACCGTGGCGGCGAGCAGCGTCGTCGGGGTGCTGTGGCTCCTCGTCGTCCTCCTGGCGGGGCAAGCGGGGGCGTTCGGCGACGGCCCGTCGGGTGACGGCTGGAGCGCCGGCGCGGTCTTCATCGCTGCGGCCTGGATCGTCGGCGTGCATGCCCTCGCCGCAACGGGCCTGGCGCTGGTGGCGCTTCGGCGTTCGGCCGGGTTGTCGCTCGGCGACCGTGTCACGGCGTGCCAGCTGTGGTGCGCGCTGAGTCCCGTCGTCTGGACGCTCGTGTCGGTGGTTCGCCTCGGCCTTCGGGACGGCGCGTGGTCCGCGGCCCTCATGTTCGGTGTCATCGGAACGATCGGCAGCATCATGCTGTGGTTCTTCGTGCTCGCACCGATCTTTCTTCACGCCATTGCCAAGCCACTCCTGCGGCGCGATGCCGCGACCGGCGTGACGCCTCCCAGCTACCGGGGGTCGGTCTACGGCCTCGACGAGCAGGCCGAGGACGCCGAGATCGGCTACGCGCAGTGACTTTCCGCGCCCGTGTTTGACCCTCACGCTGCGTGAGGCGGTGGGGTGGTGACATGACCGACGACCTGTTGACGGTGGGCCAAGTGGCCGAACGCTTCGGCATCACGGTGCGCACCCTGCACCACTACGACGCGATCGGCCTCGTCACGCCGAGCGAGCGCAGTTGGGCCGACTACCGGCTTTACTCGCCGGGCGACGTGCAACGTCTCGCCCGCGTCGTTTTGCTGCGGCGTCTCGAGATGCCACTGGCGGACATCGGCGCCGTGTTGGCGGACGACGATGCGCTCACCGAGCAGCTTCGCCGACGCAGGGAGGCGGTCATCGCCAGGCTCGACGAGCTGAACGGGCTCGTGCGGGCCATCGACACCGCACTGACGAGGGAGGAACCGATGAGTGACTACGCCATCACCGAAGGCGAGATGAAGGAGATCTTCGGCACCGGCTACGACGAGAGCTACGACGCGGAAGCCGAGGCCCGCTGGGGCGAGACCGACGCGTACAAGGAGTCGCAGCGCCGCGCGAAGTCGTACACGAAGGAACAGTGGGTTCGCATCAAGGCCGAGGGCGACGCCGTCATGGAGCGGTTCGCGCAGGCCAAGCGTGACGGCGCGGAACCGGGCTCCGAGCAGGCGGACGCCGCGGTCCAGGCGCACCGCGACCACATCGAGACGTGGTTCAACGACGTCCCGCTGCCGATGCTGCTCGGCATGGGTGAGATGTTCAGCGCTGACCCGCGGTTCGCGAAGACCTACGACGACGTCGAGCCCGACCTCGCGCCGTACGTCACCTCGGTGATCACGGCCTACTGCGCCAAGCGGGGTGTGGACGAGAACTGCGGTTCGTGAATTTCTCGGGCGCGGGGTGAGGGCGGACCTCCGCAGGCGTCGGGTGCGGGCGGGGCGCGCACCTTGCGTCCCGAATCGGGGTGGTTGAGGTGGCGACGAGGCCGTCAGGCGCGTTGTGTCCTGACGCGTCGGGCCGCCGCGACCGAGCGGCGATCCGGCGTTGTCGGTGCGCCTCGGTAGGGTGTGCGCATGGCTGACGACGTGCGTGACGAGGAACTGCTCGCCCCCGTGCCCGGCGCGGCCCGCGATGGTGTCAGTGGCAGCGCACGCGCAGGTCTTTTCGTCACGTTCGAAGGCGGCGACGGCGCCGGCAAGACGACGCAGATCGCGCTCGCCCAGGCCTGGCTCGAGGAGCAGGGCCACGCCGTCGTCAGGACGCGCGAGCCGGGCGGCACCGAACTCGGAGTCGCGATCCGGCAGCTCATCCTCCACGGCGACCACGTCGCGCCCCGCGCCGAGGCGCTGCTCTACGCGGCCGACCGGGCCAACCACGTCGAGACACTCGTGCGCCCGGCGCTCGAACGCGGCGACGTCATCCTGCAGGACCGGTACATCGACTCGTCCATCGCCTACCAGGGCGCGGGCCGCGCGCTCGACGCCGCCGACATCGAGTCCATCTCACGCTGGGCGACCACGGGCCTCACGCCCGAGCTCACGGTGCTGCTCGACGTCGACCCGGCTGACGGCCGCGCCCGCCGTGGTGGCCGCGGCGGCGAAGACCGGCTCGAACGTGAAGCCGACGACTTTCACGCGCGCGTGCGCGAGCACTTCCTCGCACTCGCCGCTCGCGACCCCGAGCGCTACCTCGTCCTCGACGCTTCGCTGCCGCGCGAGGACATCGCAGCTGCGGTTCGCACCCGACTCGAACAGACCTTGGCGGCGCGTCGATGAGCGTGCAGGCACCCGAGGTGCGCTCCGTTCCGGGCATCGGCGAAGGCGTGTGGCGCGATCTCGTCGGCCAGGACGATGCCGTCCGCACGCTCTCGGAGGCTATCGCCGACCCCCGCCGCATGACCCACGCGTGGCTCCTCACCGGCCCGCCCGGCTCGGGGCGCTCCAACGCGGCCCGCGCGTTCGCCGCCGCGCTCGAGTGCCCACAGGGCGGGTGTGGTGAGTGCCGCGAATGCCGCACCACGTTTGACGGTTCTCACGCCGACGTCCAGATCGTCTCGACGAAGGGTCTGACGATCCAGGTCCGCGAGGCCCGCGATCTGGCGCTCGCGGCACAGTCGTCGCCGTCGGTGGGGCGCTGGCGCGTCATCGTCATCGAGGACGCCGACCGCCTCACCGAACGCGCCGCCGACGCCCTGCTCAAGGCCCTCGAGGAGCCTGTGCCGCGCACCGTCTGGCTGCTGTGTGCGCCGAGCGTCGAGGACATCATCGTCACGCTCCGCAGCCGGTCTCGTCACGTGCGCCTGCGCATCCCTCCGGTCGAAGCCGTGGCCGAACTTCTCGTGCGCCGCGACGGAGTCGACGTGGCCATGGCCACGTACGCGGCCCGCGCCGCGCAGTCGCACATCGGCATCGCTCGCCGACTCGCGCGTGACGAAGGCGCTCGGATCCGCCGACGGGAGACCCTCCTGCTCGCCCTGTCCATCCGCGGGCTCGGTGACGCACTCAAGGCCGCCGCCGACCTCGCGTCGATCGCCGAGGACGAATCCGGCGCGTCGTCGGGGGAGCGCAACGCCCAGGAGAAAGCGAAGCTGCTTGAGCAGTTGGGCGCCGACACGTCGGCGAGAACCCAACCCCCGCACGTGCGTTCGGCGATCAATCAGCTCGAGAAGGAGCAGAAGACGCGGGCCACGCGATTCGCGCGTGACGTCGTCGACCGCGCCCTCATCGACCTCGCCTCGATGTACCGCGACGCCATGGTCGTGCGCTGGGGTAAGCCGGTCGACCTCGTCAACGCCGACATCGTCGGTGAGGTCGAACAGCTCGCGCGGGCGCTGACACCCGAGCAACTTCTGCTCGCCCTCGACGCCATCGCCACCGCACGCGAACGCATCGCCGCCAACGTGCCGCCTCTGCTCGCGCTCGAAGCCATGTGCATCGCGCTCAAACTTCCCCTGTAACGCCCCGAGGAGACCCCATGACCCGACGCGCCACCCCCCGCTCACTGCGCACGGCCCTCGCGGCGGCCGGCGCGCTGACGCTGGTGGCCGGCTGCAGCTCGTCGTCGTCGCACTCCGAGGCAACCGGGGCGGGCAGTGCCACCACGTCGGCATCGAAGGCCGGGCCCGCTCCGTCGGGTCTGCAGTCGTTCTACTCCCAGAAGCTCAAGTGGGAGAAGTGCGACGAGGGTGAGTGCGCGAAACTGCGCGTGCCCATCGACTACGCCAAGCCGAACGGTGCCACGATCGAGATCGCGGTCAACCGCCAGAAAGCCACCGGCACGAAGAAGGGGTCGCTCGTCGTCAACCCGGGTGGACCCGGCGCCTCGGGTGTCGACTATGCCGCGGCCGCCGACAGCATCGTCAGTTCGGGCGTGCGCGAGAGCTTCGACGTCGTGGGCTTCGACCCGCGAGGCGTTCAGCGTTCGGCGGCCATCACGTGCGTCGGCGACGCCGAGCTCGACGATCTTCTCGGTGCCGATCCGTCACCCGACAACGCGGCAGAACAGAAGGAACTGCTCGCCGCCGACAAGTCCTTCGCCGACGCCTGCAAGAAGAACGCCGGCCCGCTGCTCGGCCACGTCTCCACCGAGGAGGCGGCCAAGGACATGGACGTTCTGCGCGCGGCCCTCGGCGAGGACAAGCTCGACTACCTCGGAAAGTCGTACGGAACGTTCCTCGGAGCCTCCTACGCCGAGCAGTTCCCGAAGAAGGTCGGGCGCATGGTGCTCGACGGCGTGCTGCCGCCCGACCTCACGATGGCCGAGCTCAACGCCGGACAGGCCAAGGGATTCGAAACGGCACTGGACGCCTACCTCGCCTCCTGCACGAAGGAATCCGACTGCCCCCTCGGTTCGGAACCGGCGGCAGGCAAGAAGAAGCTCCAGGAGTTCCTCGCGGGCCTCGACGACAAGACCGTTCGCGCCGAGGGTGACTCGCGCATCGATCGACTCACCGAGGGGTGGGCCGTCAACGGCATCGCCGCGGGCCTCTACGACGAGGCCAGCTGGCCGGGCCTGACGGATGCGTTGCGCGGGGCGATGAACGGTGACGGGACGCTCCTGCTCGCCTCGGGCAAGCAGTACGCCGAGCGCAACGACGACGGCACCTACAACGGCAACATCATGCAGGTCATCAACGCTGTCACCTGCCTCGACCGCCCGGCCCCGACGGGCGGCGTCGCGACGTACGAAAAGGAAACGAAGGCGCTCGCCAAGGACGCCCCGACCTGGGGCTCGCAGCTCGCCTGGGCCGGCGCCATCTGCGCGGACTGGCCGGTCAAGGCCACGGGTGAGGCCAAGTCGGTCAAGGCGGCGGGCTCCGGACCGATCGTCGTCGTCGGCACGACCCGCGACCCGGCCACGCCGTACGAGTGGAGCGAGCGCCTCGAGAAGCAGCTCGAGAACGGGCGTCTCGTGAGCTACGACGGTGACGGTCACACGGCCTACGGCCGCGGCTCCGAGTGCGTCGACTCGGCCATCGACTCCTACCTGCTCGAAGGCAAGAACCTTCCGGAGAAGACCACCTGCTGAGGGTTGTCCTCACGCTTTTTTCGCGACACCCGTTCGACGGGTGGGCGAGCGCGTGGAGGGCCCCCGCAATTCGCGTTCGCCTGAGTCCTCGTGTAATGTCTAGCCTCGCTGCCGGAGATTCTCCGAGCCCAGCGGTGCCGCTTTAGCTCAGTCGGCCAGAGCGTCTCACTCGTAATGAGAAGGTCGTCGGTTCGATTCCGACAAGCGGCTCAGCGCACGAAAGCCTCCAGGTCTCACCTGGGGGCTTTCGTCATGTCGGGGCAACCGCCTCCGTCGCTGCGGCGAAGGTCACGCCTTCGCGGCGAGCGAGACGCCGATGACGGTGAACACGCCACCCACCGCGCCGTCGATACGGCGGGCTGCGCGGCGATAGCCGTTCGCGACGCGTTCGCCGGACGCGATCCACGCGAGGCTCGCGAACCACGCGAACGCGACGCCGACGATGGTGGCGAAGACCTCGAGCTGGGCGAGCAACGGCGAACCGTGCGGCACGATCGAGGCGAGCAGGGCGCCGAAGAAGACGAGGGCCTTCGGGTTGGCGACGTTCGTCACGAGGCCGATGCGGTACGCCTTCCACACGCTGCGGGTCGCGAGGGGTGCTGACGCGGCGGCCGCATTGGCTCCGGGAGCCTCTGCGTCGTCATCGTTGTTGCTGCTGCTGCGACGCAGGCTCCACAGGATGCGCAGGCCGTACCCGATGAGGAACGCCGCGCCGAGGTAACGCACCACCTTGTAGGCGGCCTCGTACTGGGCGAAGACCACGGCGAGGCCGGTGAGGGCGAGCACGACCCACAGGGCGATGCCGGTCGTCACGCCGGCGGCGACGAACAGCCCTTTCCGGCGACCCGAGGTTGCCGAGGTGCGCATGACGGCGAGGAAGTCGGGCCCGGGGGAGGCGACGGCGACGATCCAGGCCGACAGCAGGGTGAGCCAGGTGGCGAGGGACAAGGGTGCTCCTTCTGGGTGATCAGCCGAGCGTGGGCGTGGCGAAGACGAAGTGCATGTCGGCCCCCTCGGGGCCGGCGATGTAGCGGTGGGGTGCGTCCCCGGGGAACGCGACGAGGTCGCCGGGCTCCAGATCAACGGGGGCGTCCGTGGGGCCGGCCCGCAGCGAGCCGCTCACGAGGATGATGTGTTCGACCGTGCCGGGAGTGTGCGGAACGCCGTCGAAGACGTCGCCGGGCGGCATGTGCAGACGCCAGATCTCGAGGCTGCGGCCTCCGCCGACGCGCGCGAGGAACTGACGGGTGAACTCGTCGTGTGGTGCGGGTTCGGCGCGCACGACGGTGGCCTGGCCGGTGGGCTGAACCGTGAGCAGGTCGGTGAGCGGGATGCCGAGGGCTCGCGCCAGGGCGTCGAGCGTATCGAGCGTCGGGTTGCCGCGCCCCGCCTCGAGATTCGACAGGGTGCCCTTGCCGAGATCAGCTCGTCGCGCGAGCTCGGTGAGGGAGAACCCTCGCTGCTCGCGGCGCAGCTTGATCTGCGCTCCGACGCGTTCGCTCAGGTAGGCCATGTGTTCACTTTAGCGAACGTTTCGTTCGGCGGATAGTGCGATTTGTGTGTGATGGGTCTCGTCATGTGGCGCGTTGGCACCTCAGTCGGCGCCGGGCATAAAGCGACCCTTCCCCGAGCCGTCATCCGTGGCCCGGGGGAAGGGTCGCCGCAGCGCCGTCAGCCGCGCAGGCTGGGGAAGTCCTCGTCGCGGAACTCGCCCTCGGGCCGCTCGTGGGCGTCGGCCAGCTCGTTCTCGCGGCCGCGTAGTTCGACGCGTCGGATCTTGCCCGAGATCGTCTTCGGCAGTTCGGCGAACTCGAGGCGACGCACGCGTTGCCACGGCGCCAGGCGCTCGCGCGCGAACGCGAAGATGCTCTCCGCCGTGGCCTCGTCACCCTCCTGCCCGTCGACGAGGACGAGGTAAGCCTTCGGTACGGCGAGGCGGACGGCGTCGGGGGCCGGCACGATGGCTGCCTCGGCGACGGCCGGGTGTTCGATGAGCACCGACTCCAACTCGAACGGGCTGATCTTGTAGTCGCTCGCCTTGAACACGTCGTCGGTGCGCCCGACGTAGCTGATGTAGCCCTCGTCGTCGATCGTCGCCACATCACCCGTGTGGTAGAAACCGCCCTCCATCGCCTCGGCGTTGCGCTTCTCGTCGCCGAGGTAGCCGGTCATGAGCGAGAGCGGCCGGTCGGACAGGTCGAGGCAGATCTCGCCCTCGCCGGCGCCCTCGACGCGCTCACCCGTCATCGGGTCGACGATGACGACCGGGATGCCCGGCAGCGCCCGACCCATGGACCCCGGCTTCACCGTGGAGCCGGGGGTGTTGCCGACGGACGCCGTCATCTCGGTCTGGCCGTAGCCGTCGCGGATCGTGAGACCCCACGCCTTCTCGACGCGGGAGATGACCTCCGGGTTGAGCGGCTCGCCCGCGCCGATGAGTTCGCGCAGCGATCCCTTGCCGCCCGAGAGGTCGGCGTTGATGAGCATGCGCCACACCGTGGGAGGCGCGCAGAACGTCGTCACCTCGCGGCTGCGCAGCTGCTCCAGCAGGGCGCCGGGGGAGAAGCGCGTGTAGTTGTAGACGAAGATCGTCGCCTCCGCGATCCACGGCGCGAAGAAGCACGACCACGCGTGCTTGGCCCACCCCGGACTGGAGATGTTGAGGTGCACGTCGCCCGGTTCGAGACCGAGCCAGTACATCGTCGACAGGTGACCCAGCGGGTACGACGACTGCGTGTGCTCGACGAGCTTCGGCCGGCTCGTCGTGCCGGACGTGAAGTAGTAGAGCAGCGGGTCGCTCGGCGCGGTGCCCGGGTGCTCGAGCGGGGTGGCGCCCTCGACGTTCGCGTAGGCGGCGCGCATGTCCTGCCAGCCGTCGCTTTCGCCGACGGAGATGCGCGTGTACGTGCCGGGCACGGAGGAGAACTTGTCGGTGTCCGCAGCGTTCGCGATGACGTGCTTGACGCCGCCGCGCTCGATGCGGTCGACGAGATCGTTCGGCCCGACGGCCGTCGTCGTCGGCATGATGATGGCGCCGAGCTTCATCGTGGCGAGCATGACGTCCCACAGCTCGACCTGGTTGGCGAGCATGACGATGACGGGGTCGCCGCGGCGTACGCCTCGTTCGGCGAGCCACGTCCCGATGGCATCGGAGCGGCGCGCCATCTCGTCGAACGTCGCCTCCTGCGACGAGCCGTCTTCCTCGAGGATGACGAGTGCCTTCGCGTCGTTGCCGCGCGCGACGACGTCGAACCAGTCGTGCGCCCAGTTGAAGCGCTCACCCAGGTCGGGCCACGTGAACGAGGCGACGGTTTCGTCGTGCTTGCCGCGAAGGGCCAGCAGCTCGTCCCGGGCCTGACGATAGCGGGTGGTGGCAACGTTCTCGCTCATGCTCGGCACCTTGCCAAAGCCGGTATGGGTTACGGGCGAGTACACGTGAGGTGAATCACGTCGGCCATGGCCCGGTGTGTGAGCTCCGGTCCGTCCGGTGACCAGCGCAGCTCACAGAACGAGCCACGACTCACATCACGGTCGGGGTGCTCAGTCGCGCACCGGCCGGCGCGCGAACCACGCGGCGAGCACGGCGCCCGAGACGTTGTGCCACACGGAGAACACGGCCGACGGCAGCGCGGCGAGCGGGGAGAAGTGCACCTTCGCCAGCGTCGCGGCAAGGCCGGAGTTCTGCATGCCCACCTCGAAGGCGAGCGCGCGGCGGGCCTTCGCGTCGAGGCCCGCGAAGCGCGCTGCGAGGTAGCCCAGGCCGAGCCCGAAGCCGTTGTGCAACACGACCGCGAGGAACACGATGCCGCCGACGGAGGCGAGCTTGCCGGCGCTTCCTGCAACGACGATCGCGACGATCCAGGCGATGACGACGGCGCTCACCCACGGCAGGGCCGGAGCGATGGCGCGCACGCCGGCGTCCTTGATGACGAGACGGACGACGACGCCGAGCACGATCGGCACGAGCACCGTCTTGACGATGTCCACCATCATCGAGCCTGCGTCGACGTGGAGGTACGACCCGGCGAGCAGCGCCGTCAGTGCAGGCGTGACGACGGGTGCCACAAGTGTCGAGACGGTGGCCACCGACACACCGAGCGCGACGTCGCCCTTCGACAGGAACGTCATGACGTTCGACGCCGTGCCGCTCGGCGCACATCCGACGAGGATGAGACCCACGGCCAGCTCCGGTGAGAGCGCGAGCGCGTGCGCGATGACCCACCCGGCTCCCGGCATGATGACGTAGTGGGCCACCAGCCCGATGAGCACGGCCCAGGGGCGGCGCATGACGGCGGCGAAGTCGTGTGGTGTGAGCGTGAGACCCATCGTGAACATCACGACGCCGAGCAGGTACGGCACCCATGTGGCGTGCGGCGTGAAAAGGCCGGGCTGGGTGTAGCCCCACGCGCCTGCGATGACGACGACGATCGGCAGGGCCGTCACCGCCACGAGTGCGGCGCGACGCTGCTTCGGCGTCTCGACGGCGGCCGCCCCGGAGGTCGAGGAGGGCGCGTTGCTGCGCTCGGAGGCCATCGTCATCCCATCGGTCGTCGGGCATATGCCGAACCGGGCACACGCGGGGTGGCCTCGTTCCACCCGATCCACCGCGTGCGGGCGCATCGGGCGCGCTGAGACACTGACGCGAGAATATCGGAAGGCGAACTAAAGTAGAGGCGTCATGACGAGCACGCCCGCACCCGCCCCCGAACCCCGCCTCCTCGCACCGCTCGGCGGCCGACGCGCGTGGGCGATCTGGGGAGCGGCTGTCGCCGTGTACGTGCTCGCTGTCTTCCACCGCACATCGCTCGGGGTGGCGGGCATCATGGCGGCCGAGCGGTTCGGCATCAGCTCCTCGCAGCTCGCGACCTTCGCCATGGTCCAACTGCTCGTCTACGCGGCGATGCAGGTGCCCGTCGGGGCCGCGCTCGACCAGTACGGCTCACGCATCCTCCTGGCCGCCGGTGCCCTGACGATGACGGCCGGGCAGGCCTGGTTCGCCTTCGCTCACACCTTCGCGGCAGGGTTGGGCGCCCGCGTCCTCGTCGGCATGGGCGACGCGATGATCTTCGTCTGCGTCCTGCGCATCGCCGCGCTGTGGTTCCCGCCGATGCGAGCGCCGCTCGTCACCCAGATCACCGGTTTCGCCGGCCAGATCGGTGCGTTGCTCGCGGCGGGTCCGCTCGCCGCGGCGCTCCACGCACTGGGGTGGGAGCGGACCTACCTCATCGCCGCTGCCCTGGGTCTCGTGCTCGGCCTCGTCATGTGGTTCGTCGTCGTCGACAGCCCGAACCTCGACAAACGGCGCGACACCGTCAGGCTGCGGGCGGTTGCCCGGGTGCTCGGCGAGGTCTGGCGCGAGCCGGGCACACGCCTGGGCCTGTGGACCCACTTCACCGCACAGTTCGCGATGAACGTGTTCGTCCTCCTGTGGGGTTTCCCGTTCCTCACGAAGGGTCAGGGCCTGTCCGAGGCGACGGCGAGCACATTGCTGTCCCTCATGGTCGTGACGATCATCGTGGCGAGTCCGGTGCTGGGCATGTACACGGCGCGAATGCCACACCGTCGCTCCGTCGTCGTCATGACGCTCATCGGCGTCATCATCGCGCTGTGGAGCGTCGTGCTCGCGTGGCCCGGGCGGGCGCCGCTGTGGCTGCTCGTCCTGCTGTGCATCGCCGTGTCGCTCGGCGGGCCGGGCTCCATGGTCGGCTTCGACATGGCCCGCTCCTTCAACGCGCCCACCCGCCTCGGCAGTGCCAACGGCATCGTCAACGTCGGGGGATACGTCGCCTCCGTGACGTGCATCCTGCTCATCGGGGTCGTGCTCGACCACGTCGCCCCGGGCGGCCCGGCTACGTACGACGCGGGCTCCTTCCGCGCAGCGATGAGCGTGCAGTATCTCGTCTGGGCCTTCGGCCTCGCGATGATGTGGCGCTCGCGGCGTCGCACGCATGCCGTCGTCCTCGCCGATGACGCCTACGCCCACCTGCGTGCGGGCGTCCCGAGCAGGCGGCGACGCACGGGCGCCTGACCCGCCATCGGCGCGGACCCACGTCGGCCGCAGAGACTCAGGCGAGCTCGTCGTCGACGTATCCCGAACGGGCGAGCACCAGTCCGGCGGCGGTCATGATGACGCCGGTCCCCATGAGGAGCAGCAGGACGAGGGTCCATCCGCCGACGAGTTCGTGCACGATTCCCACAGCCACGGGCCCGACGCCGGCGATGACGTACCCGATGGGCTGGACGAAGCCGCTCACCTGGGCGGTGATGCGCGGATTGCGGGTGCGTGCGGTGATCATGGCGATGGCACCGGGGAAGCTCCACCCGGAGATGCCGAGCATGAGCGCCCACAGCCACGGGATGCTGGCCGGTGCGAGGAGCAGCCCGAAGTAGCCGCCCAACAGGAGCGCGCCGAGAACGAGCACCATCACCGTCATGAGTCCACGTCGGTTGACGACGCTGGGCATGATGAGCCCGCCGAAAATGCCGAGCGAGGCGATGAGCGCGAGCCAGGATCCCGCTTCGACGTTCGACAGGCCGGCGTCACGCCACACCTGCGGAAGCCACCCGAACTGGACGTAGGCATTCATGGACTGCATCCCGAAGTACACGCACATCAAGACGGCGGTGCGCGAGGCTCGCAGGCGGACCGGGGGCGCCGCCGGCGGCACGGTGTGATGGGCGAACGTTCGTCGCTCGCGCCCGGTCAGGGCCAGCCAGGGGATGACGGCGATGCCCGCGACGAAGCCCCACAGCGCCAGGGATCCTCGCCACCCGCCGGGCGCGCTCTGGGCGACGGGCGCGGCGAAAAGCGAGCCGAGCGAGCCGCCGATCGCCAGGCCGGTGCTGTAGATCGTCATGCCGCGGGTGCCGCCGTCGCTCGAATGCCGCTTGATCCAGGCCGGCGCGAGGATGTTGCCGAGGGCCATGCCGGCGAGCGCGAGCGTCGACAACAGGAGGAAACCGACGCCGTTGCCCGTGAGGGAACGCAGAAGGAGGCCGGTCGTGATGGCGACGAGGCCCGCAGCGACACCCGCCGTCACGCCGATGCGCTTGGCCAGCGTGACGGCGAGCGCGCCGACGAGGCCGAAGCACAGGCAGGGCAGAGCCGTCATGAGCCCCGCGACGGTGGCGCTGAGCCCGACGTCGTCACGCACCTCCTCGAGGACCGGTCCGACGGAGGCGGCCCCGGGGCGCAGGTTGATCGAGACGAGAGCGACGCCGAGCGTCCCGAGCACGCCGACACCGGTGATCGCCAGCCGCGAGTGTCTCGCGGTGATCTCGGGTTCGCGGTGGTCGGCGCTGCTCACCCGCTCAATGTAAGGCGAGCGGGTGCTCGCCGTCGGTGCATTCCATAGCGTGGGTAAGGATCTGGCCCCGGTGACCTGCCGGCTCAGCTCGCGGGCTTCGCGTCACAGCTCGGCAGGGCCGACATCGTCGACGTGACGCGCTTGTACGCCTCGGCGTTCTGCGTCGGCGTGGCGAGCTGGATCTCGTAGTCGCCGAGGTGGACGTGCGTGGGCTGGTAGGTGAGCTTCTGCGCGAGCTTGCCGTCCGAGCCGCGGCTGAAGGCGACGTCGACGATCATGCCGTCCTGGGTCGCGGGCTTGAGGTCCGGGTTCTGGTCGTGGCTCTGGTTGCTGATGAAGTTGCCCATGCCGTAGACGACGTACTTGCCGTTGATCTTCTCGCAGGGTTGGGCGACGTGAACATGCGTGCCGAGGATGAGGTCGACATCGGGGGAGTCGAGGAGCTTCTTCGCCAGCTCCCGCTGCTCAGGGCTCGCCTCGGAGCTGTACTCCGGCCCCCAGTGCATGCTCAGCACGACGGCGTCCGCGCCTGCCGCCTTTGCCTTGCGGGCGTCTGCGCGGATGCCTTCGGCCTTGACGATCGGGAACTGCCAGTACTTGAACCAGGGCATGTCCGGCGGCACGTTCGTGTTGGACGCTGCCTCGTTGCCCGTCGTGTACGAGTACGCGAGATGAGCCACCTTGAGGCCCTTGACGTCGTGGATCACCGGCTTCTGGGTGTCCGTCGTATGGGGCGAGGGCCCCTGGTTCTTCAGCCCCGCGTCGTCGAGAACCTTCTTCGTCGACGCGACGCCGGCGAGGCCGCGGTCGACGACGTGGTTGCCGACGCGGTCGCACCCGTCGAACCCGGCGCGCTTGAGCGAACCCGCGACCTCGTGCGGCACGTTGAACGACAGCGTGGCCGGGACGGACAGGTTGGTGTTGTCGGTCGAGAGCGGCGTTTCCATGTGACAGAGCGCGAGGTCGAGCTCGCTGATCGGCTTCTTCACGGCGGCGAACATCGGGTCGAAGTCGTACCCTGAGCCGCCCGCGTTGGCCTTGGCTCGATCACGCACCGGCGTGTGGACGAGGATGTCGCCCGAGCCGCCGACGTGGACGACCTCGCCGTGCGTCAGGCCCGCGCTCGACGATGACGCCGAGGTGTTCGTCTCCGATGATGTGTTCGTGCCGTCACCGGAGCGAACGGTATCCGCGCCGTCGCCCGAAGTGCAGGCGACCGTCAGTGCGAGGACGGCCGTGGACATGATGATGCTGCGTGTCGTTCTCCCCATACCTGAAGGCTACGGATCTTCGGTGACGGGGGAAGGGTTGAGGCGCAAGAGATGTCGGGCGGCCAATCCGGATCGGCCCCGTCGGGCCATGCGCGCCCCAACGAGCGACGCGGGGTGCCCCTCATCGATGAGGGGCACCCCGCGTCGTCGGTGCAGCGAAGACGGCGGGTCAGGCCTCCGGCTTGTCCGCCTGGCTGTCGCCGGGTGCCTTGTCGATCGAGCGCTCGGTCTCGTGGGCGCCGTGACCTGGCATCGCCCAGCGGGCCGTCGTCATGCCCTCGGCCTTGGCGCGCTCGAGAGCGTCCTCGACCGTCTTGGCAGCCTCGTCGGAACCGACCCAGTGCGAGCCCTCCTCGACGGACTTGCCCGGCTCGAGCGCCTTGTAGGTCTCGAAGAAGTGCTGCATCTCGCTGAGCGTGAAGTCCGAGATGTCCTTGATGTCCGTGACGTGGTCCTGACGCGGGTCACCCGCGGGCACGCACAGGATCTTGTCGTCGCCACCGGCCTCGTCGATCATCTTGAAGACGCCGATCGAGCGCGCACGCACGACACAGCCGGGGAACGTGGGCTCGTCAATGAGCAGCAGCGCGTCCAGCGGGTCGCCGTCCTCACCGAGGGTGTCCTCGATGTAGCCGTAGTCGGCCGGGTAGTGCATCGCCGTGAAGAGGATGCGGTCCAGACGGATGCGACCGGTCTCGTGGTCGATCTCGTACTTGTTGCGCGTGCCGCGCGGAATCTCGATGGTGACGTCGAACTCCATGGTTCGTGGCCCTCCGATAGCTGGTGTAATAGTCCCTGCTCAGTGTTCCGTACTGGGACGGCGAATGGGAAACGAGGGTGTCGATGTCGGCGAAGAAGTGGGCGAGCGCTGGGCTCGTCGTCGCACTTCTCGGCGGGTACGCCACTCTGGACGCCTTCGATGTGGCGCCTGGCGTCCTCACTCTCGAGCGTGGCAACGAACCGCGCACCGTCACCCACGAGGGCACGACGTACGAGCCTGTGCGCGGCGTCTCGTCGGCGCCTGCGCTGCCCACCGCCGCGAACGGCCCGGCGCCGTCGGCCGATGCAGTCAAGAGGAGCGTCGAGACGTCCCTCAAGAGCACGTGGTTGGGGCCGACGACGGCCGTCACGGTGCGGGACGCCGACACGGGTGAGGTTCTCTACGAGCACGATTCGAACAAGGCGACGACGCCCGCGTCCGTGACGAAGCTGGCGTCGGCGTTCGCCGTCGCTCACAGCGACCTTCCACTCGAGAAGGGGCTGAAGACCCGCACCACACTGAGCGGGACGACCCTGACGCTCGTCGGCGGCGGCGACATGGTTCTCGCGCCGGGTGCGGGCGACGGCTCCAAGATCGCAGGGCACGCGGGGCTCGGCGATCTCGCTGCGTCGACGGCGGCGCAGCTGAAGAAGCGCGGCCTGACGTCGGTCACCCTCGACACGAACACCTCCTACGCCGACGGCCCCGACACGGCGAAGGGGTGGGAGGAAGGCTTCCTCTCCTACGGGTTCACCGCCCGCATCTCCACGCTCGCGCTCGCGGACGACCGCGCCGACAACCGCACGCCGGCCGTGGCCGACCCGACGAAGAACGCCGCCGACGCGTTCACGCGTGAACTCGCGAAGCGCGGCATCAAGGCCACCTACGGCACGAACGTGAAGACCGCGACGGGCGGCACGGAGCTCGCGTCCGTGGAATCGGCTCCTGTGCTCGACCTGCTCGGGCTCGCACTGCAGGACTCGGACAACGCGATGACCGAATCCCTCGCGCGCCAGGCCGCGGCAGCCGAAGGAGTCCACGGCGACAGCACGGTTGTCGGAACCTGGGTGACGAAGAAGTTGAAGGACGAGGGTGTCGACGTCTCCGGCATGAAGCTCGCCGACGCGAGCGGTCTCTCCAAGGGGACGACGCTGCCGGTGCGCATCATCGGCGACATCCTGTCGCGAGCCACGAGCGGCAAGGACGCGAAGTACGCGGAGGTCGTCTCGCGGCTGCCCGTGTCGGCGTGGAACGGAACGCTGCACGACCGCTACACGCGTACCGAGTCCGAGGCCGGCGCAGGCCTCGTGCATGCGAAGACGGGCTCGTTGACGGGCGTCTCGTCGCTGGCCGGTGAACTGCGTACGGTCGGTGGTCACCGTCTCGTCTTCGCCGTGACGACGAACGGTGACTTCCCCGAGGGGCCGGTGGGCGCGAAAACGGCCGTCGACCACCTCGTCGCCCAGTTGACGACATTGAAGTGATCGACGGCCGTTCATGCGTGGCCCTCGAGGCGAGGGTCAGCCGCGGCGGCGGCGAGTGGCGAAGGCTCCGGCTCCGATGAGACCGGCTCCGGCGAGGGCGCCGACGCCCCAGACCGTCGAGTTGTCACCGTCGTTGTAGTCGGTGTTCACCTTCGGGCCCTCCGAGGCCTTCGGCGCGGAACCCTGCGCGGGGGCAGCGCCCGACTTCGTCGGCGTCGAACCCGTGGGGGCCTGCGGCGTCGTGGTCGAGCCGCCGTTCGTGGCACCGGGGATCGTCACGTTGACTGATCTGCTGATCTGCTGACCGGCGCCGCCGGTGCAGACGGTGGCGTTCAGCGTCACCTTGTAGGTGCCCGGGCCGGCGAAGCGGAAGGTGGCGGGGTCACCGGTCAGCGCCGACGTGTTCACCGGCACCGAACCCGATGTCGTGCAGGCGGCAACGCCGCTGTCACCCGCCGCATTGCCGGTGATCTGGGTCGCACCCTTGGGCGCCACCAGGTTGAAGCTCATGGGCAGGGCCACTCGTTCGCGCTTTCCCCCGATGAGCATCTCGTGCTGGGTGCCGGTGAGGTAGGGCGTGAGCGTCGCGGTGTTGCCCTTGACGGTGTAGCGGATGTGCGGGGTCACGCCGACCTTGGCCGGCGTGGTCGTCGTCGTACCGTCGGCTCCGACGGTGACCTTGTACTTCTTCGTCAACCCGTCGTTGCCCGTGGTGCCGCAGTAGTAGCCGGTGACCGTGATCGTGTGCGTTCCCGGCTTCGCGTAGGTGTGCTTGAGGCCCGTGACCTTGTCCTTGAACGTGGTCGTCTCACCGGACGAAGCGCAGGTCGAGCCGCCCATGCCGTCGCCTCCGGTGACCGGCGTACCGTCGCCGTAATCGATGTCGAAGCCCGCGGACTCACCGTCCGAGTAGGCCTTGCCGTCGGCCATCTTCATGAACTGGGAGCCCTCGCCGAGGTAGGTGAGGGTGACGGTGTTTCCGCTGACCTTCGTGGTGACTTCCACGTTGATGCCGGGAACGTTCGTACCTGCGTGAGCCGGAGCGGCGAGGGCCATGATTCCCATGGCGGACGCGGCAGCGACGGTGGGGGCCATGCGCGATGTGCGGAACATGATGACTCCTTGGGTTGGGAGCGGCGCCTTGTGCGTCGGCTACAGGAGTGAGACGTGGATCACCTCCGTCGAGGTTCCGCCGATTGACGATCTTCTTTCCCACAATCGATCGACACAGACCGGAAACCTGTGTGATTCCGGGGGTGTCGGGGGTTGGCGCTAGCCTGAGATTCATGGCAGACCGCACCTACATCGACTGGCGATTCGCGCGATCGTCGGGCCGCCGACTGAGTACGGCAGGGCCCCGGCTCGAGGCGAACGAGATGGCCGAGGTCGTTGCCGAGCTGCGTGACGCTGCCGTGCGTGCGCACGATCCGGTCGCCGAAACGGCGCAGCTCGGCACAGATGGTGACCTGGGGCCGGTGCGCATCGTCGACAGGGCCACGTGGATCGACGTCAATGTCGTCTCGCTCGAGGGCATGCTGGCGCCGGTCGTCGACAAGATCACGGCCAAGCGCCTCGCCGGACCGGTTTCCCGCGCGGTGACGGCGAAGGTCAGTGGCGGCGAACTCGGCGGCCTCATGGCGTTCATGTCGAGCAAGGTGCTCGGCCAGTACGACATTGCACCGGGTGGCACGCCGTCACTCATGCTCGTGGCCCCGAACGTCGTCGCGGTGGAACGCGAACTCGATGTCGACCCCCACGACTTCCGTCTCTGGGTGTGTCTGCACGAAGAGACCCACCGGGTTCAGTTCACGGCCGTGCCGTGGCTGCGCGAGCACGTCGTGAGCGGAGCCCGCGATCTCCTCGTCGAGATGGCGCCCACGCCCGAGGAGATGGCCGAGCGTGTCGGCGAGATGGCCAATCGGCTGCCCGAGGTTTTCCGCGAGGGCTCGATGGGCCTCACGGATCTGTTCGCCACGCCGGAGCAGCGTGAACGTATGGCCCAGCTGACGGCCGTCATGTCGTTGCTCGAGGGGCACGCCGACGTCGTCATGGACGACGTGGGTCCGCAGGTCGTGCCGAGCGTCGAGACCATCCGCGCCCGGTTCGGTGAGCGTCGTGACGGCCTCGGCAATGTCGATCGCCTGCTGCGCCGCCTCATGGGACTCGAAGCGAAGATGCGTCAGTACAAGGACGGTGCGGCGTTCGTGCGATCGGTGCAGAGCAAGGTCGGGGTCGAGGGTTTCAACGCTGTCTGGGCGGAACCGGTCAACCTGCCGACGCCCGCGGAGATCCAGCGCCCGCAGCTGTGGGTCGAGCGCGTCCACGGCTCCCTGTTCAAGTAGGTCAGCTTCCATGCCCGGCCCCCATCCCGCTGTCGCGCTGACGCGCCTCGCCGTTCGTCACGGGCTGCGGCGTGCTTTCGCGCGTCACAACCCGCGCCACGGAGTGCCGCGCGTCGTCGTGGGCGTGAGCGGGGGAGCCGACTCCCTTGCGCTGGCAGCGGCGCTCGCATTCGAGGCGCCCAAGCAGGACGTCGAGGTCGACGTCGTCATCGTCGATCACGGGCTGCAGAAGGCTTCGGCCGAGGTCGCCGCTCGAGCGGCGAACGCGTGCACCGAGCAGCTCGGGTACGCGCCGGAGCGGGTGCGTGTCGTGCGGGTCGAGGTCGACGCATTGTCCGCTGACGGGCCCGAAGCCGCCGCCCGCATCGCTCGTCACGAGGCGCTCCTGAGCGTGGCCGACGAGGTCGGTGCCGCGCGCGTCGTCCTTGCTCACACGGCCGACGACCAAGCCGAACAGGTGCTTCTTGCGCTGTTGCGGGGCAGCGGAACCACCGCCCTCGCCGGCATGCGCCCCGACCGTGACGGTCTGCTGCGCCCCTTCCTCCTCGGCTCCGACGTCGTGCCCGGCGGCCCTGTCACCCGGGAACACACGGAAGCGGCCTGCGTGGCACTCGATCTCGAGCCGTGGCACGACCCCCACAACGACGACCTGCGCTACGCACGCGTCCGGGCCCGGCGAGCACTCGGCCTGCTCGAACGCGACATCGACGCCCCGACGCTGCGCCGCAGTCTCTTCCGGAGCGCGGCCGCGGCCGGTCGTGACGCCGACCTGCTCACCCGCCTCACCGACGAGGCCCTCACCCGTCTCACGGGAACCCCGGACGAGACGCAGTGGCCTGCCCACTGGCCGGTCGAAGCGCTCGGCACACTCGACCCCGCGCTGCGCATCCGTGCCCTGCGTCGGTTGCTCGTGCTGCACGGTGCACGCTCGAGTGAGCTCGCTCAACATCACCTCGCCGACGTCGAGCGACTGCTCGTCGCCTGGCACGGTCAGGGCCCGATCGACGTGCCCGGCAACGTCGTCGTCAGCCGAATCGGGGGCGAGGTCGTCATCGGCCCGCGCAATGTCGGACAATGACTGGAGCACGCCACGTGGGCGTGCCCGCATCGAGCATGAGTCGCCACGAGCACAAGGAGCCTTCGATGGACTCTTCCCACATGGGAAACGACCTCGAGAACGTGCTGTTCACCGAGGAGCAGATTCACCAGCGTCTGGACGAACTCGCCCAGGACATCTGGCGTGACTACGAGGGCAAGGACGTTCTGCTCGTCGGCGTGCTCAAGGGCGCGATCCTCGTCATGGCCGACCTCATGCGCGCCCTTCCGGGCAGCGTTCCCATGGACTGGATGGCCGTCAGCTCCTACGGTTCCGGCACGAAGAGTTCCGGGGTCGTGCGCATCCTCAAAGACCTCGACACCGACATCACGAACAAGCACGTGCTCATCGTCGAGGACATCATCGACTCGGGCCTGACGCTGAGCTGGATCCGCAGCAACCTCGAGTCGCGCAGCCCCGCGTCCGTCGAGATCTGCACGCTGTTGCGCAAGCCGGAGGCCGCGAAGGTCGAGATCGACTGCAAGTACGTCGGTTTCGAGATCCCGAACGCCTTCGTCGTCGGCTACGGCCTCGACTTCGACGAGAAGTACCGCAACCTGCGCGACATCGGCACGCTCGCCCCGCACGTCTACTCCTGACCTGCGCATCCGATCGACCCGTCCGCCGGCATCGGTGTGCGCATGTTCGGAACAACCGGCGCACACCACACGTTGACGACGTGTTGACACGCATTCTCGACGAGAGGATCGGGGCCCGCCCCGCATCACATGAACGGTAAGAAGCTCCTCCGGGCCCCCGGCCTGTGGATGATCGTGGCGCTCGGTGCTGCCCTGCTCTTCTACATGGCGAGCAACATCGGCGGGTACTCGCGCATCGACACGTCCCAGGCTGTGTCGCTCATCGACAGCGACAAGGTCGAAAGCGCCAAGGTGACGCCCGACAGCGTCAGCCTCACGCTGAAGCAGAAGCAGGACATCGGCAGCCTCAAGGGCGTCGAGCGGGTCGAGGCCGACTACGTCGACGCTCGTGGCGAGCAGATCGTCAACGCGCTCAACGCCCACCAGCCGCCCAAGGGCTTCACCGACGACCCGCAGCGCCAGGGCATCTTCGTCAGCCTGCTGATGAACCTGCTGCCCATCCTGCTGCTCGTCGGTCTGTTCTGGTTCTTCATGAGCCAGGCGCAGGGCGGCGGCTCCAAGGTGATGCAGTTCGGCAAGTCGAAGGCCAAGCTGCACAGCAAGGACATGCCGACGACGAAGTTCGCCGACGTCGCCGGTGCCGACGAGGCCGTCGAGGAACTCAAGGAGATCAAGGACTTCCTCGCCGACCCGGAGAAGTACGAGCGCATCGGCGCCAAGATTCCGCGCGGTGTGCTGCTCTACGGTCCTCCCGGAACGGGTAAGACGCTTCTCGCGCGCGCCGTTGCCGGTGAGGCCAACGTGCCGTTCTACACGATCTCCGGCTCCGACTTCGTCGAGATGTTCGTCGGTGTCGGTGCGAGCCGTGTGCGTGACCTGTTCACGCAGGCCAAGGAGAACTCGCCCGCGATCATCTTCGTCGACGAGATCGACGCCGTCGGTCGTCACCGTGGCGCCGGCCTCGGCGGTGGCCACGACGAGCGCGAGCAGACGCTCAACCAGCTCCTCGTCGAGATGGACGGCTTCGACGACCGCACGCGCGTCATCCTCATCGCCGCGACGAACCGCCCCGATATTCTCGACCCGGCGCTGCTGCGCCCGGGCCGCTTCGACCGTCAGATCGCCGTCGAGGCCCCCGACATGGGCGGGCGCCACCACATCCTGCAGGTGCACGCACAAGGCAAGCCGATGGCCAAGGACGTCGACCTCATGTCGGTCGCACGCCGTACGCCGGGCTTCTCCGGTGCGGAGCTCGAGAACGTGCTCAACGAGGCCGCGCTGCTCACGGCGCGCACGAACGGCACGATCATCACGAACGAGGCACTCGACGAGGCCATCGACCGCGTCATGGCCGGCCCGCAGAAGAAGTCGCGCCCGATGAGCGCCAAGGAGCGCAAGGTCACCGCGTACCACGAGGGTGGACATGCGCTCGTCGCTGCGGCGATGAACAACACCGACCCGGTCAGCAAGATCACGATCATGCCGCGTGGCCGCGCCCTCGGTTACACGATGGTGCTGCCCACCGACGACAAGTACTCGACGACGCGCAACGAGCTGCTCGACCAGCTCGCCTACGCACTCGGCGGTCGCGTCGCCGAGGAGATGGTCTTCCACGACCCGTCCACCGGTGCGAGCAACGACATCGAGAAGGCCACGAGCATTGCCCGCAAGATGGTCACGCAGTTCGGCATGAGCGAGAACGTCGGCGCGGTGCACCTCGGCAACTCCGGCGGTGAGGTCTTCCTCGGTCGCGACATGGGCGGCAACAACCGCGAGTACTCCGAGGACATCGCTTCGGTCATCGACCGTGAGGTCCGCAAGCTCATCGAGGCGGCGCACGACGAGGCGTGGCGCGCTCTGGGCAACAACCGCGACATCCTCGACGCGCTCGTACTCGAACTGCTCGAGAAGGAGACCCTCGAGGCCGAGCGTCTCGCCGAGATCTTCGCGAACGTCCGCAAGGAGCCGAAGCGCGACGTGTGGCTCTCGAGCGCCGACCGTCACGTGAGCACCCGTGGCCCGGTCATGACGCCTGCCGAGGAGCGTGCGCTCGCGGCGGGCAAGAACATCGACGACAACGAGCCCAAGGACGAGGTCACCCTCTACCCGCCGCAGCCGCCGGCCGGCCCCGGAACGCAGGGGCCCACGGACACGGATCCGGGTCTTGGCTGACACGAACGCCGTGCCGAGCGGCGAGGTCGACCTTCCGCGGATCGAGGCTGCGGTTCGGGAGATCCTCACCGCCGTCGGTGAGGACCCGGATCGTGAGGGTCTGCTCGACACCCCAGCCCGGGTGGCCCGAGCCTACGCGGAGACCTTCGTCGGCCTGCGTCAGACACCGGCCGACGTGCTCGACAAGACGTTCGACGTCGAACACGAGGAGCTCATCCTCGTGCGGGACATCGAGGTCTACTCCACGTGCGAGCACCACCTCGTGCCGTTCCACGGCGTCGCGCACGTCGGCTACATCCCGTCGGCCTCCGGGCGCGTGACGGGCTTGTCGAAGCTCGCGCGCCTCGTCGACGTGTACGCCAAGCGTCCGCAGGTGCAGGAGCGCCTCACGACGCAGATCGCGGACGCCCTCGTCGAGCACCTCGACGCGCAGGGCGTCATCGTCGTCATCGAGGCCGAGCACCTGTGCATGTCGATGCGCGGCATCCGTAAGCCGGGTGCGCGCACCATCACGTCCGCGGTGCGCGGGCAGCTGCGCAACACGGCCACGCGCGCTGAGGCAATGAGCCTCCTCATGGGCAAGTGACGACGATGTCCTCGTTGCCACGACCGGGTGCGTCCGGGCGCCCGCTCGTCATGGGTGTCGTCAACGTGACGCCCGATTCGTTCAGCGACGGCGGGCGCTGGTTCGACACCGCGGCCGCCGTGGCGCACGGGCAGGAACTGCTCGAGCAGGGCGCGGACATCCTTGATGTCGGCGGTGAGTCGACGCGCCCCGGCGCGAAGCGCCCCGACGAGGACGAGGAACTGCGCCGGGTCGTTCCCGTCGTGCGTGAACTGGCCGCCGCGGGCGCGTGCGTCAGCGTCGACACGATGCGCGCGAGTGTGGCGGAGGCCGCCGTGGAGGCGGGTGCCGCCGTCATCAACGACGTGAGCGGGGCCCTGGCCGACGCCGCGATGCCGAGTGTGGCCGTGCAGGCCGGGGCGGCGTTCGTCGCGATGCACTGGCGGGGGCACTCGGTCGACATGCAGCAGCGCACCGTCTACGCCGACATCGTCGCCGACGTCGTCGCGGAGCTGACAACGAGCGTCGAGACGCTGCTCGACGCAGGGGTGGCCCGCGAGAAGCTCGTCGTCGATCCCGGTTTCGGGTTCGCGAAGACGGGCGAGCAGAACTGGGAGCTGCTCTCGCGCATGGGGGAGTTCGACGTACTCGGCCTGCCGGTGCTGTGGGGCACGTCGCGCAAGACGTTCCTCGGACGTGTCGGGCGCTCGCTGGCGCTGGTGACTGAGGACGGCGCCGTCCAGCCTGCGGAGCGTGACGCCGCGACGGCCGCGACCAGCCTGCTGGCAGCCCAGCACGGCGCGTGGGGTGTGCGCGTCCATGACGTTCCCTCGACGCTCGCCGCCCTCGACGTCGCGGTCGCGGCAGGGCAGATTGGCGTTCTGGGCCGCTCGTCGAGCCGCGGCTCAGCGCGATCACTGGCATGACGAAGACGCACGGAAGGTAGGGCGATGAGCGACACGATCACACTCACGGGGCTCGCGATCAGCGCACGCCACGGCGTGCTCGACTTCGAGAAGCAGATCCCGCAGCCGTTCGTCGTCGACCTTTCGCTCGAAGCCGACTTGGCGCCCGCGGGGCGTAGCGACGACCTCACCGCCTCGCTGTCGTACGCCGACGTCGCGGCGCGCGTCGTCGAGGTAGCCAGCGGAGAGCCCGTCGACCTCATCGAAACTCTCGCCGAGCGCATCGCCGACGCCTGCCTCGAGTGGGCGTTCGTCGAGGCCGTGGGCGTGACGGTGCGCAAGCCGCACGCGCCCGCTGGGGTGCCCTTCACGCCGACGACGGGCGTCATGGCCGGGCCCGCTGTGTCGGTGCGCCGCGAGCGACGTCGTGCGGTCGTCATTGCGATGGGAACGAACCTCGGGCGTCGGGTGGCGACCATGCGTTCTGCGCTGGAATCGCTGCGCGCTCTCGACGGTCTCGACGTCGTGCACGTGTCGCCGCTCGTCGAGACCGACCCGGTCGGTGGCGTCGAGCAGCCTGACTATCTCAACGCCGTCGTCGTCGGTTTCACGCGCCTCACGGGGGAGCACCTGCTGGCCGAACTGCATCGCATCGAGGCCGAACACGGCCGTCGTCGCGACGTGCGCTGGGGCGCGCGCACCCTCGACCTCGACGTCATTGCCTTGGGCGCGCCGGGGGAGTCGGACGAGGTGCGTGCCGGTGGCGAGCGTGACGGTGTGACGGCCGGCGTCGCGGAGGCGTCGAAGTCGCCGCTGGCGTTGCCGCATCCGCGAGCCCACGAGCGGGCGTTCGTCGTCGTGCCGTGGTGGCAGGCGGCGCCGTGGATGACGCTGCGGACTCCCGAGGGTGTTGTCGCGCTCGACGACCACGTGCGCGCGCTCGACGTCGCGGGGGTACGTCGCGGCCCGGCGTGGGACGCCGAGGAGTACCTCGACCTCGAAGGAGGCCTTCGATGAAGCCGCTTGCACCGCGCTCCGCGCTGATCGCGGGCGTCGTCGTCACGGCGGTGACGGCGCTCGCCATGCAGCTCGTGCGCTACGGCGGGAACGCGCTGCCGCAGCACAGCTGGTGGGAGATGCTGCTCGTCGTCGCGCTCTCGGGGGCGCTCGTGGCGGGCGGGTGGCGCGTGCGCGACCAGGTGCGCACACGGACGAAGGCAAAGCGCGAGGCCGACGCCCGACTTCGCGCGGGCCAGGATGAAGCACTGGCCCGCAGCGCTGCGGCTGGCGTCATGCAGGGCCACGAGGGGCTGAGCGCCGACACGGCGCGTCGCGTCGTCGTGTTCTCGCAGGCGGCGGCAATCGGTGGTGCGGTGCTCACGGGCTGGTACGCGGGGCAGGCCGTCACCCAGCTCGCGCGCCTCAGCGTGCCCTCGGTCCGTTCGGCCGTGCTGCTGCTCGGGGTGCTCGTCGTCAGCTCCGTCGTGCTTAGCGTGCTGGGGTTCGTCGTGCAGCGCTGGTGCACGATTCCCGACGACGAACGCTGACGCGTCGGCCATCCTTGCCGGTGGGGTTGGTGGGCGGCTGCACGCGTCGACCGTGAACCGCGCAGGTGGTCAAGAGTTCGCGGCCGCTTCACAGCCGGCCGCATGACGATGGGGCCCGTTCGTGGTGAACGAGCCCCATCGTCATGCGGGGCGCAGGCGCTGAGGCCCGTCGGCCAGCGTCAGTTTTCTCGACGTCCGGCGAACGCCGCGCCACCGATGGCGACGAGACCCGCCGCAGCGAGGCCGATGCCGGCGAGGTTCATCGAGTCGTGACCGACGTAGTCGGTGTCGACCTTGGGGCCCTGACCGCCGCCCGTCGTGTGCGACGGCGACGGCATCGCCGTGGAGCTGGCCGTGCTCGTGGACGGCGCCGTCGGGTCGGTGCTCGTCGTGGGGCTCGTCGACGTCGTGGACGAGGTCGACGTCGTCGGCGACGTGCTCGTCGTCGGGCTGGTGGGCTCCGTGGTCGGGCTCGTGGGTTCCGTGGACGTGGTGGGCGACGTGGTCGGGCTCGTGGGTTCCGTGGACGTGGTGGGCGACGTGGTCGGGCTCGTGGGTTCCGTGGACGTGGTGGGCGACGTCGTGGGGCTCGTGGGTTCCGTCGACGTGGTGGGCGACGTCGTCGGGCTGGTGGGCTCCGTGGTCGGGCTGGTGGGCTCCGTGGTCGGGCTCGTCGGCGTGGTCGAGGTCGAAGGGGCCGAAGCCGTCACCGTGATGGAGTCGACGACCTTCGTGCCGCTCTTGTAGGTGCAGGCGCTGTCGAGGGACGCAGTTGTTCCGTCCGCCTTGGTGCCCGTGAACGTGGACGTGAACGTGTCAGGCGCCGAGATCGTGTACGTACCGGCGTTCTTCGGCGTCATCGTTGTGTCGGGCGAGCCTGCCAGGGGCAGCACGAGATGGCCGTCGGGCCCGAAACCGCCGTAGGTGCCGTCGTTGACCCAGCCGTTGTTGAAGATGTGCGTCTTCGCGGTCGTCAGCTGCACGTCCTGCGTGGTCGTGCCGTCGGGGCCCGCGATCGTCACCGTGTTGGGCGTGGACCCGCTGACGTAGTTCCAGCCGAGGAAACCGGCCATCGCGTTGCCGAGGTCGCCCGGCAGCGTGATCTGGCCCGTGACCTTCGAGACGGTGATGGGCGAACCGATGGTGCCGCTCGTTGGAGCGTTGGTGTCGATGGCGACGGTGACGTCCTTGTCGCCGACGGCCGTGTTGCACGTGTAGACGAGTTCCGTGGCCGCGCTGGCGCTCGGCGCCATGGCTGCGACACCGATGAGGGAGGCGCCGCCGACGAGGCTGAGAGCGCCGAGCGATGCAAGACCGCGGCGGGTGCGAGAGGCGGGGCGAACTGAGTGCTTGCTCATGGAAAACAACTCCTGAGGGTCGAAACAGGGGGTCGACGGGCGCAAGCCCTACCTGAGCGTAACCCCATGTGACGTGACGCGCATCGCTTTTGCAGCGGTCCACCTACGGAAGCGTAGGTTTTCTCGGTGCGCGAGACGAGGGCCGCGCGAACCGGCGTGGCTCGGACGAACGATGGGGCGGTGTTGCTGCCTGGCGCTCAGGCCGGGCCCGTACCGTGCGCAAGGGCTGCATCTACTTGTCTATATCTGATTGACAAGTAGAAGCACCCCGCCCCCGGCACAAGCCCTCCGCAAGCTCCGGGCCCGTACCGTGCGCAAGGGCTGCATCTACTTGTCCATATCTGATTGACAAATGAGACCCACCCCGCTGCGCCGAGGCCGGCATGCTCCGCAAGCTCAGCACGTCGGCCTCAGCTCCGCTCGGCGGGACTCATTTGTCTATATCCCCGACCACAAAGAACATCGACCCCAAGATCGCCACCATGTCGGCCAAGAGTTGTCCCCTCATCACCTCGCCGAGGCACGCCATGTTGTTGAACGACGCCGAACGCAACTTCAACCGCCACGGCGTCTTCTCACCCCGCGACACGATGTAATACCCGTTGAAACCGAGCGGGTTCTCCGTCGCCGCGTAGCCCGAACCCTCGGGCACCTTGAGCACCTTCGGCAGCTTCACGTTCACCGGGCCCTGTGGCAGCGACCGCAGCTTCTCGATGCACGCATCCGCGAGGTCGAGCGAGACGTGCGTCTGGTCGAGCAGCACCTCGAGTCGCGCCAAGGAATCGCCCTCCGGGCGCGTGATGACGCGGCCCGGGGCGCCCGGGGAGAACAACTCGCCGTAGGCGAGGTAGGGGTCGTCGCGGCGCAGGTCGACGTCGACACCCGCGGCGCGCGCGATCGGCCCCGAGATGCCGTACTGCTCCACCATCGCCGGCGTGATGACGCCGACGCCCTTCGTCCGGGCGTTGAGGATCGGGTTGCCGACGATGAAGCTCTCGATCTCCGGCATGCGACGGCGCACCGTCGCGACGGCCTCGGCGGCACGGTCGAGCCAACCTGCGGGGATGTCGTCGCGCAGCCCGCCGATGCGGTTGAACATGTAGTGCAGGCGGCCGCCGGCGATCTCCTCCATGACGGCCTGCAGTTCCTCGCGCTCGCGGAACACGTAGAACATCGGCGTGATAGCGCCGAGCTCCAACGGGTACGAGCCGAGGAACATGAGGTGGTTGAGCACCCGGTTCAGTTCGGAGAGCAACGTGCGCGTCCACGTCGCGCGCTCGGGCACCTCCATGCCGAGTGCCCGCTCGACCGCGAGGCACACGCCGATCTCGCTGCTGAACGCCGAAAGCCAGTCGTGACGGTTCGCCAGCACGAGGATCTGCCGGTAGTCGCGCACCTCGAACAGCTTCTCCGCGCCGCGGTGCATGTACCCGACGATTGGTTCGCACTTCGTGATGCGCTCGCCGTCGAGGGTGATGCGCAGGCGCAGGACGCCGTGCGTGGCCGGGTGCTGCGGGCCGATGTTGAGCACCATGTCCGACGTAGCGAGACCCCCGGCTCCCATGCCGACCGTCAGTTCGCGCGCGCTCGTAGACATGCGGTCAAGTCTGCCAAAGCGGGACGGCAGTCGTCGGGCGCGCCACGCGCCGGACGGCGAGCGGTCGCCGAGGCGGGCGGTGCGTCGGCGGCGCAGGGGAACCAGGTGCGCTGACGCCGCCCTCGCACGAAGAGTTCTACACCCCGGGCGTTGAGGTGCGCGCGGGGCGTCCTGTCCCTTGTGTCCTCATGTCTCGCCCCGTAACGACGAAGGTGCGCACGGTGCTCACCTTCGAGCCGATCAGGAGCGGGCGGCCTCGCGCAGAGCGGTGGCGCCGCCGGCGTGCTCGTCATCGACGACGGGCGCCTGGGCTTCGTCGAGCCAGCGCGTCACCTCTTCGTCGTGCTCGGCGGCGACGACCGGTCCGAAGGCCTCGGCGTGACGCGACTCGTCGACGCGCACGAGCACCACGCCGCCGACGATGAACAGTCCGCCGACGGCCTGCACGAGCGTCGGCACCTCGCCGACGATCATCCACGCGAACGCGACGGCGAACAGCACCTCGAGCAGCGAGATGAACGACGCGACCGTGGAACCGAGCACGCGTGCGGCGTAGATGCCGGTCGCGTAGGCGATCGCCGCCGCGATGACGGCGAGGCCGAGCACCGGAACCCAGAACGGCACGTGGCTGCCGGCGAAGGCGACGTCCTGCGTGCTCACCGCGGTAGGCAGTGCCTGCGCGGCGCAGATCGCGAGCAGGATGAGGGCGCCGACGACCATCCCGCCACCGGCGAGCGCGATCGAGGGGAGGCTCGACTGGTCGTCACTGGCGATGATGAAGTACACGACGAGGCACAGCGCCGCGCCGAGCGCCCACGCGACGCCGACGAGGTCGACGGTGAACCCGTTGAACACGTCGAGGACGAAGAGCAATCCGACGACCGCCGCGAGCATTCCTGCCACGGTGAGGCGACGCGGGGTGCGGCCGTAGCGGGCCCACGCCCAACCGACGAGCAGCACCGGCGCGAGGTACTCGATGAGCAGCGCCACGCCGACGCTGACGTGGGTCACGGCGTTGAAGTAGAAGAGCTGGCAGCCCGCGACGCCGAAGATGCCGTAGAGGACGATCGGCTTCCAGTTCTCCGCCACCGTGTGCCAACGACCGCGCAGGGCGAGCGCCGTCGGAACGGCGAGCACGAACGCTGCGATGGTGATGCGGGCGGCGACTGCCGTCACCGGCGTCCAGCCGGAACCGAGCAGCGCCTTGGCGAAGGAACCCGACGTTCCGAACGCCGCACACGAGACAATGGCGACGATGAGTCCCATGCTCGTATGTGACATCGCACCTTCGCGTCGGCCGAACCGCTTGCGGGTCGGAACGGGAACGGGGTGGATGTCGTGCGCGACCTGGGTGGGAGCCATGGGAACACCTCCAACTCTCGTGTAAGTGGTAAAAAGTACGGTGAGTGGTTACATTAAGTCGTCACGAGGTCAGGAGTCAAAATGGCGTTTGGTCATGACACGGAGGATTCGCTGCTCTCCGCGGCGGCCCTCGTCAACACGTTGACTCCGGAGGACTCGCTCGAAAACGTCGGGGATCTCGACGAATTCGTGCGCAGCTGGGCCTACACGGGTGCTCACACGCACACCCGAGCGGAGCTCGACGAGGTGCGTGCGCTGCGTCCCCGCTTCCTCGAAGCGTGGTCGATGTCACGTGACGACCTCGTCACGTTCGTCAACGACGTGCTCCTCCAGAACGAGGCCCTGCCGCAGCTCGTGCGCCACGACGGGTGGGATTATCACCTCCACGCGACGCCGTCCGACGCGCCGCTCGCGAGCCGCATCGCGGTGGAATCGGTCATGGCGTTCATCGACGTCATCCGCGCCGACGAACTCGAACGACTCAAGATGTGCGCCGGCGACTGCGGGGGAGTGCTCGTGGATCTGTCGAAGAACCGCTCACGCCGATACTGCGATCGCGGCTGCGGCAACAGGGCCAACGTCGCGGCCTACCGTGCGCGCAAGGCTGCGGCGGCCGAAACCGACTGAAGCCGGCCGAAGGTCAGCGGATCTCGCGTACCCACCAGAAGAACGCGCCCAAACCGTCGGGGCTGACGGCGGCCGCCAGCGCCGAACGTACCGCCAGCCGTTGCAGGTAGGCCGGGGGGGCGGTGTGCGCCAGATCGAGCGGCACCGGCTCGAGGGGCTCCTCCCCGAACAGATCGAGCATGACGGCGCGCTGCGTCGTCACGTGATCGGCGTCGAGGGAATCGACGGCCACGTGGGCCGTGACGTCGCACGAACCGTCCGGGATCGGAGTGCACTCGGCGCCTTCGCGGAACCCGGTGAGTGTGCCGAGCGGTGGCCGCGTCGCTCTCGTGTGGCCGTAGTCCACACCGACGAGAACGCTGCCCGGCGTGGCGTGGCGTGACACGTTCTCGATCAGGTACGACCACGCGCGGTCACGGGTGAGGCCGACCTCGACGCGCTCGCCGGGGAGGTGGGTCTCGGCAGCGTCGGGGCCGGGAGACGACGTGGCGTCCGAAGTATAGTGCTGAGGCCGCCACCAGCGTCGGACCCAGTCGAGCTCGGGCTCGGTGAGCGGCTCGCCGACTGACTCAGTGCCGTCGTGTGCGACGAGAACGCTGCGCAGGACGCCGTCGTCGTCCGCTTCGGCGACCGTGCACGGCACGACGTCGAGCCACTCGTGAGCGACGACGAGCGCGCGGCGTCCGTCGAGGAAATCGAAGTCGGGAACGGCGGCCGCACCCGGTGACTGCACCCACGCGATGCGGTCGCTCACGGCGTCCGGCCGAGCGACGACATCGACGCCGATGAGCTCGAGCGACGGGTCAGCGAACCGTGCGAGAGCCTCGAGGAGTTCACAGCGCCCGCATGCGAAGTCCACGACGACCTCGGCGTCGCAGCGCTCGGCGTAGGCGAGCACCGCCTGAGCCAGCACATCGGCGACGCCGGGAATGCCCTGCGCCGAGGTGGCGAAGTGGCCCGCCGGCCCCTCGTCGCGTCGATAGAAACCGGCTTCGCCGTAGAGCGCATCGTGCCAGGCGTCGAACCAGGGCCGGGGGTGGGTGCTCACGCTCCCATTGTCGCGATGTTTCCTCAAGAACGCGGCACCCGTGCCGCGGCGCCCGCTCATCATCGGGAGAATGGGCGGATGCCGATCATCGATGTTGACGAGTTCGTGAGCCGCACATCGCGCGAACCGGCCCGCCGCGTTCTCGTCGCGGGCACTTCCGGCTCCGGGAAGACAACCCTCGCCGCCCGCATCGGCGACGCGCTCGGCATCGAACACGTCGAGATCGACGCTCTCTTCCACGGCCCGAACTGGACCCCACGCGCCACCTTCCTCGACGACGTCGAGCGCTTCAGCGCAGGCGCGGCCTGGGTCACCGAATGGCAGTACAGCCAGGTACGCCCGCTCCTCGCGCAGCGCGCCGACCTCGTCGTCTGGCTCGACCTGCCGCGCCACGTCGTCATGCGACAGGTCGTCGCGCGCACGGTGCGACGGCGTCGGCACCGCGAGGAGCTGTGGAACGGCAACGTCGAAGCCCCCCTGCATGAGGTTTTCACCGACCCCGAGCACATCGTCCGGTGGGCCTGGGCGACGTACGACCGCAACCGCAGCCGCGTCCAGGAGATGGCGAGAGCGCGCCCCGGCCTCCCGATCGTCAGGGTGCAGAACCGCACGGACGCCGCCCGCCTCGTCGACGCGTTGTGATGTTGCCTGCGTAACGAGGCGCCGGTGCCGCGGCGCCCGGTCAACATCGGGGATGCGGATCGCAGGTAGCGTGGGGCGAGTGAGTGAAATGGGCCCGCCGAGCCTTCGCGTCGGCGTCATCGGTGCCGGACGCGTCGGTGCCGTCCTCGCTGCCGCGTTGCGCAAGGCCGGGCACGAGGTCGTCGCGGCGTCCGGCGTCAGCGACGCGAGCCGTGAGCGCGCCGAGGCGCTGCTGCCCGGCGTGCCGCTCCTCCAGCCACAGGAGGTCGCCCAGCGTGCCGACCTGCTCCTGCTCACCGTCCCCGACGACGAACTGGCACCGCTCGTCGCGGGACTCGACTTCCCGGGCGCCCTCGGCGCCCGCATCGTCGTTCACACGAGCGGTGCGCAGGGCCTGGCCGTGCTCTCCCCGGTCGTCGAGGCCGGCGGCGTGCCCCTCGCCATCCACCCGGCGATGACGTTCAGCGGCACCGACGCCGACCTGCCGCGCCTCTCCGGATGCCCCTTCGCCGTCACGGCGATGCCCGACCACCGCATGGTCGCGGACGCCCTCGTCCTCGACATCGGCGGGGAGCCGTTCACCCTCGACGAGGCCGACCGCACGCAGTACCACGCAGCGCTCGCACACGGCTCGAACCACCTCGTCACCCTCGTCGCGCAGGCCGCCGAACTGTTGCGCCGCATCGACGTCGACGACCCCGGACGCCTCCTGCGGCCGCTACTCGAAGCCGCCCTCGACAACGCCCTCGAGCGTGGCGACAAGGCCCTCACCGGCCCCGTCGCCCGTGGCGATGCGGGCACGCTGACGCGTCACCTCGCGATGCTCGACGCCCTCGCAGCCGACGGTGTCGCCGGCGACATCCCGCCCACCTACCGCGCCCTCGCGCTCGCCACGGCCCGCCGTGCGGGATCGCGCGGGGCGCTCACCCCGATCCAGATCGACGCCGTCCTCGGCGTCCTCGACCCGCCCGGTGTCGCGGGCCCCTCCGACACCACCGAACCGCCAGCACCAGGAGAACCCCGATGAGCGCACCCGTCGTCGCCCACACCCGAGCCGAGTTCGCCGACGCCCGAGCGAAGCTCGACGGCAGCGTCGCCGTCGTCATGACAATGGGCGCCCTCCACGAGGGCCACGCCACCCTCATCCGTGAAGCACGCGCCGCCAACGACAACGTCATCGTGACGATCTTCCTCAACCCGCTGCAGTTCGCCGCTGGTGAGGACCTGTCTCGTTACCCGCGCACGCTCACGAGCGACCTCGAGATCTGCGAGCGAGAGGGCGCTGACCTCGTGTTCGCCCCCAGCCCCGACGTCGTCTACCCCGACGGCGAGCCCGGCGTCCGCATCTCCGCCGGCCCGCTCGGCACCGTTCTTGAGGGCGCATCGCGCCCCGGTCACTTCGACGGCATGCTCACCGTCGTCAACAAGTTGCTCAACATCGTCGGCCCGACCCGCGCCTACTACGGGCAGAAGGACGCGCAGCAGCTCCTGCTCATCAAGCGCATGGCGCGCGACCTCGACATGCCCGTCGAGATCGTCGGCGTCCCGACGGTGCGCGAGCACGACGGCCTCGCCCTCTCCAGCCGCAACGTCTACCTCAGTGAGCACGACCGCGAGGTGGCCCTGTGCCTGTCGAAGGCACTCAAGGCCGGGGAAGCTGCACGCAACTCCGGCCCGGCCGCCGTTCGGCGTGCGGCCCGTGAGGTGCTCGTGCGTGAGCCGCTCGCGCTCGTCGACTATCTCGTGCTCGTCGACCCGGTGACGCTCGAACAGGTGCCCGAGTACTTCCGCGGAGAGGCACTGCTCGCCGTGGCCGCGAAGGTGGGGACGACGCGCCTCATCGACAACATCCCGCTGGTCATCGGCGGCGATCGCTGACGTGGGCGCCCGCCTCGGAGCGGGCATCCGTAGAATGAAGGCTCCGAGCGCCGCGCTCGGATTCGACGAAAGGACGTGAAGTCGTGGACACCCTGTGGCCGGCCATTCAGACGCTCGTGCCGTCCATCGGCATCCTCGGTCTCTTCTACGTCATCATGCGCCACATCATGGAGGGCGACCGCCGCGAGCGCATCGCCCAGCAGCAGTGGGAACGTGATCACGACCTTGCCAAGGGCACCGTCGCGCCGAAGGAAGCAGACGCAGTTCTGCAGAATGCGCACCTTCCCAAGTCGGCACCTGGAACGATGGATAGCCGAATTGATCGCTCGGTCGATCGTGATAATTAGATTTTCGTATTTCTTGACCCTTTCGTTAGGCTTGCCTTGTTGAAGTGACCGAGCGCAGTGCTCGGCTCAATGAAATGGCCTGAAGGGGTGCACAACATGGCGCAGCGTGTACACGTGACGCTTGAGGACGACATCGACGGTTCAGAGGCCGCGGAGACCATTCAATTCGGTCTCGACGGCGTCAGCTACGAGATCGACCTCTCTGACGCGAACGCCGCGCAGTTGCGCGACTCGCTCTCGAAGTGGGTCGGGCACGCGCGTCGTGTCGGTGGCCGCAAGCAGCAGGCTCGCACGACGTCAGCTCGTAACGATCTGAACGAGATTCGCGAGTGGGGTCGTGCGAACGGTTACAAGGTCAGCGACCGTGGTCGCGTTTCGGCCGACGTTCTCAAGGCGTTCGACGCCGCCAAGGGCTGAACTGAACTCGGTGAACAAACCAAAGGGCTCGTCATTTCATCCAATGACCGACCATTTGGTTTGTTTTATCCTCTTTTCAGGATGTTCATGGGATCCTCCGAATGCATTCTGTGATCGAGCACCTCGTCGAGATCGATCTGTTCCAGAGTTCCGGGGCTGTCCGCCGCGTTGCTGATCTCGTCCCACGTGCGCGGCAGCGCAACGAAGGGCCGGTTCCTTCCGCGCAGTGACCACGGCGTGATGGTCGTCTTCGCCGCCACGTTCTGCGACCAATCGATGAATACCTTTCCCGGGCGTAGGGATTTGGTCATCTTGGCCGTCACGAGATCAGGTTCGAGCTCGGTGAGTTTTTCCGCGACGACGCGGGCGAACTCGCGGGCCTCGTCGCTCGAGCGTTTCCCGTCGAGGGCCGCGTAGACCTGCATCCCCTTGCTGCCCGAGGTGACGGGTACGCAGGCCCACCCGAGGGAATCGAGCAGGTCCTTCATGACGAGGGCCACGCGCGCGCACTCGTCGAGGCCCGCGGGTGCGCCGGGGTCGAGGTCGAGCACGAGGCGATCGGGAGCCCGGCGCTCGCCGTTCTCCCAGCGCCACTGCGGCGTGTGGAACTCGAGCGACGCGAGATTGGCGAAGTAGGTGAGTGCCGCCGTCGAGTCGACGAAGGGGTAGCGCACGCCGTCGATGTCGTGCGCCGTCAGCCACGTGGGTGCGCCGCCGGGCACGTTCTTCTCGAAGAAGTTGAGGTCGCCCACGCCGTGGGGGAAGCGGACGCGCGTCACGGGGCGCCCGGCCATCTGCGGCAACAGGCGCGGTGCGACAGCCGCGTAGTAGTGGAGCACCTCGCCCTTCGTCGTCTCGGTGGCGGGGTAGAGGAGCTTGTCGAGATTCGTCAGCTTCAGGCGCCGCCCGTCGACCTCGGCGACGGTGACCGTCGGTTCGTCAGCCACGCGCACCTCCGATGTCGAGGCGCAGACCCTTGTAGGACGGCTGACGAAGGCGCCCGCCGGCGCTGCGGCCGAGGTGGGTGACGTCGACCGTGATCTCCGGGCGCACCCAGTGCGTGCCCTCGAGGTCCTCGGGCGGCAGGTCGTCGGCGGTGAAGGGGCACTGTGGCATCGGCGTGAGCCTCTCGAGCAACGCCCGACCGCTGGAGGCGGAGAAGCCGGTCCCCACGCGGCCGCGGTAGCGCAGGCCGTCGTCGGTCACCTCGCCGACGAGGATCGCACCGACCTGCGCGAGCGAACCCGCGACCGGCCGCCAGCCTCCGACGACGAAGGTGTCAGCCTGGCGATGGACGCTCTTGAGCCACTCCTCGCTGCGCACGCCGGGTCGGTACGGAGCGTCGACGCGCTTGCTCACGATGCCTTCCACGCCCTGTTCGAGCGTCGCGGCGAAAAGGGCCGCGCCGTCCTCGTACGCCTCCGGCACCTCGACGGCGACGCCGTCAGCCACGCCCGCCCCCTCGAGCAGGGCGCGCCGGGCGCTCCACGGCATCGTGACGACGTCGTGGCCGGCGGCGCGCAGGACGTCGAAGGCCATGAATCGCACGGGGGTTCGGGCCATGCGCCGGGCGTCCTCGGGCGAGGTTGCCGACATTCGCGAGCGGCCACCCCCGGGAGCGAGCCGGTGCATCACCGTGCGGAAGTCGGGTGCCCCGTCGACGAGGGCGACGATCTCGCCGTCGAGCACGATGTCGTCGAAGTCGGCGAGGTGCGAGCCGGTGATCTCGGGGAAGCGAGCCGTGGCGTCGGCGCCGGACCGGGTGGCGATGCTCACCTCGCCGCCGCTCACCGTGACGATGGCGCGGATGCCGTCCCACTTCACCTCGTGGCGCCACGACGGCCCCGTCGGCGGCGCTGCTGCGGGTGAGGCGAGCATGGGGCGCATAGGCTCACCCTAGACGCGGTGTGCGGGCCACACGCAGCCCGCGAGGAAAGGACGCCATGCGAGCCATCTGGAAGGGCGCGGTCAGCTTCGGCCTCGTCAACGTGCCGGTGCGGTTGTACTCCGCCACCGAGAACCACGACGTTCAGTTCCGTCAGGTCCACGCCGAGGACGGCGGGCGCATCAAGTACCAGCGGGTGTGCAGTCTCGACGGCGAGAAGGTGGCCTACAGCGACATCGCGAAGGGCTACGAGACCGACGAGGGTCAGATGGTCGTGCTCACCGACGCCGACCTCGCCGAGCTGCCCCTGTCGACGAGCAAGGAGATCGCAGTCGACCGCTTCGTGCCGGCCGAGCAGATCAGCCCGCTCGTGCTCGACAAGGTCTACTACCTCGAACCCGACAAGGCCGCGATCAAGCCGTACGCCCTTCTGCGCAGCGCGCTCGAGGAGAGCGGTCGCGTCGCCGTCGTGACGGTGGCCATCCGCACGCGCGTGACCGTGGCGGTGTTGCGCGTTCACGAGGACACCCTCGTGCTGCAGACGCTGTTGTGGCCCGACGAGGTGCGCGAGCCCGACTTCGCGGTGCTCGCCGAGAAGAGCGAGGTCACCGACGCCGAGCAGGCGATGGCCGCGATGCTGGTCGAATCGCTCTCGGGTGACTTCGACCCGAGCGCCTACGAGGACGAGTACGAGCAGGCCGTCAAGCAGCTCGTCGAGGCCAAGCTCGCCGGGGGAGAGGTCCACGAGCCCGAGGCCGAGAAGGAGGAGAGCGCCGAGGTCGTCGATCTTCTCGCGGCTCTGCAGGCCAGCGTCGACCGGGCGAAGAAGGCGCGCGGCGAAGCGGTCTGACGCTGCGGCTCGCCGGTCGCGACTCCGCTACTCGACCGGGCGCAACACCCCGTCGGCGAGCATCTGGACGAGGGTCTCCTGCACGAGGGCCGTGGCGTCCGGGTGGTCGCCGAGCTCCGCGACGCACTGCGCCGTGAGCTGCTCGAGGTCGCGCGGCTCGGCGCTCGCGTCCCACACGAGTGTCGCGAGCCCCGACATCCGCACCGGCGCCGCGCCGAGCAGAACGATGGCCTCCATGACCTCGTCGTCGACGAGGGCGTCGACGAAACGTGCGCGCTCGACCTCGAGGCCCTCCGCCACTCGATCGGGGTCGACGGGAAACTGCTCCGGCGGAAGGTAGGGCGAGGTGTCACCCCACGCGCCGGGCACGTGGCGCCAGAACGGCTCCAGCGGTTCGAGCGCGAGGGCCCTCCGCAGGAGGTGCTCGGTCTCGGCGATTTCGCGGTAGTGCATCTCGTGGATGCCCCCACCCCCCTGGGCGAGCCGCGCGAGGACGTCGAGCGAACCGGGAATCTCCGGCATGGCCGACGACTGAGGGAGAACCTGAGCGAGGCCGTCGAAGAGATGAATGTGCTCCAGGCGGGCGACGTCCCCCGACGCCTCCTCGCCACGCTCGCGGACGAGAACGACGAGCGGTCCGAGCGTCAGCGGCCCGGCCGGCGGGAACGCGAGCCCCACCTCGCCAGGGTCGTGCTGTGTCTTCTCGTACGGCTTGCTGGGGTCGATGACGACCGACAGCGGCTTCGGGTAGGGCATGACCGTGCGGGCCTCGCCGATGATGAGCGACTCGTCGCTGACGTAGCCGTAGCCGCGGGAGCAGAAGTGGCGGGTGGCCGTCGTCTTACCCGTACCTGATGCGGCGACGAACCCGGCGACTCGGCCGGTCTCCGGCTCCGCGACGCCGCCGGCGTGCAGCATGACGAACTGGGCTGCGCGGCGTCCGATTGCCTCGCGGGTGATGCTCGTCGTGAGGTTGTAGTCGGCGATGTGGTCGTCCGATTCGCCGTCGGCGCCGCGCGTGACGGTGAGGGGCTCGTCGTTGAGCTCGGGCGCGCCCGGCAGCGGCGCGATGTCGCGCTGGGCAGGCGAATCGGGCAGACACCACGCCCACTGCGAACGGATCGACTCCGCTCGCTCCGCGGGCACGTCGACATCGACGTCGAGGCCGAAGACACGGAGGCGGAGCGTGACGGTTTGCACGTCGGCCAGCGTAGCGACGAGGCGAGCCGCGACCCGGTTGGTTTCACGCATCAAACCCACGCAGGACATCGGGCTCGGTTCCGCCCACGGCGAACGCGTGCCACTTCCGGCGTCGATGCGGAACAGGATGACGGATCGAGGCGTTGGCAACGTCAAAGCCCGGCGAGCCTCGAACGCGCGAAACGTGCGATCTCGGCGCTCCCGGCTAGCATCGAGTGAGATCTCGGCATCGAGGAGATGACATGTTCGAACGGTTTACCGACCGTGCCCGCCGTGTGGTGGTGCTCGCGCAGGAGGAAGCGCGCATGCTCAACCACAACTACATCGGCACGGAGCACATCCTCCTGGGCCTCATCCACGAAGGCGAAGGCGTTGCCGCCAAGGCGCTCGAGTCGCTCGGCATCTCCTTGGACGCCGTGCGTGAACAGGTTCAGGAGATCATCGGCCAGGGGCAGCAGACGCAGTCCGGCCACATTCCCTTCACGCCCCGCGCGAAGAAGGTTCTCGAGCTCTCCCTGCGTGAGGGGCTGCAGCTCGGCCACAGCTACATCGGCACCGAGCACATCCTGCTCGGCCTCATCCGCGAGGGTGAGGGCGTTGCCGCGCAGGTCCTCGTCAAGCTCGGCGCAGACCTGTCGACGGTGCGTACCACCGTTATCCAGCTCCTTTCGGGCTACCAGGGCAAGGGTGAGCCGGCCGGTGCCGGCGTCGGCGCGTCGTCGTCCGGCCCGGCCGAGGGCACGCCCGCGGGTTCGACGGTGCTCGACCAGTTCGGTCGCAACCTGACGCAGGCCGCCCGCGAGGGCAAGCTCGACCCGGTCATCGGGCGCGAGAAGGAAATCGAGCGCGTCATGCAGGTGCTGTCGCGGCGTACGAAGAACAACCCGGTGCTCATCGGTGAGCCCGGTGTCGGTAAGACGGCCGTCGTCGAGGGCCTGTCCGCCGCGATCGTCGCGGGCGACGTGCCCGAGACGCTCAAGGACAAGCACGTCTACTCGCTCGACCTCGGCTCGCTCGTCGCCGGTTCCCGCTACCGCGGTGACTTCGAGGAGCGCCTCAAGAAGGTGCTCAAGGAGATCCGCACGCGCGGCGACATCATCCTGTTCATCGACGAGATCCACTCGCTCGTCGGTGCAGGTGCCGCCGAGGGGGCGATCGACGCCGCGTCGATCCTCAAGCCGATGCTCGCCCGCGGTGAGCTGCAGACGGTCGGTGCTACGACGCTCGACGAGTACCGCAAGCACATCGAGAAGGACGCGGCGCTCGAGCGTCGTTTCCAGCCGATCCAGGTCAACGAGCCGTCGATCCCGCACGCGATCGAGATCCTCAAGGGTCTGCGTGACCGCTACGAGGCGCACCACCGCGTGACGATCACCGACTCCGCGCTCGTCGGCGCCGTCAACATGGCCGACCGCTACATCACCGACCGGTACCTGCCGGACAAGGCGATCGACCTCATCGACGAGGCCGGCGCTCGCCTGCGCATTCGTCGCATGACGGCTCCGCCGGAGCTGCGCGAGTTCGACGAGAAGATCGCGCACGTGCGTCGCGAGAAGGAATCGGCCATCGACGGCCAGGACTTCGAGAAGGCGGCCTCCCTGCGCGACGACGAGCGCAAGCTCGTCGAGGAGAAGGAAGCCAAGGAGAAGGCCTGGAAGGCCGGCGACCAGGACGTCGCGGCCGTGCTCGACGAGGAGCTCGTCGCCGAGGTTCTCGCCGCGTCCACCGGCATCCCGGTGTTCAAGCTGACCGAGGAGGAGTCCTCGCGACTGCTGCGCATGGAGGACGAGCTGCACAAGCGCGTCATCGGCAACGACGACGCCATCAAGGCGCTGTCGCAGGCCATCCGTCGTACGCGTGCGGGCCTCAAGGACCCGCGTCGTCCCGGTGGTTCGTTCATCTTCGCCGGCCCGACCGGTGTGGGTAAGACCGAGCTCGCCAAGTCGCTCGCCGAGTTCCTCTTCGGTGACGAGGACGCGCTCATCACGCTCGACATGTCCGAGTACGCGGAGAAGCACACCGTCTCGCGTCTGTTCGGTTCGCCCCCCGGCTACGTCGGGTACGAAGAGGGCGGCCAGCTGACGGAGAAGGTGCGTCGCAAGCCGTTCTCGGTCGTCCTGTTCGACGAGGTGGAGAAGGCTCACGCCGACATCTTCAACTCGCTGCTGCAGATCCTGGAGGACGGTCGCCTGACCGACAGCCAGGGCCGTGTCGTGGACTTCAAGAACACCGTCATCATCATGACGACGAACCTGGGTACCCGCGACATCGCGAAGGGCGTCACGCTCGGCTTCGCAGCCGGCAACGACCAGCGCAGCAACTACGACCGGATGAAGGCGAAGGTCTCGGAGGAGCTCAAGCAGCACTTCCGCCCCGAGTTCCTCAACCGCGTGGACGACACGATCGTGTTCCCGCAGCTGTCGCAGGAGGAGATCGTGCAGATCGTCGACCTCATGGTCGCGAAGCTGGACGAGCGCCTCAAGGACCAGGACATGGCGATCGAGCTCACGCAGACCGCCAAGAACCTGCTCGCCAAGCGCGGCTACGACCCGGCTCTCGGTGCTCGTCCGCTGCGTCGCACGATCCAGCGCGAGATCGAGGACCAGCTGTCGGAGAAGATCCTCTTCGGCGAGCTGTCCAAGGGCGACCTCGTGCTCGTGGACGCCGACGGTGAGGGCAAGGACGCGAAGTTCACGTTCTCCGGCACGCCGAAGGCGCTCTCGGAGCACACGCGAGCATCCGACCAGGTCGACACCGACATGAAGGGCGCTGTTCCGTCGTCGGACGACCTGTCCGGTCCGATGGACTTCGGCGGCCCGGTCGGTGGCAACACCGGCGGCGGCGAGGGCACGGCCACGGCCTGACGCTCTCGCTGAGCTGACAACGAAGCGGCGGCCCGCTTCCCTTCGGGGAGGCGGGCCGCCGCTTCGCCGTGTGCTGGGGGCGCTCTCAGCTGGACTGTTGTGGCTGCAGGCGCGTCATGACGTCACGGATGACGGGGGTGTCGATGCCGTGACGCTCCCCGGCGCGCAGGAGGGCGCCGCCGATGGCGTCGATCTCCGTCGGACGGCCGGCTTCGGCGTCGCGCAGCATCGAGGACTTCGCGGCGTCTCCGAGCGCGTCCGCCAGCTGTCGGGCTCGTTCGTCGAAGCGGGCGCCGCACTCGGCGGAGCTCACGAGGGCGGCTTCGTCGATCATGGAGTCGAGCTCGTCGGCGTGCTTGGTGCGCACGACGCCGATGGGTGCGCGGTTCACCGTCGTCGACAGGGCGAACGGGCCGAGGAAGGAGAGCTTGGCCCAGAGCATCTGCGCCTCGTCGTCGAGGACGCGAACGCCGAGACCGATCGCACTTAGTGTGGCGGCGGCTTGGTCGAGGCGGGCCCGGTCGGTGGTCGAGCTCGCCAGGTCGATGTCGGCGAACGAACTGGCGTGCTCCACGATGCCCGGCCGCGGGCGCGTGGCCTCCACGCGGATGACCCCGCCCGTCACCTGCTCGGGGGAGTAGCGCTCGCGCAGGAGCGTCATGTGGTCGACGCCGTTGAGCAGCGGGACGATGAGCGCGCCACCGATGGCGTCGGGGTCGAGGCGATCGAGCGCCGCCTCGAGGCTCGTGGCCTTGACGGTGACGAAGACGAGGCCGGCGGGCTCACGCAGCGTCGTGTCGGCTTCGACCGGCGCGGTGAAGTCGCCGAACTGTGCACTGCTGACGGTGATGCCGTCGCGGCGCAGAACGTCCACCGTCGACTCGGACGCGAGGCACGTGACGCGGTGCCCGGCGCGCGAGGCGAGGGCCGCGATGAGGCCACCGACACCGCCGGGGCCGAGGACGACGATGTGCTGGGGTGAGTTCTCCACGGGGTGCCTGGCGCTTTCCGACTCGGGGGCGTGAGTCTCTCGATCCAATCACGGCGAACCCCGCGTTCGGCGGCGTCGTAGGCTGAAGGAATGACCTCCCCGCAGTTGCGCAGCGCCCGCACGCCCGATGTGCGGGGCATTCGGACGCTCGTGGGGCCGTACGTCGAGTCGAAGGCCATCGTCGACAAGCCCGTCGTGTCGTACTTCGAGTCGCTGTCGGAGTTCGTCGTCGTCGAGCTGGACGGCGAGATCGTCGGCTGCGGCGCCCTGCACGTCATCTGGGAGAACGTGGCGGAGGTTCGCACGCTCGCGGTGTCACCGACGGTCAAGGGCCGTGGCATCGGCTCGATGATTCTCGACGAGCTCGTGCGCCGCGCCCGCGCCGTCGGCGTGAGCCGCGTGTTCTGCCTGACGTTCGAGACGGCCTTCTTCGGTCGCCACGGTTTCGTCGAGATCGAGGGCGCGCCCGTCACGCGCGAGGTGTACGCGGAGTTGCTGCAGTCATACGACGAAGGTGTCGCCGAGTTCCTCGACCTCGATCGGGTGAAGCCGAACACGCTCGGCAACACGAGGATGCTGCTGCAGCTGTGAGGGGTGTGTCCTTGTCCTCTGGCGTCGACGCCGGCCCAGCGCTGTGCGCCGGGCCGGGCCGGGTCAGTGTCCGGTGACGCGGAGGGCGTCGACGATCTGCCGAGCCCGCTCCATGGTGTCCACGACGACGCCGTAACGGCGAACGTCGCTCGTCACGATGTCGCCGGTGTTGAGGCGCACGCCGCCGGATGAGTTCTCCCGGCCGACGACGAACCAGTTGAGGGCGCCGTGGTTGCGACCGTCGTCGGGGTGGGCCTCGGCGAATGCGATGTCCCGCAGCGGAATCGAGCGACGGTAGAACGGAGCGCGCAGCGTGACGTGCGTGCGGTCGGCGTCGACCTCGACGATGACCTTCTGGCCCATCGACGCGACTCGGTTCCCGAGGGCCGTGATGCGAAGCGCAGCAGGCTCGTTCATGTCGACAACGGTACGAGAACGGGTGGGGAAGCAGGTCAGTACAGCCCACTGTGCGGGCGAACCGATCAGGCGTGGAGGACACTGGGGCCGTGAAGGTGACGATCGCGGGTGACGACGGCACGCGTCGGCAGGTGTAGCGCGTGCGATGCCGTTGGTTGCCGTGGGAGCCGGGCACACCGCGCGTCGCCGAACTGCTTCTGGGTTTCTTCGGCAAGAGCGACACCAGGAGTCTCGGTGGGCTCTCCGGCGATGCAGGGGCGGTCGTCCTGGTTGTTCTCCTCGTGCCTCTAGTCGTGGCGGCAAGTCTCGTCATGGGCGAGCTGGCACTGCTGCTCCTGACTCTTCCGCTTCTTGCCCTGTGGCGCGTCCTTCTGCGCCGGCCGTGGCCGGTCTACGTCGCGCGCAACGGCGGAGTGATTCACGTCGAGCGGGCGTCGACGTTCACGGCGGCCCGCAAGCGCCGGAACGAGATCGCTGCGGGCATCGCGAGCGGTACGTGGCAGGCGTTTGCGCCGCAGCCGCGTCACTCACGGGGAGCCGAGGGGGCGAGCGGGCCGGTGAAAGATCGTGACTCAACCGGAACCGATCCGGGGGCTTGGCCGCCGTGGGGGAGTCCTACGGTGAGGTGACGTCGGCCCGCGTGCGACCGGTACGTCGTTTCACCCACCTCCGTTCGAAGGACACCTCATGGTCCACTTCCTGGCAGCCGACGCTGCCGAGCCGCTCTCGAGCGCGTCGTCCGGGCAACTCGCGCTCGCGGCGCTCGCGGGCATCGCCGTCGTCGTCCTCGGCATCACCGCCGCCAAGCTGCACCCGTTCCTCGCGCTCATCCTCGGAAGCGCGGCGCTTGCGCTCGTGGCGTGGGTGCCCGGCGAGGCCGCAGTGAAGAGCTTCACCACCGGGTTCGGCACGACGGTCGGCTCGGTCGGTCTGCTCGTCGCGCTCGGCGCCATGGTCGGCCAGCTGCTCGCGGACTCCGGAGGCGGCAACGCCATCGTCGACAAGCTCGTCTTCGGCGTGAAAGCAGCCGCGCTGCCGTGGATGATGGCGCTCGTCGCGGCCATCATCGGTCTGCCGATGTTCTTCGAGATCGGCGTCGTCCTCCTCATCCCGGTGGTTCTCTCAGTCGCGCGCCGCGCCAAGCAGCCCGTGCTGCTCGTCGGCATCCCGGCGCTCGCAGGCCTCTCGGTGCTCCACGCACTCGTGCCGCCGCACCCCGGCCCGGTGGCTGCCATCGAGGCGGTCAAGGCCGACACCGGCCGCACCCTGATGTTCGGCGTGCTCCTCGCCATCCCGACGCTCATCATCGCGGGCCCGCTGCTCGCGCGTCTCATTGCCCGACTCGTGCCGGTGGACGCTCCCGCCGAACTCGCTGCCGACGCAGGTTCGCCCGGTGCGGCCGTCGGGGACTCCGACCTGGCCGAGGAGTCGGCGGACGGCAAGGCCGCCTCGCCCGCCACGAAGCGCCCTTCGTTCGGCGCGGCCATCGGCTGCATCCTGCTGCCTGTCGTGCTCATGCTGCTCGCATCGATCACGGAGATCTTCCTGCCCGACTCGGGCACGTTCCTCACCGTCGTGAAGTTCTTCGGCACGCCGTCGGTGGCACTCATGCTGGCCGTGCTCGTCGCCCTGTTCGCGCTCGGTAAGGGCAGCGGGATGTCGCTCGCGACCGCCAACGGCGTCATGAGCAACGGCCTGCCCGCCGTCGCCGGCATCATCCTCATCGTCGCTGCCGGTGGTGGTTTCAAGACGCTGCTCGTCGACGCCGGTGTCGGCAACGTCATCAAGGAATGGGCCGAGGGCAAGAACCTTTCGCCCCTGCTCATGGCGTGGCTCGTCGCCGTCGGTATCCGTCTCGCGACGGGTTCGGCGACGGTCGCGACCATCACTGCGGCCGGCATCGTCGCGCCGATGCTCACCGGCCTCGACGCCAACCAGCTCGCCCTCGTCGTGCTGGCCATCGGGTGCGGCTCGGTGTTCTTCAGCCACGTCAACGATGCGGGCTTCTGGCTCGTCAAGGAGTACTTCGGGCTCACGGTCGTCCAGACGCTCAAGTCGTGGTCGCTCATGGAGACCGCCATCTCCGTCGCGGGCTTCGCGTTCTGCGCCATGGCCTGGATGCTCGTGTGAGCGCCGGGTCTAGGGTGAGCCGTATGACTTCTCCCAGGGCACCGCAGTTCGTCATCGTCATGGGCGTCTCCGGCTCCGGCAAGACCACCGTGGCCGAGGGTCTCGCGGAGCACCTGGGGTGGACGTACGTCGAAGGCGACGACCTGCACCCCGCGGCGAACGTCGAGAAGATGCGCAACGGCATCCCGCTCACGGACGAGGACCGCTGGCCGTGGCTGCGCAAGATCGGTGAGTGGATCGACGAGCACGAGGGCGAGGGCAAGAGCGCCGTCATCACGTGCAGTGCGCTCAAGCGCACCTACCGCGACCTGCTGCGCGAGGGGCGCCCGGGCGTGACGTTCTGCCACGTCGACGTGTCGCGTGAGGAACTCGAGCGCCGCCTCGCCGAGCGCAAGGGTCACTACATGCCGGCGTCGCTCCTGCAGTCACAGCTCGACACGCTCGAGGAGCTGAGCGAGGACGAGCCCGGCGTCATCGTCGAGTCCACGGGCGGCCAGGAGGCCGTGCTCCGCGAGGTGCTCAAGGCGCTGAACCTCGACGCCGAGGGCTCCGCCACCTGACCAACGCTCTGGTTGGCTGAGTTCGTTGCGGTTGGTGACGGTGCACCGTCACCAACCGCAACGAACGTCACCGGCTAGGCGTGCCCCGGCAGGGCGAACGAGTCGTCGCCCACGAGGTCGACGAGCCCGTCGGCTACGAGCGAGTCGAGGCAGCGCTCACGCTGCACCTCGTCGTCCCAGACCTGACGCAGGTCGTCGTGCGGCACCGCGCCGTCACGCTCGCGCAGGACGGCGAGCAGTTTGCCGCGAACCATGCGATCCGTTCCGGCCCAGGCCTGTCCGCGTCGTGCGGGGCCGTCGTACGCCGGAGCGCCGGCCTGCTGCCACGCGCACAGGTCGAGGACCGGGCACTCGCCGCAGGCAGGCGCCTTCGCGGTGCACACGACCGCACCGAACTCCATCGACGAGGCGTTCCACAACACGTGGTCCTCATGCGGGAGCAGTTGAGCGGCCAACGCCCGCTCGGCGGCGCTGAGGCTGGGGCGCGGGAACTGAACACCCGTGACGGCGCGCGCTTCGACGCGTCGGATGTTCGTGTCGATGACGGGGATGCGCTCCCCGAACGCGAACGCCGCCACCGCGGCTGCCGTGTACTCGCCGACACCCGGAAGCGCGAGCAGTTCTTCGGACGTGGACGGCACGTCGCCGTCATGTCGCTCGACCATCGCAACGGCCGCCGCGTGCAGACGCAGCGCCCGGCGCGGGTAGCCGAGGCGACCCCAGTGACGGACGGCGTCGCCGGCCGGTGCGGCCGCGAGGTCCGCGGGCGTGGGCCAGCGATCCATCCACTCCTGCCACAGCGGCACGACGCGGGCGACGGGGGTCTGCTGGCTCATCACTTCGGAGAGGAAGATGCCCCAGGGCGTCGTGCCGGGCTCACGCCACGGCAGCGGGCGCGAGTGGGCGAGGAACCAGTCGTTCAGCCGGACGACGAGGTCGGTGCTCACGCGCTCAGACGTAGCGTTCGAGGATGCTGCTCTCGGCGAGGCGGGAGAGCCCCTCGCGCACAGCGCGTGCGCGGGATTCGCCGACGCCGTCGACCTGAAGCAGGTCGTCGAACTCGGCGCCGAGCAGAGCCTGCAGGCTGCCGAAGTTGTCGACGAGGCGCTCGATGATGGCGCCCGGCAGGCGCGGCACCTTCGACAGCAGGCGGTATCCGCGAGGCGTGACGAGCGCGTCGAGGGAGTCACCGACCACGGCGAAACCGACGGCGCGGGCGTTGGCGGAGATGTCGATGAGGTCCGCGGAGCTGAGGGCGGCGAGGTTGGCGTCGGCCTGCTCGAACGTGAACCCGTCACGGGCCGAGGCGAGGTAGTCGCGGATGACGAGCTCCCGGTCGTCACCGAGGGAGCCGACGAGTTCCTGCAGCTGCAGGTCGATGAGGCGGCCGTCGGTACCGAGTTCGACGACGTACTCGGAGATCTCGTCGTTGATCCGGCGCACCATCTCGAGGCGCTGGAGCACCTGGGCGACGTCGCGCACGGTCACGAGGTCTTCGATCTCGAGAGCGGAGAGCGAGCCGGTGACCTCGTCGAGACGCTTCTTGTACCGCTCGAGCGTCTGCAGGGCCTGACCGGCGCGCGACAGGATGGCGGGGGAACCCTCGACAACGTGACGCAGGTTGCCGACGTAGACGGCGATGATCTGCATCGACTGGCTCACGGAGATGACGGGGTAGCCGGTCTGCTTCGCGACGCGCTCGGCGGTGCGGTGACGCGTGCCGGATTCGCGGGTCTCGATCGAGCTGTCCGGCACGAACTGGATGGCGGCGCCAATGATGCGTTCGAGACCCGACGAGACGACGATGCCGCCGTCCATCTTGGCCAGCTCGCGAAGTCGCGTGGCCGAGAACTCGATGTCGATGGGGAACCCCCCCGTGGAGATCGAGTCGACCACGTCGTCGTGCCCGACGACGATGAGTGCGCCCGTGCGGCCACGCAGGATGCGCTCCAGGGCGTCACGCAACTCCGTGCCGGGGGCGATGGCCGCGAGGGTCTCCCACAGGAGCGTCTCGTCGGAACGCTCAGCCACGCTCTTCTCCTTTACACCGGGCGGTGAATCACCATGTTGAACATAACGTGCCGAGGCGGTTCGGACGCACGTCGTGACACCTTCGTGACGTGCGTCCGAGGCCGCGTTCACCGGACGGTCAGGACGTCCACAGACCGTAGGACTCGCCGAGGTTGCGGATCTTCTGGGCGCGGGCCAGACGCGGGGCGTAGCTGCCGTCACGCGAACCGCCGCCGTGCTCGTGCTCATCGAGCAGTTCGGCGGCCCACTTGATCTCGGTGTCGCTCGGGGCGAGGCCGTGGTTGATCGTGTCGGTCTGCTCGGCGCGCAGCGTCAGCTTGCCGGTCATGCCCATGCTCTGCGTGACCTTGCAAGCCTCGAGGAGCGCGTCGTCGGAGTCGGTCAGCGTGGGGCCGTCGATCGGGCCGGGCAGCTGGCCGACGCGGGAGGCCACGACGAGTTTGGCGCGCGCGTAGGCCAGAGCCATCGGGTCGTCGCTCGCGCCGGTGTCACGACGAAAGTCGCCGACGCCGAAGGCGAGGCGGAACGTGCCCGGGGCCGAGGCGATGGCCGTGGCGCTCTCGACGCCGAGGGCCGATTCGATGAGCGCGAGCACCGGGGTGCCGGCGGCCAGGCGCATGGCCGTGAGCGTGACGTGCTCCGGCTTCTCCGTCTTGGCGAGCATGACGCCGCGCAGTCCGGGTACGCCGTGGAGCGCCTCGAGGTCGTCGGCCCAGTACTCGGTGTTGATGTCGTTGATGCGCACCCAGCCGGTCATGCCGTCGCGCAGGGCGTTGACCACCGCGTCACGGGCGGAGGACTTGTGCTCGGCCGGCACCGCGTCCTCGATGTCGAAGATGACCGAGTCGGCCTCGGATGCCAGAGCGGTGTCGAACAGCTCGGGCTTCATGGCGCTGGCGAGCAGCCAGCTACGGGACAGGGTGGCCGGGAGGGCGGCCGCGCGGGCATTGCGTCCGGAAAACACGTCTTGTTTCGTTCCTCAGTCGTCGTCGGTTTCGTCCGCGCGGCCGCAAAGGCGCGCTCGACGTACATCACCCTAAGGGTCGGCGGGGCGTACTCCGCAGTACGAATGGGCGGCGGTGGACACGTTCGCGTGTCGGAAGAGTCAGCCGGGGGAGGGCGCCGCGTCGGCATCGGCCGACGGATGGGATGCGGAGGAGGCCGTGCCGACAGCGCGCATGGCCGAGCCGAGGTCGGCGCATTCTGCGATGCGCATGCCGGCCGGCGGCTTCTCGGTGCCGAGCGAGCCGGCAGGGATGATCGCCTTGTCGAAGCCGATGCGTGCGGCCTCGGCGAGTCGACGCGCGACACCGCTGACAGCCCGGATGTCGCCGGAGAGCCCCACTTCTCCAACGGCGATGAGGCCACCGGGTAGCGGCTTCTCCTGCGCCGAGCTGAGCAGCGAGAGCGCGACGGCGAGGTCGGCCGCGGGCTCCGTCAACCGCGCGCCGCCGACGGTGGAGACGTAGCAGTCAGCCCGGCTGACCGGCGCGCCCGCGCGGCGCTCGAGAACGGCGAGGATCATCGCGGTGCGCGAAGAATCGACGCCCGACGTCGTGCGTCGCGGCGACCCGCCGGGCGACGGTGCGACAAGGGCCTGCACTTCGGTGACGAGCGGCCGACGGCCCTCGAGCGTCACGGTCACGCACGTGCCCGCGACGGGTTTGTCGCGGGCCGTGAGGAACAGCGAGCTCGGGTCGGCGAGACCCTCGATGCCGCCGTCGGACAGGTCGAAGCAGCCCACCTCGTCGGTGGGGCCGTACCGGTTCTTCACGGCGCGCACGAGACGCAGCCGCGAGTGGCGTTCGCCCTCGAAGGTGATGACGACGTCGACGAGGTGTTCGAGCAGACGCGGGCCGGCGATGGAGCCGTCCTTCGTCACGTGCCCGACGAGCACCGTGGAGATGCCGCGCGCCTTGGCCACCTGAATGACCGCGGCGGCCACCTCGCGTACCTGCGAGACGTTGCCCGCGCTGCCCTCGATCTCGGCGCTCGCGATGGTCTGGACCGAGTCGATGACGAGCAGGGTGGGGGAGACGGAGTCGATGTGGGCGAGCACGGTGGCGAGGTCGGTTTCGCTCGCGAGGTAGAGCGTGTCGGCCACGGCGTCGGTGCGGTCGGCGCGCAGACGTACCTGAGCAGCGGATTCCTCGCCGCTGACGTAGAGCACCTTCGCGCCCGTACGCGCGGTGCGGGCGGCGACGTCGAGCAGCAACGTGGACTTGCCGATGCCGGGCTCACCCGCGACGAGCATGACGGCCCCCGGTACGAGCCCCCCGCCGAGGACGCGGTCGAACTCGCCGACGCCTGTTGTCGTGACGGCGGCACGCGTGGCGTCGACGTCACCGATCGGCTTGGCCGGGTTCATCACCTTCGCGGCCGGCTGCGTGCGCACGGCGACGGCGCCCGTCTCCTCGACGGTTCCCCACGCCTGGCACTCGCCGCAGCGGCCGACCCACTTCACGGTCTGCCAGCCGCACTCGGTGCACCGGTACGTCGGTCGCTTCGAAGCCTTGCTTGCCATGGCTCAAACCCTAGAGGCCGGCACTGACAACCCCGTCGTGACGAGGTGGTGCCGGTGGTCGACCGACCGGGCGAGCGACGAGCACGATGTCTTGATCTCGTGCACCAACTCCGGACGTCGGCCGGGGTGGCCGCCACACGCGTCGTCGCGGACAAACCCCCAACCTTGGGAGTTTCACGGCCAACGGTCGCTGCTTCGGCCGAAAAACTCCCAACGTCGGGCGTTCCACAGCCCAGCGGGGACGCCTGCGCGGAGCCTCAGCGCCCCTCGGCCTCCAGCGTCGCGGGGTGGACGTAGAGCGGCAGCAGGTCGCGACCCGCCGGTGTCACGGCCAAGGCCCGGGCGGCGGCGAGGTGTGCATCGCAGTACCCGGCGAGGACGTCGTAGGCCTGCTTGCCCATGAGTTCGACGAGTTCGGGCTTCTGCGAGACGTAGACGGGGTCGGCGCCGATGTGCGCCTCGGAGTTGCCCGAGCAGTACCAGTCGAGATCGTGACCGCCCGAGCCCCAACCGCGCCGGTCGTACTCGGCGATCGTTGTCTCGAGGTACTCCTCGCCGTCGGGCAGCGTCACGCGCCGGTACGAACGGCGGATCGGCAGTTGCCAGCACACCTCGGGCTTCAGCGTCCACGGCTCGACGCCGGTCGCCCACGCCTTCTGGTGCAGCGCGCACCCGAGCCCGGGGGCGCCGTTGTCGACGTCGTCGTCCCCGCCGTCCACGGCCTGGCCGAAGCCGGGCCGGTTGAGGAACACGCAGGCGCCCTCGACGACGCGTGTCTTGCGGTCACCTTCGTCGTCGGTCTCCACCCACCCGGCGTCCGAGACGATCTCGTCGTAGAACTGGACATCGTCCGGCGTCAGCGTCGCGACGACCTCAGCCACGTGCTTCTCGTCCTCGTCACCCGTGAAGTGGGCGCCCAACACGCAGCACCCGAAGTCGGGCTTCGACGCGTCGATGCCCGCGCAGCCGGAACCGAACGTGCACGTCCAACTCGACGTCAGCCACGTGAGGTCGCACCGGAAGCGTTCGACCGCGTCGGGCTCGCTCGCCGGATCGTCGAACTCCACCCACGTGCGCGGGATCTCGAGGTCACATTCAGTCACTGCACGATCTTAGGTGGCGTGTTCGTCGCCTCTTCCGAGCAGAGCCGGAGCGGGCTGTCAGGGGCGGGCTCTACTGTGGTGACGAGCCGGCCCGCCCGGCCCCGGACGCCCGGCGAGCAGCGCGTTCGAACCCCGAAGCGAGGAAGGCATGCCGATGCGACGACGAGTGCGTGCGGGTGTCACCGCAGGCGTCCTCGCGGCGAGCCTCTTCGTGTCGGGTTGTGACGCCGTCCGTCACGTCCTGGATCAACAGGCGGAGCGGTCGTCGTCGCCCTCCACCACCCAGCCCGTCACCGACCCGGCGCAACGCGTGCGTCAGAGCGATCTCGAGACCAAGGTCGGCGCGGGCATGAACGCACGCACGCCGGGCGGCGCGATGATCGTCGCCTCCAACGGCACCCGGATACCGAACGGAATCGTCGAGGGCAGCGCCAAGGCCGCGGCGTCGGTACGCGCCCTCGACCCGCAGGCCTCGAAGAATGCCCTGCTCGTCCTCGTGCCGCGCGACAACGCCGAGTTCAAGGAGTACACCGGCCAGGATCAGGCGTCCCAGTTGGCCAACACCGTCACCGGGGGCGGGCGCCTGCCGTTCGTCGTCATGAGTGACTGGACGGTGAAGAACCCCGACACGCTCACCACCCGCGAGACCCTCGCGCACGAGGCGTTCCACGCGCTCACGCTCGAGAAGCTGGCCACCGAGCGTCCGCTCTGGCTGCTCGAGGGGTGGGCCGAGTACGTGGGGCAGCGCACCGTGCCGCAGGCGCCCCACAAGCGCGATGACATCTCGCCCCACGTGCCGAGCGACGAGGAACTGCGCGGAGCGAACGCCGCGGACGCCTACTACACGGCCTTCACGTTCGCCCGGTACCTGCGCGACACCCACGGACACGACAAGGTGATGGTCTTCTACTCCGAGGCCGTGCGCACGAAGGAACCGCTGGAGGCCCTGCTGAACAAGCACTTCGGTAAGGGCCTCACGGCGCTGGAGTCCGGATACGTGGCCTGGTATCCGACGTTCCGCTGAGACCGATACCCTGCCAACCATGCGCCTCGGAGTGATCGACGTGGGATCGAACACGGTCCACCTCCTCGTGGTCGACGCCCATCCCGGGGCTCAGCCACTTCCTGCCACGTCCCACAAGCGTCTGTTGCGCCTGTCCGAGCACGTGACGGCCGACGGGCTCATCGACGACGAGGGCATTCGTGACCTCACGCAGTTCGTCGGTGAATGCGTCCAGATCGCAGAGGACCTCGGCATCTCCGAGCTCATGTCGTTCGTCACCTCCGCCATCCGCGAGGCACCGAACGGCCAGGCCGTTCTCGACCACGTGCGCGACGTCACCGGGCAGAGCCTGCGCGTCCTCACCGGCGAGGACGAAGCCCGCGTCACCTTCCTCGCCACCCGCCGCTGGTTCGGGTGGTCGAGCGGACGCCTGTTCGGCATCGACATCGGCGGCGGTTCGCTCGAACTCGCCACCGGCATCGACGAGACGCCCGACACCGCCATCAGCCTTCCGCTGGGTGCCGGCCGCCTCACGCGCACTCTCGACGGCGACCCGCCGTCGGCCCAGGACCTGCGTGCCGTGCGTGCCCAGGTGCGCACTCAGATCGCGTCGTCGGCTCGCACCCTGACGCGCTGGGGCACGCCCGATCGGTACGTCGGTACGAGCAAGACGATCCGATCGCTCGCCCGCATGTGTGGGGCGGCGCCGTCGAGCGACGGCCCGTTCGTGCACCGCAGCCTCGAACGCGCGGCGCTCGCCGACCTCGTTCCGCGCCTCGCGAGCATGACCGCCGAGGAGCGCACCTCGCTGCCGGGCGTCTCGCCCGAACGCTCGGCCCAGGTTCTTGCCGGCGCCGTCGTCATCGAGGCCACGATGGACATCTTCGGCGTCGAGCGCCTCGACGTTTGCCCGTGGGCCCTGCGCGAGGGCCTCATCCTGCGCCGCCTCGACGCCCTGGAGTGATGACGGTGCCCGCACCCATCCGCGTCGGCCTGTCGACGGCGTCGTGCTACCCGCTCGGCACCTCGGCGGCCTTCCGTATCGCCGCCGAGCTCGGTTACGACGGCGTCGAGGTCATGGTGTGGAACGAGGCGGCGAGTCAGGACCCCGAGTTCCTGCGGGATCTCGTCGAGCGCTGGGGTGTGCCCGTATTGTCGGTCCACGCGCCGACGCTCCTGCTCACCCAGCGCGTCATGGGCAACGAGCCGTGGGGCAAGGTCGACCGCTCCGTGGCGCTCGCGCGTGACGTCGGTGCGTCCACCGTCGTCCTGCACCCACCGTTCCGGTGGCAGAAGGAGTACGCGACGGGCTTCGTCGAAGGTGTGGCGCAACGCGAACGCGAGCACCCGCAGATCCGCCTCGCCGTCGAGAACATGTTCCCGTGGCGGGCCCGGGGCCGCGAGGTTCAGGCCTACCTGCCGCACTGGGATCTGCGGCGCAACCACTACTCCCACACCACTCTCGATCTCTCGCACACGGCCACGTCCGGTAGCGATGCCCTGGCGCTCGCCGACGAGCTCGGTGACCGCCTCACGCACATCCACCTCGCCGACGGCTTGGGCTCGTACAAGGACGAACACCTCGTGCCCGGCCGAGGTAACCAGCCGTGCGCCGAACTGCTCCAGCACCTGTCCCGAACGGGCTTCAGCGGGGACGTCGTCGTTGAGGTCGGCACCCGGCGCCTTTCTGACGAGGACAGGCTCATCGATCTCGCCGAGGCCCTCGCCTTCGCCCGCCTCCACCTCGCAATCGGAGCGGGGGAGGCGTCCGCACCCTGAGGGCGCTGTGCCCCGTACACGCCGCCGAGTAGGCTTGAGCGAAATCGCGCTATGGAGACGACACCTTGCCATGGACCCTCGTTCACTGACACCTCGCCTTCCCGTCGCGACCTCGCGTGTACTGGCGCTGACGTCGCGGGGGCCGATCGCGCGTGCGGCCTCGAAAGTGCTCGTTGCGGGCGAGAGCGTCGACGACGCCATCCGCGTCACCGGTGAGGTGGTTGTCGGTGGCCAGCGCGTCTCGTGGATGCCGTTGCTCACCCACGCCGCAAGCCCGGACGACATCATCACCGCGCGTCAGGAGACGATCGGCGCCCTCAACTGGCTCGCCGCCGCGGGCACCGAGGCGCCCGACCTGACACTCGACGTCGCGACCTTCGGTGTGCTCGCGCCCGATGTCACGCCCGGCATCCTGCTCAACGCGCTGCGCGAGGTCGGTCAGGCGGCGCGCAACGCCGGCGTCAGCCTGACGCTCACCATCCCCGATGCCGCGCTCATCGAGGCCGTCCACGTCCTCGGTCACGAGCTGCGTCAGGACTTCCCGGAGGTCGGTATCGTCCTGCCGACGCGTCTTCGCCGCCTACCCACGGAGGTCTCCGACTTGGCGCGTGAGGGGCAGCGGGTGCGCCTCGCCACCGGTCGCCTCGACGCCGCGATCGGCCTCACGTCGGCGCGCGAGAGCGGCGCGGCCTTCGTCGACATCACGAAGCAACTGCTGGCCGGCGGCGCGCAGGTCAGCTTCGACACCGACGACGCGCTGCTGCTCGACATCGTGGGCTCGTTGGTGCAACGGTACGGAGCGGAAGGCGCCGAGGTCATCGCGCCCTTGGGTACTCAGAGTGCGCGTCAGCGCGAGATCGACACGCTCGCCACCCGCGTGCTCGTGCCCTACGGCCCTCGGTGGGCCGAGTACGTCGCGAACCTCGTGGCCGCGCGCCCCTCGCTGGCGCTGAGCCTGCCGAACCCCATTCGACGAAAGGGCTGATCCCCATGACCATCGCATTCATCGGTACGGGCAACATGAACGAGGCCGTCATGGCCGGGGCCCTCGCGGGCGGTTACGACGCCGCCGACGTCGTCGCCACCGCGCGCCGTGACGAGCGCATCAGCGCGCTCAAGGAGAAGTTCGGCGTCGAGGCGACGAACTCCAACACCGAGGCCGTCGCTGACGCCGACACCGTCGTGCTCGGCGTGAAGCCGTACCAGCTCGATGACATCCTCACCGAGATCGGCGAGCACCTCACGAAGGACGCTGTCGTCGTCTCCTTGGCCGTCGGCCGCACGCTCGAGTCGATGGAGGCCAAGCTGCCCGACGGCGTCGCCGTCGTGCGCGTCATGCCGAACACCCCTTCGATGGTCGGCAAGGGCATGCACGCCGTCACGCCGAACGAGGCGTGCAGCGACGAGCAGTTGGCCCGCACGAAGTCGCTCCTCGCGGCCTCGGGCGACGTCGTCACGGTGGCCGAGAAGGACCACGACGCCGTCACCGCCGTCTCCGGAAGCGGCCCGGCGTACCTGTTCTACATCGCCGACGCCATGGTCGAGGCAGGCGTTCTGCTCGGCCTCCAGCGTGACGTCGCTCACCGTCTTGCCGTCCAGACGATCGTCGGAGCGGGTGCGATGCTGGCTGAATCGGGCGACTCCCCGGTGCAGCTTCGCGAGAAGGTCTCGAGCCCCGGCGGCACGACGATCATGGCGCTCGCAGAGCTGGATCGACGCGCCGTACGGGCGGCCATGGTGGCCGCGATGCAAGCCTCGCACGACCGCTCGGCATCGATGAACTGACGCCGCGTCGCCTTCAGCCGATTCCCAGTTGTCGCCCGGTGAACTGTGTGCCCGCGATGTGATGCGGAAGGCGCTTCAAGAGGCCAAGCGACGTTCAAACGTGATTCGATATGGCCATGACTGCGTTGACTGTACGTACCCTCGGTGAAGACGAGTGGGAGACCTATCGCGACGTTCGCCTCAGCGCGCTGAACGAATCCCCTGAGGCGTTTGCGGCCACGGCGTCGGGTGAGAAGCAGATCGACGAGGACGAGTGGCGCTCGCGTATGCGCCGTTCGCGTCGCCTTCTCGCCGAGAACGAGGCCGGCGAGCGCGTGGGCATCGTCTCGCTGCGCACCCACAGCAACGACGAGGTCGACCAGCCCTACGGCGAGCTCTTCGGCCTGTGGGTCGCTCCCTCGCAGCGCGGCACCGGCGTGGCCGTCAACCTCCTCGAGGCGCTCCTCGAGCAGGCTCGCAAGGACAACCTCGGAGCCGTTCTGTACTGGGTCGGCACCGACAACGCCCGCGGTGTGGCCTTCGCGTCCGGTCACGGTTTCCGGCCGACCGACTACCGCCGTCCGATGAACCCGGCGTCCCCCGACACCGAGTCCACCGAAGAGATCGCCTTCGTCTACCCGATCACCACGGACCCGGAGCACGTTCCGAGCGCCGTCCTCGACTCCCGTCACTGACCGACATGGACGACACGGCCCTCGTCATCTGGGACCCCGCGCTCGTGGGGTACGACTTCGGCGAGGGCCACCCCATGAACCCTCTGCGTCTCGCCCTCACGGCGAAGCTCGCAGAGGGTCTCGGCGTTTTCGAGCACGTTCGCATCGAAGCGCCGTCGCTGCCCGACGGGTCTGACGCCTTCCTCGAGACCGTTCACTCGCGTGAGTACCTCGACGCGGTGCGTGCGGCGTCGCAGAACCCGGCGTCGGCCGATGAGAACTTCGGTATCGGTACCGAGGACGACCCGGCGTTCGCGGGCATGCACGACGTGTCCGCGCTGATCGCCGCCGGCACGCTGCAAGCCGTGCAGGCCGTCCATTCAGGCGAGGCGCGCCACGCGGTCAACTTCACCGGGGGCCTGCACCACGCCATGCCCGACAAGGCGAGCGGTTTCTGCATCTACAACGACGCTGCGGTCGGCATCCAGTGGCTGCTCGACCAGGGCGTCGAGCGGGTCGCCTACGTCGACATCGACGTTCACCACGGTGACGGCGTCGAGAAGGTCTTCTGGAACGACCCGCGGGTGCTCACGATCTCGATCCACGAGTCGGGCACCGTTCTCTTCCCGGGCACCGGCTTCGCCCGCGACATCGGCGGCCCCGACGCCGAAGGCAGCGCCGTCAACATCTCCCTGCCGCCCGGTACCGGCGACTCCGACTGGCTGCGCGCCCTGCACGCCGTCGTCCACCCCGTCGTCACGGCGTTCAAACCGCAGTTCATGGTCACGCAGCACGGCTGCGACTCGCACTACTCCGATCCCCTCGCGCACATGGTGCTCACCGTCGATGCGCAGAAGATGGCGCACCGCTCGCTGCACGAACTCGCGCACGACGTGTGTGACGGACGCTGGGTCGCCCTCGGTGGCGGCGGCTACGAACTCGTCGACGTCGTGCCGCGCTCCTGGACGCACCTCACGGCCATCGCCGCCGACCGGCCTATCTCTCTCGAAACCGAGACGCCCGTGGAGTGGCGCGCCCACGTCGAGGAGATCACCGGCCGCACCGCGCCCAGCCGCATGGGCGACGGCGTCGCCGAGAAGGACGACGTCTGGTTCCAGTCCTGGGCTTCCGGAATGCACCCCGAATCCACCGTCGACCAAGCCGTCATGGCCACCCGCGAAGCCGTGTTCCCGCTCCACGGGCTGGACGTCTGGTTCGACTAGCCGCGTAGCGGCTCCCCTGATCCGATGTTGAGCGGGGGAGCGGGCACCGGTCCCGCGAATCTGAGGCAACATCGCGGGTAGTGAGCGGTGATCCGCTGCGAAAGCCGCAGCCCTCTTCGGTGACGTAACCACGCTGGAAGCGGACGCCCCGCAGCCCTGTCGCACCGAACTCGGCGACCGAGCCTGCGAGGTCGCCGAGTCGGAAGACGGGGCAAGGGAGCATGGCGATTTCGCGCGACAAATCGCCTGACGATAGGATGGTGCAGATATTCCCGTGGCCGGGCGTCCTCGTGGCGCCGCTGGTATTCATCGGCGAATGTCGGCCCGGGCATCGCCAAGGACACAAGGTAAGGAACGGTTCACTCATGGGCTCCGTCATCAAGAAGCGCCGCAAGCGCATGGCCAAGAAGAAGCACCGCAAGCTGCTTCGCAAGACGCGTCACCAGCGTCGCAACAAGAAGTGACCTGATCACTTCGAGCACTCGGGCCCCTCACGCACTCGTGGCGTGCAGGGGCCCTTGCGTATCGTCGAGGCGATAGGAATGCCCCGCGCCTCGCCCGAACAGCGTGTGCCGTGGACGTCGGCGGCACATGGACGAGCGGTGACCAGGAGGTAGCTGTGAGAAGAATTACATTGATCGGCAAGCCCGGATGCCACCTCTGCGACGACGCCCGCGCCGTCATCGAGCGCGTGGCTCGTGAGGAGGGCGTCGAGTGGGAGGAGCTCAACATGCTCGACGATCCCGAGCTGGTCGCCCGCTATGCCGAGCAAATCCCCGTCACACTGGTCGACGGACGCCAGCACGACTACTGGCGCGTCGATGAGAACCGGCTCCGCAAGGCACTGTCCGCGCCGCCGAGGGGCGCATAGGGACGAAGGTCCCTTGTCCAGTTCGGTGCCACGTTTGGGGCGCCATTCCGCCCTAAAGGGGGTCCGGTCGACTTTGTGAACGGTTGCACTAAGTCCTAAGCTCGGGGGGTCCTGCAGAGCCTTCTGCAGACGTTTGGTATACGCGCCGACAGGCGCAGACGCCGACGAAAGGTAGCGCCGCCGTGAGCACCGAGCAGGCCGCAGCGCGCCGGGATATCCCGGACGCGACTGTGAACCGCCTACCGGTGTACCTCCGGGTGCTGCGCGAGGTGGCCACCGACGGCCACACCACCATCTCCTCCGAGACGCTCGCCGAGCAGTCCGGAGTCTCCTCCGCGAAACTGCGCAAGGACCTTTCCGCGCTCGGCTCCTACGGCGTGCGCGGCGTCGGGTACGACGTCGCCACCCTCGCCGGTCACATCACCGGAGCCCTCGGCCTCGAGCGGCAGTGGGCCGTCGCCATCGTCGGTATGGGAAACCTCGGCCGCGCGCTCGCCACGTACGGCGGCATCGGCGTCAAGGGTTTCGAGATCAAGTGGCTCATCGACGACGACCCGCGCGTCGTCGGTTCCGTCGTGGGCGGCCAGAAGGTCGTCCACTTCGACGCGCTCGTACCGCAGGTGGACGAAGGCGTCATCGGCGTCATCGCGACGCCGGCGCCGTCCGCTCAGCAGGTCGCCGACCGCCTCATCGCCGCGGGGGTACGCAGCATCCTCAACTTCGCGCCGGCGGTGCTCACCGTGCCCTCCGACGTGCAGGTGCGCGGCGTCGACATGGCAACCGAACTTCAGATCCTCGCGTTTCGTGAACAGAACGCGCGAGGGCCACAGGGGGATCGCGAGATGAAGGAGCTCATGGTTTGAGCGTCATTGTTCTGGGGCTTTCCCACCGTTCGGCCCCGCTCGCCGTGCTCGAGAAGGCCTCCCTCAACGCCGAGGGCCAGGCCGATCTGCTCGAGCGCCTCGGCAAGGGCGAGAACCTCACCGAGCCCGTCGTGCTGTCGACGTGCAACCGCGTCGAGGTCTACGCCGACGCCACGACGTTCCACGGTGCCGTCACCGAACTCGGCGACGCCCTCGCCGACGTCACCGGCATGCCGATGGCCGACCTGCGCGACTACCTCTACGTCCACTTCGACGAGCGCGCCGTCGCGCACCTGTTCAACGTCGCGGCCGGCCTCGACTCGCTCGCCGTCGGAGAGAGCCAGATCCTCGGCCAGATGCGCGACAGCCTGCGCGAAGGTCAGGAATCGGGCCGTATCGGCCCCGTCATGAGCCGCCTGGTGCAGCAGGCGCTGCGCGTCGGCAAGCGCGTGCACTCCGAGACCGGCATCGACTCCGTCAGCCGCTCGCTCGTCGAGCGGGCACTCGAACTGTCGGGCAACATGCTCGGTGACCTCACGCGGGTGCGCGCCGTCGTCGTCGGTGCCGGCGCGATGAGTTCGCTCGCCACGCACACGCTCGTGCGCCACGGCCTCGGCTCCGTCACCGTCGTCAACCGCACGTACGACGCGGCTCGTCGTCTTGCGGACGCCGCTGGGTGCGACGCGCGCCCCATCGAGGAGCTCGACGCGGCCCTCGCCTCCGCCGACCTCGTCGTGTCGTGTACGGGCGCCGTTGGTCACGTCATCGACGCGACGATGGCCGCCCGCGCCAACCCTGACGGCCGCCCTCAGGTTTACATCGACCTCGCCCTGCCGCGTGACATCGCCGACGAGGTCGCGGCCGTTCGCGGCGTGGCTGTGCTCGGATTCGAGGATCTCGGCCCGCAGGTCGAGGGCCAGCCCGGCGCAGAGGCCGAGATCAAGGCGGTCCAGGACCTCGTGACGAGCGAGGTGGCCGACTTCGTCGTCGCCCGCCGCGCCGAGCGCGTCGCCCCCACGGTGGCGGCGCTGCGCGCGAACGCCGCGGAGATCGTAAGCGCCGAGCTGAACCGCCTCGAGACCCGCGTACCCGACCTCGACGAGACCACCCGAGCCCAGGTGCAGCTCACGGTGCACCGCGTCGTGGAGAAGCTGCTCCACACGCCCACCGTGCGCATCAAGGAGCTTGCCGGCCAGGGCGGAAACGTCGGCGAAAGCGACTACGCGGCAGTTCTTTCCACGCTTTTCGACCTCGACCCGGCGCAGACGCGCGTCGTGTCCGTCCCCCCGGAGCTGCCATGAGTGCCCCCCGCCACGAGCGCCCGATCCGACTCGGAACGCGGCGTAGCCACCTCGCGGTGACCCAGTCGACCCACGTCGCGGACGCCCTGCGCGCTCACGGCCACGAGGTCGAGCTCGTCGAGGTCACGACCGAGGGCGACATCAACCTGGCCCCGCTGGCCCAGATGGGTGGCACGGGCGTCTTCGCCGCCGCACTGCGTCAGGCACTGCTCTCGGGCGAGGTCGACATGGCCGTGCACTCCCTCAAGGATCTGCCCGTCGCACCCGAGCCCGGCCTCGTCGTCGCCGGTATCCCGACGCGTGAAGACCCGCGTGACATCCTCGTCGCCCGCGACGGCCTGACGCTCGGTGAACTGCCGGCGGGTGCCGTGGTCGGAACCGGCTCTCCGCGACGTGCGGCCCAGCTGCAGGCCCTCGGCCTCGGACTGGAAATCCGTGACATCCGCGGCAACATCGACACCCGCATGGGCTTCGTGACCAAGGGTGAGATGGACGCCGTCGTCCTCGCTCGCGCCGGCCTGGCCCGCGTGGGCCGCACCGACGAGGCGAGCGAGACCATCGACCCGCTGCAGATGTTGCCGGCCCCCGGCCAGGCGCCCTCGCGCTCGAGTGCCGCGAGGACGACGAGGTCACGCGTGCCGTGCTCGCCGAGCTCGACGACGCCGACACCCGCGCAGCCGTCACGGCCGAGCGAGCCGTGCTCGAAGCCCTGGAGGCCGGCTGTGCCGCACCTGTCGGTGCCCTCGCCGAGATCGTCGAGGAGCCCGACGGCACCCTCGAGATCTCGCTGCGCGCCTTCGTCGGCGCCACGGACGGCTCCCTCGAGCTGCGCCGCAGCGAAGTCGGCCCCTACGACGATCCGCAGGGCATCGGCGAGCGTCTCGCCCGCACCCTGCTCGACGACGGCGCGGCCGCCGTCATCCCCCCACGCGAACCGCGGCAGCAGACGCCGCGCGTCGAAACCACCACCGAATCGGAGCGATCCAAGTGAGCACCGCAGCCAAGCAGGCCAAGTCGGCCACCCGAGTCGCGTTCGTCGGCGCCGGGCCCGGCGATCCCGGCCTGCTCACGATGCGCGCGGCGCAGCTTCTCGCCGAGGCGGACGTCGTCGTCCTCGACCAGCTGTGCCGTGAGCAGTTCGTCGCATCCCTCGTGAGCGACGGTGTGGAGTTCGTCGACGGCGGGTACGGCGAGGCCGGCACCGAGTTGACCAACGCCAGCCGCGCGAAGCTTCTCGTCAAGGCCGCCAAGGCTGCGACGGAGGGCCACGACGACGGGCGCGCCCTCGTCGTGCGCCTCATGGACGGCGACCCGGCCACCTTCCACGGCCTGGCCGAGGAGGCCGGCGCCTGCGCGAAGGCCGGCATCGAGTTCGAGATCGTTCCGGGCGTCTCGGCCGTCTCCGCGGTTCCCGCCTACGCGGGTGTGCCGCTCACCGACAGCAAGGCCCGCAACATCCACGTCGTCACCGCCGGCGACCCGAAGGTCGACTGGGCGCGTTCGATCGACGCCTGCACCACCGTCGTCGTCCTCGGCCAGGCCGACCTGCTGCGCGACTCGCTCGTCGAACTGCGCGCTGCCGGCCGCCGTGGCAACACGCCGGTCGCGCTGACGCAGAACGGCACGACGATCACCCAGGAGACGACGACGCTGACGCTCGACGAGGTGCCCGCGGCACTGCGTCGCGCCGAGTTCGACGGGCCCGTCATGGCCATCGTCGGCTCGACCGTGGGTCACCGCACCGCCCTGTCGTGGTGGGAGAACAAGCCGCTGTTCGGCTGGAAGGTGCTCGTGCCGCGCACCAAGGAGCAGTCGGGTTCCATGACGCGCCGCCTCACCGAGTACGGCGCGAGCAGCGCCATCGTGCCGACGATCAGCGTCGAGCCGCCGCGTACGCCGGCGCAGATGGAGAAGGCCGTCAAGGGTCTCGTCACCGGCCGCTACGAGTGGGTCGGCTTCACGTCGGTCAACGCCGTGCGCGCCGTGCGTGAGAAGTTCGCCGAGTTCGGTCTCGACGTGCGTGCCTTCGCGGGCCTCAAGATCGCTGCCGTCGGCGGCGTGACGGCGGACGCTCTGCGCGAGTGGGGCATCGAGCCCGACCTCATGCCGAGCGGCGAGCAGTCGGCCAAGGGCCTGCTCGAGGTGTGGCCCGACTACGACGAGCAACTCGACCCGATCAACCGCGTCTTCCTGCCGCGCGCCGACATCGCGACGGAGACCCTCGTCGCCGGCCTCGAGGAGATGGGCTGGGAGGTCGACGACGTCACCGCCTACCGCACGGTGCGCGCTGCGCCGCCGGCGCCCGAGGTGCGTGAGGCGATCAAGTCCGGCAAGTTCGACGCCGTCTGCTTCACGTCGAGTTCGACGGTGCGCAACCTCGTCGGCATCGCCGGCAAGCCGCACGCATCCACCGTCGTCGCGTGCATCGGCCCGGCCACCGCGAAGACGGCGGAGGAGCACGGTCTGCGTGTCGACGTCCTCGCGACCGAGGCCTCTGCGGCTGCGCTCGTCGATGCGCTCGCCGCTCACGGTCAGTGCCTCGCCGCCGCTGCGGCGGAAGCGGGGGAGAAGGTGCGTCGTCCCAGCGAGCGTCGCGGGGCGGCCCGTCGAAAGGTGAAGGCCTGATGAGCACGTACGACCTGCCGCACCGTCCGCGCCGCCTGCGCACGTCACCGGTCATGCGCAACATGGTGGCCGAGACGTCCGTGGCGCCGTCCGACCTCATCCTGCCGGTGTTCGTGCGCGAGAACGCGACCGAGAACACGCCCATCAGTTCGATGCCGGGCGTCGTGCAGCACACGCTCGACTCGCTCGTCGACGTCTCGAAGCAGGCGCGCGACGCGGGCGTTGCGGGCGTCATGCTCTTCGGTGTTCCGGAGACGAGGGACGCCCAGGGTTCGGGTTCGATCGACCCCGACGGCATCCTCAACGTCGGCTTGCGCGCCGTGCGTGACGCCGTGGGCGACGATCTGCTCGTCATGGGCGACCTGTGCCTCGACGAGTTCACCGACCACGGTCACTGCGGCGTGCTCGACGCGCAGGGTCGTGTCGACAACGACGCGACGCTCGATATCTACGCGCAGATGGCCGTCGCGCAGGCTCAGGCGGGCGCTCACGTGCTCGGCCCGAGCGGCATGATGGACGGCCAGATCGGCGTCATCCGTGCGGCGCTCGACCTTTCCGGCCACGACGACGTCGCCGTCATGGCGTACTCGGCGAAGTACGCGTCGGCGGCTTACGGTCCGTTCCGCGAGGCCGTGCAGAGCTCGCTCCAGGGCGACCGCGCGACGTACCAGCAGGACCCGCGCAACCGCACGGAGTCGCTGCGCGAGGCGATGCTCGACGAGGAGCAGGGCGCCGACATGCTCATGGTGAAGCCTGCTCTGCCGTACCTCGACGTGCTCTCCGACGTCGCCCAGGCCGCCACGGTGCCTGTCGCGGCGTACCAGGTCTCCGGCGAGATGGCGATGATCGAGGCGGCCGCCGCGAACGGCTGGATCGACCGCGAACGCATGATCCGCGAGACCCTCACCAGCATCAAGCGCGCCGGCGCGTCGATCGTCCTGACGTACTACGCGCTGGAGTTTGCCCGCGGCCTCTGACGCGCGGCGTTAGACGTAGGACGGGCTGATTTCTTCCCTTCTTGTGCGCAAGGGGTTCGATTGCGCACAAGAAGGGAAGAAACCTTCCCGAATAGTGGTGGGCGCTGTCTTTCGTGCGGGATGCTCCCCTCGTTCCTGTGGATAACTTTCGAGCCGGATCCGCTCCGCGCGTCAGGCTGAGGGCATGGTCACCTCGAACCGACGCCACGAGATTGTGCTTTCCAGGCGAGCTGCTGCCGTCGCCACGCTGGACGGATGCTTGTTCACCGCCGCCGAGGCTCGTGCCGCCGGGCTGACGATCAACGATCTGCGCAGTGACGCTGTCGTCGCGCTCCGACGCAATGTCTACGTCACCGCCACGACACCGATCACCCTCGGGCTGCGGTGTGGAGCGGCGCTGCGCGTCACCAAGTCCGACGCCCGCGTCGCCCACGTCACCGCCGCGCGGCTGTGGGGCCTTCCCGTCCCGGAGACGGACCGACTCCATCTCAGCTACGAGCGAAGGCCGAACAAGACGCTCGTCGGCACGATCGCTCATCGGCATCCAGCAGCAAGCCTGGCGAGATCGGTGTTCGTCGCCGGTGTAGGTCGTTTGCCGGTTTCCGACCCGACGGGCGCCGTCACCGAATGCGCCGACTCGCTGGGGCTGGTTGATCTCGTCGTCCTCGCAGATGCGGTGCTCAGCCGTCACGATGTCGATGCCGGGCGAGCCATTGATGTGTGGAAGCACGGTGCAGGCCCGCATTCGGCAGTGCTGCGTGAGGTCGCCCGCCGCGCGCGGGAAGGCGCTGAGTCGCCACCGGAGAGCCGGACGCGCCTCCTTCTCGTTCTCGCGGGTTTGCCCGAGCCTGTTGTGCAACACGAGGCTTTCGTGGCCGGGCGGCGACGACGATTCGATCTCGCCTACCCCGAGCTCAAGATCGCCGTGGAGTACGACGGCTCCTACCACTACGCGAGTGAGGCGCAGAAGCAGGCTGACATCGTGCGCGAGGATGAGCTTCGCTCCGCAGGATGGATCGTCATCCGGGTGGTTTCGGTCGGGATCTTCCGGGATCCGGCATCGACATTGGCTCGAGTGGCGGACGCGCTGACTCAGCGGGGTGTGAAAGTCGCACCCAACACCGCATGGCGGCAGCACTTCGTCCAGCTCGCGCCGGTGGCGTGACACGAGTGGGAGTGTTTTCTTCCCTTCTTGCGCCTAAGGAGACCCGTTGCGCACAAGAAGGGAAGAAAACGCCCCTTGTGATTGCTAGGCGCGGACGGCGACGCGCAGGTTCGGTTCCTCCCGCGCAGGCTCGGGGGAGAGGTCCCGGGCCGCTTCGAGGGCCTGGCGCAGGTCGGCGATGACGTCGTCCGGGTTCTCGAGAGCGATCGACAGGCGCAGGACGTCCTCGCCGGGCTTCGCCTCGGACGCGACCGGTCGGTGGGTCAGTGCCGCCGGGTGCTGGATGAGCGTGTCCACGCCGCCCAGAGACACCGCATTGACGACGAGGCGCACGTGCTCCGCCACGGCGGCAGCGGCGTCGAAGGCGCCCTTGACCGCGAACGCCATCATCGCGCCCGGGCCTGCCATCTGCCGTGCGGCGATGCCGTCGGGGTCGCCCGCGGGAAGCCCGGGGTAGCGCACCCACTCCACGAGGTCGTGCTCGGCAAGGAAAGCCGCCACCGGTCGCGCGTTGGCCTGCTGCTGCAGCACCCGGACCGGCAGGGTCTGCAGCCCGCGGTGCAGTTGGTAGGCGGACGTCGGCGCGAGCAGGCCACCCGTGATGGCGCGCACCTGACGCAGCCGCGTGGCCCACTCCGTGCTCATCGCGACGACACCGCCGAGCAGGTCGCCGTGCCCGCCGATGTACTTCGTCGCCGAGTGCAGACTGATCGCAGCGCCGAGCGCCAGCGGCTGCTGCAGCACCGGAGTGGCGAACGTGTTGTCGACGGCGACGGGCACGTCGCCCGCCTGGCGCGCCACGTCGGCCATGTCGATGAGGTCGATCGTCCGGTTGCCGGGCGACTCGATGAGCACAAGGCCCGTGTCTGCCTCGATCGCGTCCGCCACGGCATCGGGCGTCGTGAACGTCACGCGGGTGCCGAGCAGGCCGGTGGCAAGTAGGTGGTCCGTGCCGCCGTAGAGGGGGCGAACACCGACGATGTGAGGCTTGCCCGCCGCAACGCAGGCGAGCAGGACGGCACTGATCGCCGCCATCCCGGTCGAGAACGCGACGGCTTCCTCGGCGCCCTCCATCGTGGCGAGCCCACGCTCGAAGCGGTCGACGTTCGGGTTCCACAGACGCTGGTACACGTACGAATCACCGGGGCGCGGGCGACCACCGGTTGCCATCTGCTCGTACGAGTCACCGCCCTGCGTCACGCCGGTGACGGGGTAGGTGGTCGACTGATCGATTCCTGCGACGTGCACCCCGAGAGCCGTGAGGTCTTCCCGGCCGGCGTGCACGGCGTTCGTCATGAGCGAAGAAGTGTGGTTCACATCACATAGTGTGTGGAGTCCGCGGAATCGTGGCAATGACGCCGCCGATTCCCCGAAAAGAGGTGTGTCTGAGGTGGAAAGCACGAATTCCCGGTTGAGTTCGGCGGGTGACTCGCAGGTTCGACGACCGTTTCTCGGCCCCGCGTGGAGCCCTGACGCCGTCGGTCGTCGGCTCGTCGAGCTACTCGTCGAGGACGGCCGGATGTCGAACGCCGAACTCGCGCGGCGGGTCGGCGTGCCGGAGTCGACGTGCAGCGGCCGGTTGCGTGTGTTGCGCGAGCGGGGCGTCATCGCGGGCGTCCACGCCGACGTCGATCTCGGCTCCCTCGAGTTACCGCTGGAGGCGATGATCGCGCTGCGCTTCACGGGCCACACGCGTGACGACATCGACGGCTTCCGCGCCGCAGTCGCCGATGTGCCCGGCGTCCTAGCGGCCTTCCACGTGACGGGGGAGAACGACTTCCTTGTCCACGTCTGTACGCAGTCTCCCGACGCCCTGCGCGACATCGTGCTCGACCACCTCGCGGTGCTGCCCGGCGTCGTGCACGCCGAGACGAGCCTCATCTACGAACGCATTCGCGGTTCCCGCCCTCTCGGCTGAGGCGCGACGGCACGCGATGAAGGGCGAGCGACGAAGGGCGATTCACGAAGAGGCCGCGGTACCCGAACGGGTACCGCGGCCTCTTCGTGAAGGCCGGTGTGATCAGGCCTTGGCGAACTCGAGGTCGAGGTTGATCTTGATCTTGTCGGAGACGAGCGCGTTGCCGCCGGGGGCTGCGGCGTCGAAGCTGAGGCCGAAGTCCTTGCGGTTGATCTCGCCCTGGGCCTCGAAGCCGGCGCGGGTGCCGCCCCACGGGTCGTCGGAGATGCCGTTGAACTCGTAGTCGAACGTGACGGGCTTCGTCACGTCCTTGATCGTCAGGTCGCCCGTGATGGTGTCGTCGCCGATGTTCGTGGCATTGAACGTCATCGTCGGGTACTGCTCGACGTCGAAGAAGTCAGCGCTCTTGAGGTGACCGTCGCGGTCGGCGTTACGGGTCTGGACCGATGCCGTCTGCACGGTGAACTCGAGCGTCGAGTTCTTGCGGTCCTCGGCGGCCTCCGCGTTGACGCTGACGTCCGTGAAGCGACCCTTCACCTTGGTGACGGCGAGGTGGCGCGCGACGAAGCCGATCTCCGTGTGGTCGGCGTCGATGTTCCAGGTGCCGGGAGCGATGTCGTTGAGGGAAACCATGGTTGTGGTCCTTCCGTTGCGATGTGTGGTCGGTACTGAAATGACGATACACGCAGATAGTTGAACATTCAACTACACTGAAGAAACGTGGACGGAAACAAGATGTCCACACGAAAGCGTTGACACTGAACGAAACGTGAATCAACCCTCCGGTCGGACACCGGACGGTAGGGGCGCGCGACGGTGGCGAAGCACGAAACGGACGGTGGAGGATGACGAAAGAGACGCGCTGGCTCGATGAGGACGAGCAGACGGCATGGCGTCACTACCTGCGGGCATCGCGCGCGCTGAGCCTCGCGCTCGATCGCGAACTCCTCGACCACGGCATGTCGCTGGCCGAGTACGAGATCCTCTCGATGCTGTCCGAGGCCGAGGGACGTCGTCTGCGGATGGGGGCGCTCGCCGACCTCGTCGTCCAGTCCCGCAGCCGCATCACGCACACCGCCACGCGCCTGCAGCGACGCGGGTGGGTGACGCGGGAGTCGTGTTCCAGCGATTCGCGTGGGGTCGAACTCGTCCTCACCGACGGCGGCTACGACGCCCTCCTGCTCGCAGCCCCCGTTCACGTCGCGAGCGTGCGTCGATACTTCGTCGACACCATGGATGGCGACCAACTGAGCATCGTCGGTGACGGCATGCGCCGCGTGCACGAGGAAGTCGGTGGCGAGCGGGGCTGAGGCCCGCCAAGGGCGTTGTCAGGGGGCGGTGGGAGAATGGACAACATGAGTGGAAGCACCTCGAAGTCCGCAGAACTCCTGGCCCACGCGCGCACGGTGACGCCCGGTGGTGTGAACTCGCCGGTGCGCGCCTTCCGTGCCGTCGGTGGCACGCCGCGGTTCATCCGCGAGGCGAAGGGGCCGTGGCTCACGGACGTCGACGGCAACCGCTACGTCGACCTCATCTGCTCGTGGGGTCCGATGATTCTCGGTCACGCCCACCCCGACGTCATGACCGCCGTTCAGGACGCCGCCTCGCGCGGTTTCAGCTTCGGCACCCCGAGCGAGAACGAGGTCGCCCTCGCCACCGAGATCGTGCGCCGCGTCGAGCCCGTCGAGCAGGTGCGTCTTGTCTCGTCCGGTACCGAGGCCACGATGTCGGCCATCCGCCTCGCGCGCGGCGCCACGGGCCGGAGCAAGATCGTGAAGTTCGCAGGCTGCTACCACGGCCACGTCGACGCGCTGCTCGCCGCAGCCGGCTCCGGCGTCGCCACCTTCGCCCTTCCCGACACGGCCGGCGTGCCGAAGTCGAGCGCCGGCGAGACCATCGTCCTGCCCTACAACGACGTCTCCGCGCTCGAGGCCGCCTTCGCCGAGCACGGTGACGAGATCGCTGCCGTCATCACCGAGGCCTCGCCCGGCAACATGGGCGTCGTGCCGCCCGCCCCCGGTTTCACGAAGGCGCTGCGCGACATCACGACCGAGCACGGCGCGCTGCTCGTCTCCGACGAGGTGATGACGGGCTTCCGCTGCTCCGGTGCCGGCTGGTTCGGCCACGAGGGCCAGCAGGGTGAGAGCGCCCCCGACCTGTTCACCTTCGGCAAGGTCATGGGCGGTGGCTTCCCCGCGGCCGCCTTCGGTGGCCGCGCCGACCTCATGGGCATGCTGGCGCCCGACGGTCCCGTGTACCAGGCGGGCACGCTGGCGGGTAACCCGGTGGCCACGGCCGCCGGCCTCGCCACGCTGCAAGGCTGCACCGACGAGGTCTACGCCCACCTCGACTCCACGGCGCACGCCATCGCCGACGCCGCCTCCGCCGAACTGACGAAGGCCGGGGTGCCACACACCGTGCAGTGGGCGAGCTCGATGTTCTCGATCTTCTTCCGTGACGGAGCGGTCACGAACTACGACGACGCGAAGGACCAGGACACCGAGGCCTTCTCGCGCTTCTTCAACGCGATGCTCGACCAGGGCGTCCACCTGCCGCCGTCGGCCTACGAGTCGTGGTTCGTCTCCGCGTCGCACGACGACGAGGCCGTCGCGCATGTGATCGACGCCCTGCCCGCCGCCGCGCGAGCCGCGGCCGCTTCCACAGACTCGTCTGCGACACTCTGACCATGACGAACGACGTCCCGCTTTCCCCGTCGACCGAGGCCCCCACCCCCACGACGAAGACGCTGGTGCACCTCGTGCGTCACGGCGAGGTGTTCAACCCGAAGAAGGTGCTCTACGGGCGCCTCGACGGCTACCACCTCTCCGAGCTCGGCCGTGAGATGGCCGAAGTGACGAGCCAGTGGCTCGCCCCGCGCGACATCACCTACCTCGTCAGTTCGCCGCTCGAGCGTGCGCAGGAGACGGCCGCGCCGCTCGAGGAGAAGCTCGATCTGCCCGTCGTCCTCGACCCGCGCGTCATCGAGGCCGGGAACGATTTCGAGGGTCTGACCGTTGGATCGAACCCCAAGCAACTGCTCCAGCCCCGCTTCTGGCCGAAGCTCGTCAACCCGCTGCGGCCCAGCTGGGGCGAGCCGTACCAGGAGATCGCCGAGCGCATGTACACCGCCATCCTCGACGCACGTGACGCCGCGGCCGGGCACGAGGCCGCCGTCGTCAGTCACCAGCTGCCCGTGTGGACGGCCCGTCGCTTCGCCGAGGGCAAGCGCCTGTGGCACGACCCGCGATCGCGTGAGTGCACGCTGGCGTCGGTTACGACGATCGAGTTCACCGGTGACGAGATCACCGGCGTCCAGTACGCCGAACCCGCGGGTCGTCTGCTGCCCAACTCGACGCAGTCGGTGGGTGCCTGATGGCGCGCCGTGCCCGATCGCTCAAGGCAACCGCAGCGACGTCGCTCGCCCTTGCCGTCACCCTCGGTCTGAGTGCGTGCGGTAGCGAGCAGAACGACAGCATCAGCAAGCAGGCCCAAGCCGGCGACAACAAGGGCTACGTGGCCGGTGACGGTTCCGTCGAAGAACTTGCGGCCGCCAAGCGTGCCGAGCCCGTGCAGCTCACCGGCGAGACGCTGGACGGCAAGAAGTGGAACGTGGAGTCCGAGCGCGGCAAGGTCGTCGTCCTCAACGTGTGGGGTGCGTGGTGCGGCCCGTGTCAGGCCGAGACGCCGCACCTCGAGAAGGCGTGGAAGAACTACGACAACGCGAACAAGCCCGTCGTGTTCATGGGCCTTGACCAGCGTGACTCCGACGCCGTCGCCAAGTCCACGCTCAAGAAGTGGGGCGCCACCTACCCGTCGCTGAAGAACGACGACGGGCAGAACCTGCAGGGTCTGCAGCGCAAGGTCGTCGCAACGCCGACGACGCTCGTGCTCGACAAGCAGGGGCGCATCGCGGCACGCGTCTCCGGTTCCACCACCGAGACCACGGTGCGGAACATGGTCGACAAGGTGCTCGCGGAGAAGGCTTGAGCTCCAGCGTTGCGGCGCTCGCTCACCTGACGAGTTCCCCCGAACAGATCGTCGCGAACGGCGCGTTGCCGCTCGCGATCTTCTTCGCTGCGCTCGCGGGGGTCGTCTCGTTCGCGTCGCCGTGCGTGCTGCCGCTCGTGCCGGGCTTCCTCGCCTACGTCACGGGCTTGACGGACGAGAAGCGACGCACCCGACTCGTGCTCGGCGCGTGCCTGTTCGTGCTCGGATTCTCCGTCGTCTTCGTCGGCATCCAGGCCGCCGTCAGCCTCGTCTACGACACGGTGGGCGCTCACCGCAGCCTGCTCACGCGCATCGGCGGCGTCATCGTCATCCTCATGGGGCTCATGTTCCTGGGCGTCGTGGGCCAGCGAGGCTTCACGGTGCGCTGGCGCCCGGCCGCGGGCCTCGTCGGGGCACCGTTGCTCGGTGCCGCGTTCGGTCTCGGGATGGCTCCCTGCATCTCGCCGGTTCTCGGCACGCTGGTGGCGGCCAATACGTCCCTCAACGCGGACAGCCAGGGGAGGGCTCTGTTCCTCACCGTCTGTTACGCGCTCGGCATGGGCCTGCCGTTCATCCTCATCGCCGCTGGGTGGAGCCGTGCCGAGAAGGCGTCGAAGTGGCTTCGTGACCACCACCGTCCGATCCAGATCGTCGGCGGCACTCTCATGATCGCCATGGGCCTGCTCATGGTGAGCGGGCTGTGGGAGGAACTCATGGCCCTCGTCCAGTCCAACCTCGTCAACCAGTTCGAAACGGTGATCTAGTGGCAGCCAAGAAGGCCCCGGGCAACAACGGGCCCGAGACCAGCGACGACGCAGCGAAGGGCGCAGCCGCCAAGAAGTCGCCGCGAGGCGGCGCGAAGGCCGGTGGCAAGTCCGGCACGTCGGGCAAGGCCGGCGCGAGCATCGGTGTCCTCGGCATGCTGCGCTGGTTCTGGCGCCAGCTGACGACGATGCGCACGGCGCTATTCCTGCTGCTGCTCGTGGCCATCGCGGCCGTGCCGGGCTCGATCTTCCCGCAGCGCTCGATCGACGCCACCCGCGTCACCCAGTACGAGCAGGACCACCCCGACCTGTTCCCGTGGCTCGATCGCCTCGGGATGTTCAACGTCTACAGCACGCCGTGGTTCGCCGCGATCTACCTGTTGCTCGCCGTCTCGCTCATCGGCTGCATCATCCCGCGCACCAAGGTGCACTGGAAGGCGATGCGTTCCGGTCCGCCGAAGATGCCGCGCAACATCAAGCGCCTGCCGGCTCACCGCAATGAGACGCTCGACGCCAGCCCCGAGGCCGTCGCGCAGGCCGCGCGCGAGGTTCTCCGACGCAAGCGCTTCAAGATCCGCAAGGACACGGGCGACCTCGAGGTTGCCTCCGAGGGCGGCATGCTGCGTGAGACCGGCAACCTGCTGTTCCACCTCAGCCTTGTCGGCATCATCGTCGCCGTTGCCGGTGGCCACGTGTGGGGTTGGCGCGGCGACGTCATCGTGCCCGACAAGAGTGGGTTCACCTCGACGATGACCCGCTACGACACCCTCAAGCTCGGCCCCTGGGTCGACCTCGAAGAGGATCTGCCCGACTGGTCGCTGAAGATGGACAGCCTCAAGGTCACCTTCGAGGACAAGGTCGACCCCACGAGCCCGCAGTGGGGGCAGCCGCGTGACTTCACCGCGGACGTCCACTTCAAGGAGTCGCCGGAGGCGAATTGGCAGCAGGACCAGATCCGCGTCAACCACCCGCTCAAGGTCGGCGGCGGCGAGGTCTACCTCCTGGGTAACGGCTACGCGCCGAAGATCACGTACAAGGACGCAAAGGGCAACGTCCTGTACGACCAGTCGACGCCGTTCCTCGCCGTCGACAACCAGTACAAGTCGACGGGCGCGTTCAAGATCCCCGGCGCCTCGCCGGACCAGGTGGGTCTGTTCGGCTTCTTCCTGCCCACGGCCTACGTCGACCCGAACAAGGGCCCGAGCTCGGCCTTCCCGGACGCGAAGGCTCCCGCGCTCTACCTCGGCGTCTACAAGGGTGACCTCTACCCGAACGGCCGCCCGCAGTCGGTCTTCAGCCTCGACACCGAGAAGATGACGCAGGTCAAGGACGAGAAGGGCCAGCCCCTTCGTCTGCAGATCGCACTCGGTCAGACGGTGAAGCTGCCGAACAACATGGGTTCGGTCACCTTCGAGTCGGTGCCGCGTTGGGCGGGTCTCTCGATCCGGCACGACCCGGGCAAGCTGCCCGCTCTCATCTTCTCCGTCACGGCCCTCGCAGGCCTCGTGCTGTCGCTCATGATTCGCCGCCGCCGCGTCTTCGTCCGGGTGCGCCCGGCCTCGGACGCAGACGGTTCGGGCGCCCCGCGTACAGTGGTGGAGATCGGTGGCCTCGCCAAGGGCGAGGACCCCAGGCTCGCTCTCGCGGTCGACGAAATCTTCGAACGCATCCAGGCTCGCGCCGTCACGACCGGAACGACAGGTAAGGCATGATGTCCGCTTTCGCCCTCATCGACGAGGCCAACAGCGCCCTCGCCCAGAACTCGACGTACGCCGTCTACGCCTCCGGGCTCGTCCTGACGTTGGCCATGCTGGCGTTCTGTGTCGACCTGGCACAGACCCCGGGCCGCAAGGAGCGTACCGGCGAAGCCGCTGCCCACACCGGGGACGAGGACGCCGCTGAGGGCGCATCCACGACCTCGAGCCGTGAGAAGTCGGCGGGCGGCGCCACGGCCGTCCTCGAGCGCACCGAGACCCACTCCTCCAAGCGTGACCTCGACGGCGACGGCGGGAGCGATCTTCCTGCCGACCCGGCGCCGCGCAAGTGGGCCGGCACGGGCATGGCCCTGACGTGGCTCGGAACGGCGGCGCTCGTCCTCGGCATCGCGCTGCGCGGATTCGCCGTCGGTCGCCCGCCGCTGGGCAACATGTACGAGTTCGACCTCGTCGGCACCGCATTCCTGCTCGTGTGCTTCCTCGGCTGGAGCCTGCGCAAGGACGTGCGCTGGCTCGGTGCGTTCGTCACGCTCCCCGCCGTCCTCTTCATCATGCTCGCGGCCCTCGTGTACTACACCGAGGCGAGCAAGCTCATGCCGTCGCTGCAGTCGTACTGGCTGTCGATCCACGTGACGGTGGCAACGCTGTCGATCGGTCTGTTCACCATCGGCTTCGTCATCACCTGCCTCTACCTCGCGCAGCTCAACCGTGAGGAGAAGGGCAAGACGGGCGGCTTCCTCAAGGCCCTGCCGGATTCCAAGACCCTCGACCGTCTCGCGTACGGCGTGCACATCATCGCGTTCCCGCTGTGGATGTTCACGATCCTCGCCGGCGCCATCTGGGCCCAGGAGGCCTGGGGCACCTACTGGAACTGGGACCCGAAGGAAGTGTGGTCCCTCGTCATCTTCATCGTGTACGCGGCCTACCTGCACAGCCGCGTGACGGTCGGGTGGAGCGGTCGCAGGGCCGCCGTCGTCGTCATCATCGGCTTCGCCTGCATCCTCATCAACTACGGCGTCGTCAACGTGTACTTCGTCGGCCAGCACTCCTACTCGGGGCTCTGATCCATGGCACCTGTCGCGCGCTACACCGTCCTGCGCCTCCTCGTCTTCTTCGGCTGCCTCAGCGTCGGCTGGCTCGTAGGGCTCCGTGGTTTCCTGCTGCTCATCGTGGCGGCCATCGCCTCGACGGTCATCAGCTTCTTCGCGCTCAACCATTTCCGTCAGGAGACGGTCGACGTCGTGGAGAGCCGCGTCGAGCGTCGCCGCGAGCGCTCCAAGGAACTGCGCGAGGCCGAGGACAACGACGAGTAGTTCGTCGGACTCATCCACCCGTCACACCAGGGTCAGCCAGTAGTCCTGGAATCGTAGGAAGATGGCGAGCACGAGGAGTGCGAGCCACATGACAGCTGCGCTGGGTGCCCAGCGGCTGACCGCCGCGGGTACCGCGCCTTCCGAGGCGCCGGCCCGAACTGCGACGGTGACCAACGCGAGCATGACGACCCACACCACCATGCAGTAGGGGCAGAGCGCCCCGATCACGGTGAGGCTCTGCCAGATGAGCCAGTGGACGAAGGCAAACCCCACGAGGACGCCGGCGAGCAAGCCGACCCAAACCCAGCGGCTGAAGTGGAGGCCGCCCGCGCCCAGGGCGCCGGCGGTCATCACGATGCTGAAACCCACGATCCCCAGTACAGGGTTCGGCAGGTCTGCCACGACACTTGCCTGCCACGAGGTGATGACCGAGCCGCAGGCGACGACGGGATTGATGCTGCAACTCGGGACGTGCTCCGGATCGGCCAGCAGTGCGAGCTTTTCCATCAGGAGAATGACGGAGCAGACGAGGCCGACGGCAGACAGGCCGACGAGGGCGATGCTCTGCCGCCGCTCGCCCGCGGAGCTGCTCACTTCACCGCTTCATCGATGAGGGAACGGAAAGCCTCCATGGAGTCGACGGTGACCTTTTCGCCGTCGAGGAAGAACGTCGGGGTGCCTTCGACGCCCGCTTCCAGGCCGGCTTTGTAGTCCTTCTCGACGCGGGCCTTGGTGGCGGGGGACGCCACGGCCCTGTCGTAGGCGGCCATGTCGAGGCCAAGTTCTTGCGCGTAGCCTCGGAACACGGAGGCTTGGGATGTCTGCTTCTCGCCCCACTGTGTCTGACGTTCGTACATCGTGGAGTACATCTGCTGGAGTTTGCCCTGCTGTGCCGCGGCCTCCACAGCGAGCGCGGCGGTCATGGAGTTCTTGTGGCCCGGCAGCGGGAAGTAGCGGATGACGAAGGTGACCTTGCCCTTGTAGTCCTTGCGGAGTTCCTCGACGAACGGGTATGCGGCGCGGCACGCCTCGCATTCGAAGTCGAGGAATTCGACGAGGACCGGTGAGCCGTCGGGTGCCTTTTGCAGCCGGTGGCTGTCAGGGGCGGCGAGGTTGGACACGGCCGTGTCCCCGGATGCGGACGGCGTCGGCTTCGGTTCTGGGGTCCTGTTGAGGAATATCACTGCGACGATGACGGCGGCAACGATCGCGACGACAAGTGCGGCGGCGAGGGCGGGCTTCTTCATGCTCATCCTTGTACGGCGGGCGACAGTGGGATTACGCTAACATCTGTTCAATTGATCAGATGTTAAGGAGTTGCTCGTGTCGTCGAATGTCGAAGCGCTCGATGCTTGTGCGCCGGGGGCCGACTGCCCCGACAAGGTCGCTTTGGCGATGGAGGCATTGCCGCCGCTCGAGGTGATCGAGGAGATCAGCAGCGTCTTCAAGCTGCTTGGCGATCCCACTCGAACCCGTCTGCTCTACACACTGCTCGACGCGGGGGAGCTCTGCGTCTGTGATCTCGCGGAGGCGACCGGGGTGACGGAAACGACTGTCTCACAGGCTTTACGTCTGATGAGGTCGTCCGGGGTTGTCATCGGTCGTCGAGCGGGCCGAAACGTCTTCTACCGCCTTTCGGACGGCCACGTGCGCATGTTGCTCGACGTGACGCGGGCGCACATCGATCACGACACGAGTAAGTCCTGAGATGGGGCACGGTCACTCGCACGGCCCCACGGCCGCTGAAGGCACTTCGGCCGCAGGGCGTCATCGGTGGCGCCTGGCGGTCTCGTTCGGCCTCGTTCTCGCGTTTTTCGTCGTCGAACTCGTCGCAGGTCTGCTCTCGGACTCACTGGCTCTGATCAGCGACGCCGGCCACATGGCCGCCGACGTCGTGACGTTGGGTGCGGCGCTCGTCGCCACACGCATCGCGACACGGAAGGACACGACAGGCCGCCGCACGTTCGGCTCCTACCGCGCTGAGGTCTTCGCCTCCGGGTTCGCAGTGCTCGTCATGCTTGGCGTGTCGATCTACATCGCGGTGGAGGCGATCGGACGTTTCGGGTCCCCGGGCGAGCCGGCTTCGGGCGTCATGCTCGTCGTCGGTGCGATCGGGCTGGTCATCAACCTCATCAGCATCGCGCTGTTGCGCGCCGGGGCGAGCGAGAGCCTGAACGTGCGCGGCGCCTACCTCGAGGTTCTCGCGGACAGCCTGGGCTCCGTCGGGGTCATCGCCGCCGCACTTCTCGTTCGATTCACCGGCGCAACGTGGTGGGACACAGGAATCGCCCTCGCCATAGCGGCCTTCGTTGCCGTACGCGCGGTGATGCTCGGGCGTGAGGTGCTCGCTGTGCTGGGCCAGCACGCTCCTGCCGACGTCGAGCCGCGCGAGATCCTCGAGGCGCTCGAAGCCCTCGGGTCGGTCGAGGACGTGCACGACCTACACGTGTGGCAGCTCACGAGCGGAATGAATGTCGCTACAGCTCACGTCGTCGCCTCCCCAACGGGTGCCCGCGACGGCGTAGCCCTGCGAGAAGCGAGCGACCTGCTGCGAACGAAGTTCAGCATTGCCCACGCGACGCTCCAGGTGGAGACCGGCGTCGAGAACTGTGAAGGGGCGGATTGGTGACGACATTGACTGCTGAACGTCGGGCCGCCCTCGGGCGCCGGGCGCAGTGGCTTGCGCTCGCGACGGTGCTCTACAACACCGTCGAAGCGTTCATTGCCATTTCCGCCGGCAAGATTGCGGGCTCGGTGGGTCTTGTCGGTTTCGGTCTCGACTCGATCATCGAAGTGTCAAGCGGCCTCATCATCCTGTGGCAGTTCCGTCATGCCATGCCAGAGTCCAGGGAGCAGACCGCGCAGAAGGCGATGGCCTTCGGGTTTGCTGCGTTGGCGCTGTTCGTCGGCTACGAAGCCATCTCGGCGCTCGTGCGGCGGGAGGCGCCGGATGTCTCGTGGGTCGGCATGCTACTCGCGGCGTTGAGCGTCGTGATCATGCCGTTCCTGTCTTACGCCCAGCGATCCACGGGTCGAGAGCTCGGTTCGGGATCGGTTGTCGCCGATTCGACACAGACGCTGCTGTGCACGTATCTGTCGGTCGTGCTCCTCGTGGGACTCGGGCTCAATGCACTGTTCGGATGGTGGTGGGCCGATCCGATCGCGGCCCTCGCCCTGGCTGCGGTCGCCGCCCGGGAGGGTTGGCAGGCATGGCACGGGGAAGGCTGCTGTGCCGTTGGGAACTCAGGTACCCCTTGCTCGGCAACCCCCACGGTCGACGACTGCTGCTCCGGCAACGTTGCCACCGGACCCGAGCGTGTCGATGCCTGCGCAGACGGCTGCTGCTCGGGTGAGCACTCGAAGTCGTCCACGCCGCAGCTCGTGCAGTTGGGGCGCAGCTCTGACGCGTGAAGTCCGCGGATGACGATCGGGCCGGGCACTCTCCATTGAGGTGCCCGGCCCGATCGTCATCGGTGACCGTGGTCAGTTCATGAAGTGCGCGGCGAGGAGGCCCCCGCCGAGCAGGATGCCGTAGGCGAGCTGGAAACGTCCGGTGCCGGCGAGGGCGGGTACGAGGTCGCGGCCCGTGGCCCCGCCGAGAACACGACGCAGTGGCGGCACCGCGAGGACGAGGGACACGAAACCGGCGGCGGCGGGCAGGTGGTAGACGGCGCAGACGCCCACGGCGAGGGCCGCGACAGCCACCAGGACGGTGTAGAAGATGCGCGTCGCGCGGTCGCCGAGCCGGACGGCGAGGGTGTTCTTACCGACCTCGGAGTCCGAGGGGATGTCGCGCAGGTTGTTCGTCACCAGGATGGCGCAGGCGATGGCACCGACGCCGACAGCGCCGGCGATCGCCGGAACGGAGATCTCCTTGGCCTGGGTGTACGTGGTGCCGAGCACTGCGACGAGGCCGAAGAAGATGAACACGAAGACCTCGCCGAGGCCCTGGTAGCCGTACGGGTTCTTACCGCCGGTGTACTTCCACGCGGCGATGATGGCGGCAACCCCGACGAGCAGCAGCCACGGGGTGTTGGCCAGCGTGATGAGCGCGAGCCCGACGAAGGCGGCCACGAAGAAACTGGCGAACGCGGCGAGCTTCACGTTGGACGGGTTCGCGAGGCCCTGACCGACGAGTCGAACGGGCCCCACACGGTCCTCGTCGGTGCCGCGGATGCCGTCGGAGTAGTCGTTGGCGTAGTTGACGCCGATCTGGAGGAAGAGCGCCACGAACAGCGCGAGCAGTGCGAAGCCGGCGTTGCCCCGGTCCAGCGCGTACGCGGCGCCGGTGCCCACGGAGACCGGTGCAACGGCGGCGGGCAGGGTGCGGGGGCGTGCGCCTTCGACCCATTGGTTGAGCGTGGCCATCGGTGTCTTGTTCTCCGTCGGATCGGCAAGGAAGCAGAAGTGCTAGCGCAAATTCTGCCACTGGTCATGGCGAGCGACGAACGCGCGATCCGGCTTGCCCACGCCCGTCAGCGGCAGGGCCTCCTCGTAGCGGACCAATCGTGGAACCGCATACGGCGGCAACAACTTTCGGCACTCGGTGAGCAGACGTTCGGAGAGTTCCTCGGTTGCATCGACGGCCGCGTCCGTGACGATTGCCACAGCGACGGTCTGGCCCCAACGCTCGTGCGGGCGGGCGACAACCACAGCGTCGCGTACTCCGGGCACGCGTTGGACGGCTTCCTCGACGACGCGCGGGCTCACCTTGTAGCCACCCGTCGTGATGACATCGTCGATGCGACCGGTGATGGCGAGGGTGCCGTCGAAGCTGCCGAGGTCGTCGGTGAGGAAGTGACGCTGGCCGGCCTCGTCGACGAACGTGACGGCGGTGCGCTCGGGGTCGCCGAGATAGCCGGCGGCGAGCATCGGGCCCGTGAGGGCGATGCGACCGACACCGTCGTCGTCGGGCTCGATGACGCGTACGCCGACGCCGTCCAGCGGGGTGCCGTCGTAGACGCAACCGCCGGAGGTCTCGCTCGAGCCGTACGTCGTGACGACGGAGAGGCCCCCCTCACGGGCCCGCTCCAGCAAGGCGCGGGGTGTGGCCGAGCCGCCGACGAGGATGCTGCGGTACCGCCGGGCCGCGGCGAGGGCGCGCGTGTGTGTTTCGTCGTCACCGTCGAGCAGGTCGCGCAACTGAGTGGGCACGAGGCTCGTGTGGATCGGCGAGAACGGGGGAGCGTTTCGGGCGACGAGGCCGGTCGCCTTCGTAAAGCCCTCGAGGCCCCAGGCGTCGAGGACGGTGGGCGTCGTGCCGGAGACGATGGAGCGGACGATCACCTGGGTGCCGGCGATGTGGTGGGGCGGCAGTGGCAGAAGCCACGTGCCGGCGCCGATGCGGTCGTGGGTGGCGGTAGCACTCGCGACGAGAGCGCCGCGCGTCAGCATCGCGCGTTTGGGGGTACCGTTGGAGCCGCTCGTCGCGACGACGAGGGCGAGGTCGTCCGGTGCGGCGGCGAGTGCGGCGGCGTCGAACTCGGGTGCCGGGGCGCCTGCCTCGTACGGCGCGAGCGCCGGTCCCGCGCCATCGAGGGCGGCGGCGAGGGCCTCGTAGTAGCCGGTGATGTCGGCGCGGTCGACGGGGAACGGAACGAGCTCGGGCATGTCCTTCACCCTAGTCACGCCGGTCGGCGAGCCCGCGCAGGGTACATGGTGACGGTTGGGGTAGTTGGTGACGCCTGACCGTCACCAACTACCCCAACCGTCACCAACTGTGGGAGGGGTCAGTCTCGTCGGGCCTGAAGGAGGCCCCACAGGCCCAGGCCGACGACGATGACGGCGACTCCGATACGGACCATGGCTCCCCTTCAGGCGTTGAGTTCATCGCCTGCGGAGGATCGCGTGGCGCACAGTTCTGACCGTACTCATCTGCAGCCCTCCACCGCGGACCTGAGCGCTCATTGTGGAGACCACGCGACACAATGAGCCCATGACGAATCGCAAGGTGGCAGTGGTGACGGGTGCGAGCAGCGGCATCGGGCGGGCCAGCGCCCGCGCGCTCGCGGCGAAGGGCTACGAGGTCGTGTGCGCGGCCCGTCGCCTCGATCGCATCGAGGAGCTCGCTCGCGAGATCGACGGCCGCGCCGTCCAGTGCGACGTGACGAACCGCGAGGACGTCGAGCGTCTCGCCGCCGAGGCCGGGCCCCGCGTCGACGTCCTCGTCGCGAACGCCGGGGGAGCGTTCGGCACCGACCCCGTGGCGAGCGCCGACCTCGACGACTGGCGTCGCATGTACGAGATCAACGTGCTCGGCACGCTCTCGACGATCCAGACGACGCTGCCCGCCCTCGAAGCGGCGCACGGCGTCATCATCACGATCGGCTCGACGGCCGGGCTCGTCTCGTACGAGGGTGGCGGCGGGTACTGCGGCGTCAAGCATGCGGTGCGCGCCATGATGGGTTCGCTGCGCCTCGAACTGTTCGACAAGCCCGTGCGCGTGTGCGAGATCGACCCGGGCATGGTCAAGAGCGACGAGTTCGCGCTCGTGCGCTTCGACGGTGACGAGGAGAAGGCCGCAGCCGTCTACGCAGGTGTCGAGGCGCCCCTGACGCAGGAGGACATCGCCGACGCCGTCACATACATCGCGGAGCTGCCGGAGCATGTCAACATCGACCAGATGGTCGTGCGCCCGCGCGCTCAGGCGGCCCAGCACAAGGTGTTCCGCACGTCTTGACCGGCGCGCCCGACGCGCGTTCCACCCGCCGAACTGCTCGGCGGGCGGACCCTCGTCCAACGCGGCATGCCGCGGCTCTACGGTGGGTGAATGCGGCCCGATCGGATGGCCGCATTCATGACTGATCGGGTCCACGCGTCGGCCCGAAGCGCTCTCAGGAGGTGGCTCGTTGTCGACCCCACGTCTGCGCACCCGGGGCGGCACAGCCCCCGCGGTGCTCATGGTCGTCGGATCCTGCGCGTCGCTGCAGTTCGGTGCCGGCCTCGCCGTCCAGCTCTTCCCGGAGATCGGCGCCGCGGGTGTGACGACGTTGCGTCTCGGCTTCGCTGCCGTGCTCCTGCTGCTCGTCACCCGTCCGAAGCTGCGTACCTGGACGAAGCAGCAGTGGTTCGCCGTCGTCGCGTTCGGTCTGTCGTTGGCCGGCATGAACGGCCTGTTCTACGAGGCGATCGCGCGTATTCCGCTCGGTCCGGCCGTGGCCATCGAGTTCCTCGGCCCGCTCGGTCTCGCGGCGGTGCTCTCGCGCAAGCTGCGCGACTTCGCGTGGATCGGCCTCGCCCTCGCCGGCGTCGCGATGCTCGGTCTCGACGACGTGGGCGGCTCGCTGGACCCGGTGGGCGTCGCGTACGTGCTCGGCGCGGGCTTCTTCTGGGCCCTCTACATTCTGGCGAGCGAGCGCGTCGGCTCGCTCCTCGACGGTGCGGGTGGTCTGGCGATGGCACTCGTCATCGGCACGCTCGCGATCATGCCGTTCGGTGCTCCCGGGGCCGTCGAGGGCCTCACGGACACCCACTTCTTCATGCTGGCGCTCGGCGTCGGCATGCTGTCGTCGGTCATTCCGTACGGCTTGGAACTTTCTGCGCTGCGCCTGTTACCGAAGGCGGTGTTCGGGGTGCTGCTGGCGCTCGAGCCCGTCATCGCGGCGCTCGCCGGGTGGCTGTTGCTCGATCAGGGTTTCGGCACGGTCAGCGCCCTCGCGGTGGCGCTCGTCGTCATCGCCGGCGCCGGCTCCGCCATCACTGCGTCACGCTCGGCCAGCACCATCACGCCGCCGGAGGACACCCCCGACGAGGTGACGGCGTCCGTTCACGCGTGACGCACCACGCCGAGGAGGCACCGATAGGCTGACCGGCGTGAGTGACGAGACGCAGAAGCAGCCGGGCAACCCGTTCGACCCCACGGCCTGGAAGGTCGTCGAGGGGTTCGAGGATCTCACGGACATCACCTACCACCGCAGCGTCGAACTCGGCTGCGTGCGCGTGGCGTTCGACCGCCCTGAGGTGCTCAACGCGTTCCGCCCGCACACCGTGGACGAGCTGTACCGCGTTCTCGACCACGCGCGTCGCACGCCGGACGTCGGCGTTGTCCTCCTCACGGGCAATGGCCCCGGCCCCGAGGGCACCGGCAGCGCCGGCAAGTGGGCGTTCTGTTCGGGCGGCGACCAGCGCATCCGCGGCCGCTCGGGTTATCAGTACGCGGCCGACCACGACGGCGACCAGACGGCGTCCGGCGTCGACGAACTGCGCGTCAAGGCCGAGGGTGGGCGTCTGCACATCCTGGAAGTGCAGCGCCTCATCCGCACGATGCCGAAGGTCGTCATCTGCCTCGTCAACGGGTGGGCAGCCGGTGGCGGCCACAGCCTCCACGTCGTCTGCGACCTGACGATGGCCTCCCGCGAGCACGCGCGTTTCAAGCAGACCGACGCCGACGTCGGTTCGTTCGACGGCGGCTACGGCTCCGCGTACCTCGCGAAGATGGTGGGCCAGAAGTTCGCGCGCGAGATCTTCTTCCTCGGCCGCACGTACACGGCCGACGACATGCACCGCATGGGCGCGGTCAACATCGTCAGCGCGCACGACGAACTCGAGTCGGATGCCCTCCAGGCGGCCCGCGAGATCATGAGCAAGTCGCCGCAGGCGCAGCGCATGCTGAAGTTCGCGTTCAACCTCTCCGACGACGGCCTCATGGGCCAGCAGGTCTTCGCCGGCGAAGCCACGCGCCTCGCGTACATGACCGACGAGGCTGTCGAGGGGCGCGACCAGTTCCTCGAGAAGCGCGACCCCGACTGGTCGGGCTTCCCCTGGTACTTCTGATCGGCATTTCGTACTGCCCTGTCGGACAAGCGAACCAGCGAGAAATCGACGCCGAGGGAGACACTGGAGCGGTGAGAGCATGGTGGTTGCTGGCCGTTGCGGTCGCGTGTGAGGTCTCCGGTTCGCTTGCCATGAAGGCGGCTGTCGATGTGCCCGCCTGGTACGTCCTCACCGCCGTCGGGTACACGGCGTCACTCGCTCTGCTCGCGCTCGTGCTGCGTACGGGAATGACCGTCGGCAAGGCCTACGGCATCTGGGGCGCCACGGGCGTCGCACTCACCGCCGTTCTCAGTGCCGCCATCTTCGGTGAACCTCTGACGCCCCTCATGGACCTCGGCGTGCTCCTCGTCATCGCAGGTGTTCTGCTCGTCGAGTTCGGATCGCACCCCAAGGCGAGCGACACGGTGGAGGCAGCGTCGTGAGGTGGGCTTACCTGGCGGTCGCCATCATCTGCGAGGTGACGGCAACCCTTTCGCTGCGGCAGGCCACCGTCACCGGGCGTCGGCGCTGGTACGCCTCCGTGGTGGCGGGATACCTCGCCGCGTTCACCCTGCTCGCCCTGACGCTGGCCGCAGGCGTCCCGCTCGGCGTCGCCTACGGAACGTGGGCCGCCTGCGGCGTCGCGCTCACGGCGCTCGCGAGCCGCGTGCTCTTCGACGAGCCTCTCACCCGGACGATGTGGGTCGGCATCGGCTGCATCGTCGTGGGTGTGCTGCTCATCGAGCTCGGCGCCAGCGGCGCGCACTGAGCCGGCTTTCCTCTCGCGGGGACCAACGCCAGTGTGGCGAGCCCGAAGGCATCGTCGCTCGCTGCGGTGCGGGGTCGGTCGAGCCGATCAGGCCTGCGTCCAGGGCGTCGTCATACCGAGAACCCGCGAGCCGTCGAGGTCGCCGAGCGACACCCCGGCGAACGTCGCGGCAGCGTCGCTCGTCTGCCAGCGGAAGCGGTACTCGTCGGCGAGGGCCGCGCCCGCTATCGCCTCGCCGGCGCTCTCCGCCGACTGCGCGTTCGCGAACGCGCCCGCCGTGCGCGCGAGGTAGGCGTCGAGCTGTTCCTGATACGGTCCGCCGTCGATCTTCTCCACGTTGTCGACGAACTGGGTTGCCACGGCAGCCGGCTCGATGACGGAGACGCGAACGCCGACGTGAGCGGCGACGGTCGAGAGCGACTGCATGAAGCCTTCGACGGCGAACTTCGCGGCGCAGTACGCGTCGGCGAACGGCTGTCCGACCACGCCGCCGACGGAGGTGACCGAGACGATCGTTCCGCGTCGTGCCTCGCGCATGTGCGGGAGGACGGCCTGCGTCAGGGCGACGACGGAGAAGTAGTTCGTCTCCATCTGCTCGCGCACGACATCCATCGAGAGGGTCTCCGCGGTGCCGACGCAGCCGCGACCGGCGTTGTTGACGAGGATGTCGAGGCGTCCGTGATCGCGCACGACCCCCTCGACGAAACGGGCGTTCGCGGCATGGTCGGTGACGTCGAGTTCACGGATGTCGAGTGTGACGTCGGCTCCGGCCGCCGCCTCTTCGAGCGCGACGGCGCGCTCCTTCGAGCGGACCGTCGCGACGACGGTGCACCCCGCCTTCGCGAGGGCCACGGCGGCGTGCAGGCCCATACCGCTGGAGGTTCCGGTGACGACCGCGACGCGATTCATGCCCCCAGTGTGAGCCCTATCGGATCTCGCCGTCACCGGCGTCCACAGGTGCCCCGGTCTGCGCCAGGCGCTGACGGGCCGTTGCCAGCCCCGGTCCGACCGGGACGGTTCCCAGCGCCTTCCCGAGGCCGAACTCGGGCATGTTGACGTACACCGACTCGCACCCCTCGGGCGGGCACACGTAGGTCTCGTGCCAGATGCCCACGTGTCCCTCGCGCCCGAGCTTGCGGAAGTCGCGCCACGGCTTGAGGTGGGGAGCGTCGGCGTTCGCGGCGAAGGCGTGAAGGTGTTCGGGGGAACGCCAGTACTGCACCGAGATCGTGGTGCGCCCGAACCACTGTTCGTGGTGGAGCAAACCGGCGTCCGGGTCCCGCACGAGGTGGTTCAGCATCCGGGGCATTGCGACGGCGACAGGCCCCCAACGGTCAGGGCGCCACAGCGAGTTGAAGCGCATGCCGATGAGGAAGACGGTGACATCGCCGTCCGTCGTCGCAGTCGTGCGAGCAGTGTTGATGGTCATGGCAGCCTCCGGTCGCCGAGTTACGTAACACTGTTATAAAACGATGTTTTGTTACCGTCGTCAAGTGCCTCGACCCAAGACCTACGACGACGCCGACCGTGCGCGCATCGTCGAACGCGCTGCCCGTGTCATCGCGACGGAGGGCGCCTCGGGACTCTCGTTGCGCTCCCTTGCCGCCGACTCCGGTGTCTCGACCACGGCGGTCTACTCGCTCATCGGGGGTAAGGACGACGTCATCGCAGCCGTCGTTCACGAGGCCACTCTGTCGTTCGCCACAGCGCAGGCGAATGCCGTCACGGGCGAGGATGCCCACACCGACTTCAGGCGTCTCGGCGTCGCCTACCGGGCATGGGCGATCGAGCATCCGAGCCTGTACGCCGTCATCTTCACCGGCCGCGCAGGCAGTGCCGGCGAGACGCACGAAGCGGCGGCATTCGAGCCCCTGCTCGACACCGTGACGCGATTGTCGGAGGCGGGGCGACTGCACGGCGACGACCCGCAGGCGGCGGCGCTCGCCATCTGGGGCTCGGTGCACGGCGCCGTGTCGCTCGAACTCGAACTGTGGCCCGCTCAGCCGAAGGCGGAGTCGGCTCGCGCGTTCGACGTCATGCTCGACGCCGTCGAACGCGCGTGGGTGTGCTGACGCGCTTCACGCGGTGCGGGTCGACGTCTGCGCTTCGCAGTAGTCGCGAAGCTGTGCGGCTTCGGCGTTCAGCTTCTTCTCGAGCAGCGGGCCGCTCATGGACGCGTTCACCTTGGCGAATGTGCTGTCCATGCGCAGCAGGAAGTGGACGGCGACGCGACGCTCGTCCACCTGGCGCAGCGTGTACTCGAACGTGACGGCGCCGCCGGTGGTCTCCGCGGAGTAGGTGAGGCGTTCGTTCGGCCGGTAGTCGTGGATCGTGAGGCGCTGATTGTCGAAGCGCCACCAGGCCTGGGAGGCGCTGTACCGAGCGCCGGGCCCGGGGGCCGTCGTACCGTCCTCAGGTTTCACGTCGGTGAGGTCATCCATCCACTTCACCCAGTTCTGCGGGTCGCCGAGTGCGGCCCAGACCGTCGCGAGGTCCGCGTGAATTCCTGCGTTGTCGAAAACTCCATGACGATTGCTCCCTGAGATGGTCGTTCCCCGATGACAAGAACCTAAATGCGTATGACGCGCCGTGACGCGGTCGAAGGCGTTGTTCACCAGAACGTCACCCGGACGGCGGCCGACCTCCCACGTGGTTCGACTGCGGCGCCTGTCTACGCTGACGGGATGACGTTCGATGCCCGCGCCGCGCTGCTCGCCAAACGTGCCGAGACGATTCAGCGGCTCAAGGGGCTCGACGAGAGCTTCGCCGACATCGTCGAGTCGGTGCGCGACAGCAACCTCGACGACGAGCACGATCCGGAGGGCTCGACCGTGGCCGTTTCACGCGCCCAGGTCGCGTCGCTCGCGCAGGAGGGGCGCGAACAGCTGCGTGAAATCGAGGCGGCCCTGCGGCGTCTGGACGACGGCGCGTACGGAACCTGTGCCCGCTGTGGTGGGCCGATCGGCGATGCGCGCCTCGAAGCGCGGCCGACAGCGACGCTGTGCATCGGCTGCGCGCAGCAGGAGAACGCGAGCCCGCGCCGATGACGCCGGGCAGCCACGTTCGCACTGGAGCGGGCGTCGGGTCCCACGGGCCGCGCATCTGACCTGGTCCTAGGCTTTGATCATGGCGTTGCCCCCGCTCTCCCACCTGCTCGACGGCCTCAAGGTCGTCTCACTGCCGCTCAACACGCGCTTTCGCGGCGTGCAGCACCGCGAGATCGCCTACATCGAGGGGCCGTGCGGCGTGGGGGAGTTCGCCCCGTTCCTCGAGTACGAGCCGGACGAGGTATCACGATGGCTCGCGGCCGCCCTCGAGGCTGCGTACGTGGGGTGGCCCGAGCCGGTGCGTGACGTCGTCGCCGTCAACGCCACCGTGCCGGCCGTCCCGGCGGCCGATGTGCCGCGGGTGCTCGCGCGCTTCGACGGCTGCTCGACGGCCAAGGTCAAGGTGGCGGAGAAGGGGCAGGCGCTCGACGACGACGTTGCCCGCGTCGCCGCGGTGCGTGACGGGCTGGGGCACGAAGGCAGAGTGCGCCTCGACGCGAACGGCGGCTGGGGCGTCGACGACGCCGTCGCAGCCATCACGCGGCTCGCGGCCTTCGACCTCGAATACGTCGAGCAGCCCGTCATGCCGGTCGATGACCTGGCGCGCGTGCGCCGAAGCCTCGCCGCATCGGGCGTCGACGTGCGCATCGCCGCCGACGAATCCATCCGCAAGGCCGACGACCCCATGCGCGTCGTCGAACTCCATGCCGCTGACCTCGCCATCGTCAAGGTTGCACCGCTCGGCGGGGTGGCGGGCGCGCTGCGCATCGCGGAGGAGACTGGCCTGCCCATGGTCGTCAGTTCCGCGCTCGATTCGAGCCCCGGCATGGCGGCGGGCCTGGCGCTCGCGGCGGCACTGCCGGAACTTGACCACGCGTGTGGCCTGGGCACGATCAACCTGCTGGACGGCGACGTCGTCGAACGGTCGCTCGTGCCGGTGGGCGGCAACCTCACGGTCGGGCAGTTCGACGACGCCCGCCGTCTCGATCCAGAACGCCTCGAGCGCTACCGGGCGAGCGCCGAGCGCGAGGCGTGGTGGCGCGAGCGCGTCGCCGCGAGCTACGAGGTGCTGGCCGCCCATTGAGCGAGCGAATTGACGGCGTGGGCATAAAGACGGCACCGTCGCCGTTGTCAGGAAGGACCAACGCAATCGACCGAGGAGGTCCCGTGGCACACGTCGGAATCGTCGGAGGACACGGCAAGATCGCACTGCTCACCGCACCGCTGCTCGTCGAGGCAGGGCACGAGGTGACGTCCATCGTGCGCAACCCTGACCACGTGGGCGACGTCGAGGCGACCGGAGCCACTGCGCTCGTCGCCGACATCTCTGCCCTCAGCACCGAGGAGATGCAGAAGCTCTTCACCGAGCAGGGCTTCGACGCCCTCGTCTGGTCGGCTGGTGCCGGCGGAGGCGATCCGGAGCGCACCATCGCCGTCGACCGCGACGCCGCGATCCGCACGATGGACGCTGCGTCCGCCGTCGGGCCCGAGCGCTACGTCATGGTGTCCTACCTCGGCGCATCGCTCGATCACGGGGTGCCCGAGGACAACGACTTCCACACCTACGCCCAGGCGAAGGCGGAGGCGGACGAGCACCTGCGCGGCACGTCGCTGAAATGGACGCTCGTCGGGCCGACGTCGCTGTCGCTGGACGAGCCGAGCGGTTCGATCGAGATCACGACGACGCCCGGCGACGTGAAGGCGTCGCGCGCCAACGTGGCCCGCGTCATCGCCGCGGTGCTCGCCGACGACTCCACGATCGGCAAGGCGCTGCCGTTCACCGACGGTGACGTGCCGATCGCCGAGGCCGTCGCCCAGGCGCCGGCGTCTGAGCGGCTCGCCTGAGCGTCCACCCAGGAAAACCCGCGATGACGACGAAGGGGCGAGGACCGTGGTGGTCCTCGCCCCTTCTTCTGTCTTCGCTGGCGCCGAGTCAGAGGTGCGAGCGCAGGCGCTCGTGCAACTGCGGGTCGGCGGCGACGAGCAGCGGCGTCGGAGTGCGCTCGAAGCGCGGGTCGTAGTCGGTGCCGTCGGCGTAGGCGGAAACACCACCCGATTCGCGGATGAACAGCGCGCCGGGTGCGTGGTCCCAGGGCTTCGTCGTGACGTAGAGGATGTAGTCGGCGCCGCCGGAGGCGATCTGGGGGTAGTCGACGGCACAGCACACCCAGGAGAGCTTGAGCGGCGGCAGGCCGTCGAGCGACTCACCGACGCGGGTGGGGCGCGACGTGACGCCCTGGGCAACCTCGCCGACGGTGCGCGGGGCGATGCGCTCGCCGTTGCGGAACGCCCCTGCGCCCTTCTCCGCGACGTAGGCGACTCCGTGCTGCGGCTGCCACATCCAACTGCGGACGACGTCGCCGCCGCGCATTTCGGCCACCATGACGCCGTGGTCGGGGGAGCCGTGGACGAAGTTCTTCGTGCCGTCGACCGGGTCGACGGTGAACCAGTGATCGGCGTGCTCGGTTCGGTCGAGGATGCTCGGGTCGGCGGCGACCGCTTCCTCGCCGACGATGAGTGCGTCCGGGCAGGCGTCCAGCAGGCGGGCGGTGATGGCGACCTCGGCCTCGCGGTCGGCGACCGTCACGAGGTCGCCGGGGTTCTTCTCCATGACCTCGTGTCGGGCGAGGGATTCGAATCGGGGGTTGATGAACTCGTCGGCGGCTTCTTGCAGCATGGTCAGGACGGCCTGGGTATCCACGCGTCCGATCCTAGTGGCCCCGGGGGGCCCGCGATGTCGCCGTCGTGAGCGTGCAACACGCAAACGAGGGCATCTTCCGAACCGTGTCGTATCGCGCGAGAAAACCTCAGGCCCCCGAGAACCTTCTCGGGGGCCTGAGGTCGAGCCGCACAATGCGGCGAGGAAGTCAGTTCGTCGGGTCGTGGTCGATGATGTCGCCGGCTTCCTTGACGAGAGCCTTGGTGCGACGGCGGTGGGCGAACCACTCGTAGGCCATCGGCAGCACGCTCACGAGGACGATGGCCATGATGGCGATGTCGATGTTCTTGCCGAGGCCGGGGAAGGCCTTGCCGAGGAAATACCCGGCGAACGTGATGGAGAAGACCCACAGCACGGCGCCCACGGCCGACCACGTGAAGAAGCGCTTGCGCTCCATGTGGCTGGCGCCGGCAACGACGGTGATGAACGTGCGCACGATGGGCACGAATCGGCCGATGACGAGGGCCTTGTTGCCGTGCTTGTCGAAGAATGCGTTGGTCTGTTCGAAGTATTTCTTCTTGAGGATCTTGCCGTCGCGTTCGTACAGCGGTGTGCCGAGCAGGCGTCCGAGTTCGTAGCCGACGACGTTGCCGAGGAACGCCGCGATGCACAGCGCGGGCAGCGAGACGTAGAGCGGGATGTCGAAGCCGCTCGTCGCCGACGTCGCGGTGAACATGCCGATGGCGAAGAGCAGGGAGTCGCCGGGAAGGAGCGGGAAGAACAGTCCGCACTCGACGAAGACGATGGCGAGGGAGACCCAGAAGAACGCTCCGCCGAAGTGGCTGAGGAGGTAGTTCGGGTCCATGAAGTCGGGGCCGAGGGCATGCATCACGTTGTCGAGCGTACCGGGGTGGCCGGTGTGGGGCCTGTGAGCAACGCCGCGGCGGTGAGGGGCAAATGAGCGGTTCGCGCGGGCCGCCGGGGCGGCCACTACCCTTGACGCTCGTGGGTGAAGCGAGCGAGGAACGTCCGGATCACGTCGTCGGGGTCGGACCGTGGCAGGGGCCGTGGCCGCTCGATGACGACGGTGAACTCGACGCTCGCTTCGACCCGGAACTCCTGCGTGACGGCGACCGTCGCAACGTCGAGGACCGATTCCGATACTGGCGCCACGACGCCATTGTCAGGCACCTCGACGCGTCGCGGCACGACTTCCACGTGGCGGTCGAGAACTGGGAGCACGACTTCAACATCGGCTCCGTCATCCGCACGGCCAACGCGTTCAACGCCAAGGCGTTCCACATCGTCGGCCGGCGCCGCTGGAACCGTCGGGGCGCGATGGTGACCGACCGCTACCAACACGAGATGCACCACCCGTCGGTCGACGACCTGCTCATGTGGGCGGCGACTGCCGGCCCGGCTGACGCCGCGGGTAACGCGACGCGCATCCCCGTCTACGCCATCGACAACGTCGCGGGCAGCGTGCCCCTCGAGACGTTCGACCTGCCGCGCCACTGCGTCCTGCTGTTCGGTCAGGAGGGCCCTGGCGTCAGCGCGGAAGCGCTCGAGAAGGCCGACGCCGTTCTCGACATCGCGCAGTTCGGCTCGACGCGCTCGATCAACGCCGGCGCCGCGGCCGCCGTCACGATGCACGCCTGGATCCGCCGGCACGTGTTCGGCCAGCGCATCGGCGAATGACCCCGCAGTGTCAGTGTCCGAAAGCTGAGCATCGCTGTTCACTCCTCGGCCCGTCCGGCGCCGTAACGCCCACGTCCGTGTGGTGCGTGAAAGGATGAATCGGACGGCGGTGCCAGCACCCGGTACGGCCCACGAACCGCAGATCGACAAGGGAGTGGACATGCCCATCGCAACCCCCGAGGTTTACCGCGAGATGCTCGACCGCGCGAAGCGTGAGGGCTTCGCGTACCCGGCCATCAACGTTTCGTCGTCGCAGACGCTGAACGCCGCCATCCGTGGTTTCGCCGAGGCCGGTTCGGACGGCATCATCCAGGTCTCCACCGGTGGCGCCGAGTACTTCTCGGGCCCCACGGTGAAGAACATGGTCACCGGCGCCCTCGCGATGTCGGCCTTCGCCCACGAGGTGGCGAAGAACTACGACGTCAACATCGCCCTGCACACCGACCACTGCCCGAAGGACAAGCTCGACAGCTTCGTCCGCCCGCTCGTCGACGCCTCGATCGAGCGCGTCAAGGACGGCGGTCAGCCGTACTTCCAGTCGCACATGTGGGACGGTTCGGCCGTTCCGCTCGAGGAGAACCTCGAGATCGCCAAGGAGCTGCTCGACAAGTGCCAGCAGGCGAACATCATCCTCGAGATCGAGGTCGGTGTCGTCGGCGGTGAAGAGGACGGCGTCGACAACGAGATCAACGACCGGCTGTACTCCACGCCCGAGGACGCCATCGCCACGGCCGAGGCTCTCGGCGCCGGTACCGACGTGTACTACATGACGGCCCTCACCTTCGGAAACGTGCACGGCGTCTACAAGCCGGGCAACGTCCAGCTGCGCCCGTCCGTGCTCAAGGACGCGCAGGACGCCGTCAAGGCCAAGTTCTCCGAGGCCGAGGACAAGCCGTTCCACCTCGTCTTCCACGGTGGCTCGGGCTCGTCGGAGGAGGAGATCAAGGAGGCCGTGTCGTACGGCGTCGTCAAGATGAACGTCGACACCGACACGCAGTACGCCTTCACCCGCCCGATCGCCGGCTGGATGCTCGGCAACTACGAGGGCGTCCTCAAGATCGACGGCGAGGTCGGCAACAAGAAGCAGTACGACCCGCGCGCCTGGGGCAAGGCTGCCGAGGAGGGCATGGCCAAGCGCGTCGTCGAGGCGTGTGAGCACCTCGGCTCCGCCGGCAAGAGCCAGGGCGCCAAGAAGGCCTGACGCCTCACCCGAGTCGTTCGACGCGAGCGGCCCGCCCACGAACAATCGTGGGCGGGCCGCTCGTTTCGCTGTGCGGCGTTCAGCGGCGGAGGGCTGCCGCCAGAACGTCAGCGCGGGAACGCGGGCGGTCGGCTGCCGAGAGGGGGAGGCCCGCGGCGTCGAGCAGGTCCGCCTGCCACGGTCGATCGAGCTGCGCGTGACGCAGGAGGTCGGCGTCGCCCAGGAGGTTGCCCGCATCGTCACTGACAGCACGCCCGGCGTCGAGCAGCGTGACGGTGTCGGCCCACTCCCACACGAGCGCCATGTCGTGGGTCGACAGGACGACGGTCGTGCCCGCGCCTTCGAGCCGCTCGAGACACGCGAGGAGAGCCGCGCATCCGGCGGGGTCGAGGCCGGCCGTCGGCTCGTCGAGCAGGAGGAAGCGCGGCTGCATCGCCACGGCGCCGGCGAGGGCGACGCGTTTGCGCTGGCCGTACGAGAGGTGATGCACGGGGCGGGTGAGCAGCTCGGTGATGCCCAACAGTTCAGCGGTCTCGGCCACCCGCGCACGGACGGCGTCGGGGTCGAGGCCGAGGTTGGTGGGGCCGTAGGAGATCTCGGCGTGGACATCGGCGGAGAAGAGCTGATCGTCCGGATCCTGTAGGACGAGCTGCACGGCGCGGCGGTGGGCGGTGAGTGCTGTGCGCTTGAAGTTCAGGGGCGTCTCGTCGACGAGGACCTCGCCGGCGGTGGGCCGCAGGCTGCCGCTCAAGGTCCGCAGGAGCGTCGTCTTGCCCGCACCGTTGGCGCCGATGAGCGCGAGGCGACGGCCCGCCTCGACCTCCACGTCGGCGTCGCGCAGCACCCACGCGTCGCGGCCGTACCGGACGCTGACCCCGTGCAGGGCGAGCGCACTCATCGGGTCATCACCGCGACGACGCCCAGCACCATGACCACGCAAGCGCTGAGGCCGACGAACGGCACTGAGACGTTCTGCGCCCGGGGCGTGACGACGAGCGCGCCGTCGAAGCCGCGCCCTTCGAGCCCTTCGCCGAGACGCTGAGCCCGCACCCAGGCCGTTCGGAGCGTGGCGGACAGCAACGACGCGACGCTGGCCCGGGCGACGCGCGCCGATGCGTACCCAAGGCGGGCCTCCTGCGTCGCGCGGACGTTGCCTGCCACGTCGAGGAGGACGAAGAGCATCCGGTAGACGAGGTCCGCGATCTCCACCATCGTCGCGGGCACCTTGGCGCGACGGGCCGCCGTCAGGAGGTCGGTCATCGGGGTGGTGAGGGCAAGCACCATGAGGGCCGAGGCCGCCGCGAGTGAGCGGCCGACTGTCTCGACGGAACGCTCGATCGACGCCGGCGCCGACCAGAACGGGCCGAACGACCACACGGCGTCAGGAGCGGGGTGGCCGATCGACACCGCGGCAGCGAGTGCGCCGATCACGATGAACGCCACCGGCAGCGTGAGCACGCGCGAGGCGAGCCTCGGTTCGACGCGGGCGCCGACGAGGATGGCGACCAGGCAGACCACGACGAGGGCGGCGTGGAGCCAGGGCGCCCTCGTCACCATCGCGACGACGAGCAGGCCGAGACTGAGTACCGCCTTCTCGAGAACGGAGCGATCGCGCCACCGGTTGCTCCAGGCGGCGCGATCGACGGCGGGGCCGGAGCCCGTCCTGGCTCCCACGGTCAGCTGCTGCGGGTTGTCGACTCGGGGGTGCGTGCGGCGTTCTGCGGGGAGTCGTCGGCGTTCGGCGCCGTTTCCGTCGAACGCTTACGGCGCTCGCGGAACGTGCCGAGCACGAAGCCGAGAATGCCGGCGCCGATCGCTGCCTGCAGCGCGAAGAGGCCGGATTCGACCTCGCCGCCGGGCTGCTCCCAGATCGGCGAGAACCACGGCTCGTAGTCCTTGTTCGACTCTTCGATCTGCTCGGAGGCAGCGGCGTCCGTTCCGCCGAACTCACCGCCGGAGTGGGTGCCCATGAGCAGGGCGATAGCGAACACGACGGCCGCCAGGGCGAGAAGTGCGACGTTCTTCCACACGGTCGAGCGCTTCATCGGGCACCTCCGGCGGGCGTGTTGAGGGTGTCGTCGGTCGTGGCGGGAGTGTCGGATTCGCCAGGCTCGTCGTCGAAGACATCGCGGCGGCCCTTGCCGAAGCCGAGGCCCTGCAGCTGCGGGCCCGCCCACGAACGCAGGGCGTTCATGAGGAGCACGCCGATGAGGCCCTCGACGATGGCGAGCGGAATCTGAGTGAGCGCGAACAGGCCGAGGAAGCGCGACCATGCGCCGAAGAAGCCGCTCTGGGCGTCGGGGAACGCGATGGCCAGCTGCGTGGCGGTGACGACGTACGTGGCCAGGTCGGCCAGGGCGACGGCGAAGAAGACGGCCACCGAGAACGGCGCCCGGCCCAGGAGACGGTAGGTGCCGTAGGCGACCCACGGCCCGACGATCGCCATCGAGAACACGTTGGCGCCCAACGTCGTCAGGCCGCCGTGGGCGAGCAGCAACGCCTGGAAGATGAGCACGATCGTGCCCAACGCGGCCATGACGGGTGGCTTGAAGATGACGGCGCCCTCACCCGTGCCCGTCGGGTGCGACGAACTGCCCGTGACCGACGGCAGCTTGATGGCCGACAGCACGAACGAGTAGGCACCGACGCCGGCGAGCAGGAGTTTGGAATCAGGGTGTTCACGCGTGATCTGCGTGATGCGGCGGACGCCGTGAACGACGAACGGCGCGGAGACGGCCGTCCAAGCGGCCGCGTGGAGGGGTGGCAAGAAGCCCTCGGCAATATGCATGGCAATGCACCTTCCCGGGATGACGCGTCCCGACAATGCTTCGCCCTCGAGTTCCTGACTCGCGGAAAACCCGCTCACAGTGGCGCGACCGTCCCGGATTCTCACCGGGTTCCTCGATCTTGAGGCGACGACGGGAGCCTAGCAGCGCCCGCCGTCGCCGTGGGGCGCAAGCACCCGACGATCAGCCGTTGTCGCCACCGGTATCCTGCTGGGGACCGCCGCGCTCGGTGGCGGTGTCGCCGGCGTCCGACCACACCCACTTCGCCACGACCGGGATGTCCTCGCCGTTCTCGTACGCATACGCGCGTGCCTCCAGGCGGGCGTCCTGCATCTCCTGGCGCAGACCGGCCGTACGGGCTCCGAGCCCCTCGACGCGATCCAGCACGTCCATGACGAGGTGGTACCGGTCGAGGTTGTTGCGCATCACCATGTCGAACGGCGTCGTGGTGGTGCCCTCCTCGATGAAGCCGCGCACGTGCAGGTTCGCGTGGCCGGTGCGTCGGTAGGTCAGACGATGGATGAGCCAGGGGTAACCGTGGTAGGCGAAGACCACCGGCTTGTCGGTGGTGAAGATCGCATCGAACTCGCGCTGCGAGAGGCCGTGCGGGTGCTCCTCGGACGACTGCAGACGCATGAGGTCGACGACGTTGACCACCCGAACCTTCAACTGCGGCAGCCGGTCCTTTAGGATGCCGGCGGCCGCCAGCACCTCGACCGTCGGGATGTCACCCGCGCAGGCGAGGACGACGTCGGGTTCCCCGCCCTCATCCTCGGTTCCGGCCCATTCCCAGATGCCGAGGCCACGCGCGCAGTGGCGCACCGCCTCGTCCATCGACAACCACACCGGGTTCGGTTGCTTGCCCGCGACAACGACGTTGACGTACTGCGACGTGCGCAGGACGTGGTCGAACGTCGACAACAGCGTGTTCGCGTCCGGCGGCAGGTAGACGCGCACGACCTCGGCCTTCTTGTTCACGACGTGGTCGATGAACCCCGGATCCTGATGGCTGAAACCGTTGTGATCCTGACGCCACACGTGGGAGCTCAAGAGGTAGTTGAGCGAGCTGATGGGGCGCCGCCACGGGATCTCGTTCGTCACCTTGAGCCACTTGGCGTGCTGATTGACCATCGAGTCGACGATGTGGATGAAGGCCTCGTAGGAGGACATCACACCGTGACGACCGGTCAGCAGATAACCCTCGAGCCAGCCTTGGCACTGGTGCTCCGAGAGCATCTCCATGACCTTGCCGACACGCGCCATGGGGTCGCCCGAATCGTTCGGCTCGTAGTCACCGAGCCACTGCTTGGGGGACGTCTCGTAGACGCCCTGCAGACGATTGGAAGCCGTCTCGTCCGGGCCGAAGAGTCGGAAGTTGTTCGGGTTCGCAGCCATGACCTCGGCCAACCACTCGCCCAGGACGCGTGTGCCCTCCGATGTCACCGAGCCACGCTCGTCGTCGCCGCTGCGCTCCACGGCGTGATCGCGGAAATCGGGCAGGTCGAGGTCGACGCGCAGCTCACCGCCGTTGGCGTACGGGGTTGCGCCCATGCGCAGTTCGTCCGCGGGTGCGAGACCACGAATGTCCTCGGCCACGCAGCCGGATTCGTCGAACAGGTCGTCGGGCCCGTAACTCGAGAGCCACTTCTCGAGATCGTGCAGGTGCTCGTCGGTGTCGCGGGCGCTCGACAGCGGCACCTGATGGCTGCGCCAGTGCCCCTCGGTGATCTTGCCGTCGATCGTCTTCGGGCCGGTCCATCCCTTCGGCGTGCGGAAGACGATCATGGGCCAGCGCGGACGTTCGGCCTTCTCCGCGCCGACCTCGTGCGCCTCGCGCTTGATGCGGGCGATCTCGTCGAGCACCTCGTCGAGAAGCTGCGCGAAGCGCCGGTGCACCGAGGTGTGGTCCTCGTCGTCGAAGCCTGCGGTGAAGACGAACGGGGTGTGGCCGTATCCGCGCATGAGCGCGTCGAGTTCGGCGTCGTCGATGCGCGCGAGCACCGTGGGGTTCGCGATCTTGTAGCCGTTGAGGTGCAGCACCGGCAGGACGACGCCGTCCGTGACCGGGTTGAGGAACTTGTTCGAGTGCCACGAGGTGGCGAGCGGGCCGGTTTCGGCCTCACCGTCGCCGATGACGGTGAACGCGAGAAGGTCGGGGTTGTCGAACACCGCGCCGTAGGCGTGGCTGAGTGCGTAACCGAGTTCACCGCCCTCGTGGATCGAACCGGGGGTCTCCGGGGCGGCGTGGGAGGGGATGCCCCCGGGGAAACTGAACTGCTTGAACAGCCTCTGCAGGCCCGCCTCGTCGAGCCCCACACGCGGGTAGATCTGCGAGTAGGTGCCCTCGAGGTAGGTGTTCGCCACCATGCCGGGGCCACCGTGGCCGGGGCCGGTGACGTACAGCGTCGGCTGCGAGCGCTCGGCGATGACGCGGTTGAGGTGGGCGTAGAGGAAGTTCAGGCCGGGCGTCGTGCCCCAGTGGCCGAGCAGGCGTGGCTTGACATGCTCCGCCTGCAGCGGCTCACGCAGCAGGGGGTTGTCCAGGAGGTAGATCTGACCGACCGAAAGGTAGTTCGCGGCGCGCCACCACCGGTCGATGGATTCCAGTGTTCGCTCGGCGATCTCGCCCGGCCCACTGCGCCATTCGTGTGTGCTGTCGCTGCTCATACCTCGAGTATGGCGGCGATCACTGACAACGGCACCACCCTGTGGGGGACGTTCCGCTCGGGGCCACACGGCATTCATGACAATGCCCGGGCGGGAAGTCCCCGCAACCGCACCCGACGGTGCAGCAGCGTTGTCGGAACCCGATGCTTGAATGGCCTCATGGACAATCTTCTGGGCATCCCCGAGACCAAGCTCGACGTCGACCCGGCTGCCGCCAAGCTCGACGCCGGGGTCCACCCGCGTGACGTGGCCCGTATGTACCCGGCGAGCTCGCTGGTGTGGGCGCAGCTCGCCGAAGACGCGTTCGACGACGGTGAGACCGTCGAGGCGTACGCCTACGCACGCACCGGCTACCACCGCGGGCTCGACTCGCTGCGCAAGGCCGGGTGGCGCGGTCAGGGCCCTGTGCCGTGGGAGCACGAGCCCAACCGCGGCTTCCTGCGCGCCCTCGCAGCGCTGAGCAAGGCGGCCGGCGACATCGGCGAGACGGATGAACAGCGTCGCTGCGCCGATTTCCTGCGTGACTCCTCCACGACGGGCGCTCGCGAACTCGGTCTCTGACCCGAGCAGGTGGGAGCGGTCCGCCACACGCGGCGCCTGCTTTCGCGACGTCGCGGCGAATCGAGGGAACCAACCAGCACCGACGCGCGTCACAGCTGTGCGATGGCGCGTTCAGGGAGCGTTCGTCTCCGGGGGACGAGCGAACGAAGAGGGAACGACGCGTGCATCGTTCGCCGCCGTCCGCGGTGGCGGGGACGAGGGGGGCATGGCCGGGAGGGGTCATGTCCCCTTCGTCTGTCCTAATGTGGACGCGTGAACAGCCTCGCCGTCCTCGGCCTCGACGATCTCGCCGAACAGCTCTACCGCCAGGTGCTGCGCGATCAGGCGCGTCCCGCGTCCGTGTATGCCGCGCGCCTCAACCGGTCCACCGCCGAGATCGACGACGCCACAGAGGCGCTGCGCGCCATGCGGCTCGTGCGGATCAACGAGGAAGGCCTTGTCCAGGCCGACCACCCGCGCGCCGGCCTCGAACGCATCCTCTCGGCCGAGGAGGCGCGCCTCGCGGAGCGACGCCGAGACCTCGCCCGGCTGCGTGACGCCATCGACGGATTCGCCGGCGACCACCGTGCGGGGCAGGAGCACTCGTCGTCCGACGAGCCGGCCCGCGAGTACATCGACGCCTCCGGCCTTGCCGATGTCATGGAGCACCTCGCGGCGTCGACGTCCGGCCCCATCCGCATGACGCACACCGACGCCGTCGCCTTCACGCCCGACGAACAGCCCGTCCTGTGCCGCCTCGTCGAGGAGGGGCGCGGGCTCTACGGACTGCACGAGTTCGACGCCGCGAGCAGCCGCACCCTCGAGGTGGCCCAGTGGGCGGCCATGGGGGAGAGTCAGCGCCTCGCCAACCACATTCCGAACGAATTCGTCTGTTACGGCACCGATCTCGTCCTCGCCAACACCGAGTGGGGCGGTGACGAGGGCCGATACGCCGTGCTGCGGGACCCGGTCGTCGTGCGGGCCTTCGTCGAACTGTTCGACCGCCTCTGGGCAGCCTCGACCACCGTCGACGACGGCGTCGACACGACATCGGAGCGTCTCGTCGAGCTCATGCAGGCCGGCCTCAAGGACGAGGCCATCGCCCGCGTGCTCGGCGTCAGCCTGCGCACCGTCCGCCGTCGGATCGCTGCCCTCATGGACGAGTGCGACGTCGAGACACGCTTCCAACTGGCGGTCGAACTGACCGAGCGCGGAATCGTCGGCTCAGGTCAGCGAAGAAGCTCCGGAGCCTGAACGTCCCCATGCCGCCGTGAGCGTCATCACGGCCCCGACGGGGCGAGCGGGTACCCTTGGGCGGTAAGAGTCGACGCCCCGCGCGGGTGTGCCGCACGGCACGCGCCGCGCCCGAGGGCGTCGGCCCAGCAGCAACCAAAGGCAGTTGATCCGCATGCCGGCAATCGTGCTCGTCGGTGCCCAGTGGGGCGACGAAGGCAAGGGCAAGGCCACCGACCTCCTCGGAAGTCGCATCGACTACGTCGTGAAGTTCAACGGCGGTAACAACGCTGGCCACACCGTCGTCGTGGGCGGCGAGAAGTACGCCCTGCACCTGTTGCCCTCGGGCATCCTGACGCCGGGCGTCACGCCCGTCATCGCCAACGGCGTTGTCGTCGACCTCGGCGTCCTCTTCGAGGAGCTCGACGCTCTCGAGGCCCGCGGCGTCGACACGTCCAAGCTCGTCGTGTCCTCCAACGCGCACCTCATCCCGCGTTACAACAAGGTCATCGACCAGGTGTCCGAGCGTTTCCTCGGCCAGCGCAAGATCGGCACCACCGGCCGCGGCATCGGCCCCACGTACGCCGACAAGATGAACCGCATCGGCATCCGCGTGCAGGACATCTTCGACGAGTCGATCCTGCGCCAGAAGGTCGAAGCGGCGCTCGAACTGAAGAACCAGCTGCTCGTCAAGACGTACAACCGCCGCGCCATCGAGGTCGACGAGGTCGTCGAGGACCTGCTGCAGTACGCCGAGCGCCTGCGCCCCATGGTGGCCGACACGTCCCTGCTCCTCGGCAAGGCTCTCGACGCCGACGAGGTCGTCCTCTGCGAGGCCGGCCAGGCCACGCTGCTCGACGTCGACCACGGCACCTACCCGTACGTGACGTCGTCCAACGCCATCTCCGCGGGCGCCTGCACCGGCGCCGGCATCCCGCCCACGCGCATCGACCGCGTCATCGCCATCCTCAAGGCGTTCACCACGCGCGTCGGCGAGGGCCCGTTCCCCACCGAATTGCACGACGAGGTCGGCGACACCCTCCGCGAGATCGGCCACGAGTTCGGCACGACGACCGGCCGCCCGCGCCGCGTCGGCTGGCTCGACGTCGTCATCGGCCGCTACGCCGCACGCGTCAACGGCGTCACCGACTTCGTCGTGACGAAGCTCGACAACCTCGACACCTTCGACGAGATCCCCGTCTGCGTCGCCTACGAGGTCGACGGCAAGCGCTTCGACGAGATGCCCGAGAACCAGACCGACTTCCACCACGCGAAGCCCGTCTACGAAATGCTCCCCGGCTGGAAGCAGGACATCACCGGCTGCCGCACCTTCGAGGACCTGCCGGAAAACGCGCAGAAGTACATCCTCTTCGTCGAGGAGCAGATCGGCGCACGCATCTCCGCCATCGGCGTCGGCCCCGGCCGCGACGAGATCATTCAACGCCACGAGCTGGTGTAATCCCTTGCCCCGTCTTCCGGCGAAGGCCCCCGAACTGCGAGCAAGCTCGCAATTCGGGGGCCTTCGCTCGGTGCGACAGGGCTTCGGGCCGTGAGGTCGGGCGCGGGGCTCGCACCGGCTTCGCAAGCTCAGCCGCTGCTTCGCGCCGCGCTCGACCTCACGGCGTCCGCTTCCCGCGTGGTGCCGTTCTGGGGGAGGGTTTCGGCTTTCGTTGCTGCTCGGACGTGACCTCGTCCGCGTCTTCGGTACATGGCCTGCGTCGCGTCGGGTCGGGTCGGTCCGAATTGGGATGTTTTCTTCCCTTCTTGTGTCCAAGACGTCTGCTTGCGCGCAAGAAGGGAAGGTCTCTTCCCTCGTGGTGTGCAAGGCGCTTGCTTGCGCACACGTGGGGAAGATTTCTGTGCTTGTGGTGGGCGGGGCATCCGGTCGCGCAAAAGAAGGGACGATGTCGGGTCCGTGATCAGTGAGCGCGACGGCGCCGGGCGGCCAGGCGGCGCACTCCGACGATGGTGAGTCCGAGCATCAACCCCGAGCCAGGCAGCGGGCGCACCGACCTCGAGCGCCGCAAACCACGCCGTCGGCGTATATGTCCTGAGACCGACGGCGAGTCCGACCACTGCGCCGAGAGCGCCGAGTCCTCCGCTCAGGATCGCCACGAGTCGAGCGTCGTTCCGCGAGAAGCCGGGTGAGGGGGGCGTCGGACGCGTCGTACCCGAGGTGACCTGCTGTGACATGGCGTTCCGCCCTTCTCCGCAAATTTGAGCGGTTGCTCAATTGCTGATGTAGGGCTCATTGAGCGACTCCTCAAGGGTTTCGGGGGAGGAGTTCCATGGCGAGGGAAGCAGCCGCACTCACCCAGCGCCGTCTCCGTGCGGCCGTCGTCACGATCGTCGGACGGCGCGGACTCGCGTCCGTCACGGCGCGATCCGTGGCGGCCGAGGCAGGCGTCAACCAGGCGCTGATCTTCTACCACTTCGGCACCCTGGGCGACCTCGTCGCGGCCGCCTACCGCGAGTCCGTCGACGAGGCGCTTGAGCGGTACCGCGAGGCCCTCGCCTCGGCCCACGGGCTCGGCGAGGTCCTCGACACCGTGAAGGCCGAACTCGGCACCGACCGCGCTGACGGCGGTGCGGCGCTCATGGCTCAGCTCCTCGCCGCTGCGGGGCAGGACGAGGCGCTGGCGAAGCTGGCGCGGGAGTTGCTCGGCGAGTGGCGCACGGTCGTCGGCGAGGCGCTCGAGCGAGCGATGGTCGACAGTCCCGTCGAGGGGCTCGTCTCGCCCGCGAGCGTCGTCGAGGCAGCCCTGTCGGGCATGCTCGGCACAGTGCTCGTCGACGGCGCCGAACCGGGCGCGCTGTCGGGCTCCTTCGCCACACTGCGCGAACTCGACCGAACCCTCGCGCGGTTCTCCCGGCTGCCCTCACCCGTTCGTCGTGCCGTCCGGTCCGTCATCGCGCCGAAGTTCGCATCGGACGCTCCGAACCACCCCTCTCGGTAGGCTGACGACGTGGCGCGCGAGAAAACACGACTTCAATTCGGCAAGTACAACGGCGACGAGCACTGGGGCAGCGAACTGGAGATCCTCGGCCAGGACGCCAACGGCCTGTGGCTCGGCGGGCGCAAGGGCACCGAGGTGAGCAAGCCCGGCACGAGCCAGAAGGTGCCGTGCAACCACGTCGTGCTCATTCCTGACGAGCAGTGGTGGGTCGCCACGTTCAACGCCGAACCCGCCGGGCGCAGTCGCACGATCGAGGTCTACGTCGACATCACGACGCCGACCACCGTCAACCAGGGCGAAGCCTTCACGCTCGACCTCGACCTCGACGTCATCAAGGGGACGACGGGCGTCGTCGAGATCGACGACGAGGACGAGTTCGAGGCGCACACGCGCGACTTCGCCTACCCGGCACGGCTCGTCACGGCTGCTCGCGAAGCGGCCGACGCCGTCCGCTCGATGATCGAGAACGGTGAAGCGCCCTTCGACGGCTCCCACCGAGCCTGGCTCGCCAAGATCTGAGCCGAGTACGCCCGCTCGACGCCCTCGGCGCTGGGCAGACTTCCCTGCGGTTGGGTAGTCGCTGCCTCGGCCCGACCGCAGCAAACTCCGCCCAACGGCATGAGGTGACCCCTCCGTCGCCAAACGCGCCGAAACCCGGTCGAGCTGCCGCGCCGCCGCCCTCTAAACTGGCCGGGTGACTACTGTGCTGCCGCCCGACGCCGATTGGGTTTCCCGACTTGCCGACGAGACGATCGCCGAGGCCGAACGCCGCGGCACGAAGGTCGTCGTCGCCTCCGGCATCAGCCCCTCTGGCCCGGTGCACCTCGGCAACCTGCGCGAGGTCATGACCCCGCACCTCGTCGTCGACGAGATCCGCCGCCGCGGCGTCGAGTGCGAGCACATCATCAGCTGGGACGACTTCGACCGCTACCGCAAGGTGCCCAACGTCCCGAACGTCGACGACTCCTGGCAGCAGTACATCGGCATGCCGCTCACGCGCGTGCCTGCGCCGAAGGGTTCCAGCGCGTCGAGCTGGGCCGAGCACTTCCGCACCGAGTTCGAGGCCGGCCTCGACGCCCTCGGTGTCGTCTACCGCGGCATCAGCCAGACCGAGCAGTACACGTCCGGGGCCTACACCGACGAGATCCTCTTCGCGATGAGCAAGCGCGACGAGCTCGACGCCATCCTCGCCCGCTACCGCACGCTTCCCAAGGACGACGCCGCTGCGAAGCCCGTCAAGGGTGGCAAGAAGGCGCCCGTCCTGTCGGAGGAGGAGCAGGCCGCGGCGGCCGAGGCAGAAGAGGGCTCCGGCGCGGCCGGTGAGGACGACGGCGGCAGCTCGAGCGGCTACTACCCGTACAAGCCCTACTGCTCGAAGTGCGGCACCGACTTCACCACCGTCACCGCCTACGACGACGAGACCACCGACCTCACCTATACGTGCCGCTGCGGCCACGAGGAGACGGTCGTTCTGCGCGAGCACCACAACGGCAAGCTCGTGTGGAAGATCGACTGGCCGATGCGCTGGAAGTACGAGGGCGTCGTCTTCGAGCCCTCCGGCGTCGACCACCAGAGCCCCGGCAGTTCATTCGTCGTCGGCAAGGACGTGGCACCCATCTTCGGGTGGGAGCGTCCCCTCGGCCCGATGTACGCCTTCGTGGGCATCAAGGGCATGGCGAAGATGAGCTCGTCCAAGGGTGGCGTGCCGATTCCCACCGACGCCCTGACAATCATGGAGCCCGCGCTGCTGCGCTGGCTGTACGCGCGTAAGAAGCCCAACCAGAGCTTCACCGTCGCGTTCGACTCCGACGTGCAGCGCATGTACGACGAGTGGGACGCGCTCGTGGCCAAGGTGGGCTCCGAGAAGGGCCAGCCCGGTGACGTGGCTGCGCTCGTGCGCGCCTCGACGACGGCCGAGGGCGAGCTGCCCTCCACGCCGCACCCGGTGGCCTACCGCACCCTCGCGAGCATCAACGACATCACGACGGGCGATGAGGAGCAGACGCTTCGCATCGTCGGCAACCTCGACCCGGCGAACGCGCCGTCGAGCCTCGACGTCCTGCGTCCGCGCCTGAGCTGTGTGGAGCGCTGGGTCGAGCGGTACATGCCCGACGACGAGCGCACTGTCGTGCGTGAGACGAAGGACGAGGCAGGCATTGCCGCGGCCACCGACTCGCAGCGCGAGCAGCTCCGCATCCTGCTCGACGGTAAGGGCGTCGACGGCGCCGAGGGCCTCGGCCGCATCGAGGACGCGTGGACGCTCGACGGACTCACCACCCAGGTCTACGGCGTGCCGAAGGTGCAGGCGGGCAAGGACGCGAACTTCCGCCCCGACCGCAAGGCCGACCCCGAGACGGCCGCCGAGCTCGGTGCGAGCCAGAGGGAGTTCTTCAAGCTGCTCTACAACCTGCTCATCGGCAAGGACACGGGCCCGCGCCTTCCCACGCTCCTGCTGGCCGTCGGCCCGCAGCGTCTGCGCGAACTCGTCACGCCCTGATCGAGCCGTGACGAAGCCCGCTCACCTCACGAGGTGAGCGGGCTTCGTCATGTCGTGCCTACTTCGTCGGCGCGCTCGAGTAAACGCCGTCCTTCGTCATCGACGGGATCAGCTCGTCGATCGTGACGAGGGTGTAACCCTGCTTCTGCAGCTCGTCGACGATGCCGGGCACGGCCTTCGCCGTCGACGGGTGAATGTCGTGCATGAGGACGATGGCGCCCGGGTGCGCGCCGTCGACGACACGCTTGGTCGTCGTGTCAGCGTTGCGGTTCTTCCAGTCCTCGGTGTCGATGTCCCACAGGACGAAGGGCGCGCCGGCGTGCGGCGTCGCCTCGGTGTAGGCGCCGTAGGGCGGGCGAACGGCGACCGGGTCACTGCCCGTGATCTTCTTGAGAACGTCGGCGGTGCGGGTGATCTCGCTCGTCACCTGGGCGTCGGTGAGGGTGGTGAACTGCGGGTGCGACCAACTGTGGTTGCCGACCCCCATGCCGAGCTTCACCATGCGCCGCACGGTGGCGGGCGCCGCCTGGACGGCCGGGCCGAGGGTGAAGAAGGTGGCGCGCGCTTTCTTCCTCTCGAGGGTGTCGAGGATCGAGTTCGTGTACGGGCCCGGGCCGTCGTCGAAGGTCAGCGCGATGCACTTGGCCTTGGTGCAGTCGGTCTTCTTGCCGGCGTTCTCCGGCTTGGTGGTGGACGTCGACGGCGCCGGTGACGTACTCGACGCCAGGCTCTTCATCGCGGCCTCGCGCACGCGGCGCCCGTCGTCGGAGAGGTAGCGCTCCGGGTTCTTCACCGTGGCGTAGTGCTGCCCGGCCGACATGGGCCCGATCGTTCCCTCGGCGACGGCGGCGACGAGGGTGCCGTCGGGGGTGAAGCTGACGTCGGTGAAGACTTCCTCGGGTGTGGCGCCTTCGAACGGCTCGCCGCCGCCGTTGACCTGCACGGCCTGACGTTCGAGTTCCTTGACGAGGGCGGCGCGTTGCGAGTCGTCGATGAGCTGGAGCGAGGTGAAGGAGGAGTCACCGTCGCCGTACAGCGTCGTCGAGGTGGCCGCAGAATCGGCTGCCGTGACGGTGTGTCGGAGCCGGATGCCGTACAGCCCCGAGGCGTTGACGACGGGCTCCCACACGACCGTCATGCCGGAACGCGGCCCCGAGTACGTGCCGACGTAATCGCGACGCCAGCTCTGGATCTGGCGCTCGAGCGCTTCGGAGAGCTTCTCCGATCCCGGGAGCGCGGGCCACTGTGCCGAGTAGCGGGGGGCGTTCCACGAGCTCTCGGCACGAACGTCGGAGGCGTCGAGTTCGAGCTTCACCGGCGACACCTTGGGCGCCGACGAGGAGACGCTGACGCTCGGCTTCGCCGAGGCGCCCTTCGAGCCCGACGACGAGCCGGACGGGTCGTCCGTCGTGCACCCCGCAACAGCAGTGGCAGCGACGAGGGCGAGGGCAGCGAAGCGACGAGACGTTCTCACTGCGCAATCATTCCACCGTCACCTCGGTGGCGGCTGGACGGGAAGGGAGTGTCGCCCGAGACCGGCCACGCCCGATCGGGCACCCTGCGGACCGAGGGGTTCGTTTCTCCTGCAAACGGCCCGACGTTGTCGGTGGCGTCTCCTAGAGTTCGGGGCGTGCTTCGTTCTCGCTCCCGCATTGCCACCTGCTCGTTGTTTCTCTCGGCGGCCGTGCTGGGCGTGACGGGGTGTGGCTCGCTCGACTCTTCGCCATCACCGTCGGATGCCTCGACCACGAGCAGCACTGAGGCACCCACCGACGAGACGTCGCCGCCGACCGATGCTCCGTCGTCCACACCGACCGCGTCGGATGACGCCCACAAGTCCGGCAACTCCAGCGACGCGTCGAGCGACCCGAGCAGCACGTCATCGGCCGAAGGGGCGGACGGCGACCGTCGCGGCATCGGTGCGGGCACAGGCGCGGGGCCGCTGTACGACGTCGTCGGCATCTCGGACGGGGACACCATCAAGGTGCGCATCAGCGGGGTGAAGGAGAGCATCCGCATCATCGGGCTCGACACCCCGGAGACGCGTAAGCCGAACGCGCCGGTCCAGTGCTTCGGCAAGGAGGCGAGCAGCAACATGCAGTCGCTCGTGCAGAGCAAGCAGGTTCAGCTCGAGGCCGATCCGAGCCAGGGGGAGCGCGATCGGTACGGGCGCCTGTTGCGCCACGTCTTCGTCGGCGGTTCGACCAACGTCGCGCTCGCGCAGATCGAGGGCGGGTTCGGCAAGGAGTACACCTACGACGGGCCGTACGCGCACCGGCTCGAATACCTGGCGGCGATGAACCGGGCGAAGACGGCGAAGCGCGGCACGTGGGGGCCGCCGTGCAACAGGTTCCACGAGGGGCTCGCCACCACGGCGCCTGCGCAGCCGGCCCCTACCGCCTCCGCGCCTGCGGTGAAACCCTCGGCCGCCCCCTCAGCCTCGACGAGTGAGCCGGGCGCCTGCTCGATCAAGGGCAACATCAACTCCGACGGCGAGAAGATCGCTCATCGCCCGGGCGACTCGGCGTACGAGCGCACCAAGATCTCGACGGGCAAGGGCGAGCGCTGGTTCTGTTCCGAAAGCGAAGCTCTCGCGGCGGGGTGGCGCGTGGCCCGCGCCTGAGCGCTTCCTGAAAAGTTCCTGGCGAGTAACTGAACCAATTCCCTTGTGGTATGGCACAGTTCACAGCGGTCGCAACCGTGCGGCCCGAATCAGGAGGATCTTCGTGAACCACACCTTCATGCGTAAGGCCGTCGCCACGTGCGCGGCTACCGGAGCCGCGGCAAGCTTCGCGGTGTTGTCGGCACCGGCTCAGGCTGCGCCGCCCGTGCCCTCCGAACCCCTCCCTTCGCCGACGTCCTTCGTCGTGCTTCAGGCGGGAAAGGGCACCGACAAGGCAACCGCTGCAGCGAAGGCGGCGGGCGGCACTGTCGTTCAGGAATGGCCGCAGATCGGCGTCGTCATCGCTCAGGCCTCCGACGGCGCCTTCGACGACAAGGCGCGCAAACGTCCGGGCGTCGTCGCAGCTGGTCCAACGCGCGCCATGAGCGCCCTCGCGGGAGCGGGCAACGTTGTCCCTGACGGCGAAGTGACGGGACTGGGCCCCGGAACCTCCGGCGGCGACGACACGAAGGAAGCCCTCAACGCGGACCAGTGGGACATGCGTCAGATCGGCGCCGACAAGGCCCACCGCAAGACCGACGGCAACCGGGCGATCACCGTCGGCGTCCTCGACAGCGGAATCGAAGCCGATCACAGCGATCTCGCGGCCAACGTCGACCCCTCTCAATCCGTGAGTTGCAACGACCGAGGGGTGCCGAACACCAACCCGAAGGCCTGGCAGCCCACGACATCCGACCACGGAACACACGTCGCCGGCACCATCGCGGGTGCCCGGAACGGCACGGGTATCGTCGGCGTCGCGCCGAACGTCAAGCTGGCAGCGGTCAAGGTCGTCGACGACGACGGGTACATCTACCCCGAGTACGCGATCTGCGGCTTCGTCTGGGCGGCTGACAAGGGCATGGAGGTGACGAACAATTCGTACTTCATCGACCCGTACTTCCTGTGGTGCAAGGCAGACCCCGAGCAGCGACCCGTCATCGAGGCCGTGAATCGCGCACTCAAGTACAGCGAGAAGAAGGACGTCGTCAACGTCGCCGCAGCAGGCAATTCGGGCTGGGATCTGTCGAAACCCATCACCGACACCGGCAGCCCGAACAACTCCGATGACCCGCAGCCGCGTGAAACGGACCACCGCTGCTACGACATCCCCGCCGAGGCCGGCAACACCGTTGCGGTGTCCTCGGTCGGCCCCACGGCTGTGAAGTCCTACTTCTCCAACTACGGTCGCGGTGTCGTCGACGTGGCCGCACCGGGTGGTGACAGCCGCGTTCCCGCTGACACTCCGAGCAAGAACGGGCGCATCCTGTCCACCGTTGTCGGCGGTGGCTGGGGCTACAAGCAGGGCACCTCCATGGCTTCGCCGCATGCGGCGGGCGTCGTGGCGCTGCTGCGCGGCACGCAAACAGGCCTCAACGCCAAGCAGACGATCTCCACCCTGAAGCGCCAGGCGAACCCTCTTGCGTGCCCCGAGTTCTACGACCAGGACCGTGACGGCGTGAACGACGCGACGTGCGAAGGCAAGAAGCAGGGCAGTGGTTACTACGGCGCTGGGCTCGTCGACGCCTTGAAGGCTGTCGGCGGCTGACGTTCCTCCTGTTCGTTCGCATCGGCCCGACCTCGCGTATTGCGGGGGCGGGCCGAGCGATGAACGGCGGGTGTTCGGCGTCAACGGCGGCCACTAGCATCGCGTTCATGAGCGATCACCCCCTCGACGTCCTCTTCACAGCGGCCCGCGACGGTGAGAGCGTCGTCGTTCCGCCCGGTTGGGGACAGGGTCGTGCCACGTTCGGTGGCGTCGTCGCGGGCGCGATGCTCAGCCGCGTTCTCGCCGCGGTGGACCTGCCGGAGCAGGACGTGCGGGCCATGACGATCAACTTTGTCGGCCCCGTCGAAGCCGGTGACGCACGCGTCACGGCCGAGGTGCTGCGTCAGGGCAAGTCCGCGACGCAGGTGGAGGCCCGCGCGACGCAGGCCGACGCCTCGGGCGTCGAGTCGGTGCGGGCCGTCGCGCTCGTGACGATCGGTGCGGCGCGCCCGTCGTCGCTCTCCCTCGCGGCGTCACCGCTCGGCAAGGGCCTTCCCGAGCACGACTCGCTCACGCCGATTCCTTACGTCGAAGGCATGACGCCCGAGTTAATCGCGCGCCTCGACATGCGCCTCGCGAAGGGCCGTGGGCCGTTCAGCGGCGGCGAGGACGGCGACATGCACGGCTACATGAGCTTCCGCGAGCCCACGGACGACTTCGGGCTCGCGCACCTCGTGGCACTCGTCGACTGCTGGCCGCCCGCAGCAGGACAGATGCTGACCAAGGTCGTCCCGATGTCGACGATGACGTGGACGATGGACTTCGTCGCGCCCGTCACCGGAACCGGCGCCGACCGCTGGTGGTACGAAGTGACCACCGATGCTGCGCACGACGGTTACGGCCACACGGCCGCCCGGGTGTACACGGCGAGCGGTGAGCCCGTCGTCATCAGCCGCCAGACGGTGGCCGTCTTCGGCTGAGTTCAGGCACTTTGCGCGCCCTTGTCGCGTGGCTGAGTCGCAGGATCCTCGCTTCGCTGCGGTCCTACGATCCATGTGCGCTCGGCGGCACGGTGTTTTTGGCGCGCCTTTGTCGCGTGGCTGACTCGCAGGATCCTCGCTGCGCTGCGGTCCTACGAGTCAGCCACGCTCGGCGGCGCGCACGTGGTGGTGGATGACCTCGTCGATTACGAAGCGCAGGAACTTCTCCGAGAACTCCGGGTCGAGGCCCGACTCGGTCGCCAGCGCGCGCAGCCGCGCAACCTGACGCTCCTCGCGCGACGGGTCTGCCGGCGGCAGCTCGTGCGTCGCCTTGTACTCACCCACGGCCTGCGTGATGCGGAAGCGCTCGGCGAGCATGTGGATGATCGCCGCGTCGATGTTGTCGATGCTGCGCCGGTAAGCGCCCAGCACCTCGTCCGACGTACCGGCCACGGAACTGTGTGGCGAACGCCCACCGTCGCTCGGCGGCATGGCAGGCTCGGGGGTGGTCGTCATGGCAGGGGCCTTCGCATCGGGGTCAGCGGACGTCGAGCACCGTCATGCGATGCGCGGCACGAGTCAGCACAACATAGAGAACCCGGGCGCCGCCAGGCGATTCCGCTGTGATCTCATCGGGGTCGACAACGAGCGTCGCGTCGTACTCCAGGCCCTTCGTCGACATCGGGTCGATGACGACGACGCGCCCCGAACGTCCGTCGAGTTCCTCGAGAACCTCACGCCACTTCGCAGGAGCGATGACGGCGACACTGCCGTCGACCTGCTCGAGCACCGTGGCGACCTCCGAGCGGGCCTGGGCGAGAACGTCGTTCGGGGACACCGTGACCGACGTCGGGTGATTGCCGGTCTCGCGAACGGCCTGCGGGATGTCGGCGTCCGGCACGTAGCGGCGGATGAGCTCGGCGGCGAAGTCGAAGATCTCGCGCGCGTTGCGGTAGTTCGTTGTCATGTGGAAGCTCTGACGCTTCTTCGAGCCGAACGCTTCGTCGCGCGCCGCAGTGGCCTCTTCGAGGTCCGGCCACGACGCCTGCGCGAGGTCGCCCACAACGGTCCACGACGCGTAGCGCCCGCGGCGGCCGACGGCCCGCCACTGCATGGGGGAGAGGTCCTGCGCCTCGTCGACGAGCACGTGGCTGTACTCGTCCGCGCGCGTCAGGCGTCCGGCGAGCAGGCGCTCACGGGCATCCTTCGGCGTCACCTCGTAGCCGACGTCGTGGCTCTGGCGGCGCGAACCGGTCACCTCGACCTCGGTGACGCCGTAGTCCGAGAGGCTCTCGAACTCCTCGATCTCGTAGAAGCCGCGTTCCTCACGCTGGGCCTCCGGCACCTCGGCGAGGCGCGCGAGCAGGTCGTCGACGAGGGCGACGTCGGCCACGGACCACTCACCGGTGGCGAGGGCGGCCTCGAACGAGCGGACGAGCTCGGCCTGTTCGGCGTCGGTGAGGACGCCACGGGCGAAGCGCGCCAGGCGGCCCGCGTCGGTGAGCCACAGGAGCACCTGACGCGGGTCGATCGGGCGCCACCAGTCGGCGACGAACGCCTCGACGTCACGGCTGTCCTCGAACCGATCGATGAACTCGGTTCGCTCCATGTTCGTGTGCGTGCGCACCTGATTCCATGCGGCAGAAGCGAGTTCGCTGACAACATCGCTAGGGTCGCCCGCGAGCTTGTTGTGCTGGTGGTGAGAGAGCAGGCGGCCGCGGATGCGACGCAACGTCGGCTCGTCGAGGTTGACGGCGAGGCCCGCGACCATCGCGCGCAGGCTCCCCGGCGCGTCGGGTGCCACGTCCTTCGCCGCGCGCGAGAGCACCGTGCGGATGCTGAGCGTGCCCTTGATGCGGGCGGCCTCCGGGGTGTCGAGGCGCGTTGCCGTCATGCCGCCCACGACGTCGCCGAGGGCTCGGAGAGCGACGGAGTCCTCACCGAGTGAGGGCAGCACGCGCTCGATGTAGGCGGTGTACGCGGACGACGGGCCGACGACGAGGATGCCGCCCGACTCGAAGCGGCGGCGATCGGAGTAGAGCAGGTACGCCGCGCGGTGCAGCGCGACGACGGTCTTGCCCGTACCCGGGCCTCCCGTGATGAGGGTGACGCCGCGCGCGTCGGCCCGGATGGCCTCGTCCTGGTGACGCTGGATCGTGGCGACGATGTCGCGCATCTGCGCGCCGCGCGAACGGGTGAGCGCCGCCATGAGCGCGCCGTCGCCGACGACCGTCATGCCCTCGGGCGCCTCGACGACCATGAGGTCGTCCTCGACGCCGAGCACGTTCGCGTCGCGGCAGCGCAGCACACGCCGGCGCACGACGTTTTCGGGGGCCACCGGCGTCGCGCGGTAGAAGGGCGACGCCGCGGGGGCGCGCCAGTCGATGACGAGGGGCTCGTACTCGTCGTCACGCACGCCGAGGCGGCCGATGTAGCGCACCTCGAGGTCGTCGCCGGAGCCGGTGGAGACCGAGCCGGAACCGTCGGAGCTCATCGCGTGGTCCATGTCGAGGCGTCCGAAGACGAGTCCCTCGAACTGCTGCTCGAGAGTGGCGCGGCGCTTGCCCGCGGAGAACATGAGGGCGTCGCGTTCGAACAGGCCGGCCTTCTCCTCGTCACGCATGTCGCCGGAGCGGCTCGCGCGCCCGCGCGCGAGGCCTTCGCTCTCGACGAGCTGGACGCGCTCGCCGGCCTTCGCCAGTTCGGAGTACACGCGATCGACGTGCGCCTGCTCGTGCGCGATCTCGTGCTTCACCTCGTCGGGCAGTTCTTCGTGCGAACGTGTGCCCTGAGCTGTGCTCACGCAGTGTTTCCCATCGCCGTGCGGTCCGTTCACCCTCGCAGGGTGGCACTCCAGCTTAGTCGTCGCTCGGTGTGCGATCACGCCCCGCCCGGCGCCCGTCTCACGCACGCCTGTGCGGCCCGCTCGGGTCGAGCGACGTCAGCCCTGTGCAAGCAAGTACTCGCGCGGCGCACGACCGACCTTCGCGCCCACTCCTGCAGAGGAGCGGACCTCTTGGAGAGCTCTGGCCCGAATACCCTCTGTCGACTATAATCGACACATGTTCGAGGTTCTCACCACCCAGGACTTCGATCGTTGGCTGCGTCGGCTGAAGGACAGGTAAGGCCGTCTGCGGATCTTGGCCCGTCTCGATCGTCTGAGCGCCGGCAACCTCGGCGATGCGAAACCGGTCGGTGGCGGCGTCCTGGAGCTGCGTCTCACCGTCGGCCCCGGATACCGGATCTACCTGACGCGCCGAGGTCAGCAGGTGGTCCTGCTGCTGTGCGGCGGGGACAAGTCCACCCAGACCGACGACATCGCCAAGGCGCGGCAACTGGCCAGCGCTTGGAACACGCAGGGGGGGCACGATGACTGAGACCTACACCCGATTCGACGCCGCGAGCTACCTCGAGAACATCGAGGACGTCGCCGGCTACCTGCAAATCGCCCTCGAGGAGTCTCACGAGGACCCGACCGCGGTGCCCCGCGCTCTGGGGGTCATCGCCCGGTCGGGCAACATGAGCGAACTCGCCCGCCGGGTCGGCATGAGCCGCGACGGCTTGTACAAGGCCCTGTCCGACCAGGGCAACCCCACCTGGACGACCGTGCTGAAGGTGAGCGAGGCGCTCGGGCTTCGCCTGTCGTTCGAGGCTGTCGCCTGACCCACGCGTGCTTCGCCGCGTAGCAGGGCCCTTCAGGTGTCTTCATGGCGGCGCTGGCCTCACTCGATGCCTCACGTCCCGGCTCGAGTCTGCGAGTCCAACGAGGCTGGCGAGGTGGACGGCTGGAGCGATCCTGTAGGCCGTCACCGCCTTCACTCGTGTAACGGATCGCCCATTTCGCGGCGGTTCTCCACGACACATCACAAGCGTTCCGCGGCGCGAGTGCCACCCGTCGTCGATGATCATCGGGCCAGACACAAGCGGGTACGGACTGTGTGAGCGGTGTTGGAGCGGGCAGCGTGGGGCACTGAAGGCCTTCCGGCGTGGTGTGGGAACCAGACACTCCAATTGCACCTAGCGAGGCCTTCGTTTGTCACCCGATCAGATCATCGTGCGTCGCCGCTTCGCACAGACCGGACCAACGTTCCTGGTCTTCACAGCTAGGCGCAGCAGACTGGGACCATGCCGAGCCATTCTGTTTCCCTCGCGAACCACCTCGCTGCCGGGTGTCGCCACTCTGTGGGTTTGTGCAGTGACGGCACGGTGGTCGCGTCCGGGGGTGATTCCGCCGGCGAAGGGGCCGTGGGCGGGTGGAGCGACATCGTGGCCGTAGCGGCGGGGAACGTGCACGCGTTCACCAACACCGGCAAGTCTCACACCGTGGGTCTGAAGTCTGACGGCACTGTTCTCGCCGTCGGTTGGAACGGGAACGGTCAGTGTGATGTCAGGTCGTGGAACAGTATTCGAACTGTTGCTGCCGGGTGGCGCTTCACGTTGGGCGTCTGTCAGGACGGGACTGTCGTTGCGACCGGCCGAAGCACGGAGGGCCAGGCGGCCGTCAATGAATGGTGTGGGGTCACGGCTGTGACCTGCGGTGATTGGCACTCCGTCGGAGTGACGACCGCCGGAACCATTCTTGCTGCAGGGAACAATCGAGCGGGGCAGTTGGACGTGGTCGGTTGGCGGGATGTGGTCGGGGTCTCGGCGGGCTACCTCCACACGCTTGGGTGCACGGTCGACGGAAGCTCGTTGGCTGTTGGTGCGAGAAACAGCGGAGTCGACATCGTCCTGACGTGGCGAAACGTCGTCCAGGTGTCCGCAGGCAGTCACCACAGCGTGGGGCTCACCGGCTCGGGGCGAGTCTTGGCCGCCGGTTCGAATAGCCACGGCCAGTGCGATGTCCAGGATTGGCGGGATGTCATCGCCGTGGCCGCGGGCGCCCGTCACACCCTCGGGCTCCGAGCGGACGGGGTCGTGCTCGCGACGGGCAGCGACGAGCATGGTCAGTGCAACGTCGGGAGCTGGCCGCACTTGCTCTGATCCAATGCGCGCTCAGACGGCGAACCGTGCGTCGGAACAAGACACCGTGTACCTTTCCCGCAGGCTCAGGTGTTGCGATCTCGACAACGAGCCCTGCGATGTTCGTCGCACGGACGCCCGCGCGCTCTGCGGGCCCACCTACGCCCCGTTCGGTCGCGGGCAGCCCCGGTAGGGTTGGGCGCATGAAGACACTCGTCGTCGGTACGGGCGCGCGCGAGCACGCGATCGTCAGGGGTCTGGCCGCAGACCCGCAGGTCGAAGCCGTCCTCGCAGCGCCGGGAAACCCCGGAATCGCGCAGATCGCTGACTGCCGACCGGTCGATGCGAATGACGGCGACGCCGTCGCGGCGCTCGCGCAGGAGGTCGGGGCCGACCTCGTCGTCATCGGGCCCGAGGCGCCGCTCGTCGCGGGCGTCGCTGACGCGGTGCGGGCTGCAGGAATCGACACGTTCGGCCCCTCTGCCGAGGCCGCTCGCCTCGAAGGTTCGAAGTCGTTCGCCAAGGACGTCATGAACGCCGCGAACGTCCCCACTGCGGGGGCTCACACCTGCACCGATCTGGATGCCGTCGCTGCAGCGCTCGACGCGTTCGGCACCCCGCACGTCGTCAAGGACGACGGGCTCGCTGCCGGCAAGGGCGTCGTCGTCACTGACGAGCGTGACGAGGCGCTCGCCCACGCGAAGGCCTGCCTCGACGCGGGCTCGACCGTCGTCATCGAGGAGTACCTCGACGGCCCGGAGGTCTCCCTCTTCTGCATCACCGACGGCACGAGTGTTGTTCCCCTGCAGCCAGCGCAGGATTTCAAGCGCGCCGGTGACGACGACGCCGGCCCGAACACCGGTGGCATGGGCGCCTACTCGCCCCTTGAGTGGGCGCCGCACGATCTCGTCGACGAGATCGTGCGCTCCGTCGCGCAGCCGACGATCGACGAGATGGCGCAGCGCGGCACCCCGTTCGCGGGTGTGCTCTACGTCGGCCTCGCGCTGACGTCGAAGGGCCCGAAGGTCGTCGAGTTCAACGCGCGTTTCGGTGACCCGGAGACGCAGGTCGTCCTCGCGCGCCTCGTCACCCCGCTCGGCCAGTTGCTGCGCGCGGCTGCACGCGGCGAACTCGCCGATTTCCCGGCGCTGGAGTGGCGCGACGAATCCGCGGTGACCGTCGTCGTCGCGAGCGACGGCTACCCGGCTCAGCCCAAGACCGGCGACCCCATCAGCGGGCTCGAGGACGTCGATGGTGACGGCTCGCGCGCCGGTGGCGGCGCCTACGTCCTGCACGCCGGCACGAAGACCGGTGAAGACGGCACGCTCATCTCCTCGGGAGGCCGCGTGCTCTCCGTCGTCGCCCTCGGCGCCGACCTCGGCGAGGCCCGTGAGGTGGCCTACGCGGGCGTGGAGAAGATCGACCTGCCCGGCTCGCACCACCGGGGCGACATCGCACTCAAGGCCCTGCGCGGCGAGATCACCGTCTGAGCCTCACGCCCACACCCTCGACGAACCCGCACCGCTCCAAGGAGAGTCCATGACCGACGCCCCGAACCTGCCGGGTTACGCGCACGTCTACTCGGGCAAGGTGCGTGACCTCTACGCGCCGCTCGACGACGCGGGCAACCCGCGCGACGACCAGGTGCTGCTCGTCGCGAGCGACCGCATCTCGGCGTTCGACTACGTCCTGTCGACGCCGATTCCGGACAAGGGCGCGGTGCTGACGCAGCTGTCGCTGTGGTGGTTCGAGCAGATGGCGGACCTCGTGCCCAACCACGTCATCTCCACGGACGTGCCGGAGGCAGTCGCCGGGCGCGCGGTGCTCGTCGAGCGTCTCGACATGGTGCCGCTCGAGGCGATCGCCCGCGCCTACCTCACCGGTGGCGGGCTGTCCGAGTACCGCGAGACGGGTTCGGTGTGCGGCGTCGCGCTGCCCGCGGGGCTCGAGGACGCGTCGAAGCTGGACGAGCCGATCTTCACGCCGACGTCGAAGGCCGAGCTGGGGGAGCACGACGAGCCCATGACGTACGACGAGGCCGTCGATCTCATCGGTGCCGAGCGAGCCGGGGAGATTCGGGACCTCACCGTCCGGATCCTGCAGCGCGGCAACGAGATCGCGTCCGAGCGCGGCATCCTCATCGCCGACACGAAGGTGGAGTTCGGGGTTCGCGCCGACGGCACGCTCGTGCTCGCGGACGAACTGCTCACGCCCGACTCGTCCCGCTTCTGGCCGGCCGACGACTGGCAGCCTGGCCGCGCACAGAACAGCTTCGACAAGCAGTTCGTACGCGACTGGCTCACCTCCGACGCATCGGGCTGGGACAAGGCGAGTGGCGAGGAGCCGCCTGCGCTGCCGGCCGACGTCGTCGAGGCCACCCGCGCCAAGTACGTCGAGGCGTACGAGAACCTCACGGGTCGCATCTTCGCCTGAGCCCCGGGACGCACGAAGCGCGGGCGCCCTCCACCGGGTCGCCCGCGCTTCGAGTGTCTGCTGCGGTCAGCCCGTCTGTCCGACGAAGCAGCTGCTGGGTTCCCAGTGCTCCGGTGCCGCGCCGAGCTTGACTCGGAAGTCGCCGCTCTTGGCGCCGGTGACGGTGGGTAGGCCGTTGCCGACCACGACGCGACCGGTGGAGTCGTGGCACACGGCGCTGAAACCGACCGGGCCGATGTCCTCGGGCGCCTTGAACGTGCCCGTGATGAGCGGCCAGCGGCCCTCGTGGCCGTCCTTCGTCACCTTGACGTTGCTCACCGAGATGTCGTGGGAGTTCTCGTCCTCGGTCACCTTGGTGATCTTCATGCGGACCTTCTTCGCGCCGGCGGGGGCTTTGCTGATCTTGTTCGAGACCTTCGTCATTCCGGTGCCCGAGCCGACGTTGATCTTGTCCTCGGTGGTTTCGAGAACCTTGCCCGCGGAGTCGAGGAGCTCGTACTGGATCGTCGCCTCGCCCGGCCCCGTGCCGTCCACCTTCCAGACGCTGTAGAGCTTGGCGTAGCCGGAGTCCTTCGATGCCTTGTACCCGCCGGCCATGACGACCTTCGCGCTCTTGAGGACCTCGCTGCTCGGCACCTTGATCGTCTCGGGGGCGTCCGGACGGGCGCCCGTGGGCCCGGAGTTCTCACTTGCCGTGGAACCGCTTGAGGAGGTGCCTTCCGACGACGGGCTTGCCGACGAGGATGGGCTGTCGGACGAACTGTTGTCGCTCGACGTGGAGGACTCGCTCGCCGTAGAGCTCGAGGTCTTCGACTCGGATGCGCCCCCACCGGCGGAGGTTTGCTCGGGGCCACATGCCCCGAGCGCGAGAGTGGAGGCCAGCCCGAGGGCCACCAGCGTTGCACGTGACGCGTTCCTCATGATCAATTCCTTTGTGTGTGCGGTCGATTGACACTCCGACGGTGGCGACGCCCATCCGGTTCCGTCGCTTTGCGCAGGACGATCTCGGGCGCGGTGGGCCTTCGGGCGGAAGAGAAACACCGCTCGTGAGCGTGGAGGCAACGCCGGCCCGGCGGAGTACGGGCAACCGGCCTCTGGCAGGCTCGCTCGACGTCGCAGAACTGGCTCGTCGGTGGGACAGCGAGCCCGATCTCGCCGTCGGGCGGAGGCTGCCGCCCCCGTACACTCGGAAGGGCAAAAGGTTCGCCTCAGCCAGCCAACGACACCCACGCCGGTGTCAAAGAAAACCTGCAGGAGTTAACCCATGGGCCACGTCGTCGTCGACGTCATGCTGAAGTCCGAGATCCTCGACCCCCAGGGTCAGGCCGTCGCCGGTGCGCTCCCGCGCCTCGGTTTCGAGCAGTTCACCGACGTGCGCCAGGGCAAGCGCTTCGTCCTCGAGGTCGAGGGTGACGTCACCGAAGCCCACCTCGCCGCGGCGCGCGACGCCGCCGACAAGCTCCTGTCGAACCCGGTCATCGAGGACGTCATCAGCGTCCATGACCTGGCCGACGAGGACGCCCGATGAAGATCGGCGTCATCACCTTCCCCGGTTCGCTCGACGACCACGACGCCAAGCGCGCCGTCCGTCTCGCAGGCGGAGACCCGGTCGACCTGTGGCACGGCGACGCTGACCTCAAGGGCGTCGACGCAGTCGTCGTCCCCGGCGGGTTCAGCTACGGCGACTACCTGCGCTGCGGCGCCATCGCGCGCTTCGCGCCGGTCATGGACAAGCTCGTGCCCGCCGCGCAGGGCGGCATGCCGGTGCTCGGCATCTGCAACGGCTTCCAGATCCTGTGCGAGTCCCACCTCCTGCCCGGCGCGCTCATCCGCAACGAGCAACAGAAGTTCTTCTGCACCGACCAGGTGCTTCGCGTCGAGAACGCCTCCACCGCGTGGACGAACGACTTCGAGCAGGGCGCGGAGATCACCATCGCGCTCAAGAACGGTGAGGGCTGCTTCGTCGCCGACGCCAAGACCCTCGACGAACTCGAGGGCGAGGGGCGCGTCGTCTTCCGCTACCTGCACGGCAACCCGAACGGCTCCTACCGCGACATCGCCGGCGTGACGAACGAGCGCGGCAACGTCGTCGGCCTCATGCCGCACCCGGAACACTGCGTCGAGGAGGGCTTCGGCCCCTCGACCGACGGCCTGGCGTTCTTCACGAGCGCGATCAAGGCGCTCGCGAACGTCTGAGGGGATACGAGAACACATGAGTGACCTGAGCATGACGCCCGAGCCCGGCCACGAAGCCGGCGCCCGCGAACACCACACCGACAGCAACCAGATCATCGCTGCTCCCAAGACCGACGGCCTGGACACGGTGACGAAGGCCGAGGCCTCGCCCGACCTCGAGCAGCCGTGGGCGGAACTCGGCCTCAAGGAGGACGAGTACGCCCGCATCCGCGAGATCCTCGGCCGCCGCCCGACAAGCGCCGAACTGGCCATGTACTCCGTGATGTGGAGCGAGCACTGTTCCTACAAGAGCTCGAAGGTGCACCTGCGCCGCTTCGGCGACCTGCCGAGCGAGACCCCGCGCGGCAAGCAGCTCGCCGGCATCGGTGAGAACGCCGGCGTCATCGACATCGGCCAGGGCTGGGCCGTCACCTTCAAGGTGGAGTCGCACAACCACCCGAGCTACGTCGAGCCCTACCAGGGCGCGGCCACCGGCGTCGGCGGCATCGTGCGCGACATCATGGCCATGGGCGCGCGCCCGATCGCCGTCATGGACCCGCTGCGCTTCGGCGCCCTCGACCACCCCGACACCGCCCGCGTGCTGCCCGGCGTCGTCGCCGGCATCGGCGGGTACGGCAACTGCCTCGGCCTGCCGAACATCGGCGGCGAGGTCGTCTTCGACGACTGCTACCAGGGCAACCCGCTCGTCAACGCCCTGTGCGTCGGCAAGCTGCGTCACGAGGACCTGCACCTCGCGAAGGCTGCGGGCAAGGGCAACAAGGTCATCCTGTTCGGCGCCAAGACGGGCGGCGACGGTATCGGAGGCGTCTCTGTTCTCGCCTCGGAGACGTTCGACGCCGAGGGCCCGGCCAAGCGTCCGGCCGTTCAGGTCGGCGACCCGTTCGCCGAGAAGGTGCTCATCGAGTGCTGCCTCGACCTGTACGCCGCGGGCGTCGTCGAGGGCATCCAGGATCTCGGTGGCGCGGGCCTCTCGTGTGCAACCTCCGAGCTGGCCTCGGCCGGTGACGGCGGCATGCGCATCGAGCTCGACCGTGTTCCGCTGCGCGACTGCTCCCTTCGGGCCGAGGAGATCCTCATGTCCGAGTCGCAGGAGCGCATGATGGCCGTCGTCGAGCCGGAAAAGCTCGACGAGTTCATGGCGATCGCGAACAAGTGGGACGTCGAGGCCACCGTTCTCGGCGAGGTCACGGACGGCGAGCACCTCGTCATCACGTGGCACGGCGAGGTCGTCGTCGACGTTCCGCCGCGTTCTGTTGCTCACGACGGCCCCGTCTACGAGCGTCCGCTCGCGCGCCCCGACTACCTCGACGCACTGCAGTCCGACTCCGCGTCGCTGCTGACGCGCCCGTCGTCGGGTCACGAGCTGCGCGAGCAGCTGCTCGCTGTGCTCGGTTCGCCGAACATCGCCGACAAGTCGTGGATCACCGACCAGTACGACCGCTACGTCATGGGCAACACCGCGCTCGCGATGCCGGACGACGCGGGCGTCGTGCGCGTCGACGAAGGCACCGGCCTGGGCGTCGCCGTTTCCACCGACTGCAACGGACGCTTCACGAAGCTCGACCCGTTCATCGGCTCCCAGCACGCCGTCGCCGAGGCGTACCGCAACGTCGCGGCCACGGGTGCGACGCCGCTCGCCGTCTCCGACTGCCTCAACTTCGGTTCGCCGGAGGACGCGGGTGTCATGTGGCAGTTCAGCCAAGCGGTCGACGGCATCATCGAGGCGTGCCGCTCGTTCGGTACGCCGGTGACCGGCGGCAACGTGTCGTTCTACAACCAGACCGGTGACGTGGCCATCCACCCGACCCCAGTCGTCGCTGTGCTCGGCGTCATGGACGACGTCAGCAAGCGCACGCCGTCGGCATGGAAGGACGCTGGCCTCGCGCTCTACGTCCTAGGCGAGACGCGCGACGAGCTGAACGGCTCCGAATGGGCGGGCGTCGTGCACGGCCACCTCGGTGGCACGCCGCCGCAGATTCACCTCGACAACGAGAAGGCACTCGCCACCGTCCTCATCGACGGTGCGCGTGACGGCCTGTTCGCCTCGGCGCACGACCTCTCGTCCGGTGGCCTCGCGGTCGCACTGGCTGAGGGTGCGGTGCGTCACGGTGTGGGTGTGTCCGTCGAGTTCGAGCAGGGCAACGCGTTCGTCTCGCTGTTCTCCGAGTCGGCCGGACGTGCACTCGTCGCTGTTGCGCCCGAGCACGTCGAGGCCTTCGAGGCCATGGCCGGTGGGCACGGCGTGCCCGCGACGAAGATCGGCGAAACGGGCGGGGGAGCGCTCGCCGTCGGCGACCTGTTCTCCGTGCCGGTGGCCGAGCTCGCCGAGACGCACCAGGCGCCGCTGCGCAAGGTCTTCGGCTGATCGACCGAACGAAAGCGGCGGGCCGGTTCTTCGGAACCGGCCCGCCGCTTCGTTGTGCGCGGTGGGAGCGTCACACGATCAGCAGGGGGAGAGGATCAGCCCGAAGCCGCGCAGCAGGTGGACGGCGGCCAGGGCGAGCAGGATGGCAACCAAGCCCGCGCGCAGCGCCACCGGCAGCATGTCCGCAAGGCGCTGGACGGTCGGAGACCACGTCACCAGGCGCAGACACCGAGAGCGATCGCAACGAAGAAACCGGTCAGATCGACGGACGAGCACGAGGTGACCTCGCCGTTGTGAGTTTGCGTTGAGGTCTGACTGAGTTTGACGCCGAAACCGAGCAGACCGATGGCCAGACCGATCCAGAACGCGTTGGGGACGGCATTGAGGTTCGGCGTGGTCCGGGAGGGTGCGTTCGGTGACGTCGTCATCGGTCTCATTGCTTCATCGGCGATCTGAAAAGCGTTGCGGGGCAGGTTCTGTGGCCACGCTGAGGGTGAGACGCACCGAACAGTTGGATGGCTCCACTGGACTTTGCGAATGTTGGGTCTCGTCGTGAGCCGCGGCGGGCACTCTGTCGATGGGCTGCTGGCGATGAGTATGGTCGGACCATGCCTGCGATCGTCGAAGCCCTGCGTGAAGTTCTGCCCGCCGACGTCCTCGTGACCGACACTGACGTCATCGCGTCCTACGCCCACGACGAGGCCGAGTGGGCGCCGTTCGGAACCCCCGCCGCCGTCGTACGACCGACGACGTCGGAGCAGGTTCAGCAGGTTGTTCTGGCCTGCCTCGAACACGATGTCGCCGTCGTGCCACGGGGCGCCGGAACGGGCCTTTCGGGTGGCGCGAACGCACTCGACGGCTGCGTCGTCATCAGCCTCGAGAAGATGAACCGCATCGTCGAGATCAACGCGACGGAGCGCCTCGCGGTCGTGCAGCCCGGCGTCGTCAACGACCACCTGCGCGCCGCTGCGGGAGAGCAGGGCCTGTGGTACCCGCCGGACCCGGCCTCCGCGCCCTGGTCGACGATCGGCGGCAACTGCGCCACCAACGCCGGCGGCCTGTGCTGCGTCAAGTACGGCGTCACGCGCGACTACGTCCTCGCCCTCGAAGTCGTCACCGGCACCGGCGAACTCGTGCGCGTGGGACGCCGAACGGCGAAGGGCGTCGTCGGCTACGACCTCGTCGGCCTCATGGTCGGCAGCGAGGGAACACTCGGCATCATCACCGAGATCACCGTCAAACTGCGCGCGGCCCGCGCACCCGAGACGACGGTCGTGGGGTTCTTCCCGGACGTCGTCTCCGCCGGAAACGCCGTCCAGGGCGTCGCGGACGCCGGAATCGCGCCCTCCGCACTCGAACTCGTCGACCAGGTGTGCCTCAAGGCCGTCGACGACTGGAAGAACATGGGCCTGCTCGACATGTGCTCCGAGCACCTCGACGGCGAGAGCGAGGATAGGGGCGGCGCTGCCGTTCTGCTCGGCCGCATCGACGACCCGGGCGCCGTCGGCGAGCAGGAGGCCACCCGCATGGTCGACGTGTTCACCTCCGCCGGAGCGAGTTTCGCCGCCCGCTCGACGAGCGAGGAGGAAGCGGAGACGTTCTTCGCGGCGCGCCGCCTGGCCTACCCGGCGCTCGAACGCCTCGGCGACACCCTCACCGAAGACGTCTGCGTGCCCAAGGCCGAGGTGCCCGGCATGCTCTCGCGCATCGAGGAGATCGCCGCGAAGCACGACACCGTCATCGCCAACATCGCGCACGCCGGCGATGGCAACCTCCACCCGCTGCTCATCACCGAGCCCGGCGATGACGCCGCCCGCGAACGCGCCCAAGCGGCGTTCGCCGAGATCATCGACGCCGCCCTTGCCGTCGGTGGCACCGTCACCGGCGAGCACGGCGTCGGCCTGCTCAAGATGCCGGGGCTCGAGCAGGAGCAGACGGGTGTCGTCATCGACATGCAGCGCGCGATCAAGCGCGCACTCGACCCGAAGGGCATCTTCAACCCGGGCAAGGTCTTCTCGGCCTGACGGCAAGCCGCGTGCCGGGGGTCACCGCTGGCGCAGCGCGGTCATCTCTCCGACGGCAGGACGTCGCGGCGGGTCACTGAAGCCGAAGCCGCACGCGGTGAGGTCCGTCAGGTTGCCGAGTGGCCGTCCTGTGTAGGTGCCGGAGACGGCCGTGATGACGCGCTCGCCGCGCGCACAGTGGTGCTCGCGGCGGCCGTCGCGTAGGCGTCCGACGGCGTACACCGCGCGAAAGCTCGGCACACCGAGCGACAGGACGCGCAGCATGATCTCGGTGAACCAGGCGAACCCGCGCGTCTCGGTCACGGATGACGGGAGGCGTGAGATGACGGCCCCGCGGCGCGTCGGGCTACCCAGCTTGAGGGTGAGACGTGACAGCGGTGGCCCCTCGACGGGATCGACCTCGACGGCCCATTCCTGCCCCGCCCGCGCGATGCGGACGTCAGCAAGGACGACGTTGTCGATGCCGTGGAGCAGCCGCACGTCGTCGGCGAGGATCTCGCTCTCCACGTAGAGGGTTCGACAGCCGTCGGCCTCCGCGACGAGCAGGCCGCACCACGAGCCGAACGGTGATTCGTCCCAGCACGAGGCGACGAAGCGCTCACCACTCGTCGTGGCGAACGACGCGAGCCGGCCGCGGTAGCGCTCGAGATCCGCGGCGCGGTGACGAGGCAGCGGGATTCGTGATGCAAGTTCACGCATTGGCGCGGCGCCGACGATGGCGCGGCTGGCACGACGGGCACCAGAACAGGTTGCGGCCCGCGAACTCCTCGAGCGCAACGGGTGTGCCGCACACCAAACACGGTTGACCGGCCCGGCGGTAGACGTAGACCTCGCCTCCGTGCTTGTCGACGCGCGGCTCGCGCCCCATCGCCTCCGGCGTGTGCTCGGGTCGCACGGTGTCGATTCGACCGTCACGCACACCGAGTGGCATGAGGGCGACGAAGTCCGCCCAGATCGCGTCGAACTCCTCGCGCCGTAGGAACTTGCCGGGCATCTTCGGGTCGATGCCGTGACGGAACAGCACCTCGGCTCGGTAGATGTTGCCGACGCCGGGAAACACCTTCTGATCCATGAGGAGCGCCGCGACGGGCGTGCTCGTGCGTCGCACTCGAGCCCAGGCACGTTCGGGGTCGGCGTCACCGCGCAGGGGATCCGCGCCGAGCTTCGACGTGATCGTGTCGACCTCGTCGGGCGTGCGCAGCTCGCAGACGTTGGGCCCCCGCAGATCCATGACGACGCTCCCGCGCGGGTCGCCGTCCGTTGCGGAGACCCCGAGCCGCCACCGGATGGCGCCCGTCGCCGGCACGTCGGCCGGTTCGATTCCCTCGGTGAAGAAGAACTTGCCGAGCAGCCCGAGGTGGATGTTGACGCGCTCGTCCATGCCCTCGAACCCGACGAACATGTGCTTGCCCCACGCCTCGGCCGCGTCGAAGACTCGCCCGTCGACGCGAGCGGCACTGTCGCTGAATCGGCCCTGCGGCGACGAGGATTCGACGACACGTCCGGAGAACTGGTCGTTGAGAATGCCGGCGATTCGGTGGGTGACGTGACCTTCGGGCATCAGGTGACCTTCCGTGGGCGAGCGGGGCGCGTCATCGCACTCGCCACGCGCCGAGTTCGGGTGGGACGGGGGATCGTTCGGCATCTGTCGTGAAAGCGGGCGCGCCGCGGAAGAGCGAGGTGAGTTCGGCGCCCGCCCGGACTCCCGTGGGGAACATGGCGCGAGCCGCGCTTTGTCGAATCGTCGCGACGTCGAGGGACGATTCCGTCCGTGTCGCAGCGAGAACGACATTGCCGAACCGGCGGCCCTTGAGCACTTCCTGGGCCCCGACGACGACGGCGTGGGGGAGCCGCTCGACGAAGGTTGCCGCGGCTCGACCGGTCCAGGCGAAGCCCGGCTCGTCGGACAGGTTCGCGAGCAGCACACCGGACGGCTTGAGCACTCGCGCCACGTCGTCGGCGAACGCTGGGGAGACGAGCTCCGCGGGCACACGCCCGTCCGCAAACGCGTCGAGGACGACGACGTCCGCCGACTCGTCCTTGAGATCGCGCACGCCGGCCGCCCCGTCGACGCCGCGCACACGGATGCGGTGGCTGCGTGGAAGAGGCAGCTCACGGCGCACGGCCTCGGTGAGTTGGGTGTCGGGTTCGAGCACGATCTGCGGTGAGCCGGGGCGCGTGGCTTCGACGTAGCGCGCCAGGGTGAGCCCGGCGCCGCCGACGTGGGTGACCCCGAGCGGTGCGGGAGCCGGCGGCGCGAGAGCGTCGACGAGCATCGCGAAGTGTTGGACGTACTCGAACTCGATGGAGGTCGGGTCGTCCGGGTCGACGTGCGACTGGGGATGGCCGTCGCGCATCACCGTCACGCCGCCGCGGCCGTCACGCACGAACTCGAAGCGATCGTTCGTCGGTGCGGACGGCGCGGGGTCGGGGGAGAAGCGACGGCGGGCCATGCCCCAACTCTAGGTCGGTGGGCTCGCTTGCCTCGTCCTGCGTCGGCTGTGGTGCAGCGCAAGCCTGCCCGCGCGCTACACGGGGCGGGCCTGTCGGAGGGAAGGGGGCGACACCGTTCTAGGATCGACGCCATGCCACCTCGTCGACGTATCGACCCCGCCGCGGGCCGCGAGGCCGTCCTCACCTGGGCGCTCGACCCAGAGGCCGCGACGCGACCCGTCACCGCAACCGCCGTGCGCTACACGCTCGAGGAGCTGGGCATCCAGGCACCCGGGCGCACGGTCGAAGTGCGTGTTCCGCCGTTCGGGGCAGTGCAGTGCGTCGCGGGCCCGGTGCACACGCGAGGCACCCCGCCGAACGTCACCGAGACCGACGCGGCGACGTGGCTACGCCTCGCGACCGGTCGCCTCACGTGGGCCGAGGCTGCCGCAGGCGGGAAGCTGCGCGTCTCCGGTCAGCGCGCGGATGTTTCTGCATATCTGCCGATCGTGCCGGTCATCTGACCGTCCGACGCCCCGTTCACCGCTTCCGCGCGGCTACGGCGTCACATGACGACGCCGCCCGCCCCCAGCAGGGGACGGGCGGCGTCGTTCGTGCGTGGGGTCAGCGCTTCGAGGCGTCCCAGTGGCGGAACATCGCAGCCTTCGCGGCGTCCTCGCTCGTGAACCACACCTCGGCCTCTGTCTGCTCGTAACCCGGGCTGTCGGGCGTGTGGAACAGCATCGAGTCGGCGTTGCCCTTGATCGTGAACTCGGGCGACGGCGCGGAGCCGTCTTCGTTCGGCTCGGCCGAACCCGGGCCGAACGGGCCGTCCTGCTGGCCCGCCGAGCTCGCGTGGTCGGGCTCGCCGTCGTTCGATTCACCCTCGTCCGTGCCGGCGACGAACGTCTGCTCGTCGGACTCCGACTGCGACGACGAAGCCTCGTCGGTGGCGCTCGCGGAGCGGCTCTGCGAGTCGTCCGAGACGTCGGCGGAGACGGAGAACTCGTCGCTGCTCGTCTCCTGGACCTCGCCGCTCTTGGCGGGGGCCGCGTCCTCCGGCGTCGTCGGGGCAACACCGCTGTCCTCGACGACGGCACTGTCGGAGGCGGCGAACTCGTCGTCCTCACGCTCGAGCTCGACGTTGTCGGCCGACGGCTCCCCGGTGGCACCGGCGTCAGCCGCGGCCTCGGTGCTCTCGGAAACGGGCGCGTCGGTCGTCTCCGCCTTCGGAACCGGGGCGCTGTCGAGCTGGTCGAGCGGCAGGGGCTCGGTGCCCCAGTCGTCGCCACCCGAGCTCGCGGGTGCTGCCGCAGCGGCCGGAGCCGATGCGGAATCGGAGCTCGAAGACGCAGACTCGGTCGAGTCCTCGGACTCACTCTCGGACGCCGCAGCATCCGGTGCACCTGCAGCGTCCGATGCGGGAGCCTCGTCCTCGACGGCATCCGTGGAGGCGTTGGCAGCTGCGTCGCCCGCGGCGGTGTCGTCGGCTGCCGCGCCCTGCGAGGACGTCTCCGGGGAGGCAGCTTCCGTGTCATCCGACGTCGCGTCGCTCGACGGCTGCTCCGACGCCTCAGCGGGCGACTCGGCCGGCTCGGACTGCGCCGCGGGAGCGTTGTCGAGGTCGGCCAGGGCCGGGGGCTCGGTGTTCCAGTCGTCCCCACCCGAACCACCGGAGCTCGCAGCGGCGGCAGTGGCCGCCGTGGCCGTCGCAGCAGCCGCAGCCGGCGCGACGCTGCTCTTCTCGCCCTCGGACTTCTCGGTCGTTTCCTCAGCGTCGGACTCGTCGCTCGAAGCGGGCTTCGTCTCCTCCGCCGTGGCCTCCTCACCCGGAGCCTTCGAGTCGGACTCAGCCGACTCGGACGGTGCTTCGCTCGTCGACTGCGTCGAGGTCTCGGCAGACGACGCAGCGGGAGCGCTGTCGAGGTCCTCCAGAGCAGGGGGCTCGGTGGCCCAGTCGTCGCCGCTCGAGCTGGCCGGCGCAGCGGCAGCCGGCTTCTCGTTCGCCTCTGACGACTCCGGGGCCTCACTGGTCTCGGCCTTCGGAGCCTCTGCGTCACTCGGCTCGGCGGGCTTCGTCGCAGCCTTCTCGTCGTTCGCCGACGCGGCCGGAGCGCTGTCGAGGTCCTCGAGAGCCGGCGGCTCGGTGGCCCAGTCGTCGCCACCCGAGCTCGCGGCGGCGGCAGGCGCGACAGTGGGATCCGTGTCGGTAGCCGCCTCCGAGGAAGCCTGCGTCTCCGCGGGCTTGTCCTCGCTCTTGGCTTCGACAGGGGCCGAGTCGTCGAGAGCCGGGGGCTCCGCATCCCAGTCGTCGCCGGACGCGGCGGGCGCGGGGGCGGCCTTCGTGTCAGCAGCGGCCGAGTCGTCGAGGGCCGGGGGCTCGGCATCCCAGTCGTCGCCCGACGAAGCGGCGGCAGGAGCAGCCTCGGCCTTGCTCTCGGACTTCGGCTCGGCAGCCGACGAGTCGTCGAGAGCCGGGGGAGCAGCGTCCCAGTCGTCGCCGGAGGACGCAGCCGGAGCTGCTTCGGTCTCGGCGGGCTTGCTCGCGGTCTTCGCGGACGCGTCGTCCACGGCCGGGGGCTCGGCGTCCCAGTCGTCGCCCGACGAGGCGGCAGAAGCCTCGTCCGTCTTTGCGGTTTCCTTCTCGGCAGCCTTGGCCGAGTCGTCGACGGCGGGCGGGGCTGCGTCCCAGTCGTCGCCGGCAGCAGCCTGCGCGTCGTCGTTCTTCTCGGTGTTGGCCACCGGGGCCGGAGCGGCGTCCCAGTCGTCGGAGCCGGAAGCGTTGTCGTCCTTCGAGGAGGCGGCAGCAGCCGCACCCGTGGCACCGGCAGCGCCGGCCGCGGCGGCGGTCTTCCCCTTGCCGTCCTGCTTCTTCGCGTCCTTGCCGGAGGTCTCGTCGACCTCGGCCTTCGCAGGCTCGGCCCTGTCGGCGTCCTGCTCGGCCTTCGAACCGGCCGTCTCGATCTCGTCGGACTCCCCGTCCGTTGCCTCAAGGGTCTCCGGCTCCTCCTCGGAGCCGATCTTGTTCTTGCCGCTCACGCCGTGGATGCCGACAGAGCCACCCTTCTTCGGGTCGCGCATCAGCAGCCATGCGATACCCGCCAAGGCGAGGAGCACGACGAGGAGGATCAGCCACTTCATGGTTCGTCCCATCGATGATTGAGCAATGACATACCTACCGGCACCTTACCGCCGGGTCACTTCGCGTGGCTGGCTCCTCGGCGCAGCCGTTTCCTGGGCGTGACGCGGCTGCAGCGCCCGTGCGCCGCGTTGCTACCGTTGGCATCGTGAGATCACGCAACGCGAAGAAGCCCGCCGCCGTCGCCGACCAGCGTCCGGTGCAGGGCGAGGACGGAATCCCCCTCGCACGGGTGAGCCGTTCGCCGCGCATCCTGCCGTTCGTCCTCACGGGCCTCGTGCTGGGTGTCGTCGTCGGTCTCGTCATCGCCATCACCGGCGGTGAGGGCGGCAACTACACGGAGGGTTCCACCCTCGGTTACTTCGCCCTCCTCTTCGGCGGCATCGGCGCTCTCCTCGGTGGGGTCGGCTTCGCCCTCGCCGACAAGCGCGCCCAGCGCTGACGGCAACGGCGCCCCGAACCTCCGAAGGCCTGAGACCGCCGTCTCAGACGCTCGTCCGCACCGGGTAGCCGGCGCGTGAAACAATGACGCGGTGACACGCGGTGACGGAAAACTCACGCACGATCTCCTCCCCGGCGAGAAGGGGCCGCAGGACGCCTGTGGCGTCTTCGGCGTCTGGGCCCCCGGCGAGGACGTCGCGAAGCTGACCTACTACGGGCTGTACGCCCTGCAGCACCGCGGGCAGGAGTCCGCGGGCATCGCCACGAGTGACGGGCGAAGCATCCTCGTCTACAAGGACATGGGCCTCGTCTCCCAGGTCTTCGACGAGACGAACCTCGCCTCCCTCAAGGGCCACCTCGCCATCGGTCACTGCCGCTACTCGACGACCGGCGGTTCGACGTGGGAGAACGCCCAGCCGACGCTCGGTGACACCGCCAAGGGCACCGTCGCGCTCGCGCACAACGGCAACCTCATCAACTCCGCGGAACTGCGCGAGACGCTCGAGGACATCCACGGCGAGCTGGGCAACACCCAGGGCGAACTGCGTCGCGGCAACACCACCGACACGGCCCTCGTGACGACGCTGCTCGGCTCGCACCCCGAACTCTCCCTTGAGGAGACCGCGCTCAAGGTGCTCCCGCAGCTGCGCGGGGCATTCTGCTTCACCTTCATCGACGAGAACACGCTGTACGCCGCGCGCGACCCCCAGGGCATCCGCCCGCTCGTCATCGGTCGCCTCGACCGCGGCTGGGTCGTCGCGAGCGAGACGGCCGCGCTCGACATCGTGGGCGCCAGCTTCGTGCGCGAGGTCAACCCCGGCGAGATGATCGCCATCGACTCCGACGGCCTGCGTTCGACGATGTTCGCCAAGCCCGAGCCGAAGGGCTGCGTCTTCGAGTACGTCTACCTCGCCCGCCCCGACACGACGATCAGCGGCCGTGAGGTCTACGAGAGCCGCGTCGAGATGGGTCGTCAGCTGGCCCGCGAGTTCCCCGTAGACGCCGACATGGTCATGCCGACGCCCGAATCCGGCACGCCGGCGGCCATCGGCTACGCCGAGGAATCCGGCATCCCCTACGGCATGGGCCTCGTGAAGAACGCCTACGTCGGGCGCACCTTCATCGCGCCGAGCCAGACGATCCGTCAGCTCGGCATCCGCCTCAAGCTCAACCCGCTCAAGCCGATCATCAAGGGCAAGCGCCTCGTCGTGGTCGACGACTCGATCGTGCGCGGCAACACCCAGCGCGCGCTCGTGCGGATGCTGCGCGAAGCCGGTGCCCTCGAGGTGCACGTGCGCATCTCCAGCCCGCCCGTGCGCTGGCCCTGCTTCTACGGCATCGACTTCGCCACGCGCGCCGAGCTCATCGCGAACGGTGCCAACGTCGAGGAGATCTGCACGTCGATCGGTGCCGACTCCCTCGGCTACATCAGCCCCGAGGGCATGATGGCGGCCACCCAGCAGGAGCCGGAGAACCTGTGCTCCGCGTGCTTCACCGGCGAATACCCGGTCGAGCTGCCGTCGTCCGGCCGCCTCGGCAAGGACCTGCTCGAACTGCAGCTTCCCGTCGAGTTCGCCGGGGCCGACCCCACCGACGTCGGCACGGCCGACCTCGCCCGCACCAACCCCGACGGTGTCTCGCCGCTGGCCGGTGGCGGCGCGGTCGACCCGTCCCGCATCTCGCACTGACCGCCGACACGCCCCCATGAAGGACGAACGACACATGACGCAGAACGAGGCCATCACCTACGCCGGAGCCGGTGTGGACGTCGAAGCCGGTGACAAGGCCGTCGAGCTCATGAAGGAGTCGGTCAAGGGTGCGCAGCGCCCCGAGGTCCTCGGCGGCCTGGGCGGGTTCGCCGGGCTGTTCGACGCCTCGGTGCTCGGCGGAATGACGCACCCGATCCTCGCGACCTCGACCGACGGTGTGGGCACGAAGGTGGCCATCGCGCAGGCACTCGACAAGCACGACACGATCGGGTTCGACCTCGTCGGCATGGTCGTCGACGACATCGTCGTGTGCGGCGCGGAACCGCTCTACATGACCGACTACATCGCCACCGGCAAGGTCGTTCCCGAACGCATCGCCGCGATCGTCTCCGGCATCGCTGCCGCGTGCCGCCAGGCCAATGTCGCTCTCATCGGCGGCGAGACGGCCGAACACCCGGGCCTGCTCGCCGAGGACGAGTACGACGTCGCGGGCGCCGCCACCGGCGTCGTCGACAAGAAGGACCTCATCCTGCCCGAGTCCGTGCGTGAGGGTGACGTCGTTCTGGGCCTCGCCTCGAGCGGCATCCACTCCAACGGGTACTCGCTCGTGCGCAAGGTCTTCTCCAGCGCCGGTTGGGGCTACAACAAGAACGTCGAGGAGTTCGGCCGCACGCTGGGGGAGGAGCTGCTCGAACCGACGCGCGTGTACGCCGCCGACCTCCTGCGCCTCATCCGCACGGACGGCGTCGACATCCACGCCCTCTCCCACGTCACGGGCGGTGGGCTCGCGGCCAACGTGGCGCGCGTCCTGCCCAAGGGCATGGGTGCACGCATCGAGCGTGCGACGTGGACGCCGCCCGCGGTCTTCGACGTCGTCCAGCGCGTCGGCAACGTGCCGCAGAGCGACCTCGAGCGCACACTCAACATGGGTGTCGGCTTCGTGGCCGTGCTGCCCGCGGAGCAGGCCGCCACGGCCGTCGAGGTCTGTGAAGAGATGAACCTGCCGGCGTGGCGCATGGGCAAGATCGTCGCCACCGATCGCCTCGACGCCGCCGAAGCCGAGGTGGTCTCCGGCGCCAAGGGCGTCGACGCGGGCGCCTGTCAGATCGTCGGCGACTACGCCTGAGCTTGTCGCGGCCGACGCCGACCTGCCGCTTCCACCGAGGGGCGAAAGCGGACGGCGTCGGACGTGACGAGGGCATGACGAATGCCTCCGACCCCGAAGGGTGGGAGGCATTCGTTCACATCAACTCAGATGCGGGTTGAGCTACGAGAGGTGGACGCTCAACGGTCGCCCGACGCCCACGTGTCGTACTCGTCGTACTCGTCGCCGTCGTTCACTCGGTCAGCCGACGAGTCTCGAGCGTCCGACGTGCTGCGCGAAGCGCGCAGTTCACGCTCCAGCGCCCTCAGGTCGGTGTCCGGAGTCGAGTACTTGAGCTCGCGAGCAACCTTGGTCTGCTTGGCTTTGGCCCGGCCGCGCCCCATGGCGAGACCCCCTCTGTGTTTGCCAGGGCGGCCCCCATCGGTCCATGCACGCGGCATCGACCTCAGGAGGAGGGCCCTGGGGATCCTAAGTTTCTGTCGTGGGGGTAACGCTACCTCAGAACAGGGCCGGAACGCCCATCGGGTCGCCCGTCTAGGACGCGCTCTCACCGCGTCAGCCCGGCGCTGACGCGGTGGTTCGCCCTGCGCGAACGCGCCGGTGGGTCAGCGGGGGTCGTCCTTGGTGCGCTTGCGCATGACGAGGAACGTTCCCGCGACCGCCGCAGCAGCCGCCACGGTGCCTCCGATGACGAACAGGGGCATGTTGTCGCCGGGCTCGTCCGTGGTCGGGGTCGACGGGCCCTTCACCGTCGACGAGGACGCGGGGGAGCTGGGGTCGACGGGCTTTAGGGTGCCCGGCGCCTCGGAGCCGTTGGAGGTGCCCGTCGACGTCGAGGAGTTCGCCGCGCCCTTGAGCGTGAACGAGTACGAACCGCTGATGGGGTGACCGTCGGAGGAGGTGACCCGCCACGTCACGGCGTACGTGCCGTTGCCGGTCGGCTCGAACGGCACCGTCACGCGCTGGCCGTCCGCCTTCGGCGTCCCCTGCTTGGTCTTGCCGTCCGGCCCCTTGACGGCGACCTGGCTGCCCACGTCGAGCACTGGCGCACTGAACGTCAGTGTCAGCCGCTGCGGAGCCGACGTGACGGTGGTGCCGGCGGCCGGCTGAGCACCCGTGAGGGAGTCGTGCGCGGATGCGGCGGGGGCGCACGCGAGAGCGATGAGCGCTACGGCGCCGGGGATGAGGACGCGAGAGGTACGTGCGGTCATGCCCCCATTCTGGCGCGGCCGCGCTGAGTGTGGGCTTCCGGGCCTAGTGTTGCGTGTCATGGTGGAGCGCTACACGACGATCGCCCGCGCCGTGCAGGCCGAGATCGAGGCCAAGAGGTCACGTTTCCTGTGCGACCTCGTGCCGGTGGCGAGCGAGGACGAGGCTCGTGCCGTCGTCGAGAGGGCTCGCAAGCACTGGGACGCCCGCCACCACTGCAGCGCGTTCGTGCTCGGGCCGGCCGCCGACATTCGGCGCTCCAACGATGACGGTGAGCCCTCCGGCACGGCAGGTACCCCGATGCTCGACGTGCTCACCGGCGCCGACCTGACGGACGTCGTCGTCGTCGTCACCCGGTGGTTCGGCGGCACGTTGCTCGGCACGGGCGGCCTCGTGAAGGCCTACTCCGACGCCGTGCGGGCGGCGCTCGACGAGGCGCGTCTCGTCCACTACGAGCGGCAGGTGCGACTGACCTGCCAGGTGACTCTCGCGGACGTCGGGCGCGTGGAGAACGCGCTGCGCGCAGCGGGTTTCGTCGTCGCCGACGTCGACTACGCCACGCACGCGGCGGCCGGGCGCGCCGGCCTGGAGGTCGCTGCACCGTCGGATGCGCTGGGGCGCGCCGACGCGGCTCTGGCGGAACTCACGTCCGGCGAGGCGGCGTTCGAGCGGGTCGGGCAGACCTGGGCGGCGAAGGGCTGACCAGCGGTCCGCCCGCCCGCGCGCACACCCGAGGGAAATGCAGGTGAGACGAGGGTGGCGCCTGGCGTCGGCGTGGGAGAAGGTGAAGGCATGAGCACGCCCAAGCTGAGCACCCAAGAAACGTACGATCTCGACCGCGCGCACGTGTTCCACTCGTGGTCCGCGCAGGGATCCCTCGACCCGATGGTCGTCACGCGCGCGCAGGGGACGCGCCTGTGGGACGGCGACGACAACGAGTACCTCGACTTCACCGGCCAACTCGTCTTCACGAACATCGGCCACCAGCATCCGCGCGTGGTCGAGGCGATCCAGGAGCAGGCGGCCACGCTGTGCACCATTGGCCCGAGCAACGCCAACGACCGTCGTTCGCAGCTCGCGTCGATGATCTCCGACCTGCTGCCCGACAACCTCAACAAGGTCTTCTTCACCAACGGTGGCACCGAGGCCAACGAGCACGCCGTGCGCATAGCCCGCGAGTTCACCGGTCGGCGCAAGCTGCTGTCGGCCTACCGCAGCTACCACGGGGCGACGGCGCAGTCGATCCACCTCACCGGTGAGCAACGCCGCTTCGCCAACGACAAGGGCGCGAGCGAGGTCGTGCACTTCTTCGGGCCGTTCCTCTACCGCAGCGAGTTCTTCGCCGAGAGCCCCGAGCAGGAGTGCGAGCGTGCCCTCGCCCACCTCGAGCGCACCATCCAGATGGAATCGCCCGACGCGTTCGCGGCCCTCGTGCTCGAGCCCGTCATCGGTTCGGCGGGCATCATTCCGCCGCCCGCCGGCTACCTCGAGGGCGTGCGCGAGATCTGTGACCGCTACGGCATCGTCTTCATCGCCGACGAGGTCATGGCCGGCTTCGGCCGCACCGGCAAGTGGTTCGGCCACCAGCACGCCGACGTCGTGCCCGACCTCATCACGTTCGCCAAGGGCGTCAACTCCGGTTACGTGCCGCTCGGCGGCGTCGTCATCAGCGACGCCATTGCCGGGCACTTCGACGAGCGCGCCTACCCGGGCGGCCTGACGTACTCCGGTCACCCGCTCGCCTGCGCTGCCGGCGTCGAGACGATCACCACGATGAAGGACGAGGGCATCGTCGACAACGCCCGCCGCATCGGCGAGGACGTGCTCGGCCCGGGGCTGGCAAAGCTCGCCGAGACTCACGACATCGTGGGTGACGCTCGTGGCGTGGGGGTCTTCTGGGCCCTGGAGCTCGTCGAGGACGCCGAGACAAAGAAACCCGCCACGGAGGCTGCCGCCACGGTGGCTGCCGCCGCGAAGAAGAACGGCCTGCTCGTCATCGCTGCGGGCAACCGCCTGCACATCGTGCCGCCGTGCACCGTGAGCGACGAGGAGATCTCGACGGCGCTTTCGATTCTCGACGAGGCGCTCGGCTCGCTGAGCTGACGCTCGCTCGATGGTTCTGCGCCGTCTCGTGCCCTTCGGGGTGCGAGGCGGTGCAGTTCGTCGTCCCGGGGGAGCGTCGAGCGTGGAGAGGCCGTCGGGCAAGACCTTGGAGACACGGAGAAGCCCCCGAGTGTGAACTCGGGGGCTTCCTCGGTGGAGCGTGGCCAGAGACGGGGTCGAACCGCCGACCTAGCGATTTTCAGTCGCTCGCTCTACCAACTGAGCTATCTGGCCCTTGGGAAAGGGATGGCGACCCCGACGGGACTCGAACCCGCGACCTCCGCCGTGACAGGGCGGCGCGCTAACCAACTGCGCTACGGGGCCTTGAAATAAGGCCGATTTGTGCTGGTATCCCCAACGGGATTCGAACCCGTGCCGCTGCCGTGAAAGGGCAGTGTCCTAGGCCGCTAGACGATGGGGACATGCGCAAATCATCGAGCTTTGCTTTGCGATCTTCACCTCTCGGCGCCGCTCGAACTTGCGTAACTTTAGTACACGTCTCGGGGGCATTGCAAAACGGCCCGATCTGCCCGGAACCTCAGGGAATCTCCTTGCGAGCGAACGCCCGGACGCGGTCGGCCGGCCACGTCGTGATGACCCGTTCCAGGGGCACGTCGAGCCGCTCGACGCGTTCGGCGCCGTAGGCGAGGAAGTCGAGCTGGCCGGGGGCGTGGGCGTCGGAGTCGAGCGAGAAGTAGCACCCGGCGTCGAGAGCCTCACGGATGAGGTCGTCCGGCGGGTCGCAGCGTTCGGGGCGCGCGTTGATCTCGACGGCGACACGGTGCTCGGCGCACGCCGCAAAGACCGCCTTCGAATCGAACGTCGACGGCGGCCTCGTGCCGCGCTCGCCCTCCACGAGGCGGCCCGTGCAGTGCCCGAGGATCGTCGTCGCGGGGTTCTCGATCGCCCCGAGCATCCGCTTCGTCATGGCTGCCGGGCCGGAGCGCAGCTTGGAGTGCACGGACGCGACACGGACGTCGAGCTTGGCGAGTATCTCGTCGCTCTGGTCGAGGCTGCCGTCGTCCTTGATGTCCACCTCGATGCCCTTGAGCAGTTCGAAGTCGGTTCCGGTGGAGGCCACAGCGTCGTTGAGGGCTTCGATGACGCCGAGCTGCTTCGTGAGGCGTTCGGCCGACAGGCCGTTCGCCACGCGCAGCGAGGGCGAGTGGTCGGTGAGCACGAGGTACTCGCGTCCGAGGCCGATGGCGGCCATGACCATCTCGTCGATGGGGGAGCCACCGTCACTCCAGTCGGAGTGGCTGTGGCAATCGCCCCGCACGGCCTTCATAACGTCCTGCCCGCCCTCGACGAGGAACTCCGGGCTCGACTCCTCCAAGGTGGCGAGGTACTCGGGCGTCTCGCCGTCGAGTGCCTGCGTGATGACGGCGAGCGTCGTCTTGCCGATACCGGAAACGTCGCCGAGCGTGCCCGCGGCGTGTCGGGCGCGCACCTCGTCGTCCGACAGCTTCGCGAGGGCGCGTGAAGCCCCTCGGAAGGCCTTGACGCGGTACGTTCCGGCGCGTCGGCGCTCGAGGAGGAAGGCGATGCGATCGAGCGCCTCACGGGGGGTGGGCACGGTGTCCATGCGAGTGAGCCTACGTGGAAGCCCCCACCGGGTCGTCTGCCTCGGCGCGGACGGGCCACTCACGCTCGGGCAGGCACAATGGGTGCGTGAGATCGTGGTCGCTCGTCATCGTCATCGTCGTGCTCTGCGCGCTCGTCGTGTACCTGCGCAGCAAGATGCGCGAGGGCGTGACCCGCTGGGCTGCCGAGCGCCTCGGCGGGTTAGCAGCACGCGCTCGCGCGAAGGCACTGCTGTGGTACGGATCGGCCACCGCGGCCGCGCTCGCTCTCCTCGTGGGCGGATACCTGGCGGCGCGCGCCGGAGGCTCCGTGGCGTACCTGCGGTTCGTTGCCGCGTTCCTCGTCTTCGTGCTCTTCGTTCCGGTGGCGACGCTCGGCGCGCCGAAGCTCACCAAGTGGCAGAAGAACTTCGGGCGACGCCTGCACGAGGCAGGCGCCGCCCGAGATGCCGCAGAGGCGTTCGCGCGCGTGGCGCGAGTCTTCTCAGTGGTCGGTGTTCTGTGCGGCGTCGGCGCCGTTCTCCTGGTCGCTCACCACACGCCGTGACGGGTCGCCCGCCTCGATCTGGGTGGACTGCGACGTGGAGCGCTGCTCGTTCGAACCGAGCGGGTTCGCGAGCGTCGACTCGAGGGCGGGCTTCGGCATGGCCTTCTCCTGAAGCTTCGCCGTCGAGTTCTGGATCGCCTTCGTCACCCACGGCCCGGCGAGGCTGACGACGGCCGCGCCGGCCGCCATCCACAGGCGCGGGTTACGCACGCCGCGCTTGACGAGCATCTTCTCGACGGTCTTGTCGACGCGCAGCGCGAGGCCCGACGTCACGAGCGCCATGCCGGCCGACGAGGCCGAGACGAGGTTGGCGCCTGCGCGCGAGGCGGGGCGGCCGTCGACGAGGTTGATCGTGTTGTCGGTCTTGCCGGCGATCTGGGATCGCGCCGGGCGACGGTCACCCGCGGCGGCGGCACCTACGGCCGTCAGGGTGTTCGACATCGCGAGGCCGCGACGCACCCAGCGGGGGAAGCGGGCGGGCCGGATGTAGGTCGTCGCCGCAGCGGTGAGAGCCGTGACGGCGGCTTGGCCGAACTGGGATTCGAGTGCGGGCACGGAGAATCGAGGCATGGTGTCAGCCTAGTTCGCGCGAGTGCCCGCGCAAGCGTCAGTTGGCGTGCGTGGTGCGTGAGAGGAGGCGCTTCGCCCCGACGGCGAGGACGAACGCGAGCGTGGTGGCGGCGAGCGTCACCTTGAACGCGGGGGCGACGCCGCCTTCGTCGACGAGGCGACCGGCGAGGGCGGCGCCTGTCGCGTAACCGAGACCGGTGGCGCCGGCGAGCAGCGTCATCGCCGTAGCTGTGCGCGAACGGTGCGTGATGAGTTCGCCGAGCGTGAACGTCGTGATCATGTACGGCGCGATGGCGAAACCGAGGATGACGAGCTCTGCGGCGAGCAGCGTGAGGTTGTCGACGGCGAGCAGCGGCAGGGAGAGAATCCACATCGCCGTGGCGAACATGAGCAGACGCTTGGGGTGGTTCGGCGCCTTCGTCAGGCGGCCGAGGGCGATTCCGGCGCTCACCGAACCGATGCCGAGCAACGCGTGGAACAGACCCGAGCTCTCGGGGTGCCCGGCGAGTTGAGTGAGCAGCGTCGTGCCCGTCTGGATCGAGCCGAACAGGTTGCCGATGAAGAACTGCGCGGCGACGAGGACCGTGAAGGCCGCGGTCCACAGCGGGGCCTTCGACGTGCCGACGGGCGTCGGCGCGAAGCGGCTGCTCGGGTGGCGGGCGAACTGGATGCCAAAGAGGCCGAGTAGCACGGCGGCGGCGAGGAGAGGCGCCCACGTGCCGAGAGCTGCCGCGGCGGCGCCGACGAGCACCGGGCCGACGACGAAGGACGCTTCGTCGGCTGCACCCTCGTAGGAGAAAGCGGTGCCGACGAGCCGGTCGTCGGCCTTGCGACCCACGATGATGGGGCGCCACCGTACACGGGCCAACTGGCCGACCTGCGGCAGGACGAACCCGGTGAGGGCAGCGACGACGGCAGTGGCGACCCAGTGAAGGTCGAAGTAGCGCGTGGCCACGGTGGCGAACAGACCGATCGTGCCCGCCACGCACTGGAACATGAGGACGCGCGACTGGCCGTGACGGTCGGTGAGCGACCCGAACCAAGGGGCGCCGATCGCGTTGCAGACGGCGAGCGCGCCCGCGCAGATTCCGGCCTGGGTGTAGGACTCCGTCGTCGTCGCGACGAGCAGCAGCGTGCCGAGCTGGGACATGGCCAGGGGCAGGCGTGCGATGAAGGCGACGACGATGTAGCGGTACCCGGTCAGCCCGAATAGCCCTGAATAACCCACTGCCGTACTCACCGCGCAAGTGTACGGGCGCGGACGACGGGGGCCGTCACCGTCGGGTCGCGTGACGTGTGAGCGCCGGCCCGTTCTGTGACCGGCGCAGCTCACGTAGTGGGCCAACGCTCACAGGGCGAGCCGGGGTGCGAGGTACGGTCGCAGGCTGAGTGCCGGAGTGAGAATCGCTGTCGTGGCGCTGGTGGCCCACGACCGCGTGCTTCTCGTGCATCGCCATCCGAGTCGTCAAAACTTCCCCGACCTTTGGGATCTGCCGGGTGGTCACGTCGAGGACGGCGAGGACTGGTCGGACGCTGCTGCGCGCGAGTGCGTCGAAGAACTCGGGGTAGGGGTGAAGAACCTGCTGCAGGTTCCTGTCGGACTCGCCATTCCTGGGGTGGACGCACGGGCATTCGTCACCAGCTGTTGGTCGGGTTCTCCCGCGAATCTCGAGCCTGACGAGCACGATGACCTGGGGTGGTTCACCGCAGAGGAACTCGTCGGGCTGACGATGGCCCACCCCTCGACGCGTGCCGCCGTCGAAGGAGCGCTCGAGTTGGGGATTAGCTGCTGAGCTTCGCAACTCGCACGATGGCGAATCCGAACCGCGCTCCCCGTTACGTCGCGCCAGAAGGGGTGGTTTCTTCCCTTCTTGCATCGAAACGACGGCCTTGGGCACACAAAGGGAAGAAATCGTCCCTTCGCGTGCGGACGTTCTCGGTCAGCGCGGCGAACCCCACTGAGCGCCGATACCCACGCTGCTGGTTCGGAGGCGGGGCGTAGGCGCCCTGGTGCGGCGGAACGTCGTTTCGCTGGGGTGGGTAGGTCGGCCCGCCGTGCGCGGCATCCCACGCCTGACGCTGCTCGGGCGTCTCCCAGCCGCGCTCCTCCGGAGTGCCCTGCGACATAGCTGGGTAACCGACGTTCGGCGGCACGGGGCTCGCGTTGATCTGCTCGACGTAGCGCTTCGCCGCGCCCCATCCGGCGATGGACTCGTCGTGATGACGGTCGTCCACCGTCACCCGGACCGGCACCCGTGCCCCGCCGAGGCTGCGCACGAGCAATACCGGCAGCGCGAAGATCCACTGCAGCAGGCACTCCGCGAGGAAGAACGGCAGGATGAGCAGCGCTGGCACGAGCCAGGGCAGCACGAGTATGAACATGAAGCAGCCAATGGCGGCCGAGATCGGGTCGTCGCCGCCACCGTGATTGTCCGTCGGCACACGGTCCCACAGCCTCGCGTTGAGAGCGCGCGTTCGGCTGCGCCACGGCAGCCACAGCCGGCGTGCCTTGTGCCTCTGAGCCACGTCGTCCCTCCCTGCCATCGAGCACGAGCAACCTGGTGTGGCCCTCGCGATCTGGTTCAGCCTAGGTCCGACGCAGCCGAACGCTCGTCGGCTCCACGATGTGGTGGGCGTCCCCGACCGCGTCGGCCCCGGGCCGGCTGAAATGCTCGCGCGGCGTGAGCGGTGGCGGGGCTACGCTCGACGCCGTGCTTCTTCGCCTTCTGCGCGAGCGCCTCGCGCCCTACCGCGGCCTGCTCGCGGGCATCATCGTCGTTCAGCTCGTCAGCGTCCTGACGTCGCTGTACCTGCCGAACCTCAACGCCGACATCATCGACCGCGGCGTCGTCACCGGCGACACCGACTACATCTGGCGCACCGGCGGATGGATGCTGTTCGTCAGCTTCGTCTCCGTCATCGCCTCGATCAGCGCGGCCTGGTTCGCCTCGCGCACGGCCATGAGCGTCGGGCGCGACCTGCGCAGCCGCGTGTTCCACACCGTGCTCGGGTTCTCCTCGCGCGAGGTCGGCCAGTTCGGCGCTCCGTCGCTCATCACGCGCTCGACGAACGACGTGCAGCAGGTGCAGATGCTCGTACTCATGGCCTACAACCTCATGGTCATGGCGCCGATCATGATGATCGGCGGCATCACGATGGCGCTACGTCAGGACGTCGGGCTGTCGTGGCTCGTCGTCGTGTCCGTGCCCACCCTCGCCGTGCTCATCGGGCTCATCGTCGTGCGCATGGTGCCGGGCTTCCGACTCGTGCAGGAGCGCCTCGACGTCGTCAACCGCGTCATGCGAGAGCACCTCTCGGGCATCCGCGTCATCCGTGCCTTCGTGCGGGAGCCGCACGAGCTCGAGCGCTTCGGGGAAGCGAACGACAACCTGGCCCGCGCGAGCCTGCGCGTCGGCAACCTCATGGCGCTCATGTTCCCGTCGGTCTTCCTCGTCATGAACGTCTCGACCGTCGCCATCTGGTGGTTCGGCGGGCACCGCGTCGCCGCCGGAGACATGCAGATCGGCGCGCTCACCGCGTACATGACCTATCTCATCCAGATCCTCATGGCCGTCATGATGGCGACGTTCATGTTCGTCATGATCCCCCGCGCCTCCGTGGCCGCGGAGCGCATCGGCGAGGTGCTCGGGACGTCGCCGTCGGTGGTGCCACCCGCCGACCCGCAGCGCCCGACCGAGAGCCATGGCGTTGTCGAACTCGACGGCGCGACGATGTGCTACCCGGGCGCCGACGCGCCGGTGCTGCGCGACATCACGCTGCGCGCCGAGCCCGGAACGACGGTCGCGATCGTCGGCTCGACCGGTTCCGGCAAGTCGACCCTGCTCTCCCTCGTGGCCCGCCTCATCGACGTGACGGACGGGGCGGTGCGCATCGACGGCGTCGACGTGCGCGACCTCGACCCCGAGGCCCTGTGGGGCCGCATCGGCATCGTGCCGCAGCAGTCCTACCTCTTCAGCGGCACCGTCGCGACGAACCTGCGCTACGGCAACCCGGACGCGACCGACGACGAGCTGTGGCAGGCCCTCGAGATAGCCCAGGCGCGTGACTTCGTCGAACGCATGGACGGCGGCCTCGACGCCGCGATCGACCAGGGCGGCACGAACGTCTCGGGCGGCCAGCGTCAGCGCCTGTGCATCGCCCGCGCGCTCGTCGCGTCGGCGAACATCTACCTCTTTGACGACTCCTTCTCCGCACTCGACGTCGCCACGGACCGGCGCCTGCGCGAGGCCCTCGCACCCCACGTGCGGCACGCGACGGTCTTCGTCGTCGCGCAGCGCATCTCGAGCATCCGTGACGCCGACCAGATCCTCGTCCTCGAGGACGGCGCCGCCGTCGGGTTGGGTACTCATCACGAGTTGCTCGAGAACTGCCCGGAGTACCGGGAGATCGTCGAATCCCAGCTCGGTTCGCGGGACGCGGCATGAGCGCCCCGGCAGGACGCGGCGCCCCCGCGAACGCGCAGCGCGGCCCGGGCCACGGCCCCGGCGCCGGAATGGCGCCCGCCGCCAAGACGATGGACTTCAAGGGCTCGTCCCTGCGCCTGCTCGGACTGCTGCGTCCCCACCGCCTCAAGGTGATCGCGGTGCTCGTGCTCAGCGTCGCCTCCGTCGCGATGAACGTGCTCGGCCCCCGCATCCTCGGTAAGGCCGTCGACGCGATCTTCTCCGGCTCGGTTTCGATGCGCCTGCCCACCGGGCAGACCAAGGAACAGGTCGTCGCCGGGCTGCGCGCCTCGGGCAGCACGAAGTTCGCCGAGATGGTCAGCGCCATGGATCTCGTGCCGGGTCAGGGCAGCGACTTCGGTCACGTGGGTCGGATCCTGCTCGCCGTCCTCGGCCTGTACATCGCGGCATCGCTGTTCCAGGTCGTCCAGGCGCGGCTGCTCAACTCGCTCGTGCAGCAGACGATGAAGAAGCTGCGCGCCGACGTCGACGCCAAGCTGACGCGCGTACCGCTCGCCTACGTCGACGGCCGCCCGCGCGGTGAACTCCTTTCGCGCGTGACGAACGACATCGACAACGTCGGTCAGTCGATGCAGCAGACGATGAGCCAGCTGCTCGTCTCGATCTGCACCGTCGTCGGCGTCGTCGTCATGATGTTCACCGTCTCGTGGATGCTGACGCTCATCGCGCTGCTCACGATCCCGCTCGTCATGCTCGTGGCGAGCCGCATCATGAAGAAGTCGCAAGGTCACTTCATCGCGCAGTGGCAGCACACGGGTGAACTCAACGGTCAGATCGAAGAGGCCTTCAGCGCGCACGCCCTTGTCAAGGTATTCGGCCGCGGCCCGCAGGTCGAGGCGGCCTTCGACGATCGCAACGAGAAGCTCACCGACGTCAGCCGACGGGCGCAGTTCCTCTCCGGCCTCATGATGCCGATCATGATGTTCGTCGGGAACCTGCAGTACGTCGTCATCTGTGTCGTCGGTGGTCTGCGCGTGGCGTCGGGGCAGATGACGCTCGGTGACGTCACCGCGTTCGTCCAGTACTCGCGCCAGTTCACGCAGCCGGTGACGCAGATCGCGTCGATGGTCAACCTCCTGCAGTCCGGCGTGGCCAGCGCCGAGCGTGTCTTCGAGGTGCTCGACGCGCCCGAGGAATCACGCGATGAGCCGGGCAACCTGTCGCGCCCGACGCAGGGGCGCGTCGCCCTCGACGGCGTCGCGTTCGGCTACACGCCCGAGCGGCGCCTCATCGACGGTCTCGACCTCACCGTGGAGCCGGGCCAGACCGTCGCGATCGTCGGGCCCACCGGCGCGGGCAAGACGACCCTCGTCAACCTGCTCATGCGCTTCTACGAGATCGACGCCGGCCGCATCACGCTCGACGGCGTCGACATCCGCCACGTGCCGCGCCGCGAACTGCGTGAGCGCCTCGGCATGGTGCTGCAGGACAGCTGGGTCTTCCACGGCACGATCCGCGACAACCTGCGCTACGGCAACCTCGACGCCACTGACGACCAGCTCCAGGCGGCGGCCGAGGCCACCTTCGTCGACCGTTTCGTGCGGTCGCTGCCCGACGGCTACGACACGATCATCAGCGACGACGGCGCCAGCCTCTCCAGCGGCGAGCGTCAGCTCATCACGATCGCGCGGGCGTTCCTCGCCGAGCCGGACGTGCTCATCCTCGACGAGGCCACGTCGTCGGTCGACACCCGCACCGAGGTGATGCTGCAGCAGGCCATGGCGGCGCTGCGTAGCGCCCGCACGAGCTTCGTCATCGCCCACCGCCTCTCGACGATCCGGGACGCCGACGTCATCCTCGTCATGGAGGACGGCGACATCGTCGAGATGGGCGACCATGACGAGCTCATCGCGGCCAAAGGTGCCTTCTGGCGCCTGTACGAGGCGCAGTTCGCAGCGCCCATCGAGGAGGCTTGAGCTCTCGTCAGTTCGGCGCGAAATCCCACGCCCCGCGCGTGTACTGCTCGGGGTAGGGCGCGTCGCGCCAGGTGACGCCGAGCTCCGACGCTGCGCGCAGCGGCCAGTACGGCTCGCGCAGGGCGGCGCGGCCGAGCAGGACCGCGTCGGCGTGGCCCTCGGTGAGAATTGCCTCAGCTTGCGCCGGCTCGGTGATGAGGCCGACTGCGCCCGTCGCCACCCCGGAGCGTTCGCGGATGGCCTGCGCGAAAGGCACCTGGTAGTTCTTCTCCGCCGGGATGTCGGCGATGACGTTGCCACCGGAGCTGACGTCGACGAGGTCGACGCCGATCTCCTTGAGAAGCGTTGCGAGCCGCACGGATTCGTCGACGTTCCAGCCCGTGTCGGCCCAGTCCGTGGCCGAGATGCGCACGAAGAGCGGCTTGCTCGCCGGCCAGATCTCGCGCACCTCACGGGTGACGCGCAGCAGCAACCGGGCGCGGTTCTCGAACGACCCGCCGTACTCGTCGTCGCGGCGGTTGGACGCGGGGGAGAGGAACTCGTGCAGCAGGTACCCGTGCGCCGCGTGGATCTCGACGACGTCGAAGCCCGCCTCGTCCGCCCGCGCCGCAGCGTCGACGAAGGCCTCGACGACATCGTCGATCTCCTCGAGTGTCATGGCGCGCGGTTCGGCAAGGGTGTCGAAGGCGATGGCCGACGGAGCGAGCGTCGGCCAGCCGGCGTCCGACTCGGGAACGCTTCCGTTCGCCATCCCGGCGAACGGGGGGTAGGTGGAGGCCTTGCGTCCGGCGTGTGCGAGTTGGATTCCCATCTTCGCGCCGTGACTGTGGACGACGTCGACGACGCGTCGCCAGCCGGCGACCTGATCGTGGTTCCAGATGCCCGCGTCTCGGGGGCTGATGCGGCCTTCAGGCGCGACAGCGCTCGCTTCCGCGATGAGCAGTCCGAACCCGCCGACCGCGCGCGTCGCGTGGTGGACGAAATGCCAGGCGGTGGGGATGCCGTCGCCGGCGTCGCAGCTGTACTGGCACATGGGTGCGAGCCAGATGCGGTTGGGGAAGGTGACGTCGCGCAGGGTCAGGGGCTCGAAGATGTGCGGCACGGTCTCGCCTTTCGTGTGGGGTGTCATCCGGCCAACGTCGCCGAGGGGCGCTCGCATTCCACGTCCCGGCGCCAGCGGGCGAGGAACGCTGCGCCGGCGGCGTCGTTCGTCAGGTCGTCGGGCGCGACCTCGACGGGGTAGTCGCGCTCGAGGCGGCCGTCGGCCGGGCGCACGTCACCGTGGCGCACGACGAAACCGCGCTCGTGGAGCCGGTCGGCCATGGCGTAGTCGCTGCGTGAATCCCCGAGCGTGCGCCACTCCCGTGGTGCGATGCCGAGTCCGGCGAGGTAGGCGACGGCCTTGTCAGCGCCGACCTGCTTGCCCGTGCCGATGTGTTCGACGTCGGTGGAGATGATCGTCGGGTCGATGCGCAACGCGACGTCGTCACTGTCGTTGAGCGCCGTGCGGTCCTCCCATGCGACGCCGATCTCCTGCTCGGCGAGGAAATCCCAGATGCGCTGCTCGATCTCGTGCTGCCGGCGCCCGTAGGTCTCGAGGTCGATCCCGTGCAGCGCCTCGAAGCTGACCATCGCCTTCTTCGTCGCGTCGAAGAACATCGCGTCCTCGAAGTCGGGGGCAATGCTGCGGCAGAACTCGACGAGCCCCGTTGGCACGCGCAGACGCTCGTCGACCTCGAGATCGTCGCCCGCGCCGTCGAGGTGCTCGGGCTTCGGCACGAACCACGTCGAGCCCTTCTCGCACACGGCGAGGACGACGGCGTCGTCAGGCAGTCCGGCTGCGACGAGCGACGGCATGACGGTGCGCGCGACGAAGACGTCGGAACGGCCCGTGTTGAACACGAGCGGGACGCCCGCCCGGGCCATCGCGACGAGATCGGCGGCGATGGAATCGATCGCGAGGGTGCGCGTCACCGGGCTCGCGACGGGGCCGTCGACGTCGAGCAGGAGCGCGTAGAGGGGCTTGGAGGTCATGGATGCAGTTTGGCACCACGCACTGGCAGGGCATCACGCCCCACAGGTTCGGTTAATGGTGATTAACTGGATTCGGATGTGAGGTGGATCTCATGGCCACATGGTCGCGTGCCGCCCGAAGTCTTCGAGTGCAGGAGGAGAAGTGGACAAAGTCGTGGCGTCTGCCGCGGACGCGGTCGCGGACATCGGGGACGGTGCGTCGCTCGCCGTCGGAGGATTCGGCCTGTGCGGCATCCCGAGCGTGCTGATCGGCGAGCTGCACAAGCTCGGATCGACGAACCTCGCGGTCGTCTCGAACAACTGTGGCGTCGACGACTGGGGCCTCGGGGTTCTACTGCGCGATAAGCGCCTGCGTCTCGTCACCGCCTCCTACGTCGGTGAGAACAAGGAGTTCGCGCGCCAGTACCTCGAGGGCGAACTCGAGGTGCATCTGACGCCACAGGGCACGCTGGCGGAGAAGCTGCGCGCCGGCGGCGCCGGTATCCCGGCGTTCTTCACGGCCACGGGCGTGGGCACGCAGGTGGCTGACGGCGGCATGCCGTGGAAGTACGGCGCTGACGGCCAGGTGGAGAAGGAGTCGGAGCCCAAGGAGACGCGCACCTTCGGCGAGGGTGACGACGCCAAGGATTACGTGCTCGAGGAGAGCATCGTCACCGACTTCGCGCTCGTGCGTGCGGCCAAGGGTGACCGGCACGGCAACCTCGTGTTCAACCTCTCGGCTCGCAACTTCAACCCGCTGTGCGCGATGGCCGGCAAGACGGTCATCGCCGAAGTGGAGGAGCTCGTCGAACCCGGCGACATCCCCCCCGACGAGGTGCACCTGCCGGGCATCTACGTGCAGCGGGTGGTGGAGCTGACGAAGGAGCAGTCCGGAGACAAGCGGATCGAGAAGCGCACGACCCGCGATGCGGAAGGCGGCGCGAAGTGAGTAGGCGAGAGTTCGCGGGGCGAGCGTTCGACCATGAGTACGAGAAGCGCACGACCCGCGATGCGGAAGGCGGCGCGAAGTGAGTAGGCGAGAGTTCGCGGGGCGAGCGTTCGACCATGAGTACGAGAAGCGCACGACCCGCGATGCGGAAGGCGGCGCGAAGTGAGTAGGCGAGAGTTCGCGGGGCGAGCGTTCGACCATGAGTACGAGAAGCGCACGACCCGCGATGCGGAAGGCGGTAACTGACATGGTGTGGACACGTGAACAGATGGCGGCGCGAGCCGCGACGGAGCTGGCCGACGGCGACTACGTCAACCTCGGCATCGGCCTGCCGACGCTCGTGCCGAACTACGTCGACGACGACGTCGAGCTCGTGCTGCAGTCGGAGAACGGCCTGCTCGGCGTGGGTGCGTACCCGAGCGACGAGGCGGTCGACCCCGACCTCATCAACGCGGGCAAGGAGACGGTGACGCTGCGTCGCGGCGCGTCGATCTTCGACTCGGCGACGTCGTTCGGCATGATCCGCGGCGGCAAGGTCGACGCGGCCATCCTCGGGGCCATGCAGGTCTCGACGAAGGGCGACATCGCGAACTGGATGATCCCCGGGAAGATGGTCAAGGGCATGGGCGGCGCGATGGATCTCGTGCACGGTGCCAAGAAGGTCGTCGTCCTCATGGAGCACTGCGCGAAGGACGGTTCGCCGAAGATCCTGCCCGAGTGCACGCTGCCGATCACGGGCCTCGCCGTCGTCGAGCGCATCATCACGGACCTGGCCGTCATCGACGTGACGGACGATGGGCTCGTGTGTATCGAGCTGGCCCCCGACGTCACCTTCGACGAGGTCGTCGAGAAGACGGGCGCGCCGCTCAGCGCCGGGGCGGGCATCGCCTGACGTTTCGCGGCCCCGCCCGGGTTTTCCTGCGTGCCAACGATGTAGCGTGAAACCAGGAGGTGTTCGTTCATGGGAACGTGGAATTACGTGGTGAACCAGCAGCAGTTCACCGACCAGTACGGAGAGGGTGCCGCGGTGCGGTACGCCGAGGTCATCGGAGACATTGCCGCGCGGATGACACCGGGTGATCGTGAGGGTGCTCTGGAGATCGTCAACGCGGCGTTCGACGAGCACGGTTTCGACATGCCGGAGATGATGCGCGACAAGATCGCCGAGAACCTGACGCTGGCGGAGCACGACCGCGTCGTCATCAGCGACGAGTTCGACAACGTCATCGCCGAGCACTCGCTGCCGAGTGACCGCGAAGCCCTCGACGAGGAGGACCGTCCTCACATCGATCCGGAGAACGACTCGCGCCCGACGTACAGCTGACGTCGGTCAACGCCTGACTGCGGAGCACCCACGCCGGGTGCTCCGCAGTCGCGCGTTCCGGTCGGTCGTTGCGCGAACCGCGCGCAACGACGACGCGGCGGGGCGTTGTGCGCGGGTGTGGCCCGTCGGGCTAGGCTGGCCCACGCGCTGCGCGAACTCGCCGGCGCCAGGGCCTTTAGCTCAATTGGCAGAGCTGCGGACTTTTAATCCGTAGGTTGTGGGTTCGAGCCCCACAGGGCCCACCGACCGGACAGAGTCGATGGATCAGATTCATCGACACCGACGAGACCGCGAGTCTCGGCAGCGGTGGGGTCGTGGGTGCCGAACACATTGGGGGCACGATGACTCATCTCGAGTGCTGTGGGCACATTTCACGCCGTACCCTGCTCGCGGCAGGCGCGGGGGCGGGGCTGCTGGGGGTGGCAGGATGGTCACCTGTCTCGGCGGCAACCGGTGACTCCAAGTTGCCGAACAAGGGCGACTCCCGGTACTCGGTGAGTCACTACTCCATCGGTGACACCGTTCGCACCGGCGCCAGCGGCACACATGCCCGGGTCTACGGAGCGACGACGATGACGTGTCGTGCCGAGGTCGCGACGACATCACTCCTCATCGACTTCGCGCTCGTACCGAAGAGCGTCACCGTGAACGGTGTGAGCAAGCCGTTCAAGGCGGCCGGAACGCGGTATCAGTGGTCGATCACGGGCGTTTCTCTGGCGAAGGGGCAGTCGTTCACGCTCCAGGTCAGGTACGACGACATCCCCTGGAACCGGGTTCTCCTCAACCGAGGCACCCGTGGCGTCATCGAGAACGGCACCGTGACGACGTTCTCCGGTGAGCCCGAGGTGGCCGTGTTCTGGTACCCGAGCAACGATCGCATCGACAACAAGGCCACGTACGCGATCAGCATCTCGACGCAGAAGGCCAACCAGATCATCGCCTACGGCGCGCCTGCCCCGCACACCTTCGGCGACGGCAGCATGGTCAACACGCGCATCGTCATTCCGGAGCGGGTCTCGTCCTACAACCCCGGGCTCACCGTCGGGCCGGGTCTCGCCGTGAAGCGCGGCAAGCTCACCGCGGCAGGCGTGAGCGTCCCGTACCTGTACGCGGGCATGGCGAACGTTCCGGCCAACCTCGTCACGCACACCGCGAAGTCGCTCGACTACTTCGCCCGGTTGTACGGCCCGTACCCGTTCTCGCAGTCCGGTGGGCCGACGCTGACGAATTTCCCCGTCGGTGGCCAGGAGCAGGTCGGTCTCGTCCAGTACAAGCGTTCGCTCGTCGACGGTTCTCCGAGCTTCATCGCGCACGAGAACGCGCACATGTGGTTCGGTAACTCCGTGACGGCCAAGGACTGGCGTGACGTCCTGTTCATCCACGAGGGTCTCGCCGTCCTGCTGCAGAACGACTACGCACGTCACGCGGGCATCGCGGGGGCCTACACGCCCGTGAAGTCGACACTTGCGGGAAGCAGCGGGCCGGAGTACCTCGCGACGAGCCGCTACGACTACGTCTACGGCGCGCAACGCGCCATCCGCTACGCCATGGACCGCTCGTACCTGCGCGAGAACGCACCGCGTCACACGGCGTTCCTCAAGGAGCTCGCCACGACGTATCGCCACGCGAACATCACCCGTGGGCAGTTCAAGGCGTTGGCGCAGAAGCACTCGCCCGTCAGCCTCGCGTCGGTGTGGGCGGACTACGGAATCAGCGGTTAGCTCGGGTCGGGGGCGCGCTCGTTCAACTCGCAGGCACGATCAGTCGTCCGCGGGGGAGCGCTCTGCCCACGTTTGCGGTCGCAGGTCGAGTCGGCGAAGCAGCTGTGCGTTGAGCGCCACGACGACCGTCGAGGCAGACATGAGGACGGCACCGACGCTCATCGGCAGCACGAACCCGACGGGTGCGAGCACGCCCGCAGCCAATGGCACCGACACGAGGTTGTAGCCGGCGGCCCACCACAGGTTCTGCTTCATCTTGCGGTACGTCGCGCGCGACAACTCGATGACCGAGAGCACCGAACGCGGGTCGGAACTCGCGAGCACGACGCCCGCCGACCCGATCGCCACGTCCGTTCCCGCGCCGATCGCGATGCCCACGTCGGCCTGCGCGAGAGCCGGTGCGTCGTTGACGCCGTCGCCGACCATGGCCACCTTCCGCCCCTCGCCCTGGAGTTCGCTGACCTTCGCAGCCTTGTCCTCGGGGCGTACGCCGGCAAAGACACGGTCAATACCGAGCTCGTCCGCCACGTGGTGCGCGACGGCCTCGGCGTCACCGGTGATCATGACGACCTGCGCGCCTCGAGCGTGAAGGGCATCGATCGCGTCGCGGGATTCCGGACGCACGGCGTCGGCCAACTTCAGTGCGCCGATGATCTCGCCGTCTGCGAGGACGTGGAGGATGATCGCGCCCTCGGTACGCCACTCGTCGGCGACGGGCAGCTCGCGGGCGCCCTTCTGTTCGAGGAGGTGCGGCCCACCCACCTCGACGACGGCGCCGTCGATGTCCGCGCGCACTCCGACGGCCGGTGACGAGGTGAAGTCGCCGCCGCGCGGAACGTCGAGCCCGCGGTCGTCGGCCGCTGCGACGATGGCCCGCGCGAGGGGGTGCTCGCTGTCCGCCTCGGCCGCAGCGGCCAGCCGCAGGACGTCGTCCTCGCTGCGGCCCTCGACCGCTTCCACGCCCGTGACGGTCGGTTCACCCTTCGTCAGCGTGCCGGTCTTGTCGAACAGCACGGTGTCGACGGTGCGCATCGACTCGAGCGCCCGGCGATCGGTGACGAGCACGCCGGCGCGCGCCGCGCGCTCCGTCGCGATCGAGATGACGAGCGGGATGGCGAGGCCCAGAGCGTGCGGGCACGCGATGACGAGCACCGTGATGGTGCGGATGACGGCCTCGTTGGGACGGTCGGCGACGAACCACACGATCGCCGTGAGAACGGCCGCGCCGAGGGCGTACCAGAACAGCCACGCGGCGGCCTTGTCCGCGAGCAGCTGAGCGCGCGACGAGGAGTTCTGCGCCTCGCTCACGAGCTTGCTGATGCCGGCGAGGGCCGTGTCGTCGCCCGTTGCCGTGATCTCCACGCGCAGACCGGAATCGGTGGCCACGGTGCCCGCGACGACGGTGTCGCCCTTCGCGCGCCGCACCGCGCGGGACTCGCCGGTGACCATCGACTCGTCCATCGACGCGCTGCCGTCGACGATGCGCCCGTCCGCAGGCACCGAAGCGCCGGGGCGGACGATGACGACGTCACCGACGACGAGGTCGTCGGGGGAGACCGTGACGACGCGGTCGCCGTCGACCTTCTCGGCCTCGTCCGGCAGGAGCGCGGCGAGGGATTCGAGTGCCGAGGACGTCTGTGCCAGCGAGCGCATCTCCACCCAGTGGCCGAGCAGCATGATGACGACGAGGAGCGCGAGTTCCCACCAGAACGACAGCTCGTCGTCGAGAACGCCGAGGCTGGCACCCCAGGACGAGACGAACGCGACAGTGATCGCGAGAGCGATGAGCAGCATCATGCCGGGCTTGCGCGAACGCACCTCGCTCACGGCGCCGGACAGGAACGGCTTGCCGCCCCAGACGTACATCACGGTGCCGAGTGCCGGCGCGATCGCGCGCGTCCAGCCCGAATCGGGCAGCGAGTAACCCACGAGGTGGGCGAACATCGGGTCGAACGCGATGACGGGGATCGCGACGACGCTCATGATCGCGAACAGGCGCCGGAACATCGTGACGTGGTCGCCGTGGCCCGCGTGGCCTCCGTGCCCTGAGTGGTCGCCGTGTCCTGCGTGATCGTTGTGGCCAGATGTCTCGGGTTCCATTCACTCCTCCTCACGAGCTACACCGCCCCGCACCCCTGCGCCGGGCGGAGCTGCATTCCTCACTCGCGTCAACTTATACCCCATGGGGGTATATTCCGAGAAGGTGAAGCCACGACGCACCAACGAAAGATCCCCCGGCCGAATCGGAGCCGGGGGATCTCACGCAATGCACATCACTCGATGACGCGGATGAGCTTCTTGTTGAGGAACTCCTCGATGGCGTAGCGGCCGAGTTCACGGCCGAAGCCGGAGCGCTTCACGCCGCCGAAGGGCAGTTCTACGCCGTCGGCACCGACGCCGTTGACGAAGACCATGCCGACCTCGAGCTGATTGGCGATGCGCTCGGCCTGCTCGGAGTCCGTGGTGAAGACGTACGAGCCGAGGCCGAACGGGGTGTCGTTCGCGAGTTCGACGGCCTCCTCCTCGGAGCCGACCTTGAAGACCATGGCGACCGGGCCGAACAGCTCCTGGTAGTAGGCCGGGTTGTCCTTCGTGACGCCCGTGAGGACACCTGCGGGGTAGTAGGCGCCGTTCGCGTCGACGTCGTCGTTCTCGGAACCGACGAAGGTGGCGCCGCCACTGACGGCCTCGTCGACCTGGGCGGCGAGGTTGTCGCGCGCGGCGACGGACGACAGCGGGGAGGCGCCCGAGGTCTCCTTCATCTTCTCGGTGAAGGCGGTGACGAACTCGTCGTAGAGGCCGTCGGCGACGATGAAGCGCTTACCGGCGTTGCATGCCTGGCCGGTGTTGTAGGCGCGTGCCTCGACGGCGGCCTGGACCGTGGCGTCCATGTCGTCGGTGCTGAGGAGGATGAACGGGTCGGAGCCGCCGAGCTCGAGCACGACCTTCTTGAGGTTGCGTCCGGCGATCTCGGCGACGGCGGAGCCGGCGCGCTCGGAACCGGTGAGCGAGACGCCCTGGATGCGCGGGTCGGCGATGATGTCGGCGCACTGCTCGTTCGTGGCGTTGAGGTTGACGTAGGCGCCCTCGGGGAACCCGGCCTCGGAGAAGATCTCCGCGATCGCGGCTGCCGACTCGGGGCACTGCGTAGCGTGCTTGAGGATGATCGTGTTGCCCGCCACGAGGTTCGGGCCCGCGAAACGGGCCACCTGGTAGTAGGGGAAGTTCCACGGCATGATGCCCAGCAGCGGGCCGATGGGGAAGCGGCGGATGAGGGCGCTGCCCTCGCCGTCGAGAAGGTCGATCGGCTCGTCCTTGAGGAACTCGGTGCCGTTGTCCGCGTAGTAGCCGAGAATGGCGGCCGAGAACTCGACCTCCTCGACGCACTCGGCCGTCGGCTTGCCCATCTCGCGCTCGATGATGGCGGCGAGCTCGTCGGTGCGCTCGGAGAACAGCTCGGAGGCGCGCTTCATGAGCGCAGCGCGGTCGGCGACGCTCGTGGTGCGCGACCAGCTCTTGTACGCGGACGACACGGCGTCCAGGGCGCGCGAGACGTCGGACGCGTCGGCGGTGGGGTAGGTCTCGACGACGTTGCCGTCATGCGGGTCGGTGACGGCGTACTGCGAGGCGCTCATGATTCTCCTCGGTGGGGGATGTGATCAGTCTCAGTCTGGTGGGTGAGGCGGCCTCGATCGGCTCTCGCGCTCACCCATTTCTACCGGGTTGCCCCGCCGCCGGTGGATGAAACGACGGCGGGGCAGGTGCAGATCGGCCGGGGCGGCGTGCGTCAGCGGAACGCGGGCAGACCGGTGAGTGCCTGGCCGACGACGAGCGTGTGCATCTCGACGGTGCCCTCGTAGGTGAGGACCGACTCGAGGTTGTTCGCGTGCCGGATGACCGGGTACTCCAGGGAGATGCCGTTCGCGCCGAGGATGGTGCGCGCGGTGCGGCAGATCTCCATGGCCTCGCGCACGTTGTTGAGCTTGCCGAGGCTGATCTGCTCCGGACGCACGGTGCCCGCGTCCTTGCGGCGCCCCAGGTGCAGGGCGAGCAGCACACCCTTGACGTACTCGAGCTCCATGTCGGCCAGCTTGGCCTGCGTCAGCTGGAAGCCGCCGATCGGCTTGCCGAACTGCTCGCGTTCCTTCGAGTAGTCGATCGCCGCTTCGAGCGACGAACGAGCCGCGCCCATGGCGCCCCAGACGATGCCGTAGCGGGCCTCGTTGAGGCAGGAGAGGGGGCCCGTGAGGCCGATGACCTCGGGGAAGACCGCGTCCGCGGGCAGACGCACACCCTCGAGGACGAGCTCGCTCGTCACGGACGCGCGCAGCGACATCTTGTGCTTGATCGTGTTCGCGGAGAAGCCGGGGGTGTCGGTCGGCACGACGAAGCCGCGGATGCCTTCCTCGGTCTGCGCCCACACGACGGCGACGTCGGCGACAGAGCCGTTCGTGATCCACATCTTGCGGCCGTCGAGCACCCAGTCGTCGCCGTCACGACGGGCGCGCGTGCGCATCGACGCGGGGTCGGAGCCGTGGTCGGGCTCGGTCAGCCGAAGCAGCCGATGGCCTCACCGGCGGCCATGTTCGGCAGCCACTGCTGCTTCTGCTCCTCGCTGCCCCAGCGGTAGATCGCGAACATCGCGAGGGAGCCCTGGACGGAGACGAGCGAACGGATGCCGGAGTCCGACGCCTCAAGCTCGAGGCAGGCCAGGCCGTAGGCGGTGGCGCTCATGCCGAGGAAGCCGTTGCGGCCGAACTCGCGTGCCAGTTCGCGCACGTCCGTGAGCTCACCCGCTTCGAACCATTCCGCGACATACGGGTCGACCGTCGTTTCGCAGACGGTGCGAACCGTCGCGCGGATCGCCTTCTACTCGTCGCTCAGCAGGTCGTCGATGCCTGCCAGATCGCGCGGGTTGAGCGGGGGCATCTTCGTGGCAGTGGACATCAGGCTTCCTTTTCGTCGTGGTCGTCGTTCGTGCGCTGGGGCAGGTCGGGTGGTGGCGTCGCAGGTTGGGTCCTGCTGCGCGAGTAGGTGATCGGGTGTCGAACCTGGCGCGGGTGTTCCGGGCCGAGGTCGAGCGTCGGCTCGAGGCCGAGGCGCTCGGCCAGGTCGATCGCCGACGCGATGTCGCCGACGACGCCGGCCGGAACCCAGACCTCGCCGAGGCGGGCAGACCACTCGTCGGCCGACGCGGTGGCCAGCGCGGCCTCCAACTCGCGGACGAGGTCGTCACGGTGGGCAACGCGCTCGGGATTCGTCGCGAACCGCTCGTCGGTTGCCAGCTGCGGCACGCCGAGCACCTCGGTGAGCCGGGCGAACTGACCGTCGTTGCCGCAGGCGACAGCGAGCGGGCCGTCGCCGGTTTGCAGGAGTTCGTACGGCGCGATGGAGGGGTGCGCGTTGCCCATGCGCGCCGGGCTGCGGCCCGTCGCGAGGTAGGACGACGACTGGTTGACGAGCGAGCCGAGCAGGCTCGTGAGCAGCGTCACCTCAAGGTGCTGGCCGCGACCGCTGCGGCTGCGCTCGGTGAGCGCCGCGAGGATGCCGATGACGGCGTCCTTGCCGGTGAGCACGTCGACGAGGGCGACGCCGACCTTCATGGGCTCGCCCTCGGCGTCGCCCGTGATGCTCATGAGGCCGCCGACGGCCTGGACGAGGAAGTCGTACCCGGCCATCGAGGCGCCTTCGCCCGAGCCGAAGCCGGTGATGGAGCAGTAGACGAGCCCCGGGTTGGCTTCGGCAAGATCCTCGTAGCCGAGGCCGAGGCGCGCCATCGTGCCGGACTTGAGGTTCTCGACGACGACGTCCGCCTCCGCGGCGATCTCGCGAGCGACGGCGAGGTCCTCGGGGTCCTTGAGATCCAGGCCGATGGAGCGCTTGGTGCGATTGACGCTCTCGAAGTAGGAGGAGCCGTGCGTCGTCCACGGCGGACCCCAGTGGCGGGTGTCGTCGCCGACACCGGGGCGTTCGATCTTGAGCACCTGGGCGCCGAGGTCGGCCAGCGTCATGGTCGTCAAGGGGCCGGCGAGAACGCGGCTGAAGTCGGCGACCTTGATGCCGTCGAGCGGCGTTCCGCTCGAGCTCGGGGTGGCGGGGAAGTGTTCGTTCATCAGTTCATCCGTCCGTTGATCCGTCGCGGCAGGCCCCAGGGGTTGTCGTGGCGCAGGGCCGGAGGAAGCGCGCTGTCGGGCAGGTTCTGGAAGGTGACCGGCCGCGTGAAGCGGTCGAGAGCAGCGGCGCCCACGGACGTCGACGCCGGGGCGCTCGTCGCGGGCCAAGGTCCGCCGTGCTGCTGTGCCCACGTCCACGCGACGCCGGTGGGCCAGTCGTCGACCGTCACGCGGCCCACGGATCGGGCGAGGAGCGCTACGAGGTCCGCCGTCTCCGGGTCGTGCGGGCCGCTGCTCGCCACGGTGGCGACGAGGCTGCCCTGCAGCTGCGCGAGCAGGCTTTCGAGGTGGGCGCGGTCGGTGTACTCGACGACGAGGCCAACGGGGCCGAAGCACTCCTCGGCGAAGACGCTCTCGCGGGTGAACAGCTCGGCGGGAACGTGCACGACGGTGGGCGCGGCGGACCACCCGGCGCTCGCGCCGCAGCCCGTCCCGATGACCTGGCCGCCGGCGGCCTCGTAGGCCTCGACACCACGCGAGACCCCAGCGGCCATCGCTGCCGTGAGCATGGGGTGAACCTGCGTGGCGGACACCGCAGCGCCGAGCGCGTCCGCCAGGCCGGCGCCCTCCGGTGCGAGGAGGAGGCCAGGCTTGGTGCAGAACTGGCCGGCCCCGAGCGTCATCGACGAGACGAAGCCGGTGGCCACGCGCTGGGGGTCGGTTGCGGCATCCGTCGTCACGACGACGGGGTTGACGGTGCCCATCTCGGCGAAGACGGGAATGACCTCGCGACGCTCGTTGGCCAGTCGCCACAGGGCGAGGCCGCCGTTCTGCGAACCGGTGAACCCGACGGCACGAACGTGGGGATCGAGCACGAGCTGCTTGCCGGCCTCGAAGCCGACGACGACGTCGAACACGCCTGCGGCCGCGCCGGCTGACGCAAGGGCGGACGTGGCGATCTCACCGAGTCGCACACTGAGCATGGGGTGGGCGGGGTGCGCCTTCGCGACGACAGGGCAACCTGCTGCGAGGGCCGATGCGGTGTCGTTGCCCAGGACGCCGAAGGCGAACGGGAAGTTGCTCGCGCCGAAGACCGCGACGGGCCCGAGGGGCACTTGAACGCGGGCGAGGCTGGACGAGGCGTCGCCGGCCTCGTCGAGGGTGGCGCGCAGCCACGAACCTTCGGCGCACACGTCGGCGTAGAAGCGCAGCTGGGACGCGAGGCGCGCGACCTCGCTCTTGAGGCGGGTCTCGCCGAGCCCGGTCTCGCGGTCGGCGAGCCACACGAGCTCGGCTGCGGAGGCGTCGACGGCGTCGGCCACGGCTCGCAACATCTCGCGCCGCTCGGCGGGCGAGGTCTGCGCGAAGCGCTCCGCGACAGCCCCGGCAGCGGCGACGACCTGCTCCACCTGCGCGGCCGACGTGTGTGCGATCGCGCCGTTGGAAGCCCCGGTGCGCGGGTCGAAGCTCGTGTCGCTCGCGGCGGATGCTCCTGCTTCGAGACGGGCGGTGTGACGCGCCCCGCCCGGCGATCCGGGAAGGTCGAACTGAGTCATGCTGACGTCCTTCGTTGCCTGAGTGAGCCGCAACGGCCTTACGTGCCACGGTATGCAGGGCCGGCTGCGCATGTAACTGGACGAGTTGGCGTGTCCGGACGTTCTTGTTCGACACAATGGATACTCGCGATGGCGCCCGAGGGGAGGAGCCCGATGAAACTCACGCTGCGCGCCCTGCTCGGGCGGGACGAGCTGCGTCTGCGGCTGATGAACGGCGATGCCGACACCGTTGACGTGGGTGCACGGCATCGAGCTCCTGGACCCCACGCCGTACCTCAGCGGCGGTGAACTCGTCCTCACCACGGGGCAACGGCTTCCTGCGGAGCACGACGAGTGCCGCGCGTACGTCCAGCGACTTGTAGCTCACGACGTCGGTGCGCTCGGCTTCGGCGTGGGTGTCGGGCACGACACCGTGCCGGACGCGGTGGCCCTAGCCTGTGTCGAGTTCGGACTTCCGCTGCTCGTGGTGCCCGAGCCCACCCCCTTCGTCAGCATCGTGCGCGTCGGCGCGGATCACCTGGCCGAAGCGGAACGGCGCGCGCTGCGTCACACGGTGGAGTTCCAGCGTCGTCTGACACGCGTCGCACTGCGTGACGGCGCCGAGGCGGTGGTCAGTGCGGCCCGAACGTTCCTCGAGCGCCCCGTCGTGGTGCTCACCGCGGACGGCGCGGCCGTCGGCGAGGGGCCAGTTGTCGACGAACTTTTCCACCTGCAGGCTGCGGGCGCCTCGCGCGTGGTCGTCGTGTGCTCAGCGCCGACGACGTGGAGGTGCACCCCCTCATCGGTCAGGCCCACGAGCACGGATGGTTGGCCACGGCGTCGACGCCGCCGCTCGGGCCCTCGGAGCGGTTCGCGCTCCAACACGTCGTCTCGTGCCTGTCGCTGCTCATGGAAACGCCGCAACGGCTGACGCAGCTCCGTGACGACCTGGGCAGGGCGTTGCTCCACCAGCTCGAGGAGGGCCGCGACTCCCCCGGGGAGTTGACCCACTTCGGCCTGCCTCCGGACACGGCTGTCACCCTCGTCGCCTACCCCACCGCGACGGCGCGGCCCGACGTGTGGCGAGCACAGGCCGAACGGGCGTCGGCCGAGGCCAACGCCATCTTCCGCATTGACGGCGACGAACTCGTTGCCGTCGCTCCGAAGCCGATCACAGTGCCCGAGAGTCACCTCGGGCATGCGGGGTTGGGCGGTGACGCCGCGGGGGCGCTCGAGCGCGCGCGTTCTGCCGCGCGAGCCGCGCGGCGCCGCGGAGTGTCTGTTGTCGACGGCGAGGCAGCCCTTGACGTCGTTCTGGCCCAACCCGCGATAGAGCGCGCCGTCGACGCGTGGGCGGGGCCGGTGCTCCAGCGGCTCAGCGACGACGGATCGGAGTCTCTACGCGTCACGGTGACGGCCTTCCTGCGTCACGGTGGGTCGTTCGATGCGACGGCGCGGGAGCTGAAGGTCCACCGGCACACGGTGTCCTCGCGGGTGCGGCGGCCTCAGGAGGCGATGGGGCTCGACCTCGCAGATCCTGACGTGCGCGCCCTGCTCTGGCTCGCCCTGGCGAGGTGAGCGCAGCGACATCCGTCGGTCCTCAGGAACCCTCGCGCCGAACGGGCAACGCCTGAGCGCTCCCGGAGGACGTTCCGGCGGACGACCCACCCGACGGCGTTGCCAGCCGTTGCGCGTAGTGCGCGGTGCGATCCCGGATTCTGACGACGTAGTCCTCCGTCTCCGGGTACGGAGGGATGTCCTTGAATTTCTGCACGGCTCCGAAGCCGGCGTTGTAGCCGGCGAGCGCGAGCTCGTACGGGTGGCGGTCGTAACCGGAGTTTCGCGACTGCTCTAGCAGATGTTTCATGAACCGCCCCTGCGCGGCGATGGCGTCCTTCGGGTCGTAGACGTTACCGCCACGGCCGTAGGTCTCCCACGTGTCGGGCATGAACTGCGCCAGACCCTGCGCGCCGACGGACGAGCGAGCCTGCGGGTCCCACTTGGACTCCGCTTCCAACTGAGCCGCGAGAACCGGTGCGGGAACGCCGGATTCACGAGACGCCGCCTCGATGTAGGGCGCCCAGCCGTTCGGCACCATGCGGGCGTCGAGCGGGCCGATCGGGTTGTCGAAGGACGACGGAGGACGCGGCTCCGGCTTGAGCGCGACGTACGCCTTCGCTGCGATGAACGGCAGCGAGAGCACGAGAAGCGTGACGGCGACGACCGTCACCCAGCGGGTCCGTGATGCGCGAGTCGCCGGCACGTTTCCTCCTCGGCTCGGTGCGCGGGACGGGCCCGCTCGCTCCCCATGGTGGCGGATCGACCTGACGTTTCACTGCACGTCAGAAAGCGGGCTCAGCGCGTGGCGCGCTCCAGAACGACCTGGGCGACCGCGAGATCCTGCCACGGCATCCCGACCGTCTTGAAGACGAGCGGACGGCTCGGGTCGAGTTCCGCGTCGCCGCGCACGACGTCCTTCATGAGGAGCAGGTCGTCGCGCGAGAGATCGCCGTCGGCGATGGCGAGCACGACGTCGCCTGCCTCGCGCAGGGCGGTCTCCACGTCCTCGACGACGACCTGCGCGCGGGCCATGAGAGCGCCCGGCACCTCGCGAGCGTCGGGGGAGTGCGATCCCATGGCGATCACGACGACGTCGCTGCGCACGGCGTCGGCGGAGAAGAGCGGTTCCTCGGCAGGAGTGGCGCACACGACGACGTCGGCTCGGGTGAGAACGGCGTCCAACTCGGGGCTGCCGGCGGCGACGACCGAGCCACGTGAGATGACGTCGTCGCCCACGTTCTCGGGGGCGCGGCTGACGAAGGTGACGTCGGCGAACGGCTCGGAGACGACATCGGCGAGGGTGTCGACGTGCGACGTGCCCTGCGGGCCGGTGCCGAACACGACGAGACGCAGCGGGCCCTCGAAGCGCTCGAGCGCCGGGCGGATGCCGGCAACGGAGACGGCCGGGGTGCGCAGCGTCGTGAGGGCGGCGCCGTCGAGGACGGCGGTCGGCGCGAGGGTGTCGCCATCGAACATGAGGTAGCTGCCCTGGATGACGGGCAGGCCGCGTTCGGGGTTGTCGCGCCCGAGCGTCATCACCTTGATGCCGATGCCGGTGCCCACCTCCGACGGCATGAGGAGCAGCTGCCCCTTGTCGATCGGGTTGACGACGCGCGAGAGGTCGTCGGCCGGGTCGAAGCCCGCGACGAGCGCCGAACTGAGTGCGTTCACGGCGTCGGCCGGCGACATGACGGAGAAGATGCGGTCTGCGTCGAGGAAGAGCATGGGCGCTATTCCACCACGACCCGCTGAGGTCGCGCCGAACGCGAGATCCGCGCGGATTCGGCCTTGTCGGTGCCTTGTGATTGGCTGGAAACATGACGACGACATGGCGTGACGAGGCCTCTCCGCAGGCTCAGGCCGACCTCGACGAGCTGCTCTCCGCAGCCCTCGGCGCGGCGATGGAACACCTCGAGAAGAACGGCGAGTTCTACCCCTTCGCCATGTCGGTCGACGGCGAACCCACGGTCGACGCCGACGGCGAGCCCACCGCCGTGAGCAGCGGTGTGAAGGCGCCCAACGTCGACATCGTCTTCGCCGACCCGGCTGCGCTCGGCGAGCAGCCAGAGCCAGAGGCGGTGCTCGCCGAACTGCGCCGCCTGCTCAAGGTCCGCGCGGAGAACGAGAACCGCACGGTGGCGCAGCGCGCCACGGCCATCGTCCTGCAGGTCGTCGTGCCGCAGTTCGGTGACGCGGTGCGCGTCGACCTCGAGCACGCCGAGCAGATCCAGCTCATGGTGCTCGCGCCCGTGCTCTCGAAGGGCAAGGCCCGCAAGCGCACCTTCGACTTCGGCGAGCTGCGCCTGTTGCCCGGCCAGCGTCACATCTGGTGATCCGGTGAACGATTCTTCCGACGCCTCCGGCACCGCCGGCGAAGCGGTCACACCCGGCCACGAGGATTTCGCCGGAGACTTCGCGGCCCAGGCCGACGCGGCCGCCCGCGAAGCGAACCCGAAGGTCAAGACCCTCACCCAGCGTCTACCCAAGACACCGGACGCCGACCGCGTCTACGAGGCGTTCGGCGCTTGGGTGGGCGATCGCGGCCTGAGCCTCTACCCCCACCAGGAAGAGGCCATCATCGAGGTGCTCGACGGCAAGAACGTCATCCTCGCCACCCCCACAGGCTCAGGTAAGTCGATGGTCGCCACGGCTGCGCACTTCGCGGCGCTCGCCGACGACCGCGTCAGCTTCTACACCGCGCCCATCAAGGCGCTCGTGAGTGAGAAGTTCTTCGCGCTGTGTGAGATCTTCGGCGCCGAGCACGTCGGCATGCTCACCGGTGATGCGTCCGTGAACCCGGACGCTCCGATCATCTGCTGCACCGCCGAGATCCTCGCCAACATCGCGCTGCGCGAGGGCAAGACCGCCGACGTCGGGCTCGTCGTCATGGACGAGTTCCACTTCTACTCCGAGGGCGACCGCGGCTGGGCGTGGCAGGTGCCGCTGCTCGAGTTGCCGCAGGCGCAGTTCCTTCTCATGTCGGCAACGCTCGGCGACGTCACGCGGTTCGAGACGGACATGACGCGTCGCACGGGCCGCGAGTCGGTCACCGTCGCGGGCGCCGAACGTCCCGTTCCGCTCAGCTACTCCTGGTCGACGACGCCGCTCAACGAGACCATCGAGGAACTGCTCGAAACGCGTCAGGCGCCCGTCTACGTTGTGTTCTTCACGCAGGCCCAGGCTCTGGAGAACGCGCAGGCGCTCATGTCGCTCAAGGTCGCGAGCCGCGAGGATCGCGACAAGATCGCCGAGATGATCGGCGACTTCCGTTTCTCCTCGGGGTTCGGCAAGACCCTCAGCCGTCTCGTGCGCCACGGCATCGGCGTGCATCACGCCGGCATGCTGCCCAAGTACCGCCGTCTCGTCGAGACGCTCGCGCAGGCGGGCCTCCTCAAGGTGATCTGCGGCACCGACACGCTCGGTGTCGGCATCAACGTGCCCATCCGCACCGTCGTCCTTTCGGGCCTGACGAAGTTCGACGGCACCCGTCAGCGTGTGCTCAAGTCGCGCGAGTTCCACCAGATCGCAGGACGCGCCGGGCGCGCGGGCTTCGACACGAGCGGCTCGGTCGTCGTCCAGGCACCCGAGCACGTCATCGAGAACACGCGCAACCTCGCGAAGGCCGGCGACGACCCGAAGAAGCTCAAGAAGGTGCAGCGCAAGAAGCCGCCCGAGGGCTTCGTCAACTGGAGCGAGGAGACGTTCGACAAGATCGTCGCCAGCGAGCCCGAGCCGCTCGTGTCGCGCATGCGCGTCACGCACTCGATCCTGCTCAATCTCATTGCGCGCGAAGGTGACCCGTTCGTTGCCGTGCGCGACCTCGTGCGCGACAACCACGAGGACGCGAAGAAGCAGACCCGCCTGGCCAAGCAGGCCATCGGCCTCTACCGGGAGATGCTTGCTGCGGGCGTCGTGCGTCGCCTCGACGAGCCGCAGGCCGACGGACGCCAGGTCGATCTCACGGTGGACCTGCAGGACAACTTCGCGCTCAACCAGCCCCTCGCGCCGTTCGCGCTCGCGGTGCTCGACATGCTCGACCCCGACGAGGCAGCGCCTGCTCGCGGTGACGCCGAGCCGTCCGACGCTCCGGCGCGCACGACGCTCGCGCAGGACTACGCCGTCGACGTCGTGAGTGTCATCGAGTCGATCCTCGACGACCCGCGCCCGGTGCTCATGCAGCAGCAGTTCAAGGCGCGCGGCGCTGCCGTGGCCGAGATGAAGGCCGAAGGCATCGAGTACGAGGAGCGCATGGAGCGCCTCGAGAACGTCACGTGGCCGAAGCCGCTGGCCGACTTCCTCGAAGCCGCGTTCGAGACGTACGCGCAGACGCAGCCGATGGTCTCGATGTACGAGCTGTCGCCCAAGTCCGTCGTGCGTGAGATGTACGAGAACGCTTGGAGCTTCGGCGATCTCATCCGCTACTACGACCTCGCGCGCAGCGAGGGCGTCGTGCTGCGCTACCTCACCGACGCCTACCGCACGCTGCGTCAGACCGTGCCGGAGTCGAAGAAAAGCGAGGAACTGGCCGACCTCATCGAGTGGCTCGGCGAAGTCATCCGCCAGACCGACTCGAGCCTGCTCGACGAGTGGGAGGCGCTCACGCACCCGAGCGACGGGCCCGTCACGGCGGAGAAGACGCTCAAGCCGCGCCCGCTCACGGCGAACCCGCGCGCCATGAAGGTGGCCATCCGCAAGGCGATGTTCCGGCGCGTCGAGCTCGCCGCCAAGGACGACGTCGACGGACTTGCCGCCCTCGACAAGGCGGTCGCGGCGAGCACCGATCCCGCCACGGACATCGTCATGGACGCCGACGCGTGGGACGCCGACCTCGGCGCCTACTACGACGAGCACGACGAGATCGTTCTCGACGCCGACGCCCGCGGGCCCAAGATGCTGCGCATCACCGAGCACCCCGACAAGTGGGAGGTGCGCCAGGTCATCGTCGACCCCGACGGCGACAACGACTGGGGCATCGACGCGGAGGTCGATCTGGAGGCCTCGAACGAGGCCGGCGTGCCCCTCGTCGTCGTGCTGGGCCTCAACCGCCTCGACGGCTGAGGTTTCGACCCGCGCCGGCTCTCACCGGGGGTGACGCGGCACACCCGGTCACGTGACCAGCTGCCTCGAAACCCGGGCGTATCCTCGAACTTTGGCGACGAGCGGCTGCCATAGGCCCGCTCGCGCCCAGACGCGACGAGGAGATTCGATGACGCAGCCCGGCGGCTTGGCCCGCACGTTGAGCCACCGCACGATGCTCATGATCGGCCTCGGGTCGGCGCTGGGCACGGGGTTGTTCTTCGGATCCGGCGCGGCCATCGGTGTCGCGGGTCCTGCGGCCGTCGTCAGTTACGCCCTCGGCGCCCTGCTCATCGCCGTCATCGGCCTCGCCATGGCCGAAATGGCGACGGCGCGGCCCGAACCGGGCAGCTTCGGCGCGGCTGCCGGTCGCTACCTCGGCGAATGGGCCGGCTTCGTCTCGCGCTGGTGCTACTGGGCGGCCAGCGTCATCGCCCTCGGCGGTGAGGTGGTCGCCGCGGGCGCCTACCTCACGTACTGGTGGCCCGGCGTGCCGCTCGTCGTCTTCGTCGCGCTCGTCGGGCTGACGATCGTCGTCATCAACCTCCTGTCGGTCGGCTCCTTCGGCCGCGCCGAAGCGGCGTTCTCCACGCTCAAGGTGACGGCGCTCATCGCCTTCATCCTCATCGGTCTCGTGCTCGTCCTCTTCGGCGCCCCGGGGCGCGCGGCCACGGGCTGGGGCAACCTCACCGAGCACGGCGGCTTCCTGCCCAACGGGCTCGAGTCGATCTGGCTGTCGATGGCCATCGTGATGTTCGCCTTCGTCGGCGTCGAGGTCATCCCGATCGCCGCCGCCGAGGCCGAGAACCCGCGCCGCAGCGTCCGCACCGCGATGCGTGCCCTCGTCGCGCGCCTCGGCCTGTTCTACGTCGTCGCCGTGCTGCTCATCGTCACGCTCAACGCCTGGACGGCGGCCGCCTCGGCCAAGGGTCTCGAGGCCAGCCCGTTCGTGCGCGCTTTCGACGCCGTCGGCATCCCGGCGGCCGCGGGCGTGATGAACTTCGTCATCCTCGTCGCAGCTCTGTCGACCGGCAACGCGCAGCTCTACGGCGCGGGCCGCCTCGTCCACTCGCTCGCGGTCGACCGCCTCGCGCCGGCCTTCCTCGCTCGCACAAACATCAAGGGCGCACCCATCGTGGCGACGCTCGTCTCGGCGCTGGGGCTGCTCCTCGCCGTGTGGCTCGCCGAGACGGGTGTGGCCGACGCGTTCACGAAGCTCGTCTCCATCGCCACGTTCTCCGTGCTCATCACGTGGCTGCTCGCCCTCGCGAGCTACATCGTGTTCCGTCGGACGGGCGACGTGCACGGCAGCGTCCACCTGCCTGGCGGCGCGGCTGTCGCGGGGGTCGGCATCGCCGGGATCCTGGCCGTCATGGCCACTGCGTTCAAGGTGCCCGACATGCGTGACGCCGCCCTCGTCGGAGGCCTCTGGCTCGTCGTGTTGCTCGTGGGCTACGCCCTGACGCACGGGGTGCGGCGCACCAAGGTCACGATCAGCTGACGCCGGAGGGTGGGCGAACTCGATTTTCGCCCCGTTTGGTGGTGGGCTAAGGGCATGAGTGTGCCTGTGACGTCCACCTACCGGTTCCAACTGCACGCCGACTTCACCCTCGACGACGCTCGGGCCCAGCTGCCCTACCTCAAAAAGCTGGGCATCTCGCACGCCTACTGCTCGCCGATCCTCGCGGCGGTGCCCGGCTCGGTGCACGGCTATGACGTCCTCGACCACACGCGCGTCAACCCCGAGATCGGTGGGCGGGAGGCCTTCGTCGCCTTCGCCGACGCCGCACACGAGATGGGCCTGGGCGTCATCGTCGACGTCGTGCCCAACCACATGGCCTTCGTCGCGCCCGAGTCGGGCAACCGCCCGCTGTGGGCGCTGCTCAAGGGCGGCCAGGACGCCCCGACGGCGCACTGGTTCGATGTCGACTGGGCGGCCGGTGACGGCAAGCTCGGCGTCCCGATCCTCGGCAACTCGCTCGAGCAGGAGATCGCCGACGGCGCCATCACGCTCGACCGCAGCGGCGACGAGCCGGTCATCCGGTACTACGAGCACGACTTCCCCGTCGCGGCCGGCACCCTCGACGGCGTCTCAGAAAAACCGACGGGCGACGAACTGCGCTCCCTCCTCGACGCCCAGCACTACCGCCTGGCCTTCTGGCGCGAGCGCGACACGGTGCTCAACTACCGCCGCTTCTTCGAGGTGAACGAGCTCATCGCCGTGCGTGTCGAGGTGGCCGAGGTCTTCGACGCCACCCACGCGTTGCTGCTCGAGCTCCACCACGCCGGCCACATCGACGGTTTCCGCATCGACCACCCCGACGGCCTCGCCGACCCGCGCGGTTACCTCGCGCGCCTCGCGAAGGAGTGCCGCAAGGACACCCCGATCTGGGTCGAGAAGATCCTCGAGCCGGGGGAGGACCTGCCGAAGGACTGGGCGTGCGCGGGCACGACCGGTTACGACGCGATGGCGGCGATCACGGCAGCGCTCGTGGACGACGCGGCGGCGCCCGTTCTCGACGAGGTGTGGCAGCGAGCCCTCGCCGAGGGCGACGCCCACGACGTCCACGAGGCCGCGGCCGACGCGAAGCGCTTCGTCGTCGAGAACGGCCTGGTGGCGGAGGTCGAGCGGCTCACCCGCCGCGCGAGCGAGGTGCGCCCCGACCTCGAGCGCGCTCGTCTGCGCGCCGCCATCGTCGAACTGCTCGTCGCCGCGCCGGTGTACCGCGCCTACCTCGTGCCGGGTGAGCGTATGGACGCACGGGCGAAGGCCCACCTCGACGACGCCCTCGCGGCAGCGCGCGAGAGCCGTCCCGATCTCGTGACGGAGATCGACGCCCTCAAACCCATCGCGCTCGTGCGCCCGACGGCCGGAGCCGACGAGTTCGTCGACACCGAGAGCTCGTCGGCCGACTTCGCCGTCCGTCTCCAGCAGACGTGGGGCCCGGTCATGGCGAAGTCGATCGAGGACACGCTCTTCTACCGCTGGCACACGCTCACCGCGCTCAACGAGGTGGGTGGCGACCCTGCGGTGCTCACCGACGCGGGCCCGCACCGCCTCCACGCGTGGGCGCAGCACAACGCCAAGCAGTGGCCGCGCACGATGACGACGCTCTCGACGCACGACACGAAGCGCAGCGAGGACGTCCGAGCCGCACTGCTCGCCCTCGCCGGCGACACCGACGCGTGGCGCGAGTGCTCCGAGGCCGCCTTCGCGCTCGCCGACGCCGCGGGCGTCGACAGGGGGGCGGTTCACCTCGTGTGGCAGACGATCGCCGGGTTCTCCACGGCCTTCGGTGTCGACGACGACGGCTCGCACGACCTCGGCATCGACGCCCAGCGCCTCGACGACTACCTGACGAAGGCGCTGCGCGAGGCCAAGGTGTTCACCGCCTGGATCGACGGTGACGAGACGTACGAGGAGCAGGTGCTCGGCCTCGCCCGCCTCGTGCTCGACGCGCCGGCGAACGACAAGCAGGGCGAAGCTGCGGCGTCAGCGGATGCGAAGTCGACCCTCGCCGCCGATCTGCGCGAGCGCATCCTCGCCGCGCGTCGCGACAACGCCGAGGCCATCCGCCTCACCGGTGACTCGCAGAAGGTGCTCGAACTGTTCCTGCCGGGCGTGCCCGACACCTATCAGGGCAGCGAACGCCCGACGCTCAGCCTCGTCGACCCCGACAACCGTCGCAGCGTCGACTACGCCGAGCTCGAGCGCCGCCTCGACGTGCCGGGTTCGCGTCCGCGCCTCGTGGCGCAGTGCCTCGCGGCCGATGTGCACGACCCTGCGAACCCCGGCTCGACCTACAGGCCGCTCGAATCCCACAACGAGTTCGTCGTTGCCTTCGAGCGTGCGTTGCCGGCCGGCTCGGTCGCGCGCCGTCACCTCGCGGACGCGGGTCGACGCGTGTCCGACGCCGGACGCAGCGTCCAGCGTCTGGTGAACCGCGACAAGGGAGCCAAGGCGGACGCGACGGACCACGCCTTCGAACATGCCGAGCACGGCGCCCCGTTCGCCGTTGCGGTGGTCGGGGTGCGCGCGGCCTCGCGCGCCTTGCGCGACAACACGCTCGCCGACGCGGACGTGCCCCTCTCGGCGGGCACGTGGCGTCACGCCTTCAGCGGTCAGCGCGTCGTCGTCACGGACGGCCAAGCGCTGCGTCTGGGCGACCTCGAACCCCACGAGTTCGGGCACGTGCACGTGCTCGTGCAGGAGAAGTGATGACGATGACCACCTACGCATCGCCCGACTTCACCGGGTCGGCGCAGACCATCTCGGTCTGGGCGCCCAACGCCGAGCGCAGCGTCCACCTCGTGGCCGACGGCGTACGTTCCCTCATGCGCTCCGGTGACGACGGCTGGTGGCACTCGCGCGAGCCGCTCGCCGTCGGCAGCGAGTACGCGTTCAGCGTGGACGGCGGCGACCTGCGTCCCGATCCGCGCAGCCTGCTGCAGCCCGAGGGCGTGCACGGCCCGAGCCAGGTCGTCGACCTCGGTGAGTACGAGTGGAGCGACGCCGAGTGGCAGGGCCACCACACGCGCGCCGGCGGCAACGGTCTCGAGGGCGCTGTCTTCTACGAACTGCACATCGGCACGTTCACCGAGGAGGGCACGTTCGAGGCGGCGGCTGCTCGCCTCGACCACCTCGTCGACCTCGGCGTGACGCACGTCGAGATCCTGCCGGTGAATGCCGTTCCGGGCCGCTGGAACTGGGGTTACGACGGCGTCAACTGGTACGCCACGAGCAGCGCCTACGGCGGCCCGCAGGCGTTCCAGGCGTTCGTCGACGCGTGCCACGCCAAGGGCCTCGCCGTGTGCCTCGACGTCGTCTACAACCACCTCGGGCCGAACGGCAACTACCTGCCGGTCTTCATGCCGATCTACAACGAGGCCCGCCAGTCCCCGTGGGGCACGGCCATCAACCTCGACGGCCCGAACAGCGACGAGGTGCGTCGCTTCATCATCGAGAACGCGCTCATGTGGTTCGAGCGCTTCCACGTCGACGCCTTCCGCCTCGACGCCGTGCACGCGCTCGTCGACGAGTCGGCCGTGCACATCCTCGAGGAGATCATCGCCAACCTCGAAGCCGCAGCCGAGCGCCTCGGACGCCGCGTCGTCGTCGTGGCCGAGTCCGACCGCAACGACCCCGCCACTGTGACGCCGCGCCGGCGCGAGCCGGTGACCGGCGAAATCGCCGTGGCCGACGGTGGCTCCTCCGGCCTGGGCCTCACGGGCCAGTGGGCCGACGACATCCACCACGCCCTGCACGTGCTGCTCACGGGCGAGACCCAGGGCTACTACGAGGACTTCGCCGATCCGGAGGCGCTCGCAAAGGTCTTCACGACGCCGTTCTTCCACGACGGCACGTACTCCAGCTTCCGCGGGCGCCGTCACGGGCGCCCCGTGGACCCCGCGCAGACGCCCGGCTGGCGCTACGTCGCATCGCTGCAGACGCACGATCAGGTCGGTAACCGCGCCTCCGGCGATCGTTTGTCGCACCTGCTCTCCGTCGGTCGGTTGGCTTGTGGTGCAGCGCTTCTGCTGTCTTCGCCCTACACCCCCATGCTGTTCATGGGGGAGGAGTACGGCGCTCGCACGCCGTGGCAGTTCTTCACCGACCACGACGACCCCGAGATCGCCGCGGCGACGTCGCGCGGTCGCGCCGAGGAGTTCGCCGCGCACGGATGGGGCGACGAGGTGCCCGACCCGCAGGAGGAGTCGACGTTCACCAACTCGACCCTCGACTGGAGCGAACTCGACGACACCGAGGGGGAGTCTGCGCTCCTGCTCGACTGGTACCGCACCCTCATCCGCCTGCGCCGTGACGAGCAGGCGCTCGCCGCCGACGATCTCGGCACGACGCGGGTGGAGCGCCGCGGGAAGGGTTCGAGCAGCGTCGTCGTTGTCCACCGAGGCGACCTTCGTGTGGTCGTCAACCTCAGCGACGAGCCCGTCACCGAAGCGGGCGAGGTCGTCGCGGCCTGGCACACGGTCGACGTGCGTGAAGGCCGCGACGGTAGCGGCTCGAGCGTCGTCATCCCGACGGACTCGGTCGTGCTCCTGCGCTGAGACGCCGACCTGACGAAGGGAAACCCGCTCTTGGCTCGCGCCCACCACAAGCCGCTGTTCTTCACCGATCGTGACTTCCAGTCGTTCGCCGGCGCACCCGACCCGGCGGACGTGACGGCGGTGGCGCACGAGAGCGCGGCCGTGCTCGTGGGCGCGGGGCGCACCAACTCCGACCCCGAGGTGACGCGTCGACTCATCGCGCTCACCGACGAGATCGGCCTGTCGACGCTCGCGCAGCTGTGGTCGGGGCGTCCCGCAGTGTCCCTCCCGGGCGCGATGTGGCGCCTCTACACGCTGCGCGAGTGGGTGCGGCGGGCGTCGGTCGAGGCGTCGGCGGACTACACGGCCGGAATCCGGCACGCGCAGGTTTCGCACGCGGTCGCCGGTTCGGCCGACCCGTACGGCCCGAAGGAGATCGAGCACCTCGTCGACCGCATTCTCGAGGGCGCGTTCTCGGGTGACTTCGCCGTCGCGCTCGAGCGGGCTTCCGCGTTCTGCCGCGTCGTCGCGAGCGGACGGGCCGAGCGCGCGGAGCGTCACGACGGACACGACGATGCTCGAGCCGACGGTGAGGCGCGTAGCGCTGCGCTCCTCGGTGACACGGCTCGTGACCTGACGAAGTGCGCCGCCGCTTGGCGCATCGGATCGCTCGACTGATGTGGAGCGCCTGCTCGACGACGTTGGGCAGACTTTCCTGCGCTCGGGCAGTGTCTCCCTCGGCCCGACTGCAGGAAACCCTGCCCAGCGATGACGCCGGCGGTAGGGGCGGTCCCAAGGTCGTGGCACATGCCACCCGTTCGGGGAATGAAATCGCCGCACTCAGTCGTTAGGCTTGAACGTGCGCTGGGCCGCGGTAGCCCCGGGTCCCAAATTCAGCCGCCACGAGCGGCCACGTGCCGAGAGGCGCTCCCGGCCCAGCGCGCTTCACGTCGGAACGCTCACCTCGCTGCTGCGGGGTGAGCGTTTTCATGGGGACGGAACCATGGGCCTCAGTGCTCGAGCAGGTAGTGCTCGGCGGCGTCCCGACGCGCTTTCTCGCGGGCCCGTCGTCCCTTGCCGCGCCACTCGCAGACGTGACACACGCCGAAGCTGAAGTTGCCGTCGTCGATGATGCCGGGGGTGTCGGAGAACACGATCTCGTCGGGGGTCGGCTCGGCCCCTCGCTCGATGACCTGCTTCTTGCGTCGCTTGAGGATCTTCTTGCGCGACGTTCCCCCGAGCGCGATTGCTTCATTCGCCACGCCCCCAAGTGTGCATGACGTCGTGGTGAACGGCAGGCGAAGAGGCCCCGGATATCCGTGTAATGATCATCACGCTTGTGGACGTTTGTTCAACTAGGTTGCTTCACCGGTTGGGGTCAGACGCGGGTACGGCTGCAGGCGGACGCTGTTCGAGAAGAACGAAGGCCCTCCGACACGCGCAGTGTCGGAGGGCCTTGCCGAAACCAGAGGTAGTGAACCTCGCTCAGCGATTCTTTCTTGGCTGAGCTCGGTGCGGCGCTCCGGTCCGGTGCTCGCTACGCTGCGCTCCGATCCTCACGCCGCTTCGATGCGCGTCTCCGTACGCCCGGAGCCCGGGGCACCATCCTCGCTTCGCTGCGGTGGTACCCCGGGCTCCGTTCTTCGTCGACACGACCTTCGCTCAGCCGATTCCTTCTTGGCTGAGCTCGGTGCGGCGCTCCGGTCCGGTGCTCGCTACGCTGCGCTCCGATCCTCACGCCGCATTCGCTCAGCCAAAGCGGCCCGAGATGTAGTCCTCCGTCGCCCGCTGGTCCGGGTTCGAGAACATCTTCTGCGTGTCGTTCATCTCGACGAGCATGCCCGGCTTGCCGGTCGCCTCGAGGTTGAAGAACGCGGTGCGGTCGGCCACACGAGCGGCCTGCTGCATGTTGTGCGTGACGATGACGATGGTGTACTCGCTCTTGAGCTCGTTCATCAGATCCTCGATGGCGAGGGTCGAGATGGGGTCGAGCGCCGAGCACGGCTCGTCCATGAGGAGAACGTCGGGGGAGACGGCGATCGCGCGGGCGATGCACAGGCGCTGCTGCTGACCACCCGAAAGACCTGCGCCCGGCTTGTCGAGACGGTCCTTCACCTCGTTCCAGAGGTTGGCGCCGCGCAGCGACTCCTCCATCTTCTCGGCGAGCACCTTCTTGTCCTTCACGCCGTTGAGGCGCAGCCCCGCGACGACGTTGTCACCGATGGACATCGTCGGGAACGGGTTGGGGCGCTGGAAGACCATGCCGACGGTACGGCGCACGGCCACCGGGTCGACACCGGGGCCGTAGAGGTCCTCGTTGTCGAGGAGCACCTTGCCCTCCACGCGCCCGCCCGGGATGACCTCGTGCATGCGGTTGAGGGTGCGCAGGAAGGTCGACTTGCCGCAGCCGGACGGGCCGATGAAGGCCGTGACCGAACGGGGCTCGATGGTCATGGACGCGTCCTTGACGGCGAGGAAGTCGCCATAGAAGACGTTGAGATTCTGAACGTCGATCCGCTTGCTCATGTGACTCAGTTTCCTTCGAAGTCGTATCCGTCGATGCGGATGTCAGTTCTTGACCTTGCTCAGGCGGCCCACGAGGCGGCCCAGCAGGTTGAGGATGAGAACGAGGAGGATGAGGGTGCACGCGGCAGCCCAGACGCGCTCGTTGGTTGCCGGAACGGACATGTTGTCGCGACCCTCGTTGATCATCGTCGGCAGCGTTGCCATGAGACCGTCGAAGAGATTCGGCGACAGACCGCGGAAGTAGGGGCCGAGGACGAGGAGTGGCGCGGTCTCACCCATGACGCGGGCAAGGCCCAGCAGGACACCGGTGACGATGCCGGAGAAAGCCGTCGGAAGAACGACCTTCATGATCGTCTTCCACTTCGGCACACCGAGCGCGTACGACGCCTCGCGCAGCTCGTTCGGCACGAGCTTGAGCATCTCCTCCGTCGAGCGCACGACCACGGGGACCATGAGCAGGACGAGCGCGAGACACACCGCGAACGGAATGCGGGTGAACCCGAACGTCGTCACCCACAGCGCGTAGATGAACAGCGCGGCCACGATCGAGGGGATACCGGTGAGGATGTCCACCATGAAACTGACGGCCTTCGCGAGGCGGCCGCGGCCGTACTCGACGAGGTAGACGGCCGTGAGAACACCGATCGGAACGGCGATGAGGGCCGTGACGAAGGCCTGGATGAGCGTGCCCTGGATGGCGTGAGCCGCTCCGCCGGCCTGTTCGCGTCGGCCGACGCCGCGCTGGCTCTCGGTCCACCAGCCCGCGTCGAGCAGCAGGCGGCCGCCCTTGGAGATGACGGTCCACATGATCCACACGAGCGGGACGAGCGCGATGAGGAACGCCGCCCACATCACGACCCTGGCGATGGCGTTCTTCGTTGCGCGGCCACCGGACTGACCCTTCTTGCCCAGGCTCCCGGAGGCCTGGTCCACAACTGCCGTGCTCATTCGGAGAAGGCCTTCCTGCGTTCGATGACGATGCGGGCGAGCGAGTTGACGACGAACGTCAGGATGAACAGCACGAGACCGGCGGCGATGTAGGCGCCGGTCTTCGTCGGGTTGTCGAACTCGCCGGCGTTGTTGGCGATCTTCGAGGCGAAGGTCTCACCGCCGGTGAACAGCGACCAGTTCCAGTCCGCATTCGGAGCCAGAGCCGACACGATCATCATGACGGCCACGGTCTCGCCGAGCGCGCGGCCGAGACCGAGCATCGACGCGGAGATGATGCCGGGCTTGCCGAAGGGGAGCACCGCGGTGCGGATGACCTCCCACTTCGTGGCGCCCAGAGCCGTCGCGGCGTCCTTGTGCGCCTGCGGCGTCTGCGCGAAGACCTCGCGCGAGAGGGCCGTGATGATCGGCAGGATCATGATGGCGAGGATCACGCTGACGAAGAAGATCGTGCTGCCCGCGCTGGTCTGCGTCTCGCTGAAGAGCGGGAACCAGCCGAGAACGGAGGTGATCACGTCCTGGACCGGCTGGAAGAGCGGGCCGACCGTGAACAGACCCCAGAGGCCGTACACGATCGAGGGGACGGCGGCGAGCAGGTCGATCAAGGCCGCGCCGGGCTTGGCGAGCCAGGAGGGGGCGTACTGCGTGAGGAACAGCGCGATGCACACCGCGAACGGCACGGCGATGGCCATGGCCACCAGCGAGGTCGCGACGGTGACCCACAGCAGACGTGCGATACCGAAGTGCAGCGGCGAGGAGTCGACGTCCCAGTCCTGCGAGAGCAGGAAGTTCGAGTCGTTGTCCGCCAGCGCCGGAATCGCCTGGATGACGAGGAAGGCGCCGACGAGGGTGACGAGGGCGACGACGAGGATTCCCGCGCCGGAGGCGAGGGCGGAGAAGATCTTGTCGCCGAGGCGCCCCGTCGAGGCGCCGTCGCCGGCGGGCGTGCGGTCTTCGGGCCCGCCCTCTTGCAGGTCGTCGTCAGGGCCGGGCGTGTCGGCCGCCGAGACGCCGGTGATTGAACTCATGAGCTTTCCTGCCCCTTTGCTCGTTCTGGTCGATGGATCGAAGAGGACACCCACATCGGCAGTCGATCCGTTTCCCCGGACGTGCCGCAAGGTGCTCGGGGCGAGTTCGCCCCGAGCACCCCGTCAGGCGTCGAGCATCACTTGATGGCGTTGACGGCCGTCTTGACCTTCTCCTGGACGGAGGTCGGCAGCGGGGCGTAACCCTGCTCCTCGAGGCCCTTCTGCACGTCCTCGCTCGCGAAGTGGTTGAGGAACGCCTTGACCGACTTGCCCTTCTCGGCGTCCGAGTACTTCGAGCAGACGACTTCGTACGTGACGAGGACGATCGGGTAAGCGCCCTTCTCCTTCGTCGTGTAGTCGAGCTTGAGGCGCAGGTCGTTGCCCTTGCCGTCGATCTTGGCTGCCTCGACGGCCTTGCCGGCCGACTCACCCGTGAGCTCGACGGCGCCGGCGCCGTTGTCGATCTTGGCGACCTGGAGGCCGTTGTCCTGCGCAGCCGACCACTCGGCGTAGGTGATGCCACCGTCGGTGGACTTCACGGCGGAGGCGACGCCGGCCGTCTTGGCCTTGCCCTCACCCTTGCCGGTCCACTTCTTGGCCGGCTCGGCCGTCCACTTGTCCTTCGCGGCGCCGTTCAGGTACTTCGTGAAGTTCTCCGTCGTGCCCGACTCGTCCGAGCGGAAGAAGACCTTGATGTCCTTGGCCGGCAGCGTGACGCCGGAGTTGATCTTGGCGATCGCCGGGTCGTTCCACTTCGTGATCTTGCCGTTGAAGATGTCGGCGAGGACGGCGGGCGTCAGGGTGATCGGGTCCTTGACGTCCTTGAGGTTGTAGGACACCGCGATCGGGCCCGTCACCATCGGGATGTTCCAGGCATCGGAAGCGCAAGCCTTCTTGGCCTCGTCGACCTCGATCTTGCCGTCCTTCGGCTTCGTCTTGAGCGCGGAGTCGGAGCCGGCGAAGTCGACCTGCTTGGCGATGAACTGCTTGATGCCGTTACCGGAACCGGTGCCGTTGTACGTGACGGTGGCGTCGGAGCAGTTCTCACCGTAGGAGTTGATGGCTTCCTGAATGGCGTTGTCCTGGGCGGTTGAACCCTCGGCCTTGAGGGCCTTCGTTCCGCACTCGCTCGAGGAGCCGCCGCCGGACTTGGAGGACGAGTTGTCGGAACCGGACGTCTCGCTGCCACAGGCGCTCAGGGCGAGGGCGCTCGCGAGCGCGACACTGGAGATGCGGGCAATGCTCGTGATCTTCACGGTGGGTGTACCTCTCGAAAACTGGATTCCGGGCATGCGCCTGGACGTGATGGAACATAGGCGTCGAGAGTGACCGGATGGCCCTGCTTCGGTGAACGGAGCGTGAACGTGACGCCGCCCGAATGAGATGTGCATCACATCCGTTTCCGACCGGCGGTTGGCCGCGTCGGTGAGGGCGCGTCAGCGTTCGAGCACAGGCGTGCGCAACCGCTCGACCGAGATCACCTGAGCGTTCGCTCCCGAGCCCAGCATCTGACACACGAGAACCTCGCCCTTGTCCATGCCGTTGGCCTTGATGCGACCGAGCAGGCGACGGGCCGGAGATCCCTTCGGAGCGTGCTCGGACAGCCTTGCGACGAGCGCCGGCAGGAGTGGGCGGTGGGTGCACAACGCGACCGGTAGACCGCGTTCGAACGCCTTGACGAGCTGTCGCCCGGCCTTGGCGGGGGAGACCTCGAAGGTCTCCTCGGACAACGCGGCCTTCGTGCGAAGCGGCGTGCCCGTGGCGTTCGTGAACGGCTTGACCGTCTGGACGCAGCGGGCCGACGACGACGAGACGACGCGCTCGGGCGTCCACGCACCGAGCACCGGCACGAGGGCCTTCGCGCGCTGCTTGCCGCGGTCGCTCAGGGGACGTCGAGCGTCGTCGGAACCGCGGTAGGCAGAGCGGGCTTGAGCGTGAGAATGACGGACGAGCAGCAACGGCCACGTCTCGAGGCGCCCGGTGAGCTCCGCTTCGACGAGCGCGTCGAGTGGCAGGTGATCCCGCGAGTAGCTCAGCTTGCGCCGGGCATTCTCAACGGTGAGCCAGCGGACCTCGTCGACCTCGTGGTCGAGCGCGCCACTGCCGCCGACGACCTCGGCCGCCCAGTAGCGCACCACCTTGGTGCTGCCGTTGGCGAGGCCGTAGACGAGTTCGGGCAGCGGAATGCCGAGACGGACGGCCAGACCCGTCTCCTCGAGCACCTCGCGCACAGCCGCCTCGGCGAACGTCTCGCCGGGGTCGAGTTTGCCCTTTGGCCAGGACCAGTCGTCGTAGCGGGCGCGGTGGACGAGCGCCACCTCGAGGCGTCCCTGACGGCGGCGCCACACGAGCGCGCCAGCGGCGGCCACGACCGAAGTGTTGCTGCTGCGGCGACCGTTGCTCACCGGCGACGGGCCTTGCGACGGCGCTTGGAGTAGGCCTCGATGAGGTCGGCTTGGTAGTCGTGCTTCGGCTCGCCGTCGGCGAGGAGATTCTCACGGTGCCAGCGGCCCTCGGCGTCGAGACGCCACGACGACGTCTCGTCGCTCATGCCGGCGGCGACGAGGTCCACGAGCGTTGAGACCTGGCGCTCGTCCGTGAGCCCGACGAGAGCCTCCACGCGCCGGTCGAGGTTGCGGTGCATCATGTCGGCGCTGCCGATGTAGACCGTCGGCTCCTTGCCCTCGATCTCGAAGATGAAGACGCGGCTGTGCTCGAGGAAGCGACCGAGAATCGAGCGGACCTCGATGTTCTCGCTGAGACCCGGCACACCGGGGCGCAGGGCGCAGATGCCGCGTACGAGCACGTTCACCTTCACGCCGGCCTGCGAGGCGCGGTAACAGGCGTCGATGATCTGCTCGTCCACGATCGAGTTCACCTTGATCGAGACGGTGGCCTTCTTGCCGGACTTGGCGGCCTCGATGCAAGCGTCGAGGCGTTCGAGCAGCCCGCTGCGAACCGAGCGCGGGGCGACGAGCAGGCGCTTGAACTTGGCACGCGGGGCCATGCCCGAGAGCTGGTTGAACAGGCGTCCGATGTCCTCGCCCACGTCCGGGTCGGTGGTGAGCAGGCCCAGGTCTTCGTACAGGCGCGCCGTCTTCGGGTTGTAGTTGCCGGTGCCGACGTGGCAGTAGCGGCGGATGCCGTCGCCCTCGTGACGCACGACGAGGCACAGCTTGGCGTGCGTCTTGAGCCCCACCATGCCGTAGACGACGTGGACGCCCGCGCGCTCGAGCTTGCGGGCCCAGGAGATGTTGTTCTCCTCGTCGAAGCGGGCCTTGATCTCGACGACGGCGAGCACCTGCTTGCCGGCCTGCGCGGCGTCGATGAGCGCCGTGATGATGGGGGAGTTTCCGCTCGTGCGGTAGAGCGTCTGCTTGATCGCGAGGACGTCCGGGTCGGCGGCGGCCTGCTCGACGAACGCCTGCACCGACGTCGAGAACGAGTCGTACGGGTGGTGCAGCAGGATGTCGCTGCTGCGCATCGCGCCGAGGATGTCGGGGGCTTCGGAGCGCTCGACGGGTGCGAGCAGCGGGTGCGTCTTCGGCAGGAAGCGCGGCCACTGCAGCTCGCTGCGGTCGAGATCAGCGATGTCGCCGAGGCCACGCAGGTCGAGCGGTTCGGGCAGGCGGAAGACCTCGTCGTCGCTCACGCCGAGTTCGCGGGTGAGCAGTTCGAGGACGTGGGCGTCCATGTCGTCGGCCACCTCGAGGCGCACAGCCGCACCGAAACGACGACGCGTCAGTTCCTTCTCGAGAGCCGTGAGGAGGTTCTCCGCGTCGTCCTCCTCCACCTCGAGGTCCTCGTTGCGGGTGACGCGGAAGGTGAAGTGCTCTCGCACCTCCATGCCGGGGAAGAGCACGTCGAGGTGCTCGGCGATGACGTCCTCGAGCGTGACGAAGCGGGCGTGGTAGAGCGCGTCCTCGTCCGGCCCTCCAGGCAGCTTCACCATGCGGGGCAGCAGCGGCGGCACCTTGACGCGGGCGAAGTGCTCGCGCTCCGTCTTCGGATCGATGAGCAGGACGGCCAGGTTGACCGACAGGCCCGAGATGTAGGGGAACGGGTGCGCCGGGTCGACGGCGAGCGGCGTGAGGACGGGGAAGACCTGCGACTCGAAGTAGCGGCGCAGGTACTCGCGGTCGGCTTCCGTCAGCTGTGTCGGCTTGAGCAGCTGGATGCCCTCGTCCTCGAGCGCCGGGCGCACCTGGCGCTGAAAGACGCCCGCGTGGAGATCCATGAGGTCGTGCGAGGCGCGGGTGAGGTCGTCGAGGAGCTCGCGCGGTTCGAGGCCGGAGGCCGAACGCACGGCGAGACCAGCAGCGATGCGGCGCTTGAGGCCGGCGACTCGCACCATGAAGAACTCGTCGAGGTTGCTCGAGAAGATCGACAGGAAGCGGGCGCGCTCGAGCAGCGGCACGTTCGGGTCGGTGGAGAGCTGCAGGACGCGCTCGTTGAACTGCAGCCACGACATCTCACGGTCGAGGAAGCGATCGCCCGGCAGGTCGTTCGGAGCCTTGTCGCGTTCGGCGTCAGGGCGGGGAGCGTTCTCGGCGGCCCGCGGGCGTGCGGCGGCGCGGGGCTTGAACCGGGCGACGGCAGCCGACGACGTGGTGTTCGGCGCGGGTGGCGCCACCTCGCCGGTGCCCGTTGCTGCATCCAGCGTGGCGTCGGCGCCGGCCGGAGTGGCGGTACGTGCACTTGCCGGCGTCTGCTTGCCGGAGCCGCTCTTGGCCGGCGTGCGCTTGCTCGCGGAGGCCTTCGGGGTGTTCTTCGAACCGGAGGTCGAGGCAGTCATGCCCCTATCGTTACAGGCTCTCGGCGCCGGTGTGAACGTAGAGGACGTCCTGAGCCGATTTGTGGAATCCGCGACGTGTGTAGGTGGCCTTGGCGGGCTCGTTGTCGCCCTCGACGTAGAGCTCGACCTCGTGGACGCCGAGCCCGGCGAGGTGGGCCAGCCCGAGGTTCGTCAGCGGTCCGGCGAGCCCGCGGCCCTGGTAGGCCGGTGCGACGGCGACGACGTACACCTCGCCCGTGTCGCTGCCGGGCTCACGCTTCGTCCAGTGCGACGCGGCCAGTTCGCCGCTCGGCTCGTGCCACACGAGAATGAGCCCTTCGCGCTCGAACCACTCCTCGGCCATACGCGCGCGCAGGTCGTCCATCGTCATACGGCCCTGCTCGGGGTGGTGGACGAAGGCCGCCGCGTTCACGTCGAGCCAGGCCCGGGCCTGGTCGTCACTGCCGTCGAAGGGACGGGCGACGAACCCCCCGGGGAGCTCGACGTCGAACGTCTCCTCGGGGCTGACCTCGCGGGTCATCTGCCACAGGTCGCGCACGCGTTCCAGACCGAGCGCCTCGGCCAGGGCGCGCGCACTCTCGAAGTCGCCGTGGGCCCACACGCCGTAACGCTCGACGTTCTCCCCTTCGGCAGCGAGCAGCGCCGTGGCGACGCCCCGGCGGCGATGCTCGGGGTGCGTCACGAGATCGCACGCGGCGCCGTCGCCCTCGGCGTCGACGAGGACGCCCACGATCGTTTCGTCGCTGTCGCCCTCGGCAACGCGCACCGCGCTGTCGCCGGCGCCACGCTGGATCGCCAGGCGCGACTCCTCGTTGAGCGCGCCGACACCGTCGACCGCCTCGGCGCTCGCGGCCAGGGCGAGGATCGCGGCGGAGTCGTCTGGAAGATCGGCGGGGCGTACGCGAAAGGTCATGCAACCACCCTAACGAGCGGCATCGGGGCGCCTCGGTTGCTCGACGAAGCGGTAGCCGACGTTACGCACGGTGCCGATGAGGGCGTCGTGTTCGGGGCCGAGCTTCGCGCGCAGGCGCCGCACGTGGACATCGACGGTGCGGGTGCCACCGAAGTAGTCGTAGCCCCACACCTCCTGCAGGAGCTGATCGCGCGTGAACACACGGCCGGGGTGGCCGGCGAGGTGTTTGAGCAACTCGAACTCCTTGTACGTGAGATCGAGCGTAGTGCCGCGGATGCGTGCCCAGTAGGCGTCCTCGTCGATGACGAGTTCACCCGCGGTGATGCGCGCCGTGCGCTCCTCGTCGGCGCCCGAGCGCGCGAGGGCGAGCCGGATGCGAGCGTCCACCTCGGCCGGCCCGGCGGTGTCGACGAGAACGTCGCTGACGGCCCACTGCGTGGTCAGCGCCACGAGGCCGCCCTCGGTGAACACGCCGATGACGGGCAGATCGGGCAGCAGCTTCTCGAGCGACGTGGAGACGCCCCGCATGGCGACCAGATCGGAGCGCGCGTCGAGCAGGACGAGGTCGGTGTCGGTGCGGGTGGCAACCGCCGAAGCCTCCGGGGCGATGACGCGAACCCGGTGGGCGAGCGCCCCCAACGCGGGCAGAACCTCGACGCTCGCACCGCGTGCGATCGTCAGCAGGAGGAGGTGCGCCACGCGTCAAGACTACGGTTGGTGCAGGTAAGCCACCGAAAGGAAGGGCCGAAGCGTGGACACGACGAGCGTCCGAGTTCGCTACTGGGCCGGCGCCGAAGCGGCCGCCGGTGTGCAGACCGAAGACCTCGACGTCTCGGGTGCGAACCCTGTCACCGTGGGACACGTGCGCCGCGCGGCGCTCGCAGCGCACCCGACGATGGGTGACGTCCTGGCGCGCTGCAGCGCCCTGGCCGACGGTCGGCGTCTCGACGACGACGCCGTGGTGGCCGAGGGCGTCACGGTGGAACTTCTCCCGCCGTTCGCCGGGGGATGAGCGAGGGTGGAAGGATGGGCGCGTGAGCGTACTGACAGCCCCCACGCCGTCGCTGCGCGCCTCGGGCGCCCTGGCCGGTGTCCTCGCCGGCGGCGCGGTTGCGGTCTCGAGCGCCCTGCCCGTCGGAGGGGTCGCCTTCGTCAGCCTCGCGCTCGGTCTCGTGCTCGCTTGGGGCTGGCCCCGGTTGGTCAATCTGCCGAGCCCTCGCGGTACGAGTACCGTCCTCGCCCTCACGGCCGTGGCCCTCACGGCGACGATGGTGGCCGGCGACGCAGGTGATCGAACCCGCTGGGCCGGCGCGGTCGTCTCGCTCGGACTCATCGCGAGTTTCCTGCACCAGCTCATGCGCCAGGACGGGCGTCCGCGCCTCGTGATGTCACTCGCCGGCACCGCCCTCGGGCTCGGTGTACTCGGCGCCGGTTCCTACCTCGTGCCGGCCGCTGACGACGTGACCTCGCACCGCCTGCTCGTGAGCGTCGGCGTCGCGGCGGCGCTCGGTTGCCTCATCGACGGCATTGCCGGGGCGACGTCCCGACGCCTGGAGATGGGGATGGGCCAGACGATTCTCGGTGGCCTCGTGGGTGCCGTGGGTGCCGTTGCGGGCCTCGACCCGGTGGTCGCGATCGCGGCGGGTGCCCTCACGGGTCTTCTGTCGTGGGCCTGCCTTCGCACGACCGTCACGATCGCGACGTCGGCGCATCGGCGCGCACAGCTGGCCGCAGGCAGTGCCTGCGTGCTCGTGTGCGGATTCCTGCCGGTGGCTCTCGCCCAACTCGTCTGACGGCTCGCGCCAGAACCGCAGCGCGGCGAAATCTGCCGCGCACAGCTTGGGATCAGACGCTCACTCGACGCGCTTGAGCTCCGCCGAGGCGTAGCTCTGCAGCGGGTTGCCCCCCTGGGCGATGTCGTAGGCCCACATGAGGTTGCTGTTGACGTAGCCGAGCAGACGAGCGCCGGCGCTGTACTCCGGCGCCTGCGGCGAGCGGATGACGCCGTCGGTGCGCAGTTCGATCTTCGCGGGCGACGTGGTGCCGTAGTACATCTCGACGATGCCGGAGGGATGGGTCACCATGAACTCCACCTCGTTGTTCGCCAGCGGCCGCCAGTAGCCGAACTCGGTGTCGATCGGTTCGACCTTGTTGCCCTCGTCGTCGAGCTTCCACATCTTCGAGTGCCACTCGAGGAAGGGGCGGTCGTCGTGGCTGACGACGACCTCCTGGCCGAAGTTGGCCGACTCCAGGCCGGGGTAACCGATGACTCCGGCACCTTCCCAGCGGCCGATGAGCCAGGCGAGGGGTGCGAGGTCCTTGGGCATGTTCACATCAAGTTCGAAGGGCACGCGACCAGGCTAGCCGGTCGCGTGCCCTTTCTCGAAGGTGCTCGGGGAGCGTCAGCCGCCCTTGCGGCCGTTCGGGACGCCCGTCATGTCGTCCTTGCGCAGACCGTCGCTCAGCTTCTTCAGAGCGGGTTCGTCGACGTAGTCGACGGAGCCGGCGCCCGGCTCGTTGCCGAAGCCGGTGATGGGCGCGGTGTAGAAGGTGATGTTCTCCTGCTTGAGGCCCCGCAGGCTGTAGGCCAACGACGTCATGTAGTTCGTCGTGAAGTCCTTGTCGACCGCGAGGTTGTTCGAGATGTCCTTGGTGATGTTCGTGATCGTCATCGGGTTGGACAGGACGCCGCGTGACTTCGCCTTCTGGAAAATCGCGAAGATCCACGCCTGCTGGTTCTTGCCGCGGTCGATGTCGCCCTGCGCGAGCTGCTTGCGCTCCTGGACGTAGCGGCGCGCCTGGAGGCCCGTGAAGTGGTTCATGCCCTGCTCCCACTTGCCGTCCTTGCCGAGGTCGACCGGCTGTTGGACGTACATGTCGACGCCGCCCATGTGGTCCGTGAGCTTCTCGAAGCCGGAGAACCCGATCTGTGCGACGTGGTCGATGCGCACGTTCGTGGCCTTCTCTATCGTCTGCACGAGCAGCGTCGGGCCACCGTAGGCGTAGGCGGCGTTGATCTTGTTCTTGCCGTGCCCCGGGATGTCGACGTACATGTCACGCGGGAAGTGCACGACCTCGATCTTCTTGCGGTCGTTGCTGATGTGCACGAGCTGGATGACGTCGCTTCGGCTGCCGTCGCGAAGGTTCGTGTCGCGGCTGTCCGAGCCGAGCAGGAGGATGTTCTGTGAGTCGCCTGCCGCGTCGTCGCGCTTCACGGTGCTCGAGGGGAGTAGGTCCTCGCGTGAGATGTCCTTGTCGAGGATGTACTTGAGGTACAGCAGGAAGCCGCCCACGGCAAGGATGACGACGAGGAGCATGGCGAGCAGGATGTAGAGCAGCGTACGTAGCTTGCCGCGCTTCTTGCGACCGGCAGCCTGCGCGCCCGCGCGCCTTTCGGTGTGGTCGGAGGAGGCAGCATCCGAGGAGCGAGTGCTTCGCTCCTCGGCGGGCTCGTCGTCCATGGCGTGACGGGGCGTATGTGGCGGCTGCTCGGACATGGTTCAAGCATAGGCGGGGCGCCCGGGGGATTTCGTGTGCTGGCGTACCGTGGCGGGTGTGAACGAGGACGTACGCAACGAGACCCCGAACGAGTCGACCTCAGGGCCGGCGTCGCCCGCTCTCACCTGGCCGGGAGCGGTCGCGGCGGACGGCGTCTGGTCGAACGTGGCAGCCCACTACGGCGACCCACTGCGCGAGCAGAAGATGCTCGAGGACGGTGTCGGTGCCGTCGACCTCTCGTCGCGGGGTGTCGTTCGGGTGAGCGGACCAGACCGCCTCAACTGGTTGCACTCCATGACGACGCAGCACCTGGCGAACCTCGCGCCGTTCACCTCGACGCAGGCTCTCGTGCTCGGGCCCAAGGGGCACGTCGAGTACGACCTGCACGTCGTCGACGACGGAGAACGCACTTGGCTCACGACCGACCCCGGCAAGGCCGCGGGTCTCGCCGAGTTCCTCGAGCGGATGCGGTTCATGTTGCGGGTCGAGGTCGAGGACCTCACGGATTCCTACGCCGTCATCGGTGAACCGACCGCAGCGCCGTCCACCCCCGAGGAGTTGCGTGAGCGCGGTGTCATCGCCTGGGTCGACCCGTGGCCGCGGATGGGGGAGGACTCTGCCGACTACTCGGGCGGTGTCGAGCACCCGGGCGCCGACTGGGCCTGGCGGGAGCTCGTCGTCCCGCGGGAACGCTTTGTCGAGGAGTTCGGCGACCGCGCCCCGGTGGGCCTGTGGGCGCTCGAGGCGCTGCGCGTCAATGCGTGGCACCCGGACGGCTTGGCGGAGGTCGACCACCGCACCATCCCGCACGAACTCGATCTCCTGCGCACGGCGGTTCATCTGCACAAGGGGTGCTACCGAGGTCAGGAGACCATCGCGCGCGTCCACAACCTCGGCCGTCCGCCGCGTCGACTGGCCTTCGTCCACCTCGACGGAAGTGGGCACACTCTGCCCGACGTGGGGGCCGACGTCACGGTGGCCGGAACGGAACGGCCCGTCGGGCGCCTGACGTCGGTGGCTCGTCACCACGTCGACGGCCCCATCGGTCTCGTCGTGCTCAAGCGATCGACGCCGGTCGATGCGGAACTGTACGTCGGAGGGGTGGCTGCGGCTCAGACGCCGATCGTCCAGCCGTGACACGCCCGGGCTGTCCGCCCGCGACGCATTATGTGACATAAATCACATCTGTTGTCGCGGTGCGGCCCCCTTGGACTCCGTCGGATGGCCTGACCACCTTTGGGGATGAGTTGCACCACCCCTAAACCTGGCCGCGTCCGTTCCCGAGGGTGAATCGGTGGGTGGTCTTCGACGCCCCGCTCAAGCTGAGGTTGCATGCGTTCTCGCACCCCTAGCGACGGAGCCTGGTGACAGGGGCCACCAAAAGTGGTTGCGTGGTGAGCAAGACGCACGGCCGGTGAACTCCGGTTCGTTCTAGGACGATCCGGCGCGTGCACACCTTCATCGATAGGAGATTGCACATGCTTTCCGTTGACGATGTTCTGGCAGCCCGTTCCGGCAAGGCCTACGACAGCGACGGCGACAAGGTCGGCTCCGTGGGCGAGGTTTACCTCGACGACCAGACCGGTCAGCCGGCCTGGGTGACGGTCAACACCGGCCTGTTCGGCACCTCCGAATCCTTCGTTCCGCTCGAGGGCGCCCGGGTTGAGGGCGATGACCTCCACCTGCCGTACTCGAAGGCCAAGATCAAGGACGCTCCGCGTCAGGACGCCGACAAGCACCTCGACGTCGAGCAGGAAGAGGCGCTTTACCACTACTACGGCCTCGGCAACGGCGCCGGTGACCGCCGCGACTTCGACGGCGACCGCGACCGTCGTGACTTCGACGGTGACCGTGACCGCGACGCCGCCGTCGGTGGCGCTGCGGGTACCGCTGGTGCTGCAGGCGTGGCAGGCGCTGCCGGCCGCGACCGTGACTTCGACGGCGACCGCCGTGACGTCACCGCGGACCGTGACCGCGACGGCCACACGGTCGACGACAAGGCGCGCGACATCGCGGACAACCGTGACGGCGAAGGCGTCGTGCGCCACGAGGAGCGTGTCAACGTCGGCACCGAGCGTCGCGAGAGCGGCAAGGCCCGCCTGCGCAAGTACGTCGTCACCGACCAGCAGCAGGTCGACGTGCCGGTCAGCCGCGAAGAGGTCAACGTCACGCGCGAGCCGATGAACGAGCGTGCGTCGAACGTCACCCTTGGCGAGCAGACCGAGACGGTCACGCTCCACGAGGAGCGCCCGGTCGTCGACAAGGAGACCGTCGCAGTCGAGCGCGTCGGCCTCGATGTCGACGAGGTTCGTGACACCGAGCGTGTGCAGACCGAGGTTGCCCACGAGGAGGTCGAGGTCGACACCGACGGCACGCGTGGTCGCACGGGCGACCGTGACGTCGACGACGCGCGCGGTCGCACCGCTGACCGTGACGGTGACGGCCACACGATCGACGACAAGGCTCGTGACTTCAAGAACAAGCACTGACGTTCACGAACGTCTCGGGCGGCATCGTGACGCAGCATTGATGCCGTGAGGCCGCAGGCCCCGTACCGCTTCGGCGGTGCGGGGCCTGCGTCGTCTCCGCCGGGCTGCCGGTTGTCGGTGTCCGCCCCTAGGCTGGAGGTGTGAACCCTCTTGATGCGCAGACCGTCTCCGCCGCCCTCGCCTCGGCGCCCGTGCTCGCACGGGTCGACCGGTCGGGCTTCGTCGAATCCGTGCACCACGGCCTCGTCACCGTCACGGGTTCTGACGGGGGCGTCGAAGCGGCGTGGGGACCGAGCGACGCGGTGATTTTTCCGCGCTCCTCGAACAAGCCGTTGCAGGCGCTCGCGATGGTGCGCGCCGGGCTCGACCTACCCGACGAATTTCTCGCCCTCGTGTGTTCGAGCCACTCCGGTGAGCAGTTCCACATCGACGGTGTGCGCGCGATCCTGGAGCGTCACGGCCTGAGCGAGGCCGACCTGCAGAACACCCCTGACCTGCCCTACGACGACGTCGACCGCAAGCGGTGGACCCGAGAGGGGCAGGAGCCCGTCCCGATCGCCCAGAACTGTTCGGGCAAGCACGCGGGCATGCTCGCGACGTGCACGATCAACGGCTGGGACACGACGACGTACCGCGATCCCAACCACCCGGTTCAGCAGCTCATGGCCGAGACCCTCGCCGAGATCGCCGATGACGAGGTGGCAGCCATGGGTGTCGACGGGTGCGGCGCCCCGGTGATGTCGCTGTCGATGGCGGGCCTGGCGCGGGCCTTCGGTCGTCTCGCAGCAGCTCCCGAGGGCACGCACGAGTGGCGGGTTGCTCGAGCCATCCGCAACGCTCCGGCCTTCCTCGGCGGCTCGCGACGTGACGTGTCCACCCTCGTCGCCGGCGTGCCCGGGCTCATCGCCAAGGACGGCGCGGAGGCCTGCTATGCCATCGGCCTGCCCAACGGTCGTGGGGTCGCAGTGAAGATCGCCGACGGCGCTCAGCGCGCCCGGCCCGTCGTGGCGGCGGCGGTTCTTCGTCGCATGGGCATCGATTCGCCTGCGCTCGACGAGTTGGCCAAGGCCGACATCCTCGGTCACGGCAAGCGCGTCGGCGGCGTCACCGAAGCCTTGGGCGAGCCGACGACCGGTCGCCTCTTGGTGCCCGGAGCGGGCGCCGAATGAGGGCCGTGGTTCAGCGCGCCCTCGAGGCGTCGGTGACGGTCGGCGGTGAGGTCGTCGGAGCACTGCCCGGGCCCGGTCTCGTGGCCCTCGTCGGAGTCACCCACGACGACGGTGACGCTCAGGTCGAGGCCATGGCGCGCAAGATCGCCGGGCTGCGCATCATGCCGGGCGAGGCCTCCGTGAGCGACCTCACAGAGCGCGGCGCGAGCACCGGCGTGCTCGTCGTCAGCCAGTTCACGCTGTACGGTGACGTGCGCAAAGGGCGACGACCGTCGTGGGGCCAGGCGGCCCCGGGTGACGTCGCCGAACCACTCGTTGATGCTCTCGCCGACGCTCTCGTCGCTTCGGGAATCGCGGTGGAAACCGGGCGTTTCGGCGCCGATATGAAGGTGGCACTGACCAATGACGGACCTTTCACGGTCATCATCGACGTCTGAGACGACGCCCGCGGCCCCGCGACGCGAGAACACGACCCTCGACAACCCCTGGCCGGCCCTGTGGGCCCTGTGCCTGGGGTTCTTCATGATCCTGCTCGACACGACGATCGTCGCCGTGGGTACGCCGGCCATCATGAACGGTCTGCACGCCGATCTCGGTGCGGTGGTCTGGGTGACGAGCGCGTACCTGCTCGCCTACGCGGTGCCACTGCTCGTCTCGGGGCGTCTCGGTGACCGGTACGGGCCGAAGAACGTCTATCTCGTGGGCCTCGCGGTGTTCACGCTCGCCTCGTTGTGGTGTGGCCTCACCGGGTCCATCGAGGGGCTCATCGCGGCCCGCGTTCTGCAGGGCCTCGGCGCTGCGGCCATGTCCCCTCAGACGATGGCCGTCATCACGCGCATCTTCCCCGGTGAGACCCGCGGTACGGCGATGGGTCTGTGGGGCTCGGTGGCCGGTGTCGCGACGCTCGTCGGCCCCATCCTCGGCGGTGTGCTCATCGACCACGTCGGCTGGGAGTGGATCTTCTTCATCAACATTCCGGTCGGCATCATCGCCTTCGTGATGGCACTCAAGCTCGTGCCGAGATTGCCGGTCCACACGCACACGTTCGACTGGATCGGCGTGCTGCTTTCCGGCATCGGCATGTTCCTGCTCGTTTTCGGCCTGCAGGAGGGCAACCGCTACGACTGGGGCACGATCACGGGTGTCATCTCGGTGCCGCTGCTCATCGTGGCGGGTATCGCCGTCCTCGTCGCCTTCGTCGTGTGGCAGCGCCTCACACGTGCGGAGCCGCTCATTCCGCTCGTGCTCTTCACGTTCCGCAACTTCTCGCTCGCCAACGTCGCGATCTTCGGCGTGGGCCTCGCCATCACGGCGATGAACTTCCCGATCATGGTGTGGGCCCAGAGCGTACGCGGCTGGACGCCGACTCAGGCGGCCCTCCTCATGGCTCCGACGGCGGTGCTGACGCTCGGGCTGGCGCCTGTTGCTGGTCGCCTCGTCAACCAAATGCACCCGCGCCTCATCGCGGGCTTCGGGCTCACGTGCTTCGCGGTGGGCATCGTCTGGTACGGCCTCGCTCTCCACTCCGACACCCCGTGGTGGCAGCTTGTCGCCCCCGCCCTCGTGCTCGGTCTGGCCAACGCCTTCATGTGGGCGCCGATCTCCGTGACGGCCACGCGGACCCTCCCGCCCGCGCGAGCGGGTGCGGGCTCCGGAGTCTTCAACGCGACGCGCCAGCTCGGTGCGGTGCTCGGTTCGGCCGCCATTGCAGCCCTCATGGAATCGCGACTGGCGTCCCACCTCGGGGGCTACTCGATGCCCGCGGGTGAAGCGGGGGCCAGCGCTCGCGTCCCCGCCGTGGCAGCGGAGTCCTTCTCCCGTGCGATGGGCGAGTCGCTCTACCTTCCCGCGGCCGTCGTCGCGGTCGGTGTCGTGGCCGTCCTGTTCTTCGTCAACCCGCACCAGGCAGAGCGCCGCTGACCTCGCGGTGGGCGCCCTCAGCGGGTTGTCGGAGAGCGCCTCTACAGTGAGGGCATGGATTTCCTGTTCGAGCTCCAGATGGGCGCGATGCTCATCCTCAGCGTCATCCTGTTGGGCGTCGAGGTCTGGGCCTTCGTCGAGGCGTTGCGCGGGCGAGCCGACCTCTTCCAGGCGCACGGCAAGCTGACGAAGCCCGCGTGGGTCGCCATCACCGGTGTCGCCGCGCTGCTCGGCTTCATCTCACTCGGGCGTCCGGTCAGTCTGCTCGGCATCATCGGCGTCGTCGCCGCGGGCGTTTTCCTGGCCGACGTCCGCCCGCTCGTGCGGCCCGGCAAGGGCAACTCGAGCGGCCCCTACGGGCCGTGGTGACCAGCTGTGGCAGCTGAGTTCATCGACGGCCCGTCGGGGCCTCTCGAGGTCGTCAGGGCAGGGCGAGGCGAACCCGTCACCGTGTTCGCGCACGGTATGGGAGCCTCGATTCCCTCGACGCGTCCCTACGCGTCGGGCGTCGACGGCACGCGCGTCTTCTTCCACTTTCGCTCGCACGGTCGCTCGGCGCCCGCGTTCGACGGCTGGGACTACGACCACACGGCTGACGAGCTGCTCGCCGTCGCCGACGCCTACGGAGCCACGCGCGCGCTGGGCGTCTCGATGGGTGCCGGGTCGATCCTGCGCATCCTGCAACGTGACCCGAGCCGGTTCGAGCGCGTCGTCCTCGTCATTCCGGCCGTCATCGACTCACCTCGCAACAGCGAGGGGCTCGAACGGTACAGCGCCATGGCCGAGGCGTCGGCGCGCGGTGACGCCGGCCCGATTCGCGCTCAACTCGAAGCCGAGCTACCCGAGGCCGTGCGCGGCGACGACGCGGCGCGGGCATGGGTCGAGCAGCAGACTGAGGTCTTCCTCGGCCCCGGGATGGCTGAGGCGCTGCGCGACCTGCCCCACGCCGTGCCGGTACCCGATGTCGAGCGCTTGCGCGATCTCACGCTCCCCGTACTCGTGCTCGCGCAGGAGGGCGACACCGTGCATCCCGTCTCGTCGGCGGAGCGCCTCGTGGAGTATCTGCCGAACGCCCGGCTCGAGGTGTTCGACGAGAACGGGCTGCTGTGGGGCCACCGCAGTCGCGTGCGCCAGGTCGTCGGCGCATTCCTTTCTGAGGACCATCAGAACTAGACTCGGTTCCGAGTTGCCCGACCGGGTGGCCGGGAAGAAGGTCGAGGAAGAGCGTTGCACCGCATCCAACCCGTGATCAAGGACTACGCCTGGGGCTCGCACGTCGCCCTGGCGCAGCTTGCCGGGCGCGAACAGCCGAGTGCCACGCCCGAGGCTGAGCTCTGGGTCGGCGCCCACGAAGCCGGCCCGGCCCGTGTCGACCTCGGCGACGGGCACTTCTGCGGTCTCGACGAACACATCGCCGGAGACGACGAACGCCACCTCGGCACAGGGTCGCTCGACGCCTTCGGTCGACGTCTGCCGTTCCTGCTCAAGATCCTCGCCGCCGACAGGGCGCTTTCCATCCAGGCACATCCCGACGCAGCGCGGGCGGCGTCGGCCCCCGAGGGTGTCTACGGTGACTCCTGGGCCAAACCGGAGGCGTGGGTACCGCTCACCGAGTGCGAAGCCTTCGCCGGGTCGTTGCCGTTCGACGAAGCGAGCGCGCTCCTTGTCGGCCTCGACGTGCCCGCGCTCACCGATCTCGTGGATCAGGCGAGGGGCGCGGCTGATCCGGCGCACGCGTTGTTGGAGGCCCTGCTCCACGTTCCTGCCGATGACCGGGCCGAGTTCGTGGCTGCTGTCGTGGCCGCCGTCCGGGCGCTCGTCGACGCAGGTTCGGCCGACGAAGCGACCGCGCGGGCACTGAGCACCGTGCTCGACGTGCACGAGCAGTTCCCAGGTGACGTGGGCGTCGTTGTTCTGCTCACGATGCGCCACCTCGTCATGACGCCCGGGCGCAGTTACTTCATCGGAGCGGGGGTTCTCCACTCGTTCGTGCACGGTACGACGATCGAGGTGCTGGCCAACTCCGACAACGTCGTGCGCGGTGGGCTCACGCCCAAGGAGACGAACGTCGAGGAACTGCTCACGATCGTCGATGTCAGGACGCCGGTCGAAGCCCAGGAGCCGCGGCGCCTGGGAGACGGAGATGGGTCGACGCTGCATCACCCCACAGCAGCGCCCCACTTCGAGCTGTTCGAGGTACGGCCGAACGAAACACCGACGGCGCTGCCGATCGGCGGCGCTCCCGCCGTCATGCTCGCGCTCGACGCACCGGTCACGGTGCGCTGCGGTGACGAAGCCATCCGTCTGGAGCGTCTCGAATGTGTGTGGTCGTCGGCCTCGGACCCGGACGCCGTCGTCACCGGCGTACCCGGCTCGCGGCTGTTCGTCGCGAGCGTCGACATCTGACGCACGTCCCCGTCAGGCGCGGGGCGCGACAGCCGACCAGTCGACCGTGATCTCACCCAGACGCCATCGCGTCGGGCCGTCGAGCAGTGGCCAGCCGTCGTCCTTGAGAGTCCGGGCGCTCGCCACGAAGCGCTGGCGCGCGCCGTGAGGAGCGAGCGGTGCATTGATCGCCCACGCGCGAGAGAGCGCTGCGAGGTAGGCATGCACCGGTTCGCCCGGCACGTTGCGGTGGATGAGCGACTTCACGAGCCGCGGTGCGACGTCCATGGGGTCGCCGAGGCCTGCCAAACGCAGCGAAATCGTGAAACTCACCGGGCCGTCGGGGGTGACGGCCACCCACGTGGAGAGCCGCCCGAGCTCGTCGCAGGTGCCGTCGAGGAGGAGGCCGTGCGGGGCCAGGCGCGAGCAGATCCGCTCCCACGCGCCGGCCACCTCGGACTCGTCGTACTGACGCAGGACGTTCGCGGCGCGCACGATCGTCGCGCTGCGGCCGGCGTCGAGGGGTATCTCGAAACCGCCGCGACGGAACGACAGGCCTGCGAGACCGGGGTTGTGCGCGAGCAGCTCACGCCCCTGCGCGACGCGTGAGGCCTCGATCTCGATGCCGACCGTCCGCACGTCGGGACGTACCCGCCGCAGTCGGTCGTGCAGTTCGACGGCCGTCACGGGGGAGGCGCCGTATCCGAGGTCGACGACGATCGGCGGATCGTCACTCCGGCGCAGTCGCCAGGCCTGCGGGCCGGTCAACCAGCGGTCCTGGCGGCGCAGACGGTTGGGGTTCGTCGTCCCCCGCGTCACGGCGCCAACAGGTCGGGAATGCACGGCCCCAACGTATCGTTCGACCGTTCGTGGACGAATCTCTCACCAAGCCCTTGGGTAGCGCTTCCGCGGCCCGCGACTGCAGCGGTCCCGTGCGGCACGTGGCCATGGTGAGCGTCCACACATCCCCGTTGTCGCAGCCCGGAACGGGCGACGCCGGCGGTCTCAACGTCTACGTCGTCGAGACGGCGAAGCGGTTGGCCGAGCGCGGCGTCGAGGTCGACATCTTCACGCGCCGCACGAGCGCAGCCCTCGGCGAGCAGGTGCAACTCGTGCCGGGCGTCACCGTCCACCACATCGCGGCCGGGCCATACGAGGGCCTCGGCAAGGAGGACCTGCCGGGCCAGCTCTGTGCGTTCGCCGCAGGCATGATGCGCGTCGGGGCGTCGAAGCCGGAGGGGCACTACGACCTCGTGCACTCGCACTACTGGCTCTCGGGCCAGGTGGGTTGGCTCGCCGCCGACCGCTGGCGGGTGCCGCTCATCCACACGATGCACACGATGGCGCGCGTCAAGAACGCCCAGCTCGCCGACGGCGACACCCCCGAGCCCGCCGGGCGCGAGATCGGCGAGGAGCAGGTCGTCACCGCGGCGACGAAGCTCGTCGCCAACACGCCGGGTGAAGCGCGCGAACTCATCGAGCTCTACGGCGCCGACTCGTCGAAGGTCGAGGTCGTCACGCCCGGCGTCGACCTCGACGCCTTCTCACCGACCGACGGCGCCGGTCGCCGCGAGGCACGCGTACATCTCGGCGTCGAGCCGGACGCGCAGGTCGTGCTGTTCGTCGGGCGCATCCAGCCGCTCAAGGCCCCTGACGTGCTCGTGCGTGCGGTGGCCGAACTCGTGGCCGAGCAGCCGGAGCGGCGCTCGCGGCTCCGACTCGTCGTCGTCGGTGGCCCGTCAGGTTCCGGCCTCGACAAGCCGCTCGCGCTGCAGACCTTGGCCCGCGACCTCGGCGTCAAGGACGTCGTCGACTTCGTGCCGCCCGTCGACCGCAGCGCGCTCGTTCGGTGGTTCCACGCGGCCGACGTCGTTGCGGTGCCGTCGCACAGCGAGTCCTTCGGGCTCGTCGCGATCGAGGCGTCGGCTTCGGGCACGCCCGTCGTCGCCGCCGCTGTGGGCGGGTTGCCCACAGCCGTCGGTGACGGGGGAGTGCTCGTCGAGGGCCACGATCCGCTCGACTGGGCGAGGGCCCTCGGGTCGTTGCTCGACGACGACGCCCGCCGCGCGGAACTCGGCGAGCGCGCCGTCGCCCACGCTCGTCAGTACGGCTGGGACGTCAGCGTCGATCGTCTGCTCGACATCTACGCGAACGCCTGCCACGACGACGCGAGTACGGACATCGACGCCTCGCGCGCGCTCGCGGGCGTCCCCAGCGCCATCGTTCCCTGACCCCGCCCGCCCGCGTAGGTTGGAGTTATGAGCACCGACGACCTCGTTCAGGCAGCGGAAGTGACGGTTCGGGAGTGGCTGGAGGCCTCCGAGCTGGAATGGGAACTCGGAGCGTCGAACGGCGAGTTCGTCGTCACGCTGCCGGGGGAGAAGAAGCTCAAGACGGTGACGTCGCTCGTCGTGGGGGATCGCACGCTCAAGGCGATGGCGTTCGTCGTGCGCAACCCCGACGAGAACCACGAGGAGGTCTACCGCCTCCTGCTGCAGCGCAACCTGCGAATCCCGGGGGTCGCCTACGGCATCGACGGTGCGGGCGACGTCTACCTCACCGGCCGCCTGCCGCTCGCGGGCCTCGACGGTGAGGCGCTCGACCGGCTGCTCGGCGTCATGCTCGAAGCGAGCGACGGCATCTTCAACGAGGTGCTCTCGCGCGGCTTCCTCGCGTCGATGAAGAAGGAATGGCACTGGCGCACGACGCACGGCGAGTCGACGCGCAACCTCGAGGCCTTCCGCCACCTTCTGGAGAACGACTGAACCCCGGACGCCGACGGCTCGGACGTTAGGCTGACGCCATGACGTACAAGCTGATTCTGCTCCGCCACGGCGAGTCCGACTGGAACGCGAAGAACCTCTTCACCGGCTGGGTGGACGTGCCGCTCACCGACAAGGGCCGCGCCGAGGCCGTGCGCGGCGGCGAACTGCTCAAGGAAGCCGACCTCCTGCCCGACGTCGTGCACACCTCGCTGCTGCGCCGCGCCATCATGACGGCGAACCTCTCGCTCGACGCCGCCGACCGCCACTGGATCCCGGTCAAGCGAGACTGGCGCCTCAACGAGCGTCACTACGGCGCCCTGCAGGGCAAGAACAAGAAGGAAACCCTCGAGGCCTACGGCGAAGAGCAGTTCATGACGTGGCGTCGTTCGTTCGACACCCCGCCGCCGCCCATCGAGAAGGGCAGCGAGTGGAGCCAGGACGCCGACCCGCGCTACGCCGACCTCGGTGACGCCGCGCCGCTGACCGAGTGCCTCAAGGACGTCATCGAGCGCTTCCTGCCCTACTGGGAGAGCGCCATCGTGCCCGACCTCAAGGACGGCAAGACGGTGCTCGTGGCCGCACACGGCAACTCGCTGCGCGCCATGGTCAAGCACCTCGACGGCATCAGTGACGACGACATCGTGGGCGTCAACATCCCCACAGGCATGCCGCTGTACTACGAGCTCGACGAGAACCTCACGCCCGTCACCAAAGGTGGTCGTTACCTCGACCCGGCAGCCGCCGAGGCCGCCGCAGCCGCCGTGGCGAATCAGGGCAAGGCCTGATCGCCCGAGCGCTTCATCACCTGACGGCGCCCGCCCCTTCGCGTGAAGGGGCGGGCGCCGTCGTCACACCCCGCTGGTCGTAGCTGGTGCGCTTCTGTTGATCCGGCCGCGACATATCGCCGCCAGATGGCCAGAAATGCACCAGATGCGAACAGCCGCCTGACGCGCTGACGGCCCGCCTCCCTCCGGGGAAGCGGGCCGTCAGCGGTGCGGCGAGGCGTCAGCGGGTGAGGCCCTCGTCCGGGTTGCCGTAGCGGCCGGTCACGAGGTAGACGATGCGGTCGGCCACGGCCACGGCGTGGTCGCCGTAACGCTCGTAGTAGCGCGACAGGAGGGTGGCGTTCACGCCGGCCTCCATGCCGTGCTCCCAGTCGCCGAGCAGCGTCGTGAAGACCTTCTTGTGCAGCTCGTCCATCTCGTCGTCGATGCGGCCGATCTCGACCGCGGCGTAGACGTCCTTCGAACCGATCGCGTCACCCGTCGCCTGGACGAGCTTCTCGCCCACGCGAGCCATCTCGGCGATGATCGGGCGCAGGTTCTCGGGCACGGTGACGTTGGGCGCCGACATGCGCGCGACCTTCGCGATGTGACGGGCGAGGTCGCCCATGCGCTCGATGTCGGAGCTCATGTGCATGGCCGTGACGACCATGCGCAGGTCGGTGGCCACCGGCTGCTGGCGTGCCAGCAGGTCGACGGCGAGGTCGTCGACCTCACGACGCAGGGCGTCGATGTCGTCGTCGGCCGCGATGACGCTCTCGGCGATCGTGCGGTCACCTTCGAGAAGAGCGGCGGTGGCGCGCTCGAGGGCGGTGCCGACCAGCTTCGTCATGTCGACGAGCTGATCGGAGATCTTGTCGAGGTCCTCGTGGAATGCGTCGCGCACTCGTCCTCCTTGGACTGGGCCCGGGCGGGGCGGATTCAGGGCATGGCAATGCCCAGCATGGGGGTGTTTCCGGGCGAGAGTCGCACGATTCGGTGAACGAAGACAAGCCCCGAGGTGAACACTGGGCGACGTGCCCGGAGGGAGGCGCCGAGGGTTCTGCTCCCCGGTGCCCCTGTGCGTAATCTAACGGGGTGCCAGCCATTCTCGACCTCATCACCGGTGCGGCCGTCGGCGTCCCCCTGGCCGTCGGTGGATACGCGTTCGGTCGACGCTCGTCGAGTTCCTCCGTGCGCGAACGCATGCCGTCTGCGACGCCGGCGGCCACGCCGACGTCCACCGCGCAGCCGGCTGCCGTGTCGGGAGAAGCCGAGGCGTTGTTGCGCACCCTGCGTTCGGGCTGGATGCTCGTGGACCGCTCGGATCGCGTTGCCGCGCACAGCGACGACGTCGACGCGCTCGGTCTCGTGCGTGACGTCGATCTGCGCCACGACGCGGTGCGTGACGTCGTGCGACGCTCCCGGCGCGAGAATCGCGTCATCGAGACCGACCTCAATCTGGCGCGGGGCCCCATCGAGGGTGCCGAACTCGACCTGCGGGTTCGGGTGGCGCCACTCAACGCCGACATCGTCGTCGTGCTCGTCGAGGACCGCACGCAGGCGCGTCGCATCGAGGAGACTCGCCGCGACTTCGTCGTCAACGTCTCCCACGAGCTCAAGACTCCGGTGGGCGGCCTGCGTCTGCTGGCGGAAGCCGTCGAGGACGCCGCCGACGATTCCGAGGCAGTGGCCCGGTTCGCGGCCCGCATGAAGACCGAGACCGTACGGCTGTCGAATCTCGTGCAGGAGATCGTCGACCTGTCGCGCCTGCAGGGCGCCGACACCATCGCCACGGCCAAGCCCGTCGACCTCGCCGAGTGCGCGCATCGCGCTGTCGAGGAGACGCGTCTGCTCGCCGAGGGGCGGGGCATCAGCCTGTCGGTACGCACCGACGAAGGCCCGCACCTGGTGCTCGGCGACGAAAGCCTCCTGACGACGGCCTGCCGCAACCTCGTCAACAACGCCGTCAACTACTCCGGCGACGAGACCCGCATCGTCGTCGCCGTGTCGAGCGAGGACGACGCGGTGGCCGTTGAGGTCACCGACCAGGGCGTCGGGCTGTCGGCCGCCGAGATCGAGCGAATCTTCGAGCGCTTCTACCGCGTCGACCCGGCCCGGTCGCGCCAGACCGGCGGAACCGGCCTCGGCCTGGCCATCGTCAAGCACGTGTGCGCGAACCACGGCGGGCAGATCCGCGTGTGGAGCGAACCCGGCGTCGGCTCGACGTTCGAGATGCAGATCCCCGCGTGCAACGGCGAGAGGGCCGGGCGTGAGACGTCCGAACTCGCCGACACGCCCCGTGAACCCGTGAGCGCGGCCGCCGGCCGCACTGCCGAGACGAAGGACAAGCTGTGACCCGAATCCTGGTCGTCGAGGACGAGGAGTCCTACTCCGAGCCCCTCGCCTACATGCTGAAGAAGGAAGGCTACGACGCCGTCGTCGCGGCGACGGGAACGGACGGGCTCGAGGAGTTCGAACGCTCCGGCGCCGACCTCGTGCTGCTCGACGTCATGCTGCCCGGCATGTCCGGCGTCGACGTGTGTCGGCAGCTGCGTACTCGCTCGAGCGTGCCGATCATCATGTTGACGGCCAAGGACAGTGAAATCGACAAGGTCCTCGGCCTCGAACTGGGCGCGGACGACTACGTGACGAAGCCGTACTCGGGGCGTGAACTGCTCGCCCGCATCAAGGCTGTGCTGCGCCGTCAGAGCGAGCCCGAGGAGTTCGAGCCCGACCGCCTGGAGGCCGGTCCCGTCGTCATGGACGTCGAGCGCCATGTCGTGACGGTGGGTGGTGAGCAGATCTCGATGCCGCTCAAGGAGTTCGAACTGCTCGAACTGCTCCTGCGCAACGAGGGCCGCGTGCTCACGCGCATGCAGCTGATCGACCGCGTGTGGGGTAGCGACTACGTCGGCGACACGAAGACGCTCGACGTCCACATCAAGCGTCTGCGCGCGAAGATCGAGCCCGATCCCGGTGCGCCGCGCCACATCCTCACCGTCCGAGGTCTCGGCTACAAGCTGGAGGCGTGAGCGGCCGCTCCCACACGACGAACGGCTTCGGCCTCACCCCTCGACAGGAGGGATGGGGCCGAAGCCGTTGAACGTGGTGTGACGCGGGGGTCAGTGGCCGGAGCCGTGCGACTCGTCGCCGGAGGTCTCGGACTCGGCGTGGTCCACGTCGGCGTCGCCGTACGGGTACTGGTCGAGCAGCACCGGGATGGAGACCTGCGTCGAGCCGCCCGGGGACGTCTTGAGGGTGGCCGAGATCTGGTCACCCACCTTCGCGTCGCCGAGGGAGGAGATGGTGACGGGCGAGACCTTCTTGTCGTCGTTGCCGTCGGCCTTGCCGTCGAGACGGACGCTGGAGTTCGCCGGGATGGTGACCTGGGTGTCGGCGCCGTTCACCGTGATGGTGAGCTGGCTGTCGGACGAACCCGCGTTGTACACGAGACCGGAGAGCTTGCCCTCGGAACCCTCGCCGTCGTTGACGATGAGCAGGTCAGCTGCCTGAAGGTCGCCGACGCGTGCCGAGACGCCGTCGGCGGCGTCGTACTGCAGCTCGGTGGTGTACGGGTTGATGAGCTGACCGCAGCCGGTGAGCGTGGCACCGGCCGTCACGGCCGCGAGCATCACGCCGGCGCTACGGCGCTTGGAGGTCACAATTCGTCGCGTCACGCACGCAAGACTATCGCCTCGTGAGCGACGTGGTGAGCCGGGCCTCGTGCCGGTGATCAAAACGAAACTTTTCCGAATGTTCGGCGTGTCGCGCGCCTCGCCCGTTCGGGCGGTCGATCGGGGGGCTTGCTTCGGTGTGCTATGTGCGGTTCGGCCGCCTCGCACGCCCCGGAATGGCGCGGCTGCGTGGTATCCTGGAGGTCGCGAAAGGGGCTAATACCACATGGAATTCAAAGTCGGCGCGACCGTCGTTTACCCGCACCATGGCGCAGCAACGATCGAAGAGATCAAGGTGCGCAAGATCAAGGGCGAGGACAAGCAGTACCTCGTGCTGAACGTAGCCCAGGGAGACCTGACCATCGAGGTCCCCGCCGAGAACTGCGACCTCGTCGGCGTCCGGGACGTCGTCGACAAGGAGGGGCTCGAGAAGGTGTTCGAGGTGCTGCGCGCAGAGCACACCGAAGAGCCCACCAACTGGTCGCGTCGGTACAAGGCCAACCTCGAGAAGCTCGCTTCCGGCGATGTCATCAAGGTGGCCGAGGTCGTGCGTGACCTGTGGCGCCGCGACCAGGATCGTGGTCTTTCGGCCGGCGAGAAGCGCATGCTCGCCAAGGCCCGTCAGATCCTCGTCTCCGAGCTGGCCCTCGCCGAGCACACGAACGAGGACAAGGCGGAAGCCACCCTCGACGAGGTGCTCGCGTCCTGAACGCCGGAGCAGTTGTCGTCGCTGCGGGCCTCGGCACCCGTCTGGGAGCCGGAAAGCCCAAGGCGCTCGTGACCTTGGGGGGTACGCCCCTCGTGACGCACGCCGTTCGTCGCCTCGTGGCGACGGGCGGCGTGTCGCATGTCGTGGTCGTCGTTCCGGCCTCGCACGAAGACGAATTCGCCGACGTCCTCAGCGATTTCGCCGACGGCGACGTTCCCGTTGAGATCGTGGCCGGCGGCGCGGAACGCAGTGACTCCGTCCGTTGTGGCCTGCGGGCGCTCGATCGCGAGTGCGACATCGTCCTCGTCCACGACGCCGCGCGCTGCCTTGCCCCTGTGGAGCTCACCGAGCGCGTGCTCGCGGCCCTGGCGGCCGGGGCTGACGCCGTCATTCCGGTGGTGCCGGTCGTCGACACGATCAAGGTCGTCGAGGCCACGCAGACCGCCGGGGACGACGGTGAGGACGACGGCAGGAGCGCAGAAGGCGGAGCAGCGGACGCGCCTGCGCTCGAACGCGTCGTCTCGACGCCGGTGCGCGCCGATCTGCGTGCCGTCCAGACCCCGCAGGGGTTTCGTCGTTCGGTGCTCGTGGCCGCGCATGAATCGGGGCTCGACGCCACCGACGACGCCGCCCTCATCGAACGCGCCGGGGGAGAGGTGCTCGTCGTCGACGGTGATCTCTTCGCCCTCAAAGTGACGACACCGCTCGACATCGTCGTCGCCGAACACCTGCTCGCCGACCGCTCGGAGGCCGAACCCGTATGACCAGCCAGCCCCACGTCGTCCTGCCGCGCACTGGAATCGGTGTCGACGTCCACCCGTTGGCCGACGACGAGCGGGAGCTCTCGCTCGCGGGTCTCAGCTGGCCGGGTGAGCGTGGCATCGAGGGTCATTCGGACGGTGACGTAGCCGCTCACGCCCTGTGCGACGCGCTCTTCAGCGCAGCCGGCATCGGCGATCTCGGGCAGCACTTCGGCGTCGACCGCTCCGAGCTGGCGGGCGCCAAGGGCGTCACGCTGCTCGAGGAGGCTGCTCGGCTCGTGCGGGAGGCCGGTTTCGAGATCGGCAACGCGGCCGTTCAGGTCATCGGCAACCGTCCGAAGATCGGCAAGCGCCGTGACGAGGCGCAGGTCGCTCTGTCGGCCGCGATCGGCGGCGCCCCGGTGTCGGTGAGCGGCACGACGAGTGACGGCCTCGGCCTCACCGGCCGCGGCGAGGGCATCGCCGCCGTCGCCACGGCGCTCGTCTACCCGCGCGACTGACCGTCCCTGACATGACGCGGGTCGAGGTTGTCACCGGTTCTCGCTAGGTTGGGATCAGACCCGACAACACTTGAGGAGCCGGTATGTCCCAGACCGTCAAGGGCGTCATCGCCCGTAGCAAGAACGCCGAAGTGGAAGTCGTCGACATCGTCGTTCCCGACCCCGGCCCGGGTGAGGCCGTCGTCGCGATCGAGGCGTGCGGTGTCTGCCACACCGACCTGCACTACCGCGAGGGCGGCATCAACGACGAATTCCCCTTCCTCCTCGGGCACGAGGCGGCCGGTCGCGTCGAGGCCGTCGGCGAGGGTGTGACGAACGTCGAGGTGGGCGACTTCGTCGTCCTCAACTGGCGTGCGGTGTGCGGCCAGTGCCGCGCCTGCAAGAAGGGCCAGCCCTGGTATTGCTTCGACACGGCCAACGCGACGCAGCAGATGACGCTCGCCGAGGACGGCACCGCACTGACGCCGGCGCTCGGTATCGGTGCGTTCATCGAGAAAACGCTCGTCGCGGCCGGTCAGTGCACGAAGGTCGAGGAGAGCGACGCCGCGGCGGTCGGCCTGCTCGGCTGCGGCGTCATGGCCGGTTTCGGTGCGGCCGTCAACACCGGCCAGGTGACGCGCGGTGAGTCCGTCGCCGTCATCGGCTGCGGTGGCGTGGGGTGCGCGGCCATCGCGGGTGCGAAGACCGCCGGCGCCACGACCATCATCGCCGTCGACATCGACGACGAGAAGCTCGGCAACGCCAAGGCGTTCGGCGCCACGCACACGATCAACTCGGAGAAGGACGACGCCGTCGAGAAGATCCGTGAACTCACGGGCGGCTTCGGGGCCGACGTCGTCGTGGAGGCTGTCGGTCGTCCCGAGACGTACGAGCAGGCGTTCTACGCCCGCGACCTGGCCGGCCGCGTCGTCCTCGTCGGCGTGCCGACGCCCGACATGGAGCTCACGCTGCCGCTGCTCGAGATCTTCGGCCGCGGTGGTGCGCTCAAGTCGAGCTGGTACGGCGACTGCCTGCCGGAGCGCGACTTCCCGATGCTCGTCGACCTTTACAAGCAGGGCCGCTTCCCGCTCGAGGAGTTCGTCACCGAGAAGATCGGTCTCAACGAGGTCGAGAAGGCCTTCGACACGATGAAGGGCGGCAAGGTGCTGCGTTCGGTGGTGACCCTCTGATGGCCGAATTCACCGACCAGGGCGCCGCTGTTCTCGCACACGAGGACGGCCTGCGCATCCAGCGTGTCGTCACGTCCGGCACCTTCGAACTCGACGGTGGCAGCTGGGACGTCGACAACAACGTCTGGCTCATCGGCGATGACCGGGAGGTCGCCGTCGTCGACCCGGCCCACGACGCAGCCCCGATCCTCGACGCCGTTGCGGGCCGCACGGTCGTCGGCATCTGGTGCACGCACGCCCACAACGACCACATCACTGCGGCCGGTGACGTCCGCGAAGCCACGGGGGCACCCGTGTTCCTCCACCCCGAGGATCGCGTCCTGTGGGACATGACGCACGAATGGCAGCCCGACGAGGCGCTCGCCGACGGCGATGAGCTCACGGTGGCCGGCACGAGCGTCCGCGTCATTCACACGCCGGGACACGCTCCGGGTGCGGTGTGCTTCTTCGTCCCCGCGCTCGGCGCGGTGCTCACCGGAGACACCCTGTTCCAGGGCGGGCCGGGGGCGACCGGTCGCTCCTACTCCGACAAGCCGACGCTCGTGGCGTCGATCCGCGAGAAGCTGTTCACCCTGCCCGGCGACACCGTCGTGCTCACGGGCCACGGCGACTCGACGACGCTCGCCGCCGAAGAGGTCGGCCTCGAGGACGAGTGACCCACTCCTGCGGGTTCTCGCCCCGGATCCACCTGCAGTCGATCCGGGGCGCGAACGTGGCCGGGCGAGCACGCCTGCGGAGGCCGATAGAATCGGGCCTGTGACTCTGCAGATCTTCGACACCGCCACTCGCGAGCTTCGCGACTTCGAACCCGTGAACCCCGGCAAGGTCGGCATCTACATCTGCGGCCTCACCACGCAGGGCTCACCGCACATCGGCCACCTGCGCTTCGCCGTCGCGTTCGACGTGCTGCGCAACTGGCTGACGCGCGGGCACGGCTACGACGTCACGCTGGTGCGCAACGTCACCGACATCGACGACAAGATCCTGCGCAAGTCCGCCGAGGCGGGCGAGCCGTGGTTCGCATGGAGCTACCTGCACGAACGCGAGACGAGCGACGCGCTCGACACCCTCGGCGTCAAGCGACCCACGTACGAGCCGCGTGCCACCGGGCACGTCACCGACATGGTCGAGCTCATGGAGATGCTCATCGAGCGAGGCCACGCCTACCCGGCGTCCGACGGCTCCGGTGACGTCTACTTCGACGTCAAGAGCTTCCCCGAGTACGGCTCCCTCACGCGTCAGAACCTCGACGACATGGAGGCTGCGGGCGACGCAGATCCGCGTGGCAAGAATGATCCGCGCGACTTCGCCCTGTGGAAGGGGCGCAAGGACGACGAACCCGCCTCCGCGAACTGGCCCACGCCCTGGGGTGAAGGCCGCCCGGGCTGGCACCTCGAGTGCTCCGCCATGGCGCGACGCTGGCTCGGTGACACGTTCGACATCCACGGCGGCGGTATCGACCTGCGCTTCCCGCACCACGAGAACGAGCAGGCCCAGTCGCACGCCGCGGGCCTCGGCTTCGCGCGCTACTGGATGCACAACGGCTGGGTCACCCTCTCCGGCGAGAAGATGAGCAAGTCGCTCGGCAACACCCTCGCCGTCAACGAACTGACGAAGACGGTGCGGCCCATCGTCGTGCGCTACTACCTCAGCGCCGTCCACTACCGCTCGACGATCGAGTACACGCCGGACTCGCTCGCCGAGGCTGCGGCTGCGGTCGAGCGCATCGAGGGCTTCCTGCGTCGTGCGCTCGGCGCCGACGCCGTGCTCACGAGCGACGACGTCGCCGGTGTGGAACTGCCGCGCGCCTTCGTCGAGGCCATGGATGACGACATCAACGTCTCCGGTGCGCTCGCGGCCTGCTTCGACGCCATCCGCGAGGGCAACACCGCCATCGACGAGGCCGACGTGGAGCGCGTCGAGAAACTCGCCATGCAGGTCGCCGCCATGACGGACGTGCTCGGCGTCAACCCGCTCGACCCGCAGTGGTCGGGTCGTTCGGCCGGCGGCCAGGACGAGGCGATGGACGCCCTGGGCGCCCTCGTCGAAGCGCTCGTCGAACAGCGCAAGGCCGCCCGCGCAGCGAAGAACTTCGAGGCGGCCGACACCATCCGCGACCAGCTGGCCGACGCCGGCGTCGTGGTCGAGGACACCCCTGACGGCGCGCGCTGGAGTCTCGCGCGGCAGGGCGGAAAGGACAACTGATGGCAGGCAACTCCTCGCGCCGAGGCGCGATTCGCAAGGGCAGTTCGAAGAAGGGCATGACGGTCGGCAGCGGTGGCCAGCGCCGCCGCGGCCTCGAGGGCAAGGGCCCGACGCCGAAGGCGGAGGAACGCCCGAACCACAAGGCGTACAAGTCCGCGGCCCGATCGGGCGCGGCCCAGGGCGCCCCGAACGGACGACGTTCGAGCGGGGCCCGCCGTGAGCGCACCTCGAGCGAGGTCATCGCCGGGCGCAACTCGGTGCTCGAGGCGCTACGCGTGGGCGTGCCCGCGACGACGCTCTACGTCGCGAGCCGCATCGACTCCGACGACCGTGTGCGCGAGACGCTCAAGATCGCCACGGAGCAGGGCGTGCCGATGCTCGAGACGCCGCGCGGCGAACTCGACCGCCTCACCGACGGCGCCGTGCACCAGGGCCTGGCGCTGCAGGTACCGCCGTACGACTACGCCCACCCGGGCGACCTCATCGACCCGGAGCTGCCCGGCACGCCGCTCGTCGTCGCGCTCGACGGCATCACCGACCCCCGCAACCTCGGCGCCATCGTCCGCTCGACGGCGGCCTTCGGTGGCCACGGCGTCGTCGTCCCGCAGCGACGCAGCGCCGGCATGACCGCGTCGGCCTGGAAGACCTCGGCCGGCGCAGCTGCGCGCATCCCGGTGGCTCAGGCGAGCAACCTCACGGCGGCGCTCAAGGACTTCAAGAAGGCGGGCTTCTTCGTCATCGGCCTCGACATGGACGGTGACGTCGACCTGCCCGGCCTCGAGCTGGCGGACCGCCCGCTCGTCGTCGTCGTCGGTTCCGAGGGCAAGGGCCTCTCGCGTCTCGTCGCGGAGACCTGCGACCAGATCGTGTCGGTGCCGATGAGTTCCTCCGTCGAGTCGCTCAACGCAGGCATCGCCACGAGCGTCACGCTGTACCAGGTGGCCGTGAACCGCGGGCTGGGCTCGACGCGCTGACACTGCGCCGAACAGCGCGGCTGCATCACGCGAAACACGAGGAGCGCCCCGACCGATCCGGTCGGGGCGCTCCTCGTTCGTGCGTGAGGCGATCAGCTGTTCGGCTTCTCCACGACGACCGAGTTCATGATCTTGTCGGCGAAGGTCTGACGCTTGGTGTCCCACAGCGGCCACAGGTAGCCGATGTTGCACGGAAGCGAGTCGAGGAAGTGTGCGAGCCCACGCACGAACGTCATGCCGGCGCCGAGGGGGTGACCGGTCTGCTCCGAGAGGAGCGTGATACCGGTCCACTTCTTGCCGAGGCTCTGGCCCGTCGTGCCCTGACGGAACACAAGGTTCCAGATGGAGAACGCGAAAACCACGAGATAGCACAGCATCCCGAGAGCCAAGGCGCCCGTGCTCGGGCTGCCCGTGGTGGTCGTGTTGCCGTACACGTCGTTGGAGGTCTCGAGGTCGCTCATCGACGTGCCCATCGCAATGGCGGCGATGATGATGAACGGCATCATGATCAGGGTGTCGAGGAGGTACGCGAGGACGCGCTTGCCCCAGTGCGCGTAGGGCATCGGGGCCTGGGCCATGGCACCGAACTGCTGCTGGCCGTAGCCAGGCTGCGCGCCGTACGCGGGCTGGCCGTACTGCTGGCCGCCCTGGCCGTACGCGTCGTGCCCTTGCTGGCCGTATGGCTGCTGCCCGTAGTGCTGGTTGCCCTGCTGACCGTACGCGTCGTGTCCCGGCTGCTGGCCGTAAGGCTGCTGCCCGTACTGACCGCCGTTGTTCTGGCCGTGCGCATTGGCGTTGAACTGGTCTCCGAGGCCGCCCGGACCGTGCGGATCGTTGGTGCTCACTGTTCCTCCACCCTTGTGGTTCGTTATGTCCTGGCGCACACGCTAGCCCGTTCGGGCTGGCCTTGGCCGAAGGCGTACCGCACTAGGACGCACGGATCAGGGGTTGAGATCCATCTGCATCGGTGTCATGTCGGGCGCGATGACGTTCTTCTCGTCCGGCTTCGTGGGAAGGATGTGCTTCACGTAGTCGACGACGGCCTGTTCGATCGTCACGTCGTGGCGCTGTCGCTCCGACATGTACCAGCGGTGCTCGAGCACCTCGTGGAAGATCTCGGCGGGTTCGAGTTTGCCGCGCATCTCGGGCGGTACGGAGCGCGTGACGGGCTCGTAGATCGTGGCCAGCCAGTCGCGGGCGACGGCCTCCTCGTCGTCGTTCTGACGGTTCTTGCTCGCGGTGAAGCTCACGAGGTCGTTGAGCAGGCGACGCGCCTGGTTCTCGCCGACCTCGAGGCCCGTGAGGTGGCGCAGACGGCGTGAGTGGTAGCCGGCTTCCACGATCTGCGGTTTGATCTGCATCGTCGTGCCGTCGATGTCGGTGGTGATGTCGAGTTCACCGACGTCGAAGCCGAGCTCGTTGAGAGCCCGGATGCGTTCCTCGACACGCCAAGCCTCGCTGGCGTCGAAGCGTTCGGTGTCGGTGATCGCCCGCCAGAGCTCGTGATAGCGCTCGACGATGGTGTTGCTCACCTCGATGGGGTCCATGTCCTCCGGAAGCATGCCGCCGGCTTGGAGATCCATGAGTTCGCCGGCGATGTTGACGCGGGCGATGTCGAGGTCGTGCTCACGCTGACCGTCGGAGAGCTGATCGCGCAGTTCGCCGGTCTCGGCGTCGACGAGGTACGCGGCGAACTCACCGGCGTCGCGGCGGAAGAGGGCGTTCGACAAGGAGACGTCGCCCCACCAGAAACCGACGAGGTGCACCTTGACGAGCAGCACGGCGAGGGCGTCGATGAGCCGTGTGGCGGCGTCGGGGCGCAGCGTCTGGCTGATCATCGCCCGGTAGGGCATGGAGAACTGCAGGTGACGGGTGAGCAGGCAGGCGTCGAGGGGAGAGCCGTCGGGGGCGGTTCGGCCGGTGACGACGGCGATGGCTTCCACACACGGCAGATGCAGGCGGCGCAGCTGCTTGAGCATGTTGTACTCGCGCAACGCGATGTCGCTCTTGATCTCCTTGACGGCCAACACGCGGCCGTCGACGCGGGCGAAACGCACGATGTGACGCGAGATGCCGCGGGGGAGGGCAGCCAGACGGTCGGCGGGCCACTCCTCGAGCGGGGTGCTCCACGGCAGACTGAACAGCGCCGGGTAGGGCCGTGAGGCCTTGATGTCGAGTGCCACCGCGTCATTCTCCCATCTGGCATAGGTGTGCCGGTTCCGCGCGCTCCGCGTGTCCACCAGCCGAGCTCCGAACGCGCGTGAGGGGCGCCGCAGGCTGCGGCGCCCCTCACCTCGTGCAGTGCGGGTCAGTCGTTGACGCGCTCGCCCGTCTCGACGTCGAAGAGGTGGATGTGGTCGGTCTTCGGCGCGAAGAAGATCGTGTCGCCCTTCTTCGGGGGACGGCGGCCGTCGACGCGAGCCATGACCTGGTACTCCTCGCCGTCTGCCTGCGTCTTGCCGTAGACGTATGCGTCGGCGCCGAGCTCCTCGACCATGACGACGTCGACCTTGAGCCCTTCGTCGGCCGGCGCGAGATCCTCGGGTCGAATGCCGAGCGCGAAGAAGGCGGTGGTTCGCGGAAGCTTCCGGGACGTGTGGTGGCGCCACGCCCTCGCGCTGCTGGCGCTCGCCTTCGCGCTGTTCCCGATCGTGTTCCTCATGTCGGCCGCATTCAACCCGGCCGGCACGCTGAGCTCGACGGGCCTGCTGCCGAGCGGCTTCTCGCTCGACAACTTCACGGCGCTGTTCACCGACGAGTCGCACCCGTTCGTCACGTGGTACAAGAACGCGCTCATCATCGCGTTCGTCGGGTCGACCCTGTGCGTCTTCATCGGCGCCTGTGCGGCCTTCGCGGTCTCGCGCCTGCGGTTCAAGGGCCGGCGTGCGATGCTGCTGGCCCTCCTGCTGCTGCAGATGTTCCCGGCACTGCTCGCCTTCGTCGGCCTCTACATCACCTTCACGAAGATCGGCGAGGTGCTGCCGCTGTTCGGCCTCAACACGCTGTGGGGCCTCATCCTCGTCTACATGGGCGGTGCGATGGGTTCCAACGTGTGGCTGCTCAAGGGCTACTTCGACACCGTGCCGAAGGAACTCGACGAGGCCGCGCACGTGGACGGTGCCTCACACGCCCGCGTCTTCTTCTCCCTGACGCTGCCGCTCGTGCGACCGATCCTCGTGACGGTCTTCATGGTGACGTTCGTGGGCCTGTTCGGTGAGTTCCTGCTCGCGAGCATCTTCCTCACCGACGTGTCGAAGCAGACGCTCGGCGTGGGTCTGTACGGCATGACCTTCGGTCAGCAGCGCAACGCCCTGTTCGGGCAGTTCGCTGCGGGCGCGCTCCTGTGCTCGCTGCCCATCATGGGCCTCTACCTCGCGTTCCAGAAGCAGCTCATCGGAGGACTCACCTCGGGCTCCGTCAAGTGAGTGTCCCGCCACCCGCCACTGCCGCCGGGCGCCTCACGGCCTCGGCGGCAGTGGCGTCTCCCGTCGAAGGTCGAGACACATCATTTCGGAGGGAGGCGCGAACTGTACGGTCGACGTACGCGTCGAGTTCTGGGGGAGACATGGCGAACGTGCATGGCGAGGGGGGCTCGCCGCTGCGACTGTTGGAGATCGCGGAGGCGGCTGGGGTGTCGCAGGCGACCGTGAGCCGAGTGCTCAACAACAAGTCGGGCGTCGCCGAGGCCACCCGACAGAGCGTCCTCACCGCGGTCGACGTGCTCGGGTACTCGCGCCCCTCGAACCTGCAGCGTGCGGGCACTGGGGCGATCGGCCTCGTCGTGCCCGAGCTCGACAACCTGATCTTTCCGGCCCTCGCTCAGGCCGTGACGACCCGACTCGCCGCGGAGGGGTACACGGCGGTTCTATGCCCGACGAGCGCGGGCGGCGTGCAGGAGGACGAGTACCTCTCGATGCTGCTCGAGCGAGGCGTCGCGGGCATCGTCCAGGTGAGCGGGCGCCACGCCGACACCACGGCGTCCGTGGCGCGCCAGCGCGAGATGCTCGAGGCCGGTCTGCCGCTCGTGCTCATCAACGGACACCGCGAGGATCTGCCGGCGCCGTCGCTCTCGACCGACGACGGCGCGGCGATCCATCTCGCCGTCGAACACCTGCGTCGCCTCGGCCACGACCGCATCGGGTTGGCCGTCGGGCCGGCTCGCTACATTCCCTCGATCCGCAAGACGCAGGCCTTCCGTGAGATCGCGGCCGCCCAGACTTTCGAGGTGCTCGTCGAGCACACGTGGTTCACGCTGGAAGGCGGTGAACTGGCGACTCGTCGGCTCGTCGCGCGCGGGGTCAGCGCGATCATCTGCGGTTCGGACCTCATGGCGCTGGGTGCCATCCGAGCGGCACGCCTCGAGGGTCTCGACGTCCCCGGTGACCTGTCGGTCGTCGGCTACGACGGTTCGATGATGTGCGAACACACCGCACCGCCGCTGACGACGGTGCGCCAGAACGTCGCCGCACTGGCAGCGGGCGCCGTCGACATCCTCGTGCAGCAGATCAAGGGGCAGGCGAGCGAACACGACGAGGTGGTGTTCGCTCCCGAACTCGTCGTGCGCGCCTCGACAGGTCCGCACACGGGCGCCGTGAGGGTTCACTCGAGCACCTGACGCAGGGGGGGGCGCCTGACGCACTTCGAGTCAGCTCAGATCGCATCACGCGAACCGGAGTGCGCCACGCGGACGCAAGGCGCCTCAGCGGGCTCTGAGGGCTGCAAGCAGTGTGTCCAACAGCGTCGGCATGACCTCGCACGTCTCGACGCGGTGGGCGGCGGCCGTATCGCCCTCACCCACCTTGACCGTGACGTGGCCCTCGGCTGCGTCGAGTGCCTCGAAGACCGTTTCGTCCGTGACGTCGTCACCGAAGTATGCGACGGCGTCCGCGCCCACCTTCTGGGCCAGTGCGGCCAGTGCGCTGCCCTTCGTCACGTCGAGCACCGACAGTTCTACGACCGACTTGCCGCGCATGGCCCGCACGCCGGGCACGTCCTCGGGCACGGCCAGCGCAGCGGCGGTGGCGCGAGCAGCTTCGGCGTCGTCCATGCCGCGCGTGTGCAGCACGACGCCGGCGGGCTTGTGCTCGACGCGCGCGTCGCCAAACCGCTCGACGACGGCCTCCAACGCGTGGGTGGCACCCTCGAGTGCCGCTTGCTCGGCCTCGCCCAGGCCGGAGGACGGCATCGACGAGCCGTCGGTGAGCGGCTCGCTCGACTCCCCACCGTGGCTTCCGACGAGCACGATCCCGTCAGACGCCGCGAGCCCCGTCAGCTCGCCCAGCGTTGCGAGGTCGCGCCCCGAGACGACGGCCACGTCAACCTCGGGCAGCTCCGCCAGCGCGCGTAATGCTTCGACGGTGCCCGGCTGCGGGCGCGAACTCATCGGGTCGAGGACGAGGGGGGCGAGCACGCCGTCGAAGTCCGAGGCCACGAGCACTCGAGGCTCTCGCGCGAAGTGCTCGATCGCCGCGCGCAGGTCGACGGGCAGCCCGGCGTCAGACCGCTGATCCTTCATCGGGGGCGTCGACTCGCTCACGAGTTGTCGCTCTCGTCCTCGGGCCGCGCTGGTGCGGCCTCGAGAGCCGCGAGGTAGTGCTTGGCCCACTCCTGCACCGTGGCGGTGGACACGGTCGAACGCAACGCGTCCATACGGCGCTCGCGGTCCTCCTCCGTCGCCGTGATGGCCCGCATGATGACCTGCTTGAGGCCGGCCAGATCGTGCGGGTTGCACGTGTAGGCCTCGCTCAGTTCGGTTGCCGCGCCGGTGAACTCCGAGAGCACGAGTGCGCCGTCGGCGGGGCAGCACGTGACGTACTCCTTCGCGACGAGGTTCATGCCGTCGCGCAGCGGCGTGACGAGCATGACGTCGGCAGCGGCGAACATCGCGGCCATCTCGGCGCGGTCGAACGACTGGTGCATGTAGGTGAGCGCCGTGGCGCCGATGCTCGAGAAGTCACCGTTGATGCGCCCGACGGTGAGTTCGACCTGATCGCGCAGATCCATGTACGCCTTGACCCGCTCACGGCTAGGCGTCGCGACCTGGATGAGCTTGTGACGCTTCGGGTCGAGCTGACCGTCGGCGAGCAGCTCGCCGAAGGCCTTGAGGCGATGACGGATGCCCTTCGTGTAGTCGAGGCGGTCGACGCCGAGCAGGATCTTGTCCGGGTTGCCGAGCTGTTCGCGGATCTCGCGGGCGCGTGCCTGCACCTCGTCGCTCTCGAGCACCTCGCGCAGGCCCGCGGTGTCGATGGAGATCGGCACCGCCGTGGCGCGCACCGCACGGTCACCAAGGTCGACGACGCCACCGGTGACCTCGAGCTCGAGGTACTGACGCACGGCGCGCAGGAAGTTGCCCGCGTCCTCGGTGCGCTGGAACCCGAGGAAGTCGGCACCGAGCAGGCCCTCGAGGATCTCCTCGCGCCCCGGCAGCTGCGCGAACAGTTCGACGGCGGGGAAGGGGATGTGGTTGAACCACCCGATGCGCAGGTCGGGGCGCAGCTCACGCAGCATCTGCGGCACGAGCTGGAGCTGGTAGTCGTGCACCCACACGGTGGCGCCTTCGGCGGCCACGTCGGCGCACGCCTGGGCGAAACGCTTGTTCACCGTGCGGTAGGCCGAACGCCAGCTCCGCTTGAACGTCGGCGAGACGATGACGTCGTGGTAGACGGGCCACAGCGTGTCGTTGCTGTGCCCTTCGTAGTACTCGGCGACCTCCTGCTCCGACAGCGGCACGGGGTGGAGGTGCATGCCGGCGTCGTCGAAGGGCTCCGGAGCCTCGCCTGGGTCACCCGCCCAGCCGACCCAGGCGCCTTCACGCCCGCGCATCACGGCGTCCATGGCGGTGACGAGACCGCCCGGCGAACGGCGCCACTCCTCGTTTCCGTCCTCGCCGGTGACGCGGTCGACGGGTAGGCGGTTGGCGGCGACGACGAAGTCGTACGTGTGGCTCATCGGATTGCTGGCTCCCCGTGTTCGCTGGTGCTCGCCCGGCGACGAACTCCCGCTCGATCACCGGTGATTCGAGGTTATCGCGCCTCGGTGACGAACGGGTTGCCACCGCGTGACACGGGCACGCCGATACAGCGGAAGTTCAAGGAGGCGCCCTACGGTGGGGTCATGACGCCTCTCGACAACGCTGGTGACGCCCGACGCGGCGGGCACCGTCTGCCCCGTCCGCGCCGCGCCGAAGCCGACGAGTCGACCCAGCGCACCACGTGGGGAGCAGCAGCGGATGGCGACGCCACGCGGGCGGCGCCGCCGCGCGATCGTGACGACGAGGCCACCCGCGTCAGTTCACGCCGCCCGGAGGGGAACGACCGGATGGTGGGGCGCTTCGAGCTCGCGGAGAAGATCGGTGAGGGCGGCATGGGCGTCGTGTACCGAGCGATCGACACCGCCGACCCGCGTCGTCGTGAGGTCGCCGTCAAGGTTCTTCGCCCGCACATCGCCTACGACCCCGATGCGCGCACGCGTCTCGCGCGCGAGGTCGACACGCTCGAGCGCGTCCACCACCCCAACGTCGCTGCCGTCATCACCGCCGATCCGCACGGCGAGCGTCCCTACATCGCCACCGAGTACGTACCCGGTGACCCCCTCGACAAGGTGGTCGACGAGCGCGGTCCCCTGGGCGCGGAGGAGATGGCCGACCTCGGGCGCAGCCTCGCCGACGCCATTCGCGCCATCCACGCCGCAGGTGTCGTCCACCGCGACCTCAAGCCGAGCAACGTGCTCATGGTGGGTCGACGCCCCGTGCTCATCGACTTCGGCATCGCGCACATCGCCGACGACGCGCGCCTCACCTCGACCGGCCTCGTCATGGGTACCCCCGGCTACCTCTCGCCGGAGCTCGTCGAGGGCGCCCCGGTCTCCACGTCCACGGACTGGTGGGGGTGGGCGGCAACGCTCGCCTTCGCCGCCCAGGGGGAGCCGCCCTTCGGGCGCGGGCCGATGCCGGCCGTCCTCGACCGCGTGACGCGGGGGCAGGCCAACCTCACCGGCGTCGACGCGCGTCTCCGGCCGCTGCTCGCGGCCGCGCTCAGCCCCGTGCCGGGGGAGCGACCCTCGGCCGGCCAGGTCGTCGACCAGATGGAGCGCTACGCCCGCGGCGAACCGACGACCGTGGTTCCTGTGCGCGAGCCCGCAGCCCCGGCGCCCGCCGCCCCAGGCCCGGCCGCCACCTCCGTCATGCCGGTCGTCGACGCTACCCGTGTCGCTCCCGTGAGCGAGCGCCCCGTCGCATCGCGACCGCAGCAGTTGGCGTACGACGGCCCGACGCAGCGTTCGGGCGGGGCGCCCCAGGCGGCGCCTGCCTACGGCCAGTTCGGTCAGTCGCGTGGCGCGAACGGGCAGCCGCAACCGGCGCCGGCCGTGCCGCCGCAGCAGGGCCCGTACGGCGGCGCGCCGCAGAACGGTGCGCGCCCCTACCGCCCGGGTTCGGCGGTCAAGGCGCAGAGCCGCCCCGGCGAGCACGATCCGCGGATCAACCTGCCACACCGCTCGGGCACGCTGCAGGCGATGTTCTTGCTCTGGGTCGGCCTCACGGCGCTCGTGCCCGTCGTCGGACTCGTCCTGCTCATCGTGTGGAACGTCGCGGCGCGTTTCAGCGACTCGACGATCACGCAGACCGTCCTTCGCCGCTACGAGGCCGGGCGACGAAAGAGCGACGGCGCCGTCGCCGTGGCCAGTTCGCCCTGGCATCTGCTGCGCGCTCTCGTCTCGACGCTCGCGGCCCTCGTGCTCCCCGCACTCGTCTTCGCGTGCGTCGGTTCGCTCGTGGCCATCGGCTGGGCCATGGTGCGCGGTGACGGCGTCGCACGGGCGTGGTGGGCACTGCCCATCGTCGCGGGGGCCGTGGCGGGTCAGTGGACGATGTGGCGCGGCGCCGGGTCCGTCGGCTATCGCCGGGGTTCACGTTCGGTCGTGCGGGCGCTCGTCCCGGAGTCGGCTGGCAGGATCGTGGCGCCCGCGCTCGCCGGTCTCGGCCTGTTCATGCTCGTCGGCTCGTTCATGCAAGGCGGCGACATCTCCTGGGTTCCGCTCACCGGCGGCATCACCGATCCGCTCGCGGAGTACCTGCCGGCGTCCGGCCTCGGCAACTGATCCGTTGACGCTTCGGGCCCCGTTCCACAGCCCACCCACAGCGCGGGCCCACGGTCGGTCGAGGCCCACGAACTATTCTTCGAGGCATGGCGCAGTACGGACGGGATCAGTCGAGCACGGGGCCCAACCCCTCGAGGGACTCGTCCAGCACGCCGACCCCGGGGTTGCCGCCACGGATGCGCTTCCTGCGCAGCGAGCCGGTCACCGAGCCGCTGCCCATCGCCGACGCGCTCAAGCGCACGCCCTATCGCGACCCGAACGTCATGGGCGGGCCGGACGACGACACCGAGCAGCAGAAGGCGCTCGACATCGCCGCCCGTGTGGGCGAGTTGCTCCTCCGCTGTGGCGCGAGCACGCGTGACGTCGAGGCGAGCGTCGTCGCCGTCGCGGCATCCGCGGGCCTGCGCCGCCTCGAGGTCGACATCACGAACCAGTCCTTGTTGTTGCAGAGCCCGTCGACGAACGGCCGTCAGCCCCTCACGATGTTGCGTGTCGTGCGCTCCTCGACGCGCGACTTCTCTCGGCTCATGGCCGTGCACCAGTTCGTCGAGTCGCTCGTGTCCGGTGGCCTGGATCTCGACGAGGCGACGAAGGAACTGAAGCGCATCCAGAGGATGCCGCGCCTCTACCCGCGGTGGCTCGTCTCGGTTGCCTTCGGTGGTCTCGCGGCATCCGTCGCAACGATCCTCGGCGGCGGCTGGATGGCCGTCGCCGTCGCGTTCGTCTCCGCCGTGCTCGTCGACCGAGTGGGCCGACGCCTGAGCAACGCCGGTGTCCCCGCCTTCTACGGCGCCGCCGCCGGCGGTCTCATCTCGACGGCCCTCGCGTGGTTCGCCTACATGTCGCACCAGAGCCGCGTCGTGGGGGAGTTCGTCGCCCACAACCTGCCCGGCACGATGTCGACGGCCGACTTCGCCTATGCCATCTCGGGCGGCATCGTCGCGCTCCTGCCCGGTCGTCAGATGGCCTCCGCGGTCGAGGACGCCGTCACCGGCTACCCCGTCACGGCGTCGGGTCGTGTTCTCACTGTCATCCTCGACTGCGCGGGAATCACCGTCGGCGTCGGTGCCGGTCTGGCGCTGACGCTGAACCTCGACCGGGCGCTCGACCTCAGCCTCCAATCGCCCGGCTCCCTGCGCTTCGACATGCCGCCCACGGTCCTGCTCCTGCAGGTGGCGTGCGGTGCCATCGGTGCGGCGTGTGCCGCCGTCACGATGCGCTCCCGCGTGCGGATGCTCCTGCCGACAGCTGCGGCGGGAGCCCTCGGCGTCGTCGGGGTTGCGCTGCTGACGCGTTATGTCGGGATCGGGGCGACGACGGCCACGGCGGTCGCTGCCGTCAGCGTCGGGTTCTCCGCGCGGCTCGTGGCGCTGCGCCTCGGTGCGCCCGCCCTCGTCATCGTCATGCCGGCGGTCTCGCCGCTGCTGCCGGGCCTGCGGATCTTCCGGGGCATGTACGAGTCGGTCTCCGGGTCGGTCATCGGCGCCACCAAGGTGGCCCAGTCCGGCGTGGGTGTGACGACGATGCTCGGCGCCGTCGGAGTGGCCCTCGCGATCAGCACCGGACTGGTGCTCGGCGACGTGCTCTCGGCCCCGCTCGACAAGCCGCTGGTACGCCGTCGACGAGCCCGCCGGCGCTGACATCACGCGGATTTTGTGTGATCTGCATCACATTTCAGGCCCGAAAGGCCTGATCTGTCACGAAGTTACCGCGACCTGATTGTTACGTAGGTCTCTCGTCCCGTAACGTTCCCTTCGCTGTGCACGATGTATTTCTCGTGTCGTCACGGCGACATGAGAACTCAACACAACCACTTATTCAGTGGGCGGTGCACACGCCAAACCTCGTCTGGCACCGCCGTTTCACCCGCAGATCGCGGGCTGAAGACGAGGGTGGGGGACCCACTTCCGACGCTCGCCGCACGGTGAGCGTCTCGGGGTGAAGCCGGTCCTCGCCGGCCGGGCACCTGACTGCCCGAACCCGACAGCTCACCTCACAGGCGTACGTCAGGAAAGGACACTCTCCATGGGTTACACCCCCAAGCACGTCGCTGCTTCCGAAAGCACCACCGGCCGCAAGGTCGCCGGCGTGGCTCTCGCCGGTGCCGCCACCGTCGGTGCCGGTCTCACCCAGGCCTCCTCGGCCTCCGCCGCCTCGGTCTGGGACCGCGTCGCTCACTGTGAGTCGACGGGCAACTGGCACATCAACACAGGTAACGGCTTCTACGGCGGCCTCCAGTTCACGCAGCAGACGTGGCGTGGCTTCGGCGGCGGTCAGTACGCCTCGTCCGCTCACCTCGCCACCCGCGAGCAGCAGATCGCGATCGCTCAGAAGGTTCTGCGCGTGCAGGGCCCGGGCGCATGGCCGCACTGCTCGGTTCGCGCCGGTCTGACCCGCGCCAACGGTGGCGCTGCTGCCGCTGCCCCGGTTTCGCGCGCCGCCGCCCGTCCGGCCGTGAAGTACTCGGCCCCGGCCGCGTCGCAGGGCGGCAAGCTCGCCGTCGACGGTGTTCTCGGCCCGCGCACGGCCCGTGAGCTCCAGGCCTGGGTCGGCACGTTCCGCGACGGTGTCGTCGGCGTCCAGACGAAGAAGGCCCTGCAGCGCAAGGTCGGCGTGTACGCCGACGGCATCGTCGGCCCGCGCACCGTTGCTGCGCTCCAGACGAAGGTCGGCATCTCGCGCGACGGCGCCAGCTACCTCAACGCCCGCACGGTTCGCGCTCTGCAGGCTTACCTGAACAACCACTGATCGGTTGATCCAGGGCTGACGGGCCCCGCCGCTTTCGAGCGGCGGGGCCTGTCGGCGTTTCCTGATGCAGATCTGTCGATCTGGCCGCGATGTTTCGTCACCGGGACCACCGAATTGCACTGGAGAGCGCGCCTGGTCGTGGCCTGGCGGGCAGGCCCCGTGTAGGTTCGGTAGGATCGCGTGGTCGCCCGGCACGGGCGGCGTGCTGGAGTGGCGCAATTGGTAGCGCACCTGTCTTGTAAACAGGTGGTTGTGGGTTCGAGTCCCATCTCCAGCTCTGCCCGGAATGGCGCGGATTTTCGGCCCTCTCGGCGGCGAAGGTTCCGAGTGTGTCCCTTAGTGCTCCATCCCGTTTCGAGACTTCGACGGAGGTCGCGCGAGCATGACCAAACGGTGAGCGGCGCTCGCCTAGCCGACTCCATCCGGCGAGTGTGAGGAGTTTCTTCACTGACTCAAGCGCGCCTCCGGCGCGAGCTGGCGGGCCTTCGGCCCGCCGCCGTGCCGAGCCCGCTCGGCACAGACGAGGGCGGAGCCGCGTGAGGAGCCCTGTCCTTTCGTCCTTCACTAAGCGCCACGGTTGCTAGAATGCCGCCTCACAGCCACCTGTCGGACGGAGCCAACCGTGTCGGTCCCCACCTACGAGGACATGATGCGTCCCGTCCTGGAGATCCTCGCAGCGAATGGCGAGACCCAGTTCCGGACCATGCCCGACCAGGTTGCCGATGTCATGCACATGAGCGAGGCCGACCGCGCCCAAAAGATCGGCAGCGGCCAGCTGGTGGTGACCAATCGAGTCGGCTGGGCCATCACCTACATGGTGCAGGCCGGAGTCGTCTCGCGACCTCGACGCGGATACGCCGAGATCACCCCCGTGGTCGCCAACTCCTGAGCCAAACGGCCGGGCCAATCTCCAACGCCAACCTCGCGCAGTTCGACGAGTTCCAAGAGTTCCGACGTCGCAGTCGCAAGCCCAACCGCGCCCAGGGCGAGACCGACGCCGTCACCACGACCGACGAAGTGATAGCAGACGCGGATACCCCCAAGGAGATCATCGACGCCACCGTCGCCACGGTCCACGGCGCCCTCGTCTCCGAGATCCTCGAACGCGTCACGCAGCTCTCGCCGAAGGACTTCGAATCCCTCGTTCTGAAGGTCCTTGGCGCGATGCAATACGGCACAGCGGGTCACATCGAGTCCACCGGCGACAGCGCGGACGCTGGGATCGACGGCGTCATCAGCCAAGACCCGCTCGGCCTCGACCGCATCTACGCCCAAGCGAAGCGCTACGCAAGAGACCGCACCGTGGGCCGACCCGCCATGCAAGCTTTCGTCGGAGCACTCCAGGGCCAGCAGGCCGACCGAGGCGTCTTCATCGCCACGTGCGCCTTCACCCGTGAGGCCCTCGACTATGCCGACCGCGTGGGGGTGCGCATCATCCCCATCAACGGCATCGAACTCGCCGAACTCATGCTCAAACACCGGGTCGGCGTGCAGACGGACTACGTCGCCACCCTGCTCCGGCTGGACGAGGACTTCTACGACTCGCTCTGAGCGCACGTCACCTTCACGCCTCCGACCCTCCGCCCACCTCCGGACCGCATCAAGGGCGCTCCGCGTCACTGCGTGATGGACTCCGTCCACCTTGACCCGGCCACTCCGGCAGGCTCCTCTGCTCCGCTACAGGGTCGGCGGCTAAATCCGGCCAGCCCCTCCACTCACGCCTCCTATTTGGTCCCGAGAAGGGCCGATCCAGCCCGAGACGGCCCGCGCATCCACGCGAATACCGTTGGAAACACGGGGATTCCGAGTCCCAGCAGTACCCAGCCGAGGAGCCCCGCAGGGAAACAGGTGGTTGTGGGTTCGAGTCCCATCTCCAGCTCTGTGAATTCCGCTCGCAGTGTGCCGATGTCCGCGAGAACCTCCGGGTGACGCGTGCCTTCTGGTGAGCTGGGGGCGTCAAGGCACGGTTCAGACTCGTTTCCTACGATGTCGTCATGAACCTCAAGCCCGCAGCAGACGTCCAGACCGCACCCCTCGCAGCGCTCGGCCTCCTCGGGGGCTACGTCACCGCCCGCGAGACGCAGATCCGCCCGCTCGGCGGCGTGGTCCTCGCCCTCGCCGGTGCTTACGCCGGACGCACCTGGGTCGCCAAGGCCGGTGCCGCCAAGGCCGCCGCCCTCGGCGCCGTGTACCTCGGCGGTTTCGGTGCCTCGCACCCCCTCGCCAAGAAGGTTGGCGCCTGGCCGTCCGTCCTCGGTGTTGCGGCGGCCTCCGCCGCCGCGTCGTACGCCCTCGTCGACCGCAGCTGATACCCGTGCGCACGCGCCGCCCGCAGCGTCTGTTGACGCGATGCTGGCGGCTCGTCGTGACCCTGCCCGATAGACTCGGGCGATCCGTTCTCCGGCACGAGGAGGTGCCCACGTGAGTGCCGAGCGCCCCTCGTCGGAGGCATCCGCCTCCCCCTGCGAGCGCATCGGGGCCTCGGACGACGAACTGCTCGGCGAGGACGCCGCCGCACCGCCACGCTGGGTGCGCAACCTCGCGAAGCCCGTCGGTGGGCGTCCTGCGCTGCTGCTCGAGCTGTTCATCTTCTGGATGTTCTTCCAGTACTTCAGCTACGCGCAGGAGCACATCCGCGGAGGCCCGATCGAGTCCGTGCGCCACGCGCACGAACTGTTCGATCTGGAGAAGACGCTCCACATCGACGTCGAACTCTGGCTCAACGCCGGCCTCGCCGCAGTGCCGCCGCTCGCCATCGCCGCGGGCTACTACTACGGCATGGTGCTCGCCACCGTGCCCATCACCCTGGCGCTCGTCTGGTGGTTCAACCCCCAGGGCTTCCGACGGCTACGCAGACTTCTCATCGCGACGACGCTGCCCAGCCTGCTCGTCTTCTGGCTCCTGCCCATGGCGCCGCCACGCTTCGCGGTGCCCGGCGTCGTCGACATCAACGCCGTCTACAACATCCTCGGGGGCGCGCTCGCGCGCGACCCGTCACGCTCGGCCAACCTGTACGCGGCCATGCCCAGCCTGCACTGCGCGTGGTCGACCTGGGTGGCCTACGCGCTGTGGGAGACGTGGCGTCACACCCGTCCGACGTGGGCGCGCCTCGCGTGGCTGTTCCCCGCCATGACCTACTGGAACGTCATGGCCACGGGCAACCACTTCGTGCTCGACATCGTCGGCGGCGTCGCGCTGTTCCTCATCGCCCTCGTCATCGTCCGTGTGGTCAAGGGCGCCGAGGAGCGGGTCTGGCGCGACGACGCCGACAGTCGGGTTGGTGTCGTTGCGCCAGCAGTCACAGCTGACGCCGGCGGCGTCGCTACTTCGGCGGCATCCGCAGAGCCCCGTCGAGGCGGATGACCTCGCCGTTGAGCAGCCCGTTGTCGACGATGTGGGCCACGAGCGAGGCGTACTCGTCCGGGCGGCCCAGACGCGACGGGTGCGGCACGGCCTGACCGAGCACCTCACGTGCAGCCTCTGGGAGTCCGGCGAGCATCGGCGTCTCCATCGTGCCGGGAGCGATCGTCATGACGCGCACGCCGAGATCGGCGAGGTCGCGCGCTGCAGGCAGCGTGAGGCCGACGACGCCGCCCTTGCTCGAGGCGTAGGCGGCCTGGCCGATCTGCCCGTCGTAGGCGGCCGCGCTGGCCGTCATGACGACGACGCCGCGGTCGCCGTCGACCGGCTCGTTCGTCGCCATCGCCTCGGCGGAGAGGCGAAGCACGTTGAACGTGCCGACGAGGTTGATGTCGATGACCGTCTTGTACTGCTCGAGTGCGTGCACGCCCTTGCGGCCGAGGATGCGGCCCGGCGTGGCCACGCCGGCGCAGGACACGGTGATGCGGAGTTCCCCGAGCTCCGTGGCTGCGGTGACGGCGGCCTGTACCTGGGCCTCGTCGCGTACGTCGGCGGCGACGAAGCGGGCGCGCTCGCCCAATTCTGCGGCGAGTGCTTCGCCCTTCGACGAGGGCAGGTCGACGATGACGACGCCCGCTCCGGCGTCGTGCAGGCGGCGGGCGGTGGCCTCCCCGAGGCCCGAGCCGCCACCGGTGACGAGGGCGACGGTGTTCTGCGTGATGTTCATGCCTCGAACCCTATCGACTGGCGAAGCGGCTTTGTGGGCTGCGTCACGCCCGCCCGAACCTCAGTGGTAGAGGGTCACCTCGGTGGCCTTCACCGTGGCGTGTACGGGTACTCCGGGTGCGAGTGAGAGGTCGGCGACGGCGTCGAGCGTCACGTCCGCGACGAGGTCCGCGTCCCCCGTGAGGTGCACGCGCGCCGAGGTGCCGGTGTGCTCGATCTGCGCGACGCGCACCGCCCACGTGTTGCGCGGGGAACCCTCGGGACGGCTCGGCCACAGAGACACGGAGCTCGGTGCGAATGCGGCGAGGTGCTCAAGATCGCCTGCCGGGGGGTGCTCGCCCCCGGCGGCCGTGATGCGTGCACCGTCAGCGGTGACGAGCGTCGCGCCGTCGACGACGCGCCCACGCCACAGGTTGAGCCCCACGAGGCGCGCAGCGAACGGGCTGCGCGGACGGCGCACGACCTCGCTCGGCGTGCCGCCGTCGCTGAGGTGACCGCCGTCGAGGAAGACGAGGCGATCGGCGAGGGTGAGCGCTTCGACGGCGTCGTGCGTGACGAGAAGGGTCACGACATCCTGTTGGTCGCGCAGACGCTCGCCGAGGAGCGCCCGTAGGTCGTCGCGGCCCCGTGCGTCGATGGCGGACAGCGGTTCGTCGAGCAGGAGGACGCTCGGGTCGAGCGCCAGAGCACGCGCGAGCGCGACTCGCTGGGCTTGGCCGGAGGAGAGTGCGTCCGGACGTCGCCCGGCGAGGTCAGCGGCAAGGCCGACGCGGCTGAGTTCTTCACGCGCTCTCGCTCGCGCAGCCTCTTTCGAGGCCCCGCGGGCCCGCAGCCCGAACGCGACGTTGTCGAGGGCGCTGAGGTGGGGGAACAGGTCACCGCGAGCCGTCATCATCCCGACGCGGCGGGCGCGTGGCGGAAGGTGCCGTGCGCCGTCGTCCCAACGCTCGCCGCCGACGTGGAGGGCGCCCTCGGCGAGGGGCGTGAGTCCGGCGAGCACCTCGAGCAGCGTCGTCTTGCCGCTGCCGTTCGGCCCGAGAACACCGATGACCTCACCGGGTGCGGCGTCGAGCGCAGCGTGGAGGACGAAGTTGCCGAGACGGGTGGTGCCGGCAAGCGAGAGGCCGGTCATCGGCGCTCACCTCCCGCGCCCACCCAGTGACCCCGCAGCAGGGCGAGCAGGACAACGCAGAGGGCGAGCATGAGCGCCGCGAGCGCCGTCGCGGCGTCCTGGCTGATGTCGAGGGCTTGGTAGACGGCGAGCGGCCCCGTCTGAGTACGCCCGGGGTAACTGCCCGCAAACGTGATCGTGGCCCCGAACTCGCCGAACGCGCGCGCCCACGCGAGCGTCAGCCCGGCGAGGAGGCCGGGCAGCGTCATCGGCACGAGGACGTGGCGCAGCGTGAACCAGCGGGAGGCGCCGAGCACCTCGGCGGTGCGGCTCCAGCGCGCGTCGAGGCCGCGGAACGCGCCCTCGGCGGCGAGGACGAAGAACGGCATCGCGACGAACGTTTCCGCCATGACGACGCGGACCCACGAATAGGGCACCGGCTCGCCCGTCACAGCCGTCACGGCGCGCCCGAGCAGCCCCGAGCGCCCCCACGCATCGAGCAAAGCAACGCCCGCGACGACCGGCGGCAACACGAGGGGCACGGTGACGACGGCCCGCGTCCAGGCGGCGGCGCGACCACGCAGGCGGGAGAGCCACCAGGCGAGCGGAGTGCCGAAGAAGGAAGCGAGCAGCGCCGACGTCACGGTGGTGCGTAGCGAAAGCCACAAAGCCTCGCGGGCACCGGCAGTCGTGAGGTCGTCGAGGAGGCTGCCCCAACGCACCTGCGTGAGCAGCGCGACGAGGGGGAGGACGATCAAGAGCAGAGCGACGACGGCGAGTGTCACGAGCACGATCCCGCCGCGGTCACCCGTGCCTGCGCTCCTGCGTGCAGGCGGGGGAGCGCTTGCCGTCTCGTCGCTCATCGTCGTCAGCCGGGCAGGCCGAAGCCGTTGCCCTGCAGGACTCGTCGCCCTTCGTCGCCGCGCACGAACTGCGCGAAACCCTTCGCGTCGGCAGTGTCGCTCCACGCCGTGATCGGCAGTGTCGTCGTGACGTTCGAGGCCGTCGGTACCTCGACGCCGCTCACCTTCGAGCGTGCGCTCGAGGCGTCGGTGGCGTACACGAGCGCCGCCTCCGCGTCACCGGCGACGACCTTGGCGAGCGTTGCCTTGACGTCCTTCTCGTAGCTGACGATGTGTGGCGCGACCTTCGCCTTGGTGAGGGCCTTGTGGGCAGCGCGCCCGCACGGCACCTCCTTGGCGCACAGAACGGTGTCGACCTTCGCGAGGTCGGCGAGACCCGTGACGTGCGCTGGGTTCCCGCGGGGCGTGACGATCTCGAGGCGGTTCGTGGCGAACGGCGTCCACGCCTTGCCCTCGGCCAGATCCTTCGGCAGCTTCTTCGGTGCCTCGGTGTCGGCGAGAGCCACCACATCGGCCGGAGCGTCGTGGGAGAGCTGGGTGACGATCGTCGAACTGGCCGCGAAGCTCACCTCGACGTGGGTGCCGGGGTGAGCCTTCTCGTAGGCGCGCGCCAACGTCGTGAACGACTCCGTGAGCGACGCGGCGGCAAGCACCGTGACGGTCTTGTCGTCGCCCTCCGACGCACGGCAGCCGCCGGCACTCATGGCGAGCGCTGCTGCAACCGGCACACTCATGAGGCGCCATGCCCGTGCCGTCACGCCTCGTCGTCGACCATCAACGAGCGGGCCGTCAGAAGATCCACGGGCGTGAGTTCGGGACGCTTCGGGAGGCGACCGTCACCGGAACTCGTGCCCTTGATACGACGTTCCACCCACGGCGCGAGGTACTGACGCGCCCACTCGGCGTCCTCGGCGACGCGCTGGCGCACCGGCTTCGGAGCCTGCGCCGGCAGGTGGGCGAGCCACTCGCCGGTCGTCGGAAGCCCGAGCGTCCATGCCGCCTGCTGCGCGACGCGCTTGTGGCCTTCGGCGGAAAGGTGCAGACGGTCGACGGACCACATGCGCGGATCGCGCAGGGGGGTCATCGACCACAGATCGAGCACGTAGCAGTCGTGCCGCTGCGCGATACCCCACAGGTTCGCAAGGTGCCACGTGATGCGCGGGCGCAGGCGCGTCATGATCTTCGACGCGGCGGGGTTGACGAGCGTCGCCAGCAGGACGTCGGAGCCGGCCTCCTTGAGGCGGACGACGGCGTCCTCGATGCCGGCCGCGAGATCGTCGAGGTTGACCGACGGGCGCATGATGTCGTTGCCGCCACCCACCATGCTCACGAGGTCGGGCTTCATCGCGAGGGCCGCGTCGAGCTGGGGGCCGATGACGTCCGCGAGTAGTCTGCCGCGCACCGCGAGGTTGGCGTACTCGAGCTTCGCGCCCCGCTCCTCCTGCTGCATCGCGATGTCGACGGCGAGGCGATCAGCCCACCCGAGGTAGGCGTCGTCCTCGCGGGGGTCGTGGTCGCTCATGCCCTCGGTGAAGGAGTCACCGATGGCGACGTACCGGTGCCAGAGCAGACCGTGGTGCGTCTGTTCGGATGCCTGAGCCCCGGGCGCGGGGAGGTCGTTCGTCATGCAATACGCCAATCGATCGTGTGGGTTTCGAGCTGCTCCAAGAGCTCGTTCGTGCGGCTGAAGGGCTTGCTGCCGAAGAAGCCGCTGCGCGCGGAAAGCGGTGAGGGATGCGCGGATTCGACGGTCGGGGTGTCGCCGAGGTGCGGGGCGAGTGAGCGGGCGTCGCGACCCCAGAGAATGGCGACGAGGGGCTGCTTGCGCTCGACGAGCGCCGTGATGGCCTGCGCCGTGACGTTCTCCCAGCCGTGACCGCGGTGGCTTGCGGGCTTGCCGGGCTGAACGGTGAGGCAGCGGTTGAGCAGCAGCACGCCCTGGTCGGTCCACGCGCTCAGGTCACCGTGTTCCGGCGGCTCGATGCCGAGGTCGTCCTTGAGTTCCGCGTAGATGTTCTGCAGGCTGCGCGGGATCGGGCGGACGTGCGCATCGACGGCGAAGCTGAGCCCGATCGGGTGCCCCGGCGTCGGGTACGGGTCCTGGCCGACGATGAGGACGCGCACGTCCTCGAACGGCTGGGTGAACGCTCGCAGGACGTTCTCGCCCGCCGGCAGGTACCCGCGCCCGGCGGCCACTTCGTCGCGCAGGAACTGCCCGGCAGCGGCGATGTGGTCGGCGACCGGCGCGAGGGGTTCCACCCAGCTGGGATGTACGAGTTCGTCATACGGCTGCGGCATGCCGCCAAATCTATCGCGAGTCGATTCACCGCGCGGCGTGCTCCGAACGGGCCGGAGGCTCGAGCGTCTTGCACGTGGATGGTCGGTTTGGGTGAAGATGCGCGCGACGTCGGCGTCATCTTCAGCCAAACCCGCCATCCACGCGCCTTTGTCCTGGCCCTGGTGTTCGGGCGGGCAGGAGGCGACGATCTACCCTGGTCGCATGCCCGTCATCGAGACCCCTGCAGGTGCCCGCGTCCCCGGTGACGACGAGGCGCCCGGGCTGAGTGAACGAGACCGCGCCATGCTCGCCTTCGAGCGCGAGTGGTGGAAGCTGCCCGGCGCCAAGGAAGCCGCCATCAAGGAGCGCTTCGGCATGAGCGCGACGCAGTACTACCAGCAACTCAACGCCCTCGCCGACACGGCCGAGGCGCTTGCGGCCGACCCTCTGCTCGTCAAGCGCATCCAGCGCCGTCGCGCCTCACGCCGTCGCACGAGCTGAGCGCCCACCCCGACCTGCGTCTGCCGCTGTGAGCGAACACGGCGGTCGCAGCCCCGTCGCCGTTTGCACTCGCAGGGGGCGAGTGCTAATCATGGCCTTAGCACTCTGAACATGAGAGTGACAAAGACCTGACTGCATGAGTGAGGGTTCGGGGCTCGCGCGACATGACCGCGCGAACGATCGGGCTCGTCCGTCGCGGGCGCTGGTGCGGTCACTACGTACGTCACGTGGAGGAGCCACGCACATGGCCAAGACCATTGCTTTCGACGAGGAGGCCCGTCGCGGCCTCGAGCGCGGCATGAACACCCTTGCCGACGCGGTGAAGGTGACGCTCGGCCCCAAGGGCCGCAACGTCGTCCTCGAGAAGAAGTGGGGCGCACCCACGATCACCAACGACGGTGTCTCCATCGCCAAGGAGATCGAGCTCGACGACCCGTACGAGAAGATCGGCGCGGAGCTCGTCAAGGAGGTCGCCAAGAAGACCGACGACGTCGCCGGTGACGGCACGACGACGGCCACCGTCCTCGCGCAGGCCATGGTGAAGGAGGGCCTGCGCAACGTTGCGGCCGGCGCCAACCCGATGGCGCTCAAGCGCGGCATCCAGCAGGCCGTCGACGCCGTGAGCAAGCAGCTGCTCGACCACGCCAAGGAGATCGAGACGAAGGAGCAGATCGCTGCTACCGCGTCCATCTCCGCCGCTGACCCGCAGATCGGTGAGCTCATCGCCGAGGCCATGGACAAGGTCGGCAAGGAAGGCGTCATCACCGTCGAGGAGTCGAACACGTTCGGCCTCGACCTCGAGCTCACCGAGGGTATGCGCTTCGACAAGGGCTACATCTCGGGTTACTTCGTCACCGACACCGAGCGTATGGAGGCCGTCCTCGACGACCCGTACATCCTCGTCGTCAACTCGAAGATCTCGAACATCAAGGACCTGCTGCCGGTTCTCGAGAAGGTCATGCAGTCGGGCAAGCCCCTCATGATCATCGCCGAGGACGTCGAGGGCGAGGCCCTGTCGACGCTCGTGGTCAACAAGATCCGCGGCACGTTCAAGGCCGTGGCCGTCAAGGCTCCGGGCTTCGGTGACCGCCGCAAGGCCATGCTCGGCGACATCGCCATCCTCACGGGCGGCCAGGTCATCTCCGAGGAGGTCGGCCTCAAGCTCGAGACCACCGAGCTCGACATGCTCGGCCGCGCCCGCAAGGTCGTCGTCACGAAGGACGAGACGACGATCGTCGAGGGCGCCGGCGACGACGAGCAGATCAAGGGCCGTGTTGCTCAGATCCGCGCCGAGATCGAGAACTCCGACTCCGACTACGACCGCGAGAAGCTCCAGGAGCGCCTCGCGAAGCTGGCCGGTGGCGTCGCCGTCATCAAGGCCGGTGCCGCGACGGAGGTTGAGCTCAAGGAGCGCAAGCACCGCATCGAGGACGCCGTTCGCAACGCGAAGGCCGCCGTCGAGGAGGGCATCGTCGCCGGTGGTGGCGTCGCGCTCATCCAGGCCACGAAGGACGCCGAGTCGGCCTTCGCCGGTCTCGAGGGTGACGAGGCCACGGGTGCGAACATCGTGCGCGTCGCCGCTGAGGCTCCGCTCAAGCAGATCTCGCTCAACGCGGGTCTCGAGCCGGGCGTCATCGTCGAGAAGGTGCGCGGTCTGACGCCGGGCCACGGTCTCAACGCCGCCACGGGCGAGTACGTCGACATGATCTCCTCGGGCATCATCGACCCCGCCAAGGTGACGCGTTCGGCTCTGGAGAACGCTGCGTCCATCGCGGCGCTGTTCCTCACGACCGAGGCCGTCATCGCCGACAAGCCCGAGAAGAACGCCGGCGGCGACGCCGCCGGTGCGGGTATGGACGGCATGGGTGGCATGGGCTTCTGATCCCACCCCTCGCGTGAAGCGGGCGATCACCTTCGGGTGGTCGCCCGCTTCGCTGTGCGCGTCGACCGGCGTGGTGGCGGCACAGTGACGCGTGCCTCACGGCCTATGTGCGACGTCGTCGCACCAGGGCGTTAGGGTAGGCCTGCGCCTCGGCGCTGGGGATTCTGGATCACAAGGAGTACGCACATGGTTCGCACGGCGAACAGGACGACCATCGCTGCGGCAGCGGCCGCACTCGGAGTGGCTCTGGCGGGGTGCTCGGCGCCCGGGGGCTCGGACGGTGACAAGGCGTCGTCGTCGACGAACCAGATCACGCTGGCAGATGCCGAGCCGGTCGGTCAGTACTACCCGGTAGCCGGTTACGGCGCGACGGGCGTTTCACCTGTGTTCGAGGGTCTCCTGCGTCCGTCGGCGCCGAACGACAAGGAGCTTCCCGACCTCGCGCCCGCGCTGGCCGAGTCGAAGCCGAAGGTGAGCGACGGCGGCAAGACGTGGACGGTGCGCCTCAAGAAGGGCGTGACGTTCCACGACGGCAGCGCCTTCGACTCCAAGGACGTTGCGGCCACCTACCGCGCGGTGCTCGACCCGAAGTCCGCGTCGCCGATCGCCGACGACTACCGCCTCATCGACAAGGTGGAGACGCCGGACGCCTCCACGGTCGTCTTCCGCCTCAAGGCGCCGAACGGCGGCTTCGCCTCGCGCCTGCTCCTCGGCATCGCGCCGAGCGAGAAGGTCACCTCGGGTGACGCGGCGAGCTCCGAGCTCAACACCAAGCCCGTCGGCACGGGCCCGTTCAAGCTCCAGAAGCTCGCGCCGAACGAGGCCACGTTCGTGGCCAACGACAAGTACCGCAGCGGCAAGCCCGAGGTGGACAAGGTCGTCATCCGTCACGTCGAGGACGACAACGCCCGCATGCAGCAGGTCGTCTCCGGGCAGGTCGACGGCTCCGCGCTGCCGCCGCGCCTGGCCAAGAGCGTCGAGGGGCGTGACGGCCTCAAGGTCACCGGTGTGCGCTCCGCCGACTGGCGTGGGGTTTCGCTGCCGGTGTCCGTGCCGATCACCTCCCAGCCCGAGACGCGCCGTGCGCTCAACATCGGGGTGGACCGCGAGGCGCTCGTCGAGAAGGTGCTCGCCGGGCGCGGCACCCCGGAGGTCAGCCCCATCACGAAGGTCTTCCCCCAGCACGCCGACGTCGACTTCACGAAGGCCAAGGGTGCAGCCCGCAAGGCCGAGGCCGAGAAACTCCTCGACGAGGCGGGGTGGAAGAAGGGCGCCGACGGTGTCCGCACGAAGGACGGCAAGCGCGCCGAGCTGACGCTCGCCTACCCCGCGTCCGACACCCTGCGCCGCGAACTGGCCTCCGCCTTCGCCGACCAGTTGCGCGGCCTCGGCGTCAACGTGAAGCTGTGGGGCGGCAGCTGGGACGACATCGAACCCAAGATGCGCACGACGGCCGTCATGCTCGGTGGTGGCGACAATCCGTACACCGTCGACACCCAGGCCCACCGCGCGCTGCACTCGCGCGGTTCCGCGTCCGGGCCGTTCGACAACCCCGGCAACTACAAGAACGCGAAGGTCGACGCAGCTCTGGAGGCGGCACAGTCGACCTCCGACGAGACCGAAGCGACGAAGCAGTACCGCGCCGCGCAGGACGAGTACGTCAAGGACCCGGCGTACGTCGTGCTCGCCACCCTGCACCACACGTACGCCTCGCGGGACAAGGGTTTCTCTGGCCCGGCGCCGATCGTCGAGCCGCACTCTCACGGCACGACGTGGGGCCCGTGGTGGTCGCTGGGCGCGTGGAAGAAGAACTGATCGCGTGAAGGCACTTCGTCGTCGGTTCGGGGAACGGCGTCACGAGATCGGCGTGCTCACGGCACGCCGTGCCCTCGCGACGCTGTTCGTCGTGCCCGCGGTGACGCTGGCAACTTTCGCGCTCGCGGCGCTCTCGCCGCTCGACCCGCTCGTCACCTACCTCGGGGACGGCTTTGAGCACACGGGTCGCGCCGAGCGCGACGCGATCAGCGACTCGCTCGGGCTTGACGTGCCGTTCTGGCAGACGTGGTGGAACTGGATGGCGAACGCCTTCACCGGCGACTTCGGTGCGAGCCACAGCCTCAAACAGCCCGTGACGACGGTGTTCGCCGAGCGCTTGCCGTGGACGCTGGGCCTGTCGGTCGTCGCGCTCGTTATCGCGCTGCTCGTCGCGTTCGGCGTCGCCGCTGTCGCCGCGTTGCGCCCCGACGGTCTGCTCGATCGCGCGCTCGAACGGGTGACGCTCGCCCTCACCGGAATGCCCCCGTTCGTCATCGGTCTGCTCGCCGTCGCGCTGTTCGCGGTGACCCTGCGCTGGTTCCCGGTCGGCGGGCTCACCGAGCCCGGGCAGCCGGTGACGTTCGGCGGCGTGGTGCACCACATCGTCATGCCCGCGGTCGTGCTCGCCCTGAGCCAGGTGCCCTGGTTCGCCCTGGCCCTGCGCGAGTCCGTGCGTGAGGCGCTCGGGAGCGGCGCCGTACGTGAGGCCCAGGTGCGCGGCCTCTCGCGCGGTGAGGTGCTGCGCGGCCACATCGCCCCGGTCTCTGCGGCCGCTCTCATCGCCCTCATGGGGGCGCGGCTGCCCGAGCTCGTCGTCGGCGCCCTCGTCGTCGAGGAGGTCTTCAGCTGGCCCGGCCTCGCCGACGCCACCGTGGAGGCGGCCCTGACGGCCGACTTCGCGTTGCTCGCCGCGGTCACCGCTGCCACGACGCTCGTCATGATGCTCGGCTCGTGGCTCTCGGACTGTGCCCTGCTCGTCGTCGACCCGCGAGCGCAGGTGGAGCGATGAGCCCCCGAAGCGTCTCTGCTGGTTTGCGGCCACGGCGCGGCCCGGCGATCGTTCTCGCCCTCATCGCGGCCTACGCCGTGTTGTGGCCGCTGCTCGCGTCGTCGGGGATGCGCGAGTCGAACTACGACACCGCCCGCACGGCCCCCGGCTGGCCGCACGTCATGGGCACCGACACGCTCGGTTTCGACGTGTCGGTCCAGGTGGCCGAGGCGCTGCGGGTCTCGCTCGTCGTCGCGCTGGGTGCGGCGCTCGTCGCGACAGTGCTCGGTCTTGCCGTCGGGACGGCGGCGGCCAGCCTCGGCGGGCGGGCGGATCGTCTGCTCATGCGCGTCACCGACGCCGTGGCCTCCGTGCCGCACCTTCTTGCGGCGATCGTCGTCGTCGCCATGTTCCGTGGCTCCGTCACGGCCATCCTCATCGCGCTCGCGCTGACGCACTGGCCCACCGTCGCCCGCGTGGTGCGGGCCGAGACCCAGGCCGTGCTCGCGTCCGAATACGTCGCGTGCTCCCGCGTCGCCGGAGCATCGTCGACGCAGATCGTGCGCCACCACGTGCTCTCCGCGGTGGCCCCGCAGACGGCGCTCGCCGTGACGATGCTCGTGCCGCACGCGATCTGGCACGAGTCGACCCTGTCGTTCCTCGGCATCGGTCTGCGCCCCGAACAGGCCAGCCTCGGCACGCTCATCGCGACCTCGCGCGCGGGGCTGCTCACCGGGCAGTGGTGGCCGCTCGTCTTCCCGTCGATCTTCCTCGTCGTGCTGACGTTGGCGCTGTCGTCGTTGTACGCGAAGCGCATACGTGGGGCTTCTGCGCCGCCCGCTCTGGTCGAGGCCGAGCAGGCCGGGTCGGAAGAGCCTTCTGACGAGGCGTCCGGCGCTCGCGATTCAGGCCACCGCGCTGCGCTGCGCCTCGAGCACGTCAGCGTGCGTCGTAGCCGCGGCGAGCAGACGACGCTCGCGTGCGACGACATCAGCTTCGCGGTCGCGGCGGGGGAGGTGGCGGCCCTCGTCGGTGAGTCCGGTGCTGGCAAGTCGACGCTCGTGGCGGCCTGCTGCGGTTTGGTGCCGCGTGACGCGCGCGTCGAGGGGCGCATCGTCGCGGGTGATGTCGTCGTCGACCCGCACCGTCCGGGTTCGGCCTCCGCGCAGGTGGGCCACGTTCCGCAGGACGTCTCGGACGCGTTCACCCCGACCCGGCGCCTTCGCGGGCAGATCGAGGAGGTGCACCGCCGTCATGACGGTGCACGCGCCCTGGCCGAGCTCTGCGAGCTCGTGCACCTCGACGAGAACCTGCTCGAACGCTTTCCGCACCAGCTCTCCGGCGGTCAGCTGGCCCGCGCGGCGCTCGTCGCAGCGCTCGCCTCCGAACCGCGGGTGCTCGTGGCCGACGAACCGACGGCCGGCCTCGACCCCGAACTCGCCTCGCAGTTGCTCGCCGTGCTGCGCGGCATTGCGGACGACGCCGGCGTCGCCGTCCTCGTCGTGACGCACGAGATCGACGCCGTGCTGAGCGGCGACCTCGTCGACCGCGTGGCGGTGCTGCGTGACGGCGTCCTCGTGGCGCACACCGAGCCTGCAGCGTTGGCCGCCGAGACGTCCGACGACTACCTGCGGGCACTCACGGCGACGGCGGCGCGCGTCGGGCAGGGGGAGCGATGAGTCTCGTGGCACGCCAGGTGGCGTACACCTACCCGGGCGCGAACGGCGCGCAGGTCGGTCCGCTCGACCTCGAGGTGCTCCCGGGCGCCGTCACGGCCCTCGTGGGCCCCTCGGGTAGCGGCAAGTCGACACTGACGCGACTGCTCGCCGGGCTCCTCGCCCCGAGTGTCGGTGAGGTGCGCTGCGACGACGAACCCGTGCGTGCCGGGGGGCGGTTGAGTGGCCACACCGCGCTGCTCACCCAACACCCGCTCGCGGCGGCCGATCCGCGCATGCGCCTTGGCGACGCGATCCAGCTGGCGGCCCGTCTGCGTGGCAGGCAGGTCGATGCCGTGGCGCTCGCGGAGGAGGTGGGCCTCGACGGCTCGGTGCTCGACCGGTTGCCTCGTGAGGTTTCCGGAGGGCAGCTCCAGCGGCTGCTTCTCGCCCGAGCCCTCGCTCAGGGGCCGCGCTACCTCCTCGCCGACGAGGCCACGGCCCACCTCGACCCGATCACGTCGACGGCCATCGCTGACGCTCTCCGGCGCCGCGCGGCTGACGGGTTGGGCATCCTGCTCGTCACGCACGATCACGCGCTCGCCGCGTCGCTCGCCGAGTACCGCTACGCCCTCGACGCAGGGGGCCGCACGCTGTCGGCGTGAGTCGCTGAACCCTTCAACCCAGCCCTTGGGTGGCTTCACGCTGCCCGCGTTGACATGCACCTGCGCGCATATGAAACTAAGTGCATGTCGTTGCAGCACGCGCTCCTCGTCTCCCTCGCGGAGCAGGAGGCCACCGGGTACGACCTGACGCGTCGCTTCGACCGCTCGCTCGGCTTCTTCTGGCGAGCCACGCACCAACAGATCTACCGCGTCCTCGGGCGCATGGCCGAGGACGGCCTGCTCGCCGTCCGCATCGAACCGGGGGAGGGGCGCCCGGATCGACGGGTTTACGCCGTCACCGATCTCGGTCGCGAAGAGTTGCTGCGCTGGACGCGGGAGCCCACCCCGAGCGAACAGCTGCGCTCGGAGTTCGCCGTCAAGATCCGCGGCATGGGCTTCGGTGACGAGGACGCCGTCGTCGCCGACATTCGACGCCGGCGCGCCGAGCACGCCGAACAGCTCGCCTACTTCGAGGCGAACCGTGCCAAGCACTACCCGGACGTCGAAGCGCTCACCGACGAGGAGCGTCCGCTGTACGCGGTGCTGCGCGGCGGCATCCTCACCGAGCAGTCCCTGCTCGCGTGGTGCGACGAGATGCTCGACCTGTTCGGAGCCTCCGACGTTCCCGTCGCAGACACCCCACCGACTGCCATCCGACACGAGACCACCGAGGCGCCCGAGGCGTCACGTACATCGAGGAGAACCGCATGAGTTACGAGCACCTGCTCAGCCCGCTCGAGGTGAGCGGCGTGACGCTGAAGAACCGCGTCATGATGGGCTCGATGCACACCGGCTTCGAGGACAAGAAGCGTGACTTCCCGCAGCTGGCGCGCTACTTCGCCGCCCGCGCCGAAGGTGGCACCGCGCTCATGGTGACGGGTGGTTTCGCGCCGAACACGACCGGTCAGCTCAGCCCGTTCGGGTCGATGCTCACCGCGAAGCGTCAGGTCGATCGCCACAAGATCGTCACCGACGCGGTGCACGAGCACGACAGCCGCATCCTCATGCAGATCCTCCACGCGGGTCGTTACGGCTACACGCCCTGGAGCAAGAGCGCGTCGAACAAGAAGTCGCCGATCACGCCGTTCCGCCCCAAGGCGATGACGACCAAGGACGTCGAGCGTACGATCCGCGACTACGCGACGTCGGCGCGCCTGGCGAAGGAAGCCGGCTACGACGGCGTCGAGATCATGGGTTCCGAGGGCTACCTCATCAACCAGTTCCTCGCCGCGCGCACGAACGACCGCACGGACCGCTTCGGTGGCAGCGCCGAGGCGCGTATGACCCTGCCGCGCGAGATCGTCCGTGCCGTGCGTGACGCCGCGGGTGAGGACTTCATCGTGCTGTACCGCATCTCGGTGGCGGACCTCGTCGACAACTCGCAGACGTTCGAGGAGATCGCGACGCTCGCGCAGCACCTGCAGGCCGACGGCGCGTCGATGTTCAACTCGGGCATCGGCTGGCACGAGGCTCGCATCCCGACGATCGTGACGTCGGTGCCGCGCGCCGCGTTCGCGTGGGCCACCGGCAAGCTGCGCGCCGAGGTCGACATCCCCGTCATCGCGAGCAACCGCATCAACACGCCCGAGGTGGCCGAGCAGCTGCTCGCCGACGGCCTGGCCGACATGGTCTCGATGGCGCGCCCGCTGCTCGCCGACCCGGACTTCGTCAAGAAGACCGAGGCCGGGCGTACCGACCTCATCAACACCTGCATCGCTTGCAACCAGGCCTGCCTCGACCACACCTTCGGCGGCAAGAAGGTGAGCTGCCTCGTCAACCCGCAGGCCGGGCGCGAGGGTGAGCTCGTGCTCCTGCCGGTGCCGAAGCAGCGCACCAAGAGCGTTGCCGTCGTCGGCGCCGGCCCCGCCGGTCTCGCCGCCGCGACGAACCTCGCCGAGCGCGGCCATGCCGTCACGCTGTTCGAGACGCGCGATCACCTCGGTGGCCAGTTCCGTCTCGCGATGAACATCCCCGGCAAGGAGGAGTTCGCCGAGACCCTGCGCTACTTCACGCGTCGCCTCGAGGAGCTCAAGGTCGAGGTGCGCCTCGGCACGAAGGCCGACGCCGACGTGCTGGCCGAGTTCGACCACGTCGTGCTCGCCACGGGCGTCGTGCCGCGTCGCCCGCAGATCGAGGGCCTCGACCACCCGAAGGTCATCATGTACGACGAACTGTTGCGCGGCGAGAAGACGGCCGGCGCGAGCGTCGCCGTGGTCGGCGCCGGAGGCATCGGTTTCGACGTGAGCGAGTTCCTCCTGCACGAGCCGCACGAGACGCTCAAGCACTGGATGGAGCGCTGGGGCGTCACCGACTCCGAAACGGTGCCGGGCAACATCACCGAGAAGGTGATGGAGGATCCGCGCCGCCAGGTCTACCTCGTGCAGCGCAAGCACACGGCGCTGGGCAAGGGCCTCGGCAAGACGACCGGTTGGGTGCACCGGCAGACGCTCAAGGACTCGAAGGTCGAGTTCATCGGCGGCGCCACGTACGACCGCATCGACGATGACGGCCTCCACCTGACGCTCACCGCCGCGCCGCCGCGCCCCGTGGGCCCGGTGACGAAGCTGTCGAAGAAAACCGGCCTGCCGCTCGGCATGGTGCCGCAGCTCAAGGCGCTCGACAAGCGTCTGGGCAAGGTGTCGAGCGAGGCGCAGGAGAAGTTCGACGCCGCCGAGCCGGTCACGCGGGTGCTCGACGTCGACACCGTCGTCATCTGCGCCGGCCAGGAGTCGGTGCGCGACCTCATCCCCGGCCTCGACGAGAGCAAGGTGACCGTCATCGGCGGCGCCGATGTGGCCGCCGAGCTCGACGCGAAGCGTGCCATCAAGCAGGCGACGGAGGTTGCCGCCGCCTTGTGAGCCGGCAGGTCCGAAGCGCGCCCGCACGTTCTTCCACGCTAGGTCGTGGAGGTTCGCGCGGGCGCGCTTCGTGTTCGTGCGTGAGTGGGCTGTCAGGCGCTGATCCAGCGACGCATGTTGGTGTCCTCGGCCGTCGAGTACTCGTTGCTCGTGAGGTGAAGCGTCGAGCTGATCGAGCTGAGGGTGCCCTTGAGCTTCGTCATGTCGGTGTGCCACGTCGTCATCAGGGACGAGAAGTTGGTCGACGCCGAGCCCTTCCACTGCGTCTGCAGGGTCGTCAGCTTCGTGTTGAGGTTCGTCAGGGACGTCTCGAGCTCGGTGACGAGGGTGGCCGTGTCGGTGCCGTGGGTGGAGATCGCGTCGGAGTCGACGGTGTACTGCGATGCCATGGTGCTGCCTTTCGAACGGGGGAGGCGAGGGGGTTCGTCTCCTCGGGTTCGACGGTAGGCAGGACGCTTCGAGCGGTGCTGTTCGTTATCCACAGGCGCGCCCAGCCGTCACACCTGTGGACGGTGCGCACCCCCGACACGTGACTGCCCCTACCTTCCCTTGCCCCGGGTATCCCGTTGATGCCGTAGCCCATTGCCTTGTCTGTGACCACCGCCGGCTCGTGGTCTCGACGGCGCTGCCGTTTCCACCCCTTGTCAGTGCGGCGCGCTAGGTTGGCGGCATGAGCGAACGCACGATCGCGGCGGAGGCCGACGGCCTGACGATGGCGTACGGCGAGGGCGACGCGCGTGTCCTCGCGCTCGACGGGGTGAGCCTCGATCTTTACGAGGGCGAGTTCACCGCCGTCATGGGCCCGAGCGGATCGGGCAAATCCACCCTCATGCACTGCCTCGCTGCGCTCGAGACGCCCACCGACGGCAAGGCCTACATCGGTGACGCCGAGGTCAGCGGCCTCGACGACAAGCGCCTCACCGCGCTGCGCCGCGACCGCATCGGCTTCATCTTCCAGTCGTTCAACCTCGTGCCGACGCTCACAGCGCGCGAGAACATCCTGCTGCCCGCCTCGATCGCCAGGCGCAAGGTCGACCAGGAGCTGTTCGACGACGTCATCCACGCCGTCGGGCTCGAATCGCGACTCGGGCACCGCCCCAGCCAGCTCTCCGGTGGCCAGCAGCAACGCGTCGCATGTGCGCGTGCCCTCGTCACGCAACCCGACATCATCTTCGCCGACGAACCCACCGGCAACCTCGACTCCCGCTCCGGCGAGGAGGTCCTGAGCTTCCTTCGTCGCAGCGTCGACCGGCTCGGGCAGACCATCGTCATGGTCACCCACGACGCCTTAGCTGCCGGCTTCACCGATCGTGTCGTCTTCCTCGCCGACGGCCGCGTCGTCGACGAGATGCGCGACCCCACGTCGGAGCGCGTGCTCGACCGCATGAAGCAATTCGAGTTCCGCGCCGGGCGGCGATAAGGGTGCTCGCCACCTCGCTCAAGACGGTGTGGGCGCGCAAACTGCGCCTGCTCATGAGCACGTTCGCCATCGTGCTCGGCGTCGCCTTCGTCGCCGGCTCGCTCATGTTCACCGACTCCCTCGGCAAGGCCTTCACCGGCATCATGAACGGCACCGTCGGTGACGCCAACGTCCGCCTCGCCCAGGAGAACGGCGGTCACGGCTCGCGCCTCGGCGCTCGCATCATCCCGCCGAGCGCGCTCGAGAAGGCCCGAGCCGCCGACGGCGTCAAGCAGGTCGACGGAGTCGTCACCTCCATTTCGGCCACCGTCCTGGCCAAGGACGGCAAGGTCATCGGCGGGCAGGGGGCGCCTGCGTTCGGCGTCAACTTCCACACAGCCAAGGCCGCCGAGGGCGCCGAGGGCCTCCACATCACCGAGGGCCGGGCACCGACGAAGAACGGTGAGATCGCGCTCGATCCGAAAACGGCAGAGCGCGGCGGCTACCGAATCGGCGACACGGTGAGCATCCTCACCACCGGTGAGACGCCGCGCTACTCCGGCAAACTCGTCGGCTTCGCCTCCTACGCCAACGGCTCGATGGTCGGCACGACGCTCGCCGTCGTCGACACGAAGACCTCCCAGAAGCTCTTCCTCGACGGGCGCGACGGCTACACCTCGCTGTGGGTCGAGGCCGAGCCCGGCACGTCCCAGGGCGACGTCGTCAAGGCCCTCAAACCCACCGTTCCGGAGGGCTTCGAGGTCGTCACCGGCAAGCAGGCCTCAGACGAGGCGGCCTCCGGAATCCAGGACGCGCTGTCGTTCATCACGACCTTCCTCCTCGTCTTCGCGGGCGTCGCGCTGCTCGTCGGCTCGTTCCTCATCGTCAACACGTTCGGCATCCTCGTCGCGCAGCGCAGCAAGGAATTGGCGCTCATGCGCGCGCTCGGCGCGTCGCGGCGTCAGGTCTTCGGCGGCGTCGTCATCGAAGCGCTCGTCGTCGGTTTCATCGGTTCGGTGCTCGGCATCGGCGTCGGCGTCCTGCTCGCCAAGGGCATCTCGGCCCTGCTCGCTCGTCTCGGCGCCGAGATCGACACCGGTGGCCTCACACTCGAGCCCCGCACCATTATCGTGTCGCTCGTCATCGGCCTCGGCGTCACGACGCTCGCGGCCTGGCTTCCGGCCCGCCGTGCCTCCCGCATCTCACCGATCGCTGCCATGCGCGACGACCAGGTCGAGCCCGAGCAGACGGTCTCCCGTCGCGCGTGGTTCGGTGCGCTCCTGTTCGTCATCGGCGTCGCGCTCGTCGTCGCGCAGCTCATCACCGACTCGAGCATTTGGGTGTTCGTCACCGGCATGGTGCTCATGCTCTTCGGCACCATCGCGGCCACACCCGTGCTGGCGCGCCCGGTGGTACGCGGCATCGGTGCCCTCGCCCGGCGTCAGGGCGTCGTGGCACGCCTCGCCGAGGAGAACTCGCTGCGTAACCCGCGCCGCACCGCGGCCACGACATCGGCGCTCATGATCGGGCTCGCGCTCGTGTCGATGATGACGGTGTTCGGCGCCTCGGCCTCGGGCAGCATCGATGCCCTCATCGCCAAGAGTTTCCGCGGCGACTTCGTCGTGAGCGGCCAGCGCTCGGAGCCGATGTCGCAGAGCATCGCGCCGTCGATGAAGAAGGTCGACGGCGTCCGTGAGGTCTCACGCCAGCGGTACGGCGACGGCACGGCCAACGACGCTCCCGCCACCTTCCTGGCCGTCGACGCGGCCACCCTCGACGACGTTGCACCGATCACGGTGACGCAGGGTTCGAACGCGCTCGACGACTCGAAGCTCCTCGTCTCGACGGACGTCGCGAAGGCCTTCAACTGGAAGCCGGGCACTCAGGTGCGCATCACGGTCGACGGCTCGCACACCCGCGCGGTCAACGTCGCGGGTGTCTTCGACAAGGAGGACAACGACCGTCAGGACGACTACGTCGTCACCATCCCGACGTTCGAAGCAATCGGCGGCGCGGAGAAGGACAACATGCTCCACGTCCTCGCAGCCGACAGCGCCGACCGGAAGAAGGTGCAGGCCGGGCTCGAAGGTGTCGTCAAGGACATCCCGACGATCACGGTGAAGGACCAGGAGGGCTACGCGGCCGAGCAGCGCGCGCCGATCGACTCGATGCTCACCCTCATCTACGGCCTGCTCGGTCTCGCCATCGTCATCGCCGTGCTCGGCATCATCAACACGCTCGCGCTGTCCGTCATCGAGCGCACCCGCGAGATCGGGCTGCTACGGGCGGTCGGTCTGAGCCGCCGTCAGCTGCGCTCGATGGTGCGCCTCGAGGCCGTGACGATCTCGCTCATCGGTGCTCTCATCGGCGTTGTCCTCGGCACGATCTTCGGGGTGCTGTTCCAGCGCACGCAGGCCGATTCGGGTGTTGACGTCCTCGTCATTCCGTACGGGCGCCTCGCGCTCTTCCTCGTGCTCGCGGCCCTCGTGGGTGTGCTCGCCGCCTGGTGGCCGGCCCGACGCGCGTCGAAGCTCAACATCCTGTCCGCCATCGCCACAGAGTGATCAATCGAAGGAGAAGGCCGTGAGCGACACCGACCCCAGGATCGATGTTCTGTCCCAAGCGAACGTCGAACACGTGCCCGGCCCCGCAGACGTGACGACGGTGCTCGTCACGCTCCCGCCCGGCAGCGCGGGCAGCCCGCCGCACCGCCACCCCGGCCCCGTCTTCGGCTACCTCATCTCCGGTGAGATGCGCTTCGAGATCGAGGGTGAACCCGAGCGCATCATCCGCGCGGGGCAGGCGTTCTGGGAGCCGGGCGGCGACCTCATCCACTACCAGGACGCGAACAACCTCGACGACGCCGAGACCGTCTTCACCGTCACGGCAGTGCTGCCGCCGGGCGCCGACCTGCTCGTTCCCGTCAGCGACGAAGAACTGGCCGAGCGGGCTCACCTGCGGGCGCCGCGCTCGAACTGAGCTGCGGCGGCAGCCCTTGGGCGTGCACGATCGTCAGGGCGCTGACGGCACGCGTCAGGACGACGTAGAGGCGCCGTAGCCCCGTCAGCTCGTCGGCTTCGGCAGCCACGATGTCGGCCGGCTCCACCACGACAACGCGGTCGAACTCGAGGCCCTTCGCCACGTCGGAGGGCACGAGTTCGATCTGGTGATCCTCAGCATCGCCGTGATCGCTGCCCAGTCGTCCGTAGGCCAGCCCTGCGTCACGCAGCGCTGATTCGAGTGCGTCGAGCGTCGATCCGACGGCGATGACGCCAACCGATCCCGGCTCGTTGGCCGCGCTGCGGATCGCGTCCAGCGTTCCTGCGGGGAGGGCCTGCGCGCCGTCGACCTTGAGGTGCTCGAGGCGTCCACGGTTGGAACGCACCGACTCCGGCGCTGCGAGCCCCGTCGCGATCGTCGGCAGGAGGAGCGCTGCGTACTCGATGACGGCCGCCGGCACACGGAATCCCTGACGCAGTTCCTCGAGGTGGAACTCGGGCTTGCCGAGGTGACCCATCGAGGCGTCCCACGAGCCGGGCGCCCACGGCGTCGTCGCCTGCGCGATGTCGCCGAGCACGGTTGCCGAACCCGTCGAGCAGCGACGGCCGACGGCGCGCAACTGCATGGCCGAGAGGTCCTGGGCCTCGTCGACGATGACGTGCCCGAGGCTCGTCGTGCGCTCGATCGCGTCCGCGGCTTCGTCGAGCAGCCCGAGGTCCGCGACGCTCCACCGCGCCGAGCCCTTGGCCCGCGGCGGCTTCGCCCACGGGGCGAGAGCCTGCTCGTCGGCGTCGAGGTCCTCGCGCGCGCACTCGCTGAGGAAGTCGGCGTCGGACAGGAGCCGATGGACGACGCCGGCCGCGTCGATCTTGGGCCACAGCGCCTTGACGTACGCCTTCACCGGGGCGCTGCGCGCGATGGCGTCCTGCACCCGGTCGTCCGGCGAGTCGCCCGACGCTTCGAGCTTCACCATGACGGCGTGCGCCAGCCGCTGCGCCAACATCGCGCGGGCCGCTTCGTAACGCACACCCCGCGTGCGCAGTTCGTCGACGATCTCCGCCACTTCGTAGGCGGCCACGCGCCACCGACGGGAGCCGCGCGGCACGACGAGCGCTTCGGTCGGTTCGCCGACGTGTGCCCAGACGGCACGGTGGATCACGGGCGCCCAGCGCGCGTCCCCCTTGAGCACGGCGACAGCCACGTCATCGGTGCCACGCACGACCCAGCGGCGTTCCTTCGGGGTTTCGGGGTCGGCGTCGCCCGAGAGGAGGGTCGCGATCGTCGCGTGGCGTACCCGCGCCTCGCCGAGCGACGGGAGCACGGCGGAGATGTGGTCGAGGAACGCCGCGTTCGGGCCGACGACGAGGACGCCGGCGCGATCGAGCCGTGCCCGGAAGGTGTAGAGCAACCACGCGGCGCGGTGCAGACCGACGGCGGTCTTACCGGTGCCGGGCGCTCCCTGGATGCAGACGGTGGTCGTCACGTCCGCGCGCACGAGAGCGTCCTGCTCGGGCTGGATGGTCGAGACGATGTCGCGCATCGGGCCGGAGCGCGGTCGCTCGATCTCTTCGGCGAGGATCGCGCTGCGCAGGTCGCCGTCGACGCCGTCGCCTTCGTCGGGGTGGCTGAGGTGCTCGTCCTCGTAGGCGGTCAGTTCGCCGCGCTCGACGCCGAATCGTCGCCGCAGGCTGACGCCCATGGGCTCGGCGGGCGAGGCCCGGTAGAACACCGTCGAAACCGGTGCGCGCCAGTCGATGACGAGCGGGTCGCCGTCCTCGTCGGAGACGTGTCGGCGCCCGACGTAGAGCTGTTCCTCGTGGGCGGCGGCCTGCGTCGGGTCGGTGTAGTCGATGCGACCGAAGAAGAGGGTTGTCGACGGGTCGTCGGTCAGGGCCGCCACGCGCCGGGCAAGCGTCGCGCCGAGGGCCTCACCGCTGACGGCGTCGCTCGCCTTCGACGCATCCAGGGCCAGTGTCGCCTCCCGCATCCGGGCGAGGTTGGCGCGCGCCCGGGCGAGGTGTTCGCGTTCGTGGGTGAGGACGGCGTCCGACGTGGGTGCGGGCATGGGTGACTCACCTCGGGTCGCGAGCGATGGGGGAGAGCCAACAATAGCGGGCTCGGCCGCACTGCTCGGTGCCGCTGTCGACGCGCACGGCCCACCCCGATGTTGCCGGGATGGGCCCTGCGAACTGACGCGTCCTCAGGTCACTTCTTGGCGGGCTGGGCTCCGAGCGTGACCTGGACGTTCTGCTGCTTGCCGTCGCGGATGATCGTCAGTTTCACCGTGCTGCCCACCGTGCGTGAGCGCACCTGCGCGACGAGCGCGTTCGCCGACGTGATGGGCTGACCGTCGAGCTCGATGATGGCGTCGTTCTCACGCAGGCCGGCCTTTTCGGCGCCGCTGCCCTTGCTCACGGACGAGACCTCCGCCGCGGTGAGCGTGGCCTTTCCGTTGCTCACCTCTGTGGGCTGAGTGGAGATGCCGAGCAGTGCGTGCTCGGCCTCGCCCTTGTCGATGAGCTGGTCGGAGATGTTCTTCACGACGCTCATCGGGATGGCGAAGCCGATGCCGATGTTGCCGCTCTGACCGGAGCCGCCGCCGGAACTCAACGACGCGATCGAGGAGTTGATGCCGATGAGACGGCCGCTGCCGTCGACGAGCGCGCCACCGGAGTTGCCCGGGTTGATGGCGGCCGAGGTCTGGATCGCGTTCGTCACGACGGTGTCGTTCGACGTCGACGACCCCCCGGAGTTTCCGCCGCTCGTCGTCACAGGACGGTTCATCGCGGAGACGATGCCCGTCGTCACGGTGCCCGCGAGGCCGAGGGGGTTACCGACGGCCATGACGGGCTGGCCGACGACGAGCTTCTTGTCGTCGCCGATCTCCACCGGGGTGAGCGACGGCACGTCCTTGATACGGATGACGGCGAGGTCGGTGGACGGGTCGGTGCCCACGATGTCGGCCTTGTAGGTGCGGTTGTTGTGCAGCGTCACCTGCACCTCGGCGTCGTCCCCGCGGTCGCCGCCCGCGACGACGTGGTTGTTCGTGACGATGTTGCCCTGCTTGTCGAGGATGACGCCCGAGCCCTGCCCGCCGTTGTCGCCGGAACGGACCGAGATCGAGACGACGCTCGGGTTCACCTTGGCCGCCGTCGCCGACCAGTTGACGGTGCCAGCGTCGGCGAAGTCCTTCGGGTCGGCCTTGATGACGGTGGAGTTACCGTTCGTGTAGCCGGTGCCGTCGTCGCCTGCCTTCACGACGCCGTAGGTGCCTGCGGAGGCGAGCGCCGCTGCGAGGACGGCGGTGGCGCCGACCGCAGCAAACAGGCCCTTGCGGCTCTTCGCCTTCTCCTGGTCGGTCGTCGAGAACGCCGAGGCCGCGGGGCCCTGCGCAGCCGGACCGCCGGGGTGGGCGTTCATCGCGGCGTACCCGCCGGCCGGAGCGCCCCAGGGCGCTTGCTGTTGGGGGTTCGGAGCCTGCGCCGGCTGCTGGCGTGGCTGCGGCACGGTGTGTCCGGCCGTGCCCTGGGTGTTCGGGTGGTCACCGGGGCCGTACGGACGTGCCGGTTCGGGACGGATCTCCTGCGTGGCGTCGACGGGGCGCGAGCCTCCCGAGGGAGTCGAGGTGTCACCCTGGCCGGGACGGCCCGAGTCGGAAGCGCCGGTGGCAGGAGCCTGATGCTGACCGGGCAGCGGGCGCCGCATCCCGCCGTCCGGGCGGTCTGGCGTGGCGTTCGGGTGGTCGGTCATGTCGAGACTCCTGCTGTCGCGTGGTCCTTCTTCGAACCGAGGTTAGTGGGTCGTGGGCGGTGGGTGCGCATCGGTTGAGCGGGCCTGGTCTGTCTGTGGATCCGCTGTGCGGCCGGAGGGCAGACGGAGAGTGAACGTGGCTCCGCCGCCAGGAGTTTCGTCGACCGACGCGGTGCCGTGGTGGGCCGCTGCGATGGCGGCCACGATGGACAGGCCGAGGCCGGTGCTGCCCTGGGTGCGGCTGCGGGCCGGGTCGGCGCGGTAGAAGCGGTCGAACACGCGCTCGCGCATCGACTCGGGGATGCCGGGGCCGTGGTCGACCACTTGGAGCACGGCATCGCGCCGTCCGTCCGGGCCGGGCAGGTACCCGACGCGGACGTCGACCTCGGTGCCCTCGGGCGTGTAGCGCTCGGCGTTCGTCACGAGGTTCGTCACGACCTGCCGCAGGCGCTGCTCGTCTCCGCGCACCGTGACGGGCCCGAGCGGTCCGTCGATGCCGCGCACTCGGAAGCGCTGTGAGGTGACGCGGGCCTCTGCGTCGGCGACGGCGTCCGCGGCGATGACGGTGAGGTCCACGTCGGAGACGGGGCGTGCGGTCGCGGCCGAGTCGGAACCGACCGTCGCGGCGCGCTGTTCGGTCTCGAGGCGCGAGAGCAGGAGCAGGTCGTCGACCATGGCGCTCATCCGCTTGGCTTCGTTCTCGATGCGCCCGAATCCGGCGGACACGTCGGCCGGGTCGGTGACGGCGCCGACGCGGTACAACTCCGCGTAACCGCGGACGGTCGCGAGGGGAGTGCGCAGCTCGTGGGAGGCATCTGCGACGAAGCGACGCATGCTCTCCTCACTGCGATCCTTGACGGCCATCGAGCGCTCGATCTGGCTCAGCATGACGTTGAGGGAGTGCGCGAGGCTCTCCACCTCGTCGGTCGTTTCCGGGTCGGGCACGCGGCGCGTGAGGTCACCGGCGGCGATGGCCGCGGCCGTGTCCTCGATGTCGCGCAACGGGCGCAACGCGCGGCGCACGGCCCACAGGCCTGCGCCCGTCGCGATGAGCAGTGCGAGGGAGCTGACGGCGATTGTCATGATCTGCATGCGGCGTACGACCGTGCGCACGTTCGACAGGCTGACGGCGACCGCATAGGGGCGGCCCGAGGCCTCGTCGATGCCTTGCACCATGCGCCACTTCGTCGTCGACGAGCCCTGGGAGCCGATCGTTTGCGGCGTGCCTTCCGACGTGCGGGCCGTTCGGGCCGAGACGACGGGGAAATCGGGGCGCGGGCCGGTGGCCGGAACGTAGTCGTGGGTGCGCCGGGAATCGACGATGCGTGCCGCGTAGACGTTGAGCGGCACCGCGCGCGTCATGTACGGCTCTTCGGATTCCTGCTGGATCGTCGAGGAGACGAGGGTCGGCGCGGCGGCCTGGAGGTCGGCGTCCTCTCGCTGCACGAGGTAGGTCTCGAGCTGCCAGGAGCCGGCCGTGCCGACGACGAACATCGCAGCACCGAGCAGGCTTGCGAGTACCGCGATGATGCGTGCACGAAGAGGCCAGCGGTGAATGCCGCCCCGCAACCTGGCGTACTGCTCGCGGGCCGTGCGGCCGGGAGTTGAGAGCGTCGACGGCGTCGGACGCGGCGACTGGGAGGGCAGAGCGTGGCCTCGTTCAGCGCGGTTCGCGCAGCACGTACCCGACGCCGCGCTTGGTGTGGATGAGCGGCTCGGAGAAGTCGGCGTCGATCTTGCGGCGCAGGTAGGAGATGTACGACTCGACGATGCCCGCCTCGCCGCGGAAGTCGTAGTCCCACACGTGGTCGAGGATCTGGCTCTTGCTCACGACGCGGCCCGCGTTGAGCATGAGGTAGCGCAACAGCTTGAACTCGGTGGGGGAGACGTCGATGACGCGTCCGGCGCGGCGCACCTCGTGGCTGTCGTCGTCGAGTTCGAGGTCGGCGACGCGCACCGTGGGGCCATCGGCGTCGTCGGCCTTCGTGCGACGCAGCACGGCGCGGATGCGGGCGACGACCTCCTCGAGGCTGAACGGCTTGGTGATGTAGTCGTCACCGCCGACGGTGAGGCCCTTGACCGTGTCGTCGACCGAGTCACGGGCGGTGAGGAACACGATCGGCAGCTCACGGCCGCCGTCACGCAGCTGTTTCGTCACGGTGAAGCCGTCCATGTCGGGCAACATGACGTCGAGCACGGCGAGGTCGAAATCCTGCGTGGCGGCGAGCCCGAGGCCTTCGCTACCGCTGCCGGCAACCGCGACGTCGAAACCGGCGAACTTCATGCTCGTGGCGAGAAGGTCGCGGATGTTGGTGTCGTCCTCGACGATGAGGATGCGTGCCTCGGGTGTGCTCATACCGACCATTCTGATCGTCGAGTCTGGAAGTTTTCTGGATGTCTGCTGGATGGGTTTGCGTGCTGAACGCGACCTTCTGCGGTGCAAGGCATTCCTAGGATGGGGACAGGACGAACGAAGGGGGAGGTGTCATGAGCCTGCGGTTCTACGCCGACGATTCGGCTCGGCGGACGCGTCAGCTCGTTGCGGACGCGCTGCTCGCGCTGTGGTGTCTGCTCGCCGTGTGGGCGGGCGTCATCGTGCACGGCCGCGTGCTCGTGGCCGAGGACGGCGCGACGAAGCTGGAAACCGGCAGCGGTTCGCTCGCTCAGAACATGAACGACGCTGCGAGCGCCGTCGCGAAGATCCCGTTCGTCGGCCAGGAGGTGCGCACCCCCTTCGACAACGCGGCGACGACGGGGCGCAGCCTCTCCGCGTCGGGCCACGACCTCGCCGACGGTCTCGGCAGGCTCTCGTTGACGCTCGGACTCCTGACGGCGCTCGTGCCCATCCTGTTTGCACTCATTCCGTGGTGCTTCACCCGCCTTCGCTACGCCCTGCGGGCCGGGCGCGTCGCGCGCCTGCGCGCGATGCCGGGCGGTGAACGTCTCCTCGCGCTCGAAGGCCTGACGACGCTGCGTCCCAGCGTCCTCGCATCGCTCGATCCGGACCCCGCTGCCGCGTGGCAGGAGGGCGATCGCACCGTCACCCGGGAACTCGCGGCGCTCGTTCTGGTCGCGTTCGGGCTGCGCGGGGGAGACGTGAGCCCAGAGGGAAGGCGCGGGGCTGCGCTGCCGACGACGCCGGGTCGCGATGAACCGTCCGACGCAGGGTCGCCGACCACTGAGTCGCTCGATGCTCGGGCGGCCGATGAGCCGGTCGACACCGACCCGCCCTACGACCAGTTGGGCGACGACGATCTCGACGACGACATCACCCTCGTCGACGGGCCTCAGGACGACAGGGACGACGACGGCGACGACGACGGTTTCGACCCCGAGGGCGAGACGCGCGTCACCAAAGCATAGGTACGGAATATTCCGCGGCATTCCGGCGTTGACGGACGTGATCGCCCGCCCGTCCCGCGAGCCGAGGAGGTACCACGAGCCCCACATTCGCCTCGTTGTCCATCCGTAACTACCGTCTGTACGCCGCCGGCGCACTCGTGTCGAACGTCGGCACCTGGGTCGGACGCGTCGCCCAGGACTGGGTCGTTCTCACCGAGCTGACCGACCACGACGCCGCTGCCCTCGGCCTCGTCACTGCGCTGCAGTTCGCGCCCGTCGTCCTCCTCGCCCCGCTCGCCGGAGCGTTCGCCGACGCCTACCCGAAGCGTCGCCTGCTCATGCTCAGCCAGAGCGCGCTCGCGCTCACCTCGGCGCTGCTCGCCGTTCTGCTGCTCACCGACACCGCGAGCCTCGGCGCCGTCATGGCCATCGCCTTCGCCCAGGGCATCGCGACCGCGCTCGACAACCCGACGCGTCAGGCATTCGTCTCCGAGATGGTTCCCGAGAGCCGCCTGACGAACGCCGTCGGTCTCAACTCGGCCTCGTTCAACGCTGCGCGCCTCATCGGCCCCGGCGTCGCCGGCCTGCTCATCGCGAGCATCGGCGCGGGCTGGTCGATGGTCGTCAACACGCTGTCGTTCGTCGCCGTTCTCGTGGCACTCGCCGCGATGAACCCCCGCGAACTACGTCCGGCGCCCCGGCGCAAGGGCCGTGGGGGAGTGCGCGAGGGGCTCGTCTACGTCCAGGGACGGCGCGACCTGCAGCTCATCATGGGGCTCGTCTTCGTGCTCGGCACGTTCGGTATGAACTTCCAGATCACGACGGCCCTCATGGCGACGACGGTCTTCCACGCCGACGCCCGCGCCTACGGCGTCATCTCGTCGGTCATGGCTGTCGGCTCGCTCGCAGCCGCTCTGCTCGCCGCACGCCGCAAGGCGCCGTCGCTGCGGCTCCTCATGCTCGCGCTCGTGTCCTTCACGGTGTTCTCGGCGCTCGCCGCGATCGCTCCGAACGTCTGGCTCTTCGGCATCTTCCTCGTGCCCGTCGGCCTCGCGTCGCTCACGGCGCTGACGACGGCGAACGCCACCGTTCAGCTGAGCGTCGCACCGGCGCTGCGAGGTCGCGTCATGGCGCTCTACATGGCGATCCTCATGGGCGGCACACCGGTTGGCGCTCCGCTCATCGGCTGGATCGGCAACACGTTCGGCGCCCGCTGGACCATCCTCGTCGGCAGCATCGCCGTCGGCCTTGCAACGCTGGTCGCCGGGGTGGCGCTCATGCACGCCCGCCACTACGACTCGCGTGATGTCATGGCGATGCGTCCGCGGCTGCACCGCAGCGAGCGCGACCTCGACAACACCGACGACGAGCGCGTCAGCGCTCTGGCCAGCGTCTCGGCCGGCCAGAGCGGCGACGCCGCGGTGCGCGAACCCGCAGTGAGAGAATCGGCGGCATGACCCCGAAGACCCGTCGCCTCATCGTTCTCGTCGCGCTCGCGGCTTTCGTGCTCGTGCCGATCCTCGCCCAGCTCGCGAGCCTCTGACTCAGACGGAGGCCGCGGCGCTCGCGTTCTCGCGGGCACGCTCGGCGCGGCGTAGCTGGTCGACCTCCTCGACGACGATGCGGCGCAACGCTCCCGGGGCCTCGACGCGCCCGTCGAGCCAGGCCTGAGCGGCCCCGGCATCGGTGACGACACCGAACAGCCCACGGGCGAGTTTCGAGGCGATGACCTGGCTGCGTCCGTTCCACCACCGCTCCAGCGAATCGAGGTAACGCGCCTGCAGGTCGACGCTCTGAGCGCAGAGCACCGACGCAGGGTGCGTGAGGCCGGCGACGAGGGCAGCCACCTCCTCGTTCGTCAGTGACTCGTCATCGGTGCGCTCCCATGCGGTGAGCTTCGCCTGTGGTGTCGCCAGCGCGGCGCGCACGGCAATGGCCTGTGCGATGCCGCGTTTCGTCGTATCGCGCTCGAGTTCGCGATCCAATTCGGCCCGCACCTCGTCGACCTCGTGCTCGCCGGCGTGCGCCGCGCGCGAGACGAGCAAGGCCCAGCGCTCGTCGGCGTCGGGGTGGAAGAGACCGTCGGGGCCGTCGAGCATTGCCCTCACTTCGTGCTGCGCCGCGGGAGCGATGCCGGCAGCCCACGTGAGGACGCGTCGCCACGCCAGCGCGAGATCGAGGCGTGCGGTCGGTTGTGCGAAGGCGTCGTACAGGTCACCGTCGAGGGCCGAGGTGTAGGCATCCCGCGCGACACGCCACAGCGCGTCGCCCCACTCAGTGCGCATCGAGGTGGGGAGATACGCCGTGACGGCCGTGACGTACTTGAGGCACACGCCGTCGACGACGGCGGGGGAGCGCTCTGCCGGGATGTGCCCGAGCACCGTCCGGCAGAACGTCTGCGTCGGAAGGTGCGCGTCGCGGCACGCGTGCCACAGCTGACCCCACGCGACGGCACGCGAGTTCGTCGGCTCGAGCGCCGCGAGATGACCCGTCAACGCGTCGAACGTGGCGGCGTCGGGCACGATGCGCGCGTACGTCCAGTCGTGGTCGTCGACGAGCGTGACGGCGCCCGTGTTGGGCAGGGGAGTGCGTGCGTCGGTGACGTCGATCCACTCCGAATCGAGGGGCGTCCAGCCCTCGTCCGTGACGGAGAACGACGTCACCTGGAGGCGGTGCGGGCGTGCCGCCGGGGCGGCGGGCGGTTCGTCGGCGCTCCAGTCGAGGCTTTCGCGCACGAGCTCGCCACCGTCCACCGAGAGGGTGTCCGGGCCGGCCGTGCGCAACCACGCCTCGGCCCACGCGCTCATGTCACGTCCGCTCGCGGTCGACAGGGCGGTGAGGAAGTCGGTGAGCGAGGCGTTGGCGAACGCGTGGTCCGCGAAGTACGCCGAGACTCCTGCGTAGAAGGCGTCCTCGCCGACGTAGGCAACGAGCTGACGCAGCACGGAGGCGCCCTTGGCGTAGGTGATGCCGTCGAAGTTGGCCCGCGCGGCCTCGACGTCGGGGATGTCCGCGACGATCGGGTGCGTCGTCGGCAGTTGGTCGGCGGAGTAGGCCCACATCTTGCGGCCGAGCCCGAAGGTCACCCAGGCGTCGGCGAACTCGGTGACCTCTTCGCTCGCCTGGGTGCCGATGAAGTCGGCGAAGGACTCCTTGAGCCACAGGTCGTCCCACCACGGCATCGTGACGAGGTCGCCGAACCACATGTGCGCCATCTCGTGCAGAAGCGTGTTGGCGAGTGCCTCGCGCTCGCTGCGGGTGGCGTCGCCGCGCTTGAGGTAGCGCTCGTTGAACGTCACGAGGCCGGGGTTCTCCATGGCGCCGATGTTGTACTCGGGCACGAAGATCTGCTCGTACTTGCCCCATGGGTACTCACGGCCGAACCGCTCCTCGCACCAGGGCAACCCGGCCTTCGTCCAGCGCAGCAGGTCGGCGCTCGGCAGACGTGACGCCATCGCGGGGCGGCACATGAGCGACAGCGGCACGCGGCGGCCGTCGTCACTCACCCACTCGTCCTCGACGAGGTGGTACGGGCCGGCGATGACGCACACGATGTACGTCGAGATCGGCAAAGTCGGGGCGAAGTCGGTCGTCGTGACGGCGCCCTCGCTCGCGCTGTGCTCGGCTTCGGCGTTGGAACGCACGAGCCACCCTGTCGGTGCGCTCACGCTGATGCGGAACGGAGCCTTGAGGTCGGGCTGGTCGAAGCACGCGAAGACCCGGCGGGCGTCAGTCGGCTCGAAGTGCGTGTAGAGGTAGGTCTCGCCGTCCTCGGGGTCGTGGTAGCGGTGCAGGCCCTCACCCGTGTGGCCGTACACGCACTGCGCGGTGATCGTAACGGTGTGTTCGCGCCCCGGCGTGAGCCCTTCGACGCGCACGCGCGAGTCCGCGTACGTCGCTCGGGCGCGCTCACCGTCAAGTTCGACCTGCGGTTCCCCTACCGCGACGAGGTCGATCTCGACACTCGACTCGCTCGAGACGAGCGTGATCGTCGAGGTCGACGTGAAGGTCGACTGTGTCGAATCCGGCGCCCCCGTCAGATCGAGGTGAATGGCGTGGTCGGCGAGTTCGACGGTCGCGGAACGGTGTTCGGCGACGGCGCGAGTGAGGTTCGCGGCCGAGGGCATGAGCGTCCTTCCTGGGAATGCAGCCTGGGAAATGCTAGCGGCGCGGGCTCGGCCCGCCCGCTTGAGCAGTGACGTCAGAGACGTTCGATGACGTGGTCGATGCAACGCGTCAGGGCCTCGACGTCCGAGGGGTCGACGGCCGGGTACATGCCGATGCGCAGCTGGTTGCGGCCCAACTTGCGGTAGGGCTCGACGTCGACAATGCCGTTGGCGCGCAGCGTCGCGGCCAGCTTGGCGGCGTCCACCGTGTCGGCGAAATCGATCGTGCCGATAACGAGTGAGCGGTGCTGGGCTTCGCTGACGAACGGGGAGGCCAGTTCGTGCGCGTCGGCCCAGGTGTAGAGCGCCTGCGACGACGCGGTCGTACGGCCCACTGCGAAGTCCATGCCGCCGCCTGCGAGGAGCCAGTCGAGCTGCTCCTTCATGAGCGCGTACGTCGCGAGGGCCGGCGTGTTGTACGTCTGGTGGGCGCGACTGTTCGTCACCGCGGTGTCGAGGTCGAGGAACGGAGGAATCCAACGTCCGCTCGCCTTGATGCGCGCGACGCGTTCGAGCGCAGCGGGGGACATGAAGGCGAACCACAGGCCGCCGTCGCTCGCGAACGACTTCTGGGGCGCGAAGTAGTAGACGTCGGTCTCGGTGAGATCGACGGGCAGGCCTCCGGCCGCCGACGTCGCATCGATGACGACGAGTGCGTCCTCGGCGATGCCGTCGGGGCGCTGCACGGGTGCCATCGCGCCGGTCGAGGTCTCGTTGTGCGCCCAGGCGTAGGTGTCGATTCCGGCCGTTGCGACGGGGGAAGCGACACTGCCCGCAGGTGCCTCGATGACATGCGGAGCCTCGAGGAAGGGTGCCGCCGCAGCAGTGGCGAACTTGGCGGTGAACTCGCCGAAGACGAGGTTCTGCTGACGCTTCTCGATGAGGGAGAACGTCGCGACGTCCCAGAACGCGTTCGAGCCTCCGACGCCCATGACGACCTCGTAGCACTCGGGCAGGGAGTAGAGCTCGGTGAGGCCCGCCTGCACGTCGGCTACGAGGTTCTTCACCGGTGCCTGACGATGGCTGGTTCCCATGACGGGCGCCCAGCGCGAAGCGAGGGCCTGGAGGGCTTCCGGGCGGATCTTGCTCGGGCCGGAACCGAAACGTCCGTCGCTCGGCTTGAGCGAATCGGGGATGACGACGGTTTCCGCGGCAGAGGTCTCGGCACTCACTCGGAGCAGTCTAGGTGTGCGGGTGCAAGATGGGGGCATGACTGAGGTGCGAATCGACTACGACGGTGAAGGTCTCGACGAGTCGCAGGTGCCCCCGGCGCCCTACGACCTCGTGCGGCAATGGGTGGGCGACGCGCGCCGCCGCCAGGACGCTTCGGGTGACGTGCCGGAGCCTGAGGCCATCAGCATCGCGACGGCGAACGCTCAGGGCGCACCCCACGTGCGGACGGTGCTCATGCGCTACCTCGAGACCGACGGACCCGGTTTCTACACGAATCTCGAGTCGGCGAAGGCATCCGATCTTGCGGCCAACCCTCAGGTGGCGGGCGCGCTGACGTGGCCCATGATGTTCCGCGCGATCCGGTTCACCGGCACAGCTCGGGAGCTGCCGCGTGACGTCGTGCGCACATACTTCGACTCACGCCCGTGGGGTTCGCGCGTCGGTGCGTGGGTCTCGAAGCAGTCGCGCCCGCTCGACTCACGCGCCGAGCTCGAAGCGGCGAACGCCGAGATGGCTGCGCGCTACCCCGACACCGGCAGCCCCGACGACGTTCCGTTGCCCGACTTCTGGGGCGGCTACCGCATCGACTGCGATGAGATCGAGTTCTGGGCGGGTCGCCACTCGCGCCTTCACGACCGTCTTGTTTTCGTGCGAACCGCCGAGGGGAACCTCGACGACCCCTCGGCATGGCGTCTCGAACGTCGTTGGCCGTGAACGAGATTCGCTGACGCGAAATCCCCTGCCGGGACGATGCGACCTACCTCACGCGCGGTGGGTGTTCCTTCGGGAACGAAGTCGACCCGTTGTAGCGTTGACCATGACGAAGCGCGCCGCGTTCCCTCCCCCTGGTGGCGTGCTTCGTTCTGTTCGGCCGCAGCGCCTTCGGGTGCGCGCCGAACGGCGAAGGGCCGGACTCCCACGTGGCGTCCGGCCCTTCGTTCTTGTTTGCTGATGGCTATTTCTGACCTGCTTCGGCATCGCTCCAGGGTTTGGCGCCGCGCTTGGCGAGCATGCTCGTCATGAGGTTGATCTCGCTCTTCTGGCCCTCCACCATGGTTCTGGCCAGGCGGACGGTCTGTGAGTCGCTCGCCGCAGCCTGAGCGGCCTCTGCCATCTCCACGCCGGCGCGGTGGTGGACGATCATCAGCCGCAGGTAGAGGATCTCTGCTTGCTTGCCGCGGCTCTCGCGTAGCTTCGACAACTGCTCGCCGGACGCCATGCCCGGCATCCGGCCGTCCGCGAGGAGCATTTGTCCCTTCGGAAGACCAGCGTGCTGGTGGCCGGTCCGCGCCATCCACGCCATGCGCTCACCGGACACCGCGAGGGGCAGCTCCCATTCCTGCAGCCACGCCATCATCTGGCCGCGCTGGTTCTCCTGCGTCGTCGCGATGTCGTAGGAGAGCGTCTGGATGTCGGCTGCGGTGCTGCGCGAGCGCACCGTCATCGACATGTCGACAGCCTGCGCGTGGTGCGCCGACATGTCGCGCGCGAACCCGGCGTCGACGCTGTCGGCTCCCGGGTGACGTGGCTGCGCCGACCACATGCCGACGAGTGCGGCGAGGACGAGGGCCACGAGTGCGACCAGCGTGATGGCCGCCGGGCGGCGTACCTGTGCCCAGGTGAGGTCGTCGCGACGCTCGTCGTCCGACGCGGGCTCCGGGCTTCGATGACGCTCGGGGCCCCCACCGTCGTGCGGTTTCTTTTCGTCCGTCATGGAAGGTCCGAGCGTCACATCTGGCCGGCGAGCTTGCCCGTGTTCGGGTCGTACGCGCCGCTGCAGGCTGCGCCCGGCTCAGGCGTCTGGGGGCCCTGCAGGTAGGCGTCGATGAACTTCTTGATGCGCGGATCTGAAGCGTTGTCGACCTTGAGCTGGTGGCCCCAGGCCGTCAGGACGATCTTCGAGCCCTGACCCGGGTACTGACTCATGAGCATGTAGTCCTGGCCGGCCAGCTTCTTCAGCTTGGAGATGTCACCGCTGCTCGCCTTGTCGGTGGTGATCCACACGGCGCCGTGTTCGAGGCTGTGGACGGCGTACTTGTCCGGGATCTTCTTGTCGTAGACGCCGCAGTTGGCCCAGGCCTGGTTGTGGTTACCGCCTGCGGGCGGCGTCATGGGGAACGTGGGGTCGCCCTCCACGTGGTCGCGGCCCAGGTTGCTCCACGTCTTCATGCCCTTGATGTCGGAGCTGGCGGTGCCGCCGTCGCCTCCGTCGCCGGAGTCGCGCGTCGCGAGGAAACCCACACCTCCACCGAGCGCGACGACCGCGGCGACTCCGCCCGCGATCAGGGCCATGCGCTTCTTCTTTTCCGAGCGGCGCTGCTCGGCCTGCATCTGGGCGAGGCGCTCGCGTCCACTCGCCGTATCGCGATCGCTGCGTGCCATGGGGGTACTCCTCGTGGGCTTCGTGCTGTGCGGTCGGCGCTCATTATGGCCGTACAACCTTTGCGCACGGCTACGCAGGGGGCCGTGGAGGTGGCACTCTTGTCCTCGTGAGTGACCTCATCGATACCACCGAGATGTATCTGCGCACGATCTATGACCTCGAGGAAGAGGGCATCCCTCCGCTGCGCGCACGTATCGCCGAGCGCCTCGGCCACTCCGGCCCGACCGTCTCGCAGACGGTCGCGCGCATGGAGCGTGACGACCTGCTGCACGTCGGTGACGGTCGGCGGATCGAGCTGACGGAGAAGGGGCGCACGCTGGCGACCCGCGTCATGCGCAAGCATCGCCTCGCCGAGCGCCTGCTCGTCGACGTCATCGGGCTCGAACTCGAGTTCGTGCACGACGAGGCATGCCGCTGGGAACACGTCATGAGTGAGCGCGTGGAGCGCAAGATTCTCGAACTCATCGCCGACAAGGGCCTGTCGCCCTACGGCAACCCCATTCCGGGTCTCGCAGAGCTGGGATGGGAAGGGGAGGCGATCGGCTTCCGTGACGGCGTGCAGTCGCTGGTCGAGGTCGCCGGCCAGGAGCCCGTCGAGGTCATCGTGCGGCGCATCGGTGAGCCGGCCCAGGCGGACGCCGAGTCGCTCGCTGTTCTGACGAGCGTCGGCCTCGCGCCGCAGGTGGCCCTGATCGTGCGCGCCGAGGGTGAGCGTGTGCACGCTGCGGTGCTCGACCGGCCGGACGACGCGGTGTCGCTTCCGCACGACCTCGCGTCCCACGTTTTCGTGGAGGTTCGTCAGGGCTGACGCGTGTGATGTTTGTCACATAAGCGGCCTGTAACGGTTTTGCGGATTTCGGCGGTGGCGGGAAGCGTCATGCCCCCACGGGTGGAGTTCGCGTTTGCCGCGCCGTGACGCGGCGAACACCAACTCCACGTGTCCGTGATCTTTCCGTTACGGTCGGTTGCGGTTCGGTTCGAGAACACTCGTTCGCCCTTCGCGCCCAGCCCTGTCGGGGCGTACGAGTCTTATCCGCGAGATCGCAGTGACAGGGGCGGGGGACCCACTTTTCGTCCGAGGCCATGAGCCACGGACTTGGGGTGAAGTCACGCACGAGACCGCACAGGTCGGCGTGACCGGGCTGAGCAACTGGCCCGAACCCGACAGCTCACCTCGTAGGCGCTCGAGAGGTTGCACATTGTCCACCCAGAAGACCATCGGTCGTCACGCCCAGTCGAAGAACCCCCGTAGCCTGACCCGCGTCTCCGCGGCCGTCACTGTCGCCGGTGGTCTCGTCGCAGGCCTCGCCGCGACGGGCTCGTCCGCAGGCGCTGCTCCGACGACGCCGCGTGAGGAGGCCGTGCGGGCCGCCACGACGCCGCTCGAGCTCAAGACGGTCACCCCCGCCAAGTCGCTCGTCGTGAAGCAGGCCAAGAAGGCTGCGGCTACCAAGAAGTCCACTGTCAAGAAGGCCTCGCGCACGCAGGTCCGTCAGGCCCTGACGCAGCGCAACGAGCGCGCCACGCAGGCCCTCGCCGCTCAGCGCAAGGCTGCGCAGGAGCGTCGTGAGGCTCGCGCCGCCGCGAAGGAGCGCGAGGAGCGTCAGCAGCTCAGCCGCACGCAGGTGCGCCGCACCGTCACGCAGCACCGCACGCCGAACCAGCAGAACGCCAACGGCCAGCAGCGTCAGCGTCCGGCCGCTACGGCGACCACGCAGCGCACGCGTCCGGCCGCTACGGCGACCACGCAGCGCACGCGTCCGGCCGCTACGGCGACCACGCAGCGCACGCGTCCGGCCGCTACGGCGACCACGCAGCGCACGCGTCAGTACACGGTCAACACGGCCGCGACGCGCATGACGAACCAGAAGGCCTCGGCTGCCACGCCGTCGCGCTCCGGTGTCGTCGCCATCGCGTCGCGCTACACGGGCATCCGTTACACGTGGGGCGGCAGCACGCCGGCCACGGGTCTCGACTGCTCCGGTTTCGTCGCCTACGTGTTCAAGCAGATCGGCGTCAACCTTCCGCACCAGTCCGGTGCCATCCGGGCCATGACGACGCCGGTCTCGAACCCGCGTCCGGGTGACCTCGTCTACTCGCCGGGCCACATCGGCATCTACGCCGGTAACGGCATGTCGTACGAAGCCCGCCAGGCGGGCATGCCGTCGGGTCTCTACCCGGTGGTTCGCGGATCCTCCTACGGCCGCCTCTGACCGAACCGGTCGCACGACAAAGGCGCCGCAAGCCCTCGGGCTTGCGGCGCCTTCGCGAGTTGGTGGACCCGGGCTTACTTGAACTCTCGGAAGAACATGGCCGCTGCGCCACCGACGCCGAGGAGGACGACGCCGAGTCCGATGGCGAGCGTGAGGTTGCTCGGGCCGTCGGAGTCGTCGAACGCGGGCGCGGCGAGGCTCGACGCGCTGCTGCTCGGCGTCCGTGACGACGTCTTCGAGCTCGAGGAGGACGTGGAGGACGACGACGAGGAGGACGCGCTGCTGCTCGGCGTGGAGGTGGCCGTCGGGCTCATCTCGTTGGAGCGGGTGGTGGACGGCTCCGTCGGTGCCGGAACGTCGCTCGTCGCGCTCGGCAGGCCGGTTGCGGGCACGTTGTCCGTGGTCGGTGCGGGAGCACTGTGCGTTCGCGTCGGCGTGTAGGTCGGGGTGGACGTCGACGGCTCCGGCGCCGGAACGCACTGGTCGAGCGGGAGCGAGCCGACGCCGACTCCGCCGGCATTGATGTAGACGGCGCCGGCGCCCGACGGGATGGACAACGTCACCGTCGTCGACGCGTACGGAGCCACGGTGGTGGCCGCCGGGGAGACGGGGGAGCCTCCCGCTGAGGCGGTGAACGTCTGGACGAGTTCGCTGCCGTTGGTCAACGTGACCGTGACGAGCGTTCCGTTCGCGCCGCAGGTCGGCGACTGGAAGATGGCGCTGCTGCCTCCCGGCGCCATGGGGAGCGCGGACGCGGCGGACGCGCCGGTGACAGCGATGACGCCGAGACCGGCGGCGCCGGCGAGAGCGCGGGCGGAGGAGAAGGGGCGTGCAAGCATCGGGAGCGACCTTCGGAAGACGTCGAGCGGCGTGGTGCCCGTCGATTCTTCCACGAACCGAGCCGAACAGCAGGACGATCGGTCTTCGATTGCCCGGCTGGGGTCGACGAATCAGATGAAACTCGAGTGCAACCAAATGCTCGCCTCGTGCGTCTTTCCTCGTGAACGCTCGAAAACAGAGCGGTCCGTCACATTTGCGCCGCAGCGCACATGGGGCAGAAGGCTCGCGGTAGCGGGGTCGGTGGGGTCTTGGGGGCTCGATCGCCCCCGCACCGGCGAGCGGGCGTTAGGTCTGATTGACTTGGCGCCGTGACGATCAACGCAGCTGCTGTGGCCTACCTGCGCCACCACCTGTGCGAATTTCTTCTCTTCGTCGTACTGGCCACGCCGGTGCTCGTCATGCGTCCGTTCCTCGGCAACGTTGTCGTCGTCGTCCTCTTTTTCGTCATGTACTTCGGTTTCTCGTACCAGAGTGAGCGTGCGGTTCGTCTGCGCGTGGACGACGACGGTGTGCAGTACCTCGCGGACGGGCGGGATCGCTCGTTCATCGCCTGGAGCGAGATCGGAGCGATCGTGCCGCGTCGGTTCCGCGGATGGCCCGCCGAGGATGCTCTCGTCGTCCTCGATCACGCGGACAAGCCGCTTCTCGTGGCTGGTGTCGCGATGTTCGGTGATGCGGACCTGCGGCGGGTGAAGGCCTACGCCGGGCAGCGCGTCGAGGTGCGTGAGCCTGTTGTTCTGTCGGCGCTCACGGGTCGAGCGGGCGGACACCGTCGGCCCGATCTCGTGCCGGAGCGCACGTCGGAGCGGTTCCTCGCGTCGTCGATCGGCGGCATGGTACTCGCCGCGCTCGTGGCGGTGGCGCTGTTCAGCTTCGTGCGCTGAGGCGCTGTTCGCGTCGGTCGGAGAGGACGACGACGGCGAGGCACGCGGCGGCCATCGCGGCGCCGAAGAGGAACATCACGGAGTAGTGGATGACCGCCTGTTCCGCGACCAACGCCATGATGGCCGGCACCGCGAAGCCGAGGTAGGTCACGGAGTAGAAAACGGCGGTGAGGCCGGCGAGGTCGCGCGGGCCCGCGATGCGCTGCACCTCGAGCAGGCCGCTCACCATGGCGAGGCCGTAGCCGGCGCCGAGGACGAAGCTACCGAGAATCGCGGTGGCGATGGCCAGCTCTGACGCGGCGAGAGCGCCGAGCAGCATTCCGGCGACGAGAACGACGAGCGCCGCCGTCACGGCCCGTGCGGAGCCGGGGCGGTCGATCTTGCGCCCGAGGGATTGCACGAAGAAGCCGCAGGTGAGGCCGACGACGCACAGGAGCGCGGAGAAGGCGATGGGTGCGTTCGTCACGCGGGAGCTCATGAGGGCGGGCAGGACGGCGTACGCGCAGGCGGCTGCGCCGAAGACCCAGGGCGCGACCGGCAGGACGACGGTGAGGAAGCGTCGGTGGCCGAGCGCGGGGATGCGCAGGTCGTCGCGCAGGCGCCCGGTGTTGCGGTTCGTCAGGTCGATGGTTTCCGGGGTGCCGCGCAGGCCGATTGCTGCGCTCAGCGTGACGAGGATGTTGACGACGTACGCGAGTTCGTCGGGGTAGGGCGCCCACTGAGCGAGGCAGCCGGCGACGCCCGCACCGATGCCGAATCCGGCGGTGAGCGACATGGCGGCGCGCTTGGCGCCGGTGCCGTCGGGTACGTCGTCGTAGGGGCGGGAGGAGAGTTCCTTGACCCAGGACGTGCCGACGGCCATGACGAGGCCGAGCGCGATGCCGGACAGGACGCGTCCGGCGAAAAGCGCCGCGACCTGACCGTGCGCGAGCGCGAGGGTGGCACTGCCGGCCATCGCGATCCAGGGGGCCGGAGCGAGGAGCTTGGCTCGCCCGTACCGGTCGGAGAGCGGGCCGCCGATGAGCAGCGACGGGATGATGCCGAGCACGTAGGCGAAGAGCAGGATGTCGACGGTGACCGCCGGCAGGTGGTGCTGCGACTTGTACATGACGAGCAGGGGAGTGAACTCGTTGCCACCCCAGGCCACGGCGAGCATGGCGTGGGCGGGGCGGGTCCACGGCTTCGTCATGGGACTTCCTCCAGGTGCTCGGCTACTGGCAGGTACCCATGCAATCACGCGGCTTGGCTCGGTGGTGCGGTGCGTTTCGGGGAGTGAGCGACGTCATCGTGGGCGGGGTGTCGTGAGGGGTACAGGCCTCGCGCGGTCGGGCGTGTGTGGTGCCGGACTGACGCGGTGCCCCGTTGTGTTCTGACGGGGCCCGGTTCAGGTGCGAAGGCGGCGTGACGACGCGCTGAGTGCCGGGTGACCGCGAGCCTGCTCGACCCGGTGAACCGGACGACTACGCCGTCTCGCTGATGAGGTCGAGAAAGTGTCGGGAGCGCTCGCGCAGTTGGGCGACGCGCAGTTCTTGCCAGGCGACGCGTTCGGCTTCGTCCTGAACCTCCATGGCGTTGGGGACGCGGCGGGCGTTCCTCGAGCAGGAGAAGTCGGTGCAGATGGACGTGCCGACGGTGTTGCCGACGCGGCCGCTCGCTCCGGCGCGCGGCGCGACGTAGAGGGTGACGTTGTCGGTGGCGGTGATGTCCTGACACCAGGAGCACAGCAGCTTGCGGCGCTCCTTGGGTGGGGTGGCGCGGCGCAGGAGGAGGGTGCGCACTGCGTCGCCGTCCTCGGTCTCGACGACGAAGGTGGCGTACGACTGCTGCTCGCGCTTGGGGTCGATCCAGCCGAAGTAGTCGCGACCGTCCCACTCGATGCCGTCGAGGTCGGGCAGGTTGGCGCGCTTCGCCTCGCCCTTGGAGGCGTTGACGAAGGACGCACGGATCTCTGCTTCGGTGACGGCTCGCATGGGTTCCATCCTCTCGGAGCGCTTCTGCGGGCCGCAAACGAATTCAGTCGGGGAGCAGCAGTCGCGCCCGCTCGGGCCAGAACGTGACGGGGCAGTGGCCGCACAAGGGGGCGCCGCGCAGGCGCGGCGCCCCGCGACTACAGCAGCCCGCCCGACAACAGTTAGGCTGACCGCTGCGCGTGCAACCCCTCGGGCGGAGCACGTCGCGACGTTCACGCGAGTGCGTCACCGCCTGGTCGGCGCGATGCGAGGACGACGCTCCCGTAGCTCAGGGGATAGAGCACCGCTCTCCTAAAGCGGGTGTCGCAGGTTCGAATCCTGCCGGGAGCACCGATCGGCCCTCGGGCAAGAATGTGTGGGGCCGGCCAACCTCGGCATCCGGTTCGGCCCACGTCGGGCGTTGGTGATGCCAGGATCGAAGGCATGATCGCTGCTGTTGCCGTGTCCCAGAACGCCGACGACCCGCTCGCGGGCCTCGAAGTGCGTGAGAAGCCCAAGCCCGACGTCCCGCAGGGATGGTCGCTCGTCAAGATCGTCACGAGCTCCATCAACATGCACGACGTGTGGACCCTGCGCGGCGTCGGCCACCCGCCTGAGCTGCTGCCGCGCATCCTCGGTTGTGACGCCGCGGGCTACGACGAGGACGGCAACCGCGTCGTCGTCCACGGGATCATCGGCGACCTCGACCGCGGACGCGGCGACGAGACCCTCGACCCCAAGCGCTCCCTGCTCTCCGAACAGTACGAGGGAACCTTCGCGGAGTACGTCGCGGTGCCCGCCCGAAACCTCGTCCCCCTGCCCGACGGCATCTCCTTCGCGGACGCCGCCTGCCTGCCCGTCGCGTGGGGCACCGCCTACCGGATGCTTGCCACCCAGGCGAAGCTGCGCGCCGGCGACACCGTGCTCGTGCAGGGCTCCGCCGGGGGAGTGAACTCGGCCGCCATCAAACTCGCCGTCGCCATGGGCGCCACCGTGTACGCCACCTCGCGCACCGACGAGAAACTCGCCCTCGCCGAGAGCTGGGGCGCTCGCGGCATCGCCGACGGCGCGCGCCTGCCCGAGCAGGTCGACTACGTCATCGACAACGTCGGCGAAGCCACCTGGTCGCACTCCGTCAAGTCACTGCGACCCGGCGGCGCCATCGTCACGTGCGGCGCCACCACCGGCATGAACCCCTCGGCCGATCTCGGCCGCATCTTCTACCAGCAGAAGCGCGTGCTCGGCTCCACGATGTGCACGCTCACCGAACTCCAGCAGCTCGTGCGGGTCATGGAGAACACCGGCGTCCGCCCGCTCATCGACTCCACCGTCTCGCTCGAGAACATCCGCGACGGCTTCGAGACGCTGCTCGGCGGCGACGTGCGCGGCAAGATCGTCGTGCGAGTGGCCGAGGACGACTGACGCGGCGGTCAGGGGAAGCGGTTCAGAGTTCCTTGATGACGCGTGCCGGCGAACCGACGGCCACAACGTTCGCGGGCAGGTCCTTCGTCACGACAGCCTCCGCACCGACGACGGTGTTCTCACCGATCGTCACGCCCGGGCAGACGACGACCCCGCCGCCGAGCCACACGTTGTTCTCCAGCGTGATCGGCTCGGCGGCCTCCCACTTGTCGCGCCGCTGATCGGGGTCGAGCGGGTGCGTCGCCGTGAGCAACTGGACGTTCGGGCCGATCTGCACGTCGTCACCGATCGTGACGCGGGCGACGTCGAGCGACGTGAGGTTCCAGTTCGCGAACGTGCGCGCCCCGATCGTCGTGTTGTAGCCGTAGTCGCAATAAAACGGCGGGCGCACCTCGGAATCCTCGCCGAACGCGCCGAGCAGTTCCTCCATGACGGCGCGGCGCCCGGCAGAGTCCGTCGGGTCCATCGTGTTGTAGCGGTGTGCCAGCGACTGGGCGCGCGCCGACTCCTCGCCGAGCACCGGATCGTCCGCGATGTACAGCTCGCCGGCGAGCATCCGCTCGCGCATGGTCCTCGTCGATTCCGTCATGGCGTCCAGGCTAGGGCGCCTCATCGATCGCACGTTGGCCCTGTCCATGCGCAGGGGTCGACCGGCGGCTGCGCGCACCGGGAAGGGGCATAACGTCGAGCTATGAGCTCTACACAGCAGGGGACGGTACGGAAGCTCCTCGAGGCGCACGGCACGACCTTCGCGGCCGACGCCGACATCACACTGCGTGACGAACCGGCATGTCTGTGGCAGCTCCTCGTTCTCGCCCAACTGCTCTCGACCCGGATCAGCTCCGACATCGCCGTGGCCACCGCGCGCGAACTGTGGAAGGCCGAATGGCGCACGCCCGCGAATCTGCGCAGGAGTACCTGGCAGCAGCGCGTCAACGCCCTCGGACGTGGCGGGTACCGCCGTTACGACGAGTCGACGGCGACACGACTCGAGGCCAACGTCGTCCTGCTCGACGAACGGTGGAACGGAGACCTACGCGAGTTGCGCGACGAGGCGGACGGCGACGCCGCAGGCATCGCAGAGCTCCTTCAGACGTTCGACGGCATCGGTCCCACGGGAGCGGACATCTTCCTTCGCGAAGTTCAGGATGTGTGGCCGAGCGTCGCGCCGTACGCGGACAAACTGGTCGTGCGCGGAGCGAAGGCTGCAGGCCTCCCGACGACGCCGGACGAACTCTTCGAGCTCTGCCCGAGCGGCCGCGCAGCCCATCTCGCCGCAGCGCTCGTCCGCGTCGCCCGCAAGCCGAGCATCCTCGAGCGCTTGTAAGACAGGCGGGCGACGTCAGCTGACGCCGTCGTCGGGCCAGGTCCAGCGGATGCCGACGAGGCCCGGCCCGACGTCCTGCACCATGAGTTGGAGCAGTCGGTGCGGGCGGACGTCGAGGCGATAGCCGATCTCGCCCTCGCCGAGGTCGACGTACTCCTCGGCAGTGGCGGGCAGCTCGCCTGCGAACTCAACCTGGATGAGCACCTCGCGCGTACGCCGCGGGACGCTGTAGGTGGCCTCGACCGCGCGTAGCGCGCTCGGGGGCAACTGGATGCGGTGATCGACGACGGCGATGTCACCCCGACGTGCGTCCTCGGCCAGGATCAGTTCTGCGCCCATGAGCCCGTGCTCCGGCCACAGCACCGTCCGTCCGAGTTTGCACCCCGCGACCGCCTCGAAGTGATCCTCGATCGACGTCGAGAACGCGGCCGGGTCAACTTCGTCGACGACATGGATCGACGGCAGTCGGATCGGGCCGGGGGAGAGAGCGCGCACGATGTGACGAAACTCAAGCGTCCGCTCCACGCCGACGGCGTCGACGAAGAGCTTTTCGTGGACCGTCTGCTCGTACGGCAGTTCGTCGTGCTGCATGAACCCCAGCTCGCCCAAGGCCTTGGCCACGAGGCCGGTCTCCGGCATTGCCTGCGACACCGGAACCACCCGGGGATTGCGCCCACGCGGGCGCGGGGGCCCAACGAGATCGGTGAGCTCACCCGACCCCAGGCCCAGCAGGTCTTCGAGAACCGTGAGGGCCTCGATACTTCTGGCCTGCTCAGGCTGTCGCCTGCCCGAAGACCAATGGCTGAGCGCCGACACACTGACAGGAGTGCCGTTGGCGCTCAACTGATGTGACAAGGCCGAGAGCGTGATTCGTCGGGCCGAAATGGCCGATCGCAACGTAGTCGAGAACGGAGTTGCGGTTTCTCCATGGCTGGGCGCCACAATGTCCCCCTCCTTCCACCCCTTCATGCGGAAACACCGCCAGGCAGGCTAGGCAGTGGTTGTTTACGGATTTGATTTAAATACTGGAAAAGGCGGCTCCTATGGTCAAAAAGCTCCACATATCTGGGCACGGGCGTAAATGTATGCCCCATTTGTCGCCGCAGAGTATTGGACGGTCGTCCGGTTTCTCGGGTGCCTTGGAATTCACCTCGTGCTGACGAATCGCGTGGAGCGAGACAGACATGATCCTTGCCGAAAGGGTGGGCCGACGATGGCACCTTCACTGATCAACTGGGGCGAGGGCGAGGCACGTGCCTGGGGGGAGCGCACCCACGTTGCCCGCCATGACCTCGACGGCCTCGACCTCTTCGCACGAAACGGTATCGCCCGCATCATCGATGCGATGCCGCGTTCAGCGGTCCATGCCTACACCATGGGTGACGACCCCTGTGACGGCGCGACGTGGCGTCGTGGTGACGTGGCAGATCTCACGGGTCTCCAACTGCTCGACATAGTCGACCAAGGTCGCCTCTGGCTGAATATCGTCGGGGCGGGCCAGCATGTGCCAGAGCTCGGAGCAATTGTCGACGAACTCTACGGAGAAGTTTCGTCCACTGTCGGTGACGCCTGGAGCACGCTCAAGGCGACCCTCCTCGTGTCTTCTCCGTCCGCGCAGGTTTTCTATCACGCCGACAACCAGCCGAACGCTCTGTGGCATATCCGCGGTGAAAAAAAGGTATTCGTCTATCCCTGTCGCGAGCCGTATGTTTCTGTGCGCCAACTGGATTCAATCGCGGCCGGGTATGCGGACGAGCAACTGCCGTACGACCCTGCGTGGGATGCGTCCGCCGAGGTGATCGACCTGCAGCCGGGCGAGGTTGCGTGGTGGCCGCAGAACAGCCCGCACCGTGTCGTGAACGCGCCCGGCGAGCCGAGTGTCTCGCTCTCCGTCGAGCACCGGACCACTGCCTCCACGCGCACCGAGCGTCGCCAACGGGCCGACTTCCACCTTCGGCGAACCTTCGGGCTCACCCCGCCCCCCGGCAAGTGGCTGGATCCGGTGACCCTCGTGGCCGGCTCCGCCCTCGCGAAGGTGGCACCCAAGCAGCGGGCTCGCAACGAGCGTGCCGTCTCCTTCGTCGTCGATCCTGAGGCGGAAGGCGGGGTGAAGAGCCTCGCATGAGCACACTTCTCGCCGTCCGAGGCCATTACACGGCCCACCGTCTCGACCATGACGAACTCGGCTACACATCCCTGAGCGACGACGTTGACGCCGTTCTCAGGAGCGAAGCTCCCGTCACCCACCTGCCGATCGACGAACTCGCGAAGCAGGCGCGTGCTCGGCACGCGGACCTCGTGGTCATCGTCGTCGGTCGCCAAGGGGAAGAATCGTTCACCCGGCCACTCGGTTTTGCGCTCCTCGAGCGCCGACCAGCCAGCCCGTGGCGACCGGTCGACATCCGCCTGGCGGGTGAGGGAAAGCTCGACCGTCAGAGTTTCCACCTCGTGGAGCCCGAGGTCGCTGCCACGCTGGCACTCGGTGTCGCCACCTTCGTGCGCCGGCACCGCGTGTGGCGCCTGCACCTCGACCAGGTCTCGCCGAACGATCCGACCCTCGCCTACCTCGTGCGATGCCTACCGCGGCTGCGGGCGCAGGCCGGTGACCCGATCCCACTGCTCCGCTGGCCCGACGAGCGTCGGCCCGGCCGGTGGGCGTCGAAGAAAACCCGTGCCAAGCACCGCACCGCATGCCGGAGGCTCGACGAGTCCGGCTCTGCCTGGCGGGTACACCGGTTGCGGAACGCCGGCGAGATCCGCGCAGCTCTGCCCAGGACGCTCGAGGTGCGCGCAGCTCGCGAGCGTCAGCTCGCCCGGCGCGACGCGTTCGCCGATGCGGCAGGGCAGCGTCACGTGCAGCGCGTTCTCGATCTTGCCGCCGAGGGCAATGCCGAGGTGTGGCTCCTCACTCTCGACGGCACGCTCGTCACCTATGTCGTCGTCGGGTGTGACGACGGCAAGCGCGTCCTCGTCGACAGCAGGATGCGACCGGGCTACGAGCGCCGCTCACCGGGGCTCGTGCTCTTCGGCCACATGCTCGCCACGTGGTATGTCGACGACGCCGTCCGGGTCGTCGACTTCGGACGTGGCATCAACGACTTCAAGCGCGGCCTGCGCAACGAGGTGGAGGAACGCCTGTGCGTGCGTGCGTGGTCGAACCCTGCCCTTGAGTACGCGGACCGCGGCCGGCACGTCGCCGACGCACGTCTTCGAGCGTGCGCCCGATCAGTGCGTGATCGATCACCGCTTGTCGCGGGGGTCGTGCGCCGCTGGCGCGCTCACCCCTTCACGCATCCCTGACCCCGAGGACGACCGGCCGAAGCGCCGTAGGAAAGCAGGAAAGCATGTCCACCCGAGCACCCGAGGAGACGACCACACGGTGCGTCGCCCACGTGTGCGACTCCGTCGCGGCCGCGGAGGAGTGCGCCTCGCGACATGCGTGCCACGGGCGGAGTGCGCTTCCGGCCGGTCGCGCACCTGCGTCGCGGCGGGCCGCGCGTCATGCCGCAGGCCGACACGACCGCGTCGAACCGAGGCGTCGACCCTCGATGTCGCGCGGCGCCGGCGCCGCAGCCGAGGACGCCCGTGCGGCCCGTGACCGCCGGGCGCGCACGCGCCGGGCCCGGGACGTCAGTGGATTGCTGGCCATCGACCTCGCCGTCCCCGCAGGCATGGAGTTCGCGACCCCGGTCAACCCGTTGGCCGTACTGGGTCTCGCATTCGGGATGGTCACCACCTACCGCTGGGCCGGGTTGTACCGACGCCGATTCAGTCAATCGGTGCTCGACGAACTGCCGTATCTCGTGCTCGGAATCCTCGTCGGTTTCGGCGTCGGTGCCCTCGCGCTTCTCGTCGACGACGCCCCGACGTGCGGCGAGTTGTTCGCGGGTCTCGTGCTGACCGTGACCGTCGTCATCGCCGGACGCACGCTCGTGTACCGCCTACGTCGCCGCCGCGCGCCCCGTCACGCCCAACGTGGCGGCACCCGGGTCCTCATCGTCGGTACGGGCGCCGGAGCCCGCGAGTTGGCCCGCCGCATCACCACAAGCGGTCAAGGCGCGGCGCTCGTGGGATTCCTCGGCGCCGAGCCGGACGACGGTGCGCTCGTCGAGCAGACGATCACCGCTCCCGTCATCGGCGACTACGCCGACTTCGGCGAGGTCGTCGAGACGTTCGGCGTCAACATCGTCGTCTGCGCCTTTCCCGAACTGCAGGAGTGGCAGCTCGCACACCTGCTGCGCCGCGATGCGCCGCCCGACGTCGAGGTGTACACCGTGCCGAACGGGTACAGCATGCGTCGCTGGGGCGGGCCGTGGGCCGACCACATCCGCGGTATCCCGATCATCCCTGTCGCCCCGGCCCAGATGCGGTGGGTGGACGTCGTCAGCAAGCGGGTTCTCGACATCGTTCTGGCGCTCGTCGCGCTCGTTCTTCTCTCGCCGGTACTGCTGGCCGTGGCGCTCGCGGTGCGTATCGAGCTCGGACGCGGAGTCATCTTCCGCCAGGAGCGCATCGGCAAGGGCGGAGCAACGTTCACCATGCTCAAGTTCCGGTCCATGCACCCGGCGCGCGAGGGGGACTCGCAGACCCGCTGGAGCATCGCAGGCGATCAACGCATCGGTGCCGTCGGCCGTTTCATCCGCGCCACGTCGCTCGACGAACTGCCGCAACTGTTCAACATTCTGCGCGGCGACATGAGCTTCGTCGGCCCGCGTCCCGAGCGCCCCTACTTCGTGGAGCGCTACTCGCAGATCTACCCCGACTACGAGGACAGGCACCGCGCGCCGGCCGGGCTCACCGGCTACGCGGCGGTGCAGGGCCTGCGCGGCGACACCGACATCGCCGAGCGGGCGCACTTCGACAACCTCTACATCGACAACTGGTCGATGTGGCAGGACCTCAAGATCATCGTGAGGACGGTGGGCAGTGTTTTCGGACGCCACGGCAGTTGACGACGACGCGCGTTTCCCACGACCCCTGCGGGTCGGCATCGTGTTGCCGACGCGCACCCGCGGCGGCGCCGAGGTGTGGCAGGAGCGGCTCGTCCGGGAAGAGGCGACGGCGGATGTCACGGTTCTCGCACCGCATGGCAGCGACGCCCTGCGCCGCTGGCAGGAACGGTCGGCGCGCACGCTCGACCTTCGCTCGGGGCGCCGCTTCCGCGGTGCTGCGGCGAGCGTCGTCGACCTGCGTGAATACCTGCGCACCTCCCGTCCCGACGTCGTCGTCGCGCACGGCGTGAAGGCCGCGCTGCTCACCCTGACCGCGGCCGCCGGCGCCGGAGCGCGCGTCGCCTGGGTGCGCCACGACGACAGTTTCCCGCGCCTCTCGCGCATCGTGAACACGCTGGCGGACGCTCGGCTGCTGGGCTCCGAGGGGGCCCGGCTCGCAGGTGACACCCGTGCGGTTGCCATCCAGGGGCCGCTTCCCGGTGCGCCACTGACGCGGGCGGCCGCGCGGCGGACCCTCGGGTTCGACGAGGGCTCCAGCGGCATCAGGCGTGCCGTCATGGCCACGCGACTCGCGCCCTACAAGGGGGTCGATGTCGCCATCCGTGCCCTCGCGTGCCTGCCGACGTGGAAGCTGCACGTCTTCGGCGTCGTCGATCACGCCTACCCGCAGGAGGCCGAGCGACTCACCGCACTCGCGGAACAACTCGGCGTGGGGGAACGGTTCGTGCTTCACCCTGCCCGTGACGACGCCTGGTCCCTCCTCGGTGCCTTCGATGCTGCGCTGATGCTCACGCGCACCGACGCGGGAGCCCACCTCAGCCGCGAGGCGTTCGGGTTGACGGCGTACGAGGCGGTGCGCGCGGGAGTGCCGGTCGTCGCGGCGTCACCTGTCGCCGAACAGCTCGGCGCTGCAGGCATTCTCGTCGGCTCCGAGGACGTCGACGCCGTCGTTGCCGCCCTGCGTGACTGCGTGCGACCCGAGCGCCGCCGTGAACTGCTCGCCGCAGGCCCCGGTGTGCTCGCGACCACCGTTCTCGAACCCGACGAAGCCGCCGACCGCTTCACCCGCCTCCTCGCGGGGACCGCCCGCCGACCGGGGGCGGGCGTGCGAGGCGCCGAGCCGATGTCGGTCGTCACGACGGTGCTCGACGAGGCCGAGGCTCTCGCGCGCCTCCTCGACGACGTGGTGCCGCTGCTCGGTCCTGACGACGAACTCGTCGTCGTGGACGGCGGCTCACGCGACGGCACGTTCGAGGTGGCGCAGGCGGCCGGCCGCCGTGATGCACGGGTACACGTGTTGCGGGCCGAGGGCGCCGGAATCTCCGAGGGCAGGAATGCCGGGATCGCCGCCGCCGCCCACGAGCTCATCGCGTGTACCGATGTAGGGTGCACACCGGCCCCGACGTGGCTCGAGGCCTTCCGCAGCGCAGCGAGCGAGCACCCCGAGGCCTACCTCTTCACGGGTGTCTACACCGCGACGGCGAGGAATGCCGTCGATGACGCGTTCGCCGCCTGCGGCTACCCGGACGTCGCTGAACTGCACCACCCGAGCGCCGGTCAGCGCCTCTACGCGCGAGCGTTCGGCCGCGCGTTCCGCCCCGAGATGCCCACGGGGCGTTCCGTCGCCTTCAGGCGAGCCGCCTGGGCCGAGGTCGGCGGTTTCCCCGAGAACCTCCCGACGGGTGAGGACGTCACGTTCGGCATGCGGATCGCGGCCCGCCACCCGGCGCTGCTCGTCGCCGATGCCGCCGTCGAATGGGAGCAACGACCGAGCGTGCGCTCCACCCTGCGCATGTACTACCGGTACGGGCAGGGCTCGGCCGACTCGGGCAACACCCGGCTCGTCGTGCGTGACGGCCTGCGTCTGCTCGCCTACGGGGGTGGCGCCGTTCTCGTGACCAGAGGGCCCCTTGCCCGAACGGCACTCGCCGTCGGTGCGGTGGGCTATCTCGGCGTGCCGGTGCGGCGCGCGCTGCGGCGTCCGCGCGGCGTTCGCGCCGCAGCGCTCGTGCCCTTCGCGACGGCGGCTCGCGATGTCGCGAAGGTGGCCGGAGCACTCGAAGGCATGACGCGCCGGGCAAAGCGGGGCGCTCACTCGTGAATCGTGCACCCGCGACGCGCAGCTCGGCGCGGCGCCTCACCGTCGGAGCGCTCACCCTGAGCGTCGGCGAAGTCGTCGGCAAGCTCGGCACCCTCGGCATGCTCGGGCTGATGGCCCGGCAGCTGGGCGCGGCCGACTTCGGCCTCTTCAGCCTCGGCCTGGGCCTCGGACTGTTGCTCGCGTCGGTCGTGACGCTCGGCTTCGACCAGCGCCTCGTGCAACTCGTCGGCGCGGAACCGGAGTCGCTCGACGCCCGCCTGTCGGCCCTGCTGACACTGCGGATGGCGCTCGCGATCACCGTCGTCACCGTGTCTGCGATCGTCCTCATGACGCTCGACGAACCGGCCGCCTCCCGCGAGGTCATCGCCGTGCTTGTGGTCGCGGGATGTAGCGACACGCTCGTCGAGGCCTTCCGTACGGCTGCGAACGTGCGTGCCGTCCAGGTCGTGCCAGCCGCGGTGCTTGTCGTGCAACGGCTGCTGGCGCTGGGCCTCGTCGCCTGGGTCCTGGCCGAGGGACACGGGGTGGTCGCGGTCGCGTGGGCCTACTGCGCCGCGTCCCTCGGGAGTCTCGTCGTCATGGCGGGGGTGAGCCGTGTCGTGGCCGACGTCCGGCCGCGGGCGGCTCTCGTCACGCGTCACCACCTCGGCGACTTCCTCCGCGCCGTGCGGGTCACCGGGATCAATGACCTCGTCTCCATGACGCTCTTCCGCCTCGACGTCGTGTTGCTGGCCGTCCTGGCCGGTGAGGTCGCCGTCGGCCACTACACCGCGGCCTACCGGCTGCTCGAGACAGTGCTCTTCGTCAGCTGGTCGCTGTGCCGCGTCGTGCAGCCGAGCCTCGCCGACACCTCGGCCCCGATTGCGTCGCGCGCGGGCATCGTGCGCGCCTGCATCGTGCTGGTCGCAGCGGTCTACGTGCCTTACACCGCGCTCCTCGTGGTGCGCGGCGAAGACCTCATGCACCTGCTGTTCGGCGCCGAGTTCGCCTCGGCCCACGTGCTGTGGGGTCTGTGCCTCGCGCCCCTCGCATTCGGACTGGCACAGGTCGGTGCCACCGCGCTACTCGCCCTGCGTCCCGATCCCGCTGTGCTGTGGGCCAGCACCGCAGCCCTCGCGACCAACGTCGGGCTCAACCTCGCGCTCATTCCCGCGTTCGGCGCCGTGGCCGCCGCCGTGACGACGAGCCTGTCCTACGTCGTCCAGGCAGGCGTGACGGTGACGGCGCTGCGCCGTGTCATGCCGGTGCATAGCGCGAGTCGGCCCCTCGCAGTCGTCGCGCTCGCCGCGTTCGTGGCGGCCGCGGTCATGCTCGTCCCCATGGCGCCGCTCGTCGCGATGGCGTTCGGCGTGGGCGTCTACGTCCTCGTGTGGGGCGTCCTGACGTCGGTGTGGGATCGCCCCACGCTCGGTTTCCTCCGCTCTCTCGCGAGGCCGGCATGAGCGCCCAGCTACGAACCCGGCGCGAGGCACGCGAACACCGCACCGCAACCCGCCTGCGCAGCCTGCTTGCCGCGGCCGTCGCGACGACCCTCGCCGTCGCACCCTGGTCGGAGCGGGCCGTGGCGCCCCTCATGGCTCTCGTCTGCGTTTTCGCCGGAGTCGTGGTGCTCTTCGAGCGTCACGTGTACGTGCCCGTAGCCCTGCGCGCGTGCGCACTCGTACCGATCGGCCAGACGCTCACGCTGCCGTACGCCCCCGACCTGCCGTGGTCCTGGCGTCTTGTGGCCATGAGCTGGATGGGGTGGATCTGCGCCCTCGGTGTCGCCCAACTCGACGCGCGTCGCCGGGCCTGGATGCTCGTCGCTGTGAGCGCGTCCGCCGCCGTCGTGGCACTCGGGTCGCTCGCAGATCTCGGCGCGCTCTCGAGCCACGAGGGCGGCGGCGTCATCAACGGCCGCCTCCAGGGGCCGCTCGCGCAGCCCAACGAATTCGGTTCGCTCATGCAGATGGCCTTGCCGTTCGTCCTCCTCACGACGTTCGCCGCCTGGGCCCCGCGTGACGGCCGCATTCGTGCCCGGACGTGGCGAGTCACGAGCGTCGTCGGCCTCGCCGGCGTCGTCGCGGCACTCGTCTTCAGCCTCTCGCGCGGTGCTTGGATCGGAACGCTCGTCACGCTCACCCTGGTGGCGCTCGTGCGTCCCGCCGCCCGCCGCGGACTCCTGACGTTCGGGCTCGCGCTCGTCCTCGTGGGGGCGCTCGCAGCCGCAGCGGGGGGATCGTTCGTCAGCGCCGTCAGCGCGCGGTTCGACTCCCTCACCTCGCCGACGCGCAGTGCGTCGGACGAGCGCCCGGCGATCTGGGCGTATGCCGGCGAGCTCGTCGACGGTCGTCCGTTCACCGGGGTCGGCGTCGGTGGCCTACCGGAAACCGCCGGCGACGCAACCTTCGGCATGACGAACGTCGCGCCGCTGCACGCGCACAGCATCGTGCTCACTGCGCTGGCCGAAGGCGGACTTCTCGCACTCGCGACCCTCAGCGTGCTGCTCGTCGTCGGCGTGCGCGTACTCGCGCGCATGAACGCGCGTGGTGCGCCGGTGGTCGAGGTGGCCGCCGCAGCCGCGCTCGCCGGCGCCTTCGTGCACGGCGTCATCGACTTCCCTTGGCGCGCACCGGCACTCACCGCCACCACCTGGCTTCTTGTCGGGCTTCTCCCGGTCGGCGTGACGCGCTCGCGCCGTTCCTCGACGAAAGGAAACCCATGACCGACCATCGCGACCCGACGGACCTGCCCGCTGCGGAAACCCGCGGCTCAGGTTCGTCACCGACCTCCAGGGACACTGATGGCGCGTCCCGCACGGGCATCGGACGGTGGCGCCTGCCGCTCGCCATCGTCGTCCTCGGCACTCTGGTCGTCGCTCTGACGGCGCTGCTCCTACCGGGTCGCTACGACGCGACATCCGTCGTCGGGCTGCGCGCCGCATCCGAGGGCGGGAACCAGGCCGACATCGCGGCCAGCGCCGACAGCCTCAAGCAGGTGGCCCAGCAAGAAGCGGTGGCGAGCGGTGCGCCCGGACACGTCGAGAGCATCGGTCGCTCCATCCCCGTGTCGCGTGACGCGAAGGCCACGGCCAACCTCGACCCCGACTCGACGACGATCCGCATCGTCGCGCAGGGCGTGAGCGCGCGTGAGTCCTCGGCTCTGGCCAACGCGCTCGCCGATGACGCCGTCAAGCGCATCGGACGTGACGGCACGGCGCGCGCGGTGGTCCTCGAACGGGCTGAGCCGACCTATGCCGAGAAGAAGCCGAACCGCCTGCTCGTGGCCGGGGCGGGGGAGGCGGCCGTCCTTGCAGCGGCCGCGCTCGCCGGTGCAGCGAGGGGGCGGCCATGACGGGCCCCACGCCGCTCGTGCTCATGTACCACGGCGTGGCCCAGGTGCCGCGCTCGCTGGATCCGGCGAACATCTTCGTGACGAAGGAAGCGATCTCCCACCAGATCGCACGCCTCACCGAGCGTCACGGGTTCCGTCCGCTGACCGAGGCGCAGTACCTCGCCGCGCTGGCCGGTGAGCGCAGCGTGCCCTCGAACAGCTGCCTCGTCACCTTCGACGACGGCTACGCCTCCGTGCTCGACGAGGCGGCGCCGTTGCTTGCCGCCGCGCGTGTCCCGGCCATCTGTTACGTCTCACCCGGGTTGCTCGGCGCGCAGCCCGACCGCAGTGAACCGGCCGCCTCGGCCCGCCTCGATCGCGACGGCGTGCAAGCACTGCGCGAGTACGGGATCGAGATCGGTTGCCACAGCGACCTGCACGCGTCCATGCGCGGGATGAGCGCCGAGCGGCTCCGTGCTGCGACGAGCGTCGCGCGTGAGGAGATGGAGGCGCTGTTCGGCCACACCCCCCGCACGTTCGCCTACCCCTACGGCGATCACGACGCGGCGGCGCGAGCTGCTGTGCGCGAAGCCGGCTTCGAGTGCGCCTTCGCGACCTACGAGGGATACGGACGTTTCGCCCTGCCACGGGTCGACATCAACGCCACCGACACCCCGTTCACCTTCGACCTCAAGCTGCGGCGGCTGTACCCGTTCCTCCGTCGTTCGCTGGGGCGCGTTCCCGTGGTGCGACGAGCGACGCACCACGTCGTCGGCTACGCCCCGAGGCAGCCGTGACCCGGATCCTTCACGTCACCGAATGCTTCAGCACCGGAGTTTCGCGCGCCATCCGCACGATCGCGCAACTCGCGCCGGAGCACGAACACCACCTGCTGTACACCGGCCTCGACGAGCCGGGCGAGTCCACGTTCGCCTCCTGCCGCGAGCTGCCGGAGGGAACCTCGGCGCGCATTCGGGCGGTGCGTGAGGTTGCCGGCGCGCTCGGTGCCGATGTTGTTCACGCACATTCGAGTTGGGCCGGCGTCTACACGCGGGCGCTGCCGTTGTCGGCCCGCGTCGTCTACCAGCCGCACGGGTACAAGCTCTCCGACACGAGTGCGTCACGGCCGGCGCGTTTCGCTGTGGCAGCCGCCGAGAGCCTGCTGGGGCTGAGAAGCGATGCCGTCGTCGTTCTCTCACCGCAGGAGGCACGGCTCGCCCGACGGCTGACGCCGAGGGCGCAGGTCGTCGTCGTGCCGAACGTGCCGACGCTGCCGGTTCGTGAGGGATCACCGGAGAGCTCGGAGGCCCCGCGGGGCGGTGGCGAGATGGCCCATCCGACGATTGTCATGAGTGGCCGGGTCAGCCGGCAGAAGGATCCGGAGTGGTTCGTCGCCGCCGTCCAGCTCGTGCGTCGAGAGCGTCCGGACGTGCGGGCGGTGTGGCTCGGCAGCGACGACGACAAGGGCTTGGCCGAGCGCCTCATGGCCGCCGACGTGACGGTGACCGGTTGGGTCGACGCCGACGAGGTGCGGCGCTTGGTGGGTGCGGCGGGCGTCTATCTCCACACGGCGCGGTACGAGGGGTTCCCGCTCAGCGTTCTCGACGCGCTCGCGCTCGGTACGCCGACGCTCGTGCGTGACATCCCCGCGTTCGAGGGAACACCGCTGTGGGCCGTCGACTCACCGACGGCAGCCGCCGGTCGTGCCCTGGCCCTGCTCACCTCGCGTGAACAGCGGGAGGCCAACCGTCGTGCGGGAGCACAGCTGCTGACCACCATGTCGCCGGACGCCCAACAGGCGGCCCTGGCCGAGCTCTATGGGTGAAGTCGCACCCCGTCACGGCGAGGCGAGGCGAAACAGACCCTTCGTCTCGATAGCCTTCCGGGGTGACGAACGACGACCGCAGCGCTCCCGAGGCCCACGCGAGCGTGCTCGACACCGAGCGCGCCCAGGCCGTGCGTGACGCTGCCGCTCTTTGGCAGCGTCACCTCGTCGACCTCGGCGGACGCAACTCGCTTCTGTGGCAGCGCACCGACGACACGGTCGAGCTCGACCTCACGACGGCGCACCCGGCCGGCGTCGCGAAGTTGCTCTCCGGCCGCAACGTGCTCTTGTCCGAGATCGTGCGCGAACCCAGCGCCTACCGTGCCGCGTACGAGCGGGCCATCGCCGTGCGCGATCTCTCGCGTGAGCTGCTCGAGGAGCGGGGCATCATCAGTTGCTTCCTCGCCCTCGGGCGTGCGACCTGGCAGCTCAGCGGTGACGCCGTCCCCGCCGCCCCGATCCTCCTGCGCCAGTGCGACATCCACTTCGGTGGTCGCGACGGTGACGACCTCGTGCTCGAGGTGTCGCGCACCGTCGAACTCAACTCGGCGCTGTCGACCTATTTCGCCTCGCGCGGCATCAACATCGACCAGGACTACCTGACGTCGCTCGCGTCCGGCCCCCACGGCTTCGACCCTGCTCCGACCTACGACATGATGCGCCGGGCCGGCGCGAGCATCCCCGGCTTCCGTGTCGACGAACGTCTCGTCGTCTCGACGTTCAGCTACGCCAAGCTCTCCATGGTCCGCGACGTCTCCGACCAGTCGGCGTGGCTGCACCAACACCCCGTCATCGCTGCCATGGCGGGTGACGAGCAGGCCACCTTCGACGTCGGCGCGCAGATGCCCGAACCCGGCCTCGACGCCGACCCGCGCGAGGAGTTCCTCGTCCTCGATGCCGACGCGCAGCAGCAGGCGGCGATCGACGCCGTCATGGGCGGCCAGCACCTCGTGCTCATGGGCCCGCCCGGTACGGGCAAGAGCCAGACGATCGCCAACCTCGTCGCCACGCTCACCGCACACGGCCGCAGCGCTCTCTTCGTTGCGGAGAAGCGCGCCGCGATCGACGCGGTCATCGGCCGGCTCGAGGGTCTCGGGCTGCGTGACCTCATGCTCGACGCCCACGCGGGCTCCGGCACCGCAGCCGACCTCGTCGACGCTCTCGCGCGCCGCCTCGTCACAGCGCCTGCCTCGGGGGCACCGCACGTCGGTGATGCCCTTCGTTCGAGTCACGACACCGGCCCGGGCCAGGACGCTCCTGACGAGGCCGTCATCGAGACGCTCGAGGAGCACCGCTTCACCCTGCTCGAGCACGTGCGCGCGCTGCACCGCGTGCGTGACCCGTTCGGCGTCAGCGCCAACGACGCGCAGGATCGCATCGCCGAACTCAACGCCCTGCCGGTGGCGCCGCGTTCGCGCGTGCGCCTCGAGGGCGAGCCGTTGCGGCGCCTCGACGAACAGGGCCGTGACGAGGTGGGCCGCCTGCTGAGCGACCTTGCGCGCCGCAACGCCTGGCGTGACGACGGGCAGCCCGACCCCTGGTTCGGCTCGCGCGTGCGCGGGCGTGACCACATGGAGCGCGCGAAGGCACTCGTCACCCGCCTCGCCGGCGAGAACGGGAACGACGGCGATCTCGCCGCTCACCGATCCCAACTCGACGAACTCTTCACGAAGGCGGGCCTCCCGCTGCCGGAATCGGCCACGCGTGCGGCCGAGGTCCTGGATCTCATGGAACAGGTGAACAAGACGCTCGACGTCTTCACCCCCGAAATCTTCGGTGTTCCGCTCGACATCGCCGTCACGGCGAGCGCCACCCGCGCCCAGCGCAAGGAAACGGGCGAGGCTCCCGGCGTCCTCGAACGACGCCGTGTACTCAAGCAGGCCCGTGCCACGCTGCGGCCGGGACGGCCCCCGGCCGATCTGCACGCCGCGCTCGAGCGGGCGTGTGTGCAGCAGACCCGCTGGAAGGAACTCGGCGGTACCGGGCGCCCCAACGTTCCCATCGGTACGGAGGAGGCCCGCAGCGCCCACGCCCGCCTCACCGAGGAGCTCGACTGGCTCGGTGTGCGGCTCGAGGGCACGGCGGGCGCCACCGAACTGCTCACCACACACTTCGACGAGCTCGCGGAGCGAGTTGCCGATCTTGCCGCCAATGTCGATCGACTCGAGATCGTGCCGACCGTCGGAGGCGATCTCGAGCGCCTGCGCGCCCAGGGTCTCGGCGCCGTCATCGACGACTTCGCCGCTCGCGGTCTCGGCCCTGACGCGGTCGGCCCCGAGTGGGAGTTCGTGTGGTGGACGAGCGTTCTCGGTCGTGTGCGCCGTCACGATCCGGCCTACGAGCAGCACCGCGGCAACGAACTGCGTGCGTCTGCGGTGAAGTTCGCCGACGCCGATCGCCAGCACCTTGCCGCAGCCCCCGAGCGTGTGCGCGCCCGCGCCTACCGACGCATCGACGCCGTCGCGGAACACTTCCCCGAGCAGGTCGAGGCGATGGAATCGGCCCTCGTCTTCGGTCATCACGCAGGCAGCGCCGACGCGCTGCGCCACGCGTTCGCCGGCGCCCCCGACCTCATGACGGCGCTCGCTCCCTGCTGGGCCATGAGCCCCCTCGTCGTTGCGCAGACTCTCCCGCCGGGGCAGTGGTTCGACGTCGTCATCTTCGACGAGGCGAGCCAGATCCCGCCGGCCGAGGCGATCTCCGCCATCAGCCGTGGTGCACAGGTCGTCGTCGCCGGAGACACCCAGCAGCTTGCACCGACGAGCTTCTTCCAGCGCACGGCCGCGGGTGAGGACACGGCACACACGGGGGAGTCTGTGCTCGACGTGCTCTCCGCACTCCTGCCGGTGCGCCACCTGCGTTGGCACTACCGCTCGCTCGACGAGCGCCTCATCGCGTTCTCCAACGACGCGGTCTACGACGGTGAACTCGTGACGTTCCCGCGGGCACGTACCGAGAACGTCCTACGCTTGCACGTCGTCGGCGCGCACGCCGTGGCCTCCGACGACCTCCCGGTCGCCGCAGCTCAGGCAGCCTCGGTCGACGAGAACGCACCGGAGGTCGCGGCCGTCGTCGATCTCGTCTCACAGCACGCCCGTCAGCGGCCCGAGGAAAGCCTCGGCGTCATCGCGCTCGGTCTCACGCACGCACGCCGCGTCGAGCGCGCCGTGGCGGCGGCAGCCCGCACCGACGAGGCGCTCGCGGCCTACCTCGAGGCGCACGTCGACGAGCCGTTCTTCGTCAAGAACCTCGAACGCGTCCAGGGTGACGAGCGCGACGCGGTGGTCCTCACCCTGGGTATTGCCCCGACGAGTGGCAGCCTCGTGCGCCGCTTCGGGGCGCTCAACCACGTGGGTGGCGAACGACGCCTCAACGTTGCCATCTCGCGCGCCCGTCGCCGCATGGATGTCGTGAGCACGTTCGCCGGCGAGGACCTGGAACCCACGACTCTGCGCTCGCGCGGGGCGACGCTGCTCCGCGATTTCCTGCTCTACGTCGCCGAGTGCGACGAACGCCTCGAACCTCGTGCCGAGGACGTCGACGGGGTCACCGTGGTCGGCGGCAAGCGTCGCCGTGCTGCAACGTCCGGATCCGTCGCGTTGCGCCGGGTCGGGGCCGACGCGGAGATCGTGCCCGTGCCGTTCGTCGTCGAGGACTTGGCGCGGCGCCTTCGCGCCGAGGGGCTCACGGTGCACACCGGCTACGGCCATTCGCGCATGCGCGTCGACCTCGCGATCGAGCATCCGCGCGAGCCGGGGCAGATGCTGCTCGCCGTCGAGAGCGACGGCGAGCACTACGCGGCGATGAACAGCGTGCGCGAACGCGACCGGCTCCGTCCCGACGCGCTGCAGCGTCTCGGCTGGGCGCACGACAGGGTGTGGACCGTCGACCTCTTCCGTGACCCGGCGCGCGACACCGCCCGCATCGTCGAGTTGGTTCACCGTCTCGCGGCGCAGGTCGACGTCGCAGGTGAAAGCGTGCCGCAGTGACCGACGTGTCAGGGCCCGACGGCGCTGACCGCCCGAAGGCTGCGGGAGGCGAGCGGCAGGGGAGTGGGCGGCCACCGCGTCGCGGTCCTCGTCGCGCCACGGCTGCCCAGACCGGATCGGTCGTGCCCGCCGCCTCCGCCACGCCGGAGGCGGATTGGGCCGAGTGGCTCGCTCGCCGGGAACCCGAGACCCAGACGCCGCCTTCGCCCGTGAGCACGGACGAATCCGAGGCGAAGGGGGCAGCCGAGAAGCCGCGCCTGAACGAGCGGGATCGGTGGTTCCTCGAGCAGCGTCCACCGCACTGGGACTGAGTGGCCCGGGCGTCGCGAACGAGTCGCGAAACGATCCGAACGCGCGGTCACGAGAAAGGGCGTCGACACCGTGATGGTGTCGACGCCGTTTCGCGTCAGAGGGTCAGTGACCTCGGGATGAGCGTGAAGCTCAGACGCGACGCTGCGCGCGCAGCTCGTCGCGGATCTCGGCGAGGACGGAGATCTCCGTGTCCTCGACGTCGGCCGGCTTCTCGAAGCGGGCCTTGGCAGCCTCGTACGGCTTGACCATGAAGAAGTACACGACGAAAGCGAGGATGAGGAAAGCGACGAGAACCGTGAGGAACGCGCCCACCGGAACGTCGCCCGGCTTCCAGTTGTTGAAGTCCGGCGTGCCGCCGAGCTTGCCGATGAGGCTCATGACGACGTTGACGAAGGCCTCGACGACCTTTGCGAAGGCGCCCGCCATGATGAACGCGACGGCAAGCTCGATGAGGTTGCCGCGCATGATGAAGTCCTTGAAGCCCTTCATGGCTTCTCCTTACTACTCAGTACCAGTGAAAAGGTGCGAGGTGAGCGTACCCATCCAGGTGAGACACAAAGAAACGCGGGAATCCCCCAGCGTGTCGGAATTCGTGATAACCGGGCGGGTCAAGGACTGACCGTGACGAACAGATCTGACCAGGACGAGTGTCCATCATTGGTATGACGCGCAATTTTCATCACGTCGGGCGGCGTGAGGGCCACGAGAACAGGTGCTCGATCGACTCGATTCGACACGTCCGCGCTGCGGGACTTTGTCTCGAATGGTGGTACGACTGGCGCCGCCGAGGTGAGGCGCGTGCCGTCGGGTGCCCAGACGTCGACGCGTGAGGTGCGAGTCAGTCGGTCCGCTAGGGCGGCGTCCGCGTCGATCGTCACGAACTGTCGGCCGCGCAGCTCAGGGCGTTCGGAGTTGTCGGTTGTCGACGCGCCGGACGAGGGCGACGAGGAGGCAGGGACGTCGTGGGTTCCACCGCCGGTGGCCACGAGGGCGGCAGCGGCGAGGCAGACGCAGGCGCCGAGTTTGCGGAGTCGACGTCGCCTCGTGGCGGCGGCTCTGGTGGGCGCATTGAGGCGGTGGACGACGTCGAGATCGCGCAGGCTGGGCATATGTCGACGCTAGGCGCGTGGCAGTTGCGCGTCACGCGAGGCGCCCCGTGCCCTGTGGAAGAGGCCCACCGGCCGTCAAGGTTGGGGAGAAGTCAGTCGCTGGACGAACTCGACGAACCACTGTCAGCCGAGCCGGAACGGCTGTCCGTGCGGTAGAAACCGCTGCCCTTGAACGTCACGCCGACGCCGTCGAACACCTTGCGCAGGTCGCCCGAGCACACCGGGCACGTCGTCAACGCCGGGTCGGAGAAGGACTGCCGCTCCTCGAAGCGGTGGCCACAGTTCTTGCAGGCGTAGACATAGGTGGGCATGGTCTCCTCCAACGGGGCGAACGGCGGGCGCTCGTTCTTTCGAGCGTCATCGTAGGGCAGGGGTCGGGGGCGGCGACCCTCGCCCCGCGAAGCTCAGGAGTGACCGGTCCCGGCATGCTCGGTGTCCGGGCCGGTGTCGGTACGCCAACCGGCCAGGCGGCCACCCGCGCTCACCTCACGGATGCGCTGGGCGGCGAGACCACGCACCGACTCCTTCGTCACGACGAGGAGTTGGTCGCCGGCGCGCAGGACGCTGCGCTCGTTCGGGACGTATCCCTCGTCACCGTTGACGACGAGGGTGACGTTGGCTCCGACCGGCAGGCGCAGTTCGTAGACGCGCACGCCGATGAGGCGTGAGGTCGGGCCCACCTTGACCTGGAGCATGTCGGCACCGAGGTCCGTCAGGGGCGTGTTCTCGACCTCCAGCTCGACGGTGTGGGCCTGCTCGTCGATGCCGAGGCGTTTGGCGACGAACGGCAAGGTCGGGGCCTGCAACAGGGTGAAGACGATGACGAGCACGAAGACGAGGTCGAAGATCCATCGCGTGTCGGACGCGCCCAGCGTCAGCGGCACGGTCGCGAGAACGACGGGTACCGCGCCGCGCAGTCCGGCCCAGGACAGGAAGACCTGCTCACGCCACGAGAAGCCGAACGGTGTCATTGACACGAGAACAGACGCCGGGCGCGCGATGAGGAGGAGGACGAATCCGACGACGATTGCCGGCACGAGCTGGTCGGCGAGGCGCGACGGCGATGCGAGCAACCCGAGGAGAACGAACAGACCGATCTGTGCGAGCCACCCGAGGGCCTGACCGAACCCGCGCACCGCCTGACGGTGTGGGATGTTCATGTTCCCCAGAACGAGCGCGGCGAGATAAGTGGCGATGAAACCGCTCGTGTGGACCGTCGCGGCTGCGGCGTACGCGAAGACGGCACCCGCGACGACGCCGATGGCGAACAGGCCGGACGAGCCCGGCGCGATGCGTTGCGAGAGTGAGCCCAGCACCCAGCCGACGAGCAGGCCGACGAGCGCGCCGCCAGCGAGTTCGAAGACAGCCGTTCCGGCGAGTTCGAGAATGGTGTGGTGCTCGCCGCCGGGTACGACCTCGCTGGCCAGCGCCACCACGAGGAGGACGACGGGGGCGTCGTTGAAGCCCGACTCGGCTTCGAGCACGCCGGTGAGGCGGTGCGGGAGAGGGACCTTGCGCAGCACGGAGAAGACGGCCGCGGCGTCTGTGGAGCTGACGACGGCGCCGAGCAGGAGCGAGGTCGACCACCCCAGGTCGAGCAACCAGTGGGTGAGTGCGCCGACCACGCCGACGGACACGAGGACGCCGAGCGTCGACAGGAGCAGTGCCGGGGCCACGGACGAGCGGATGCTGCGCCATTCCGTCGTCAGGCCGCCCTCGATGAGAATGAGCACGAGTGCGGCGTAGCCGAGAACCTGAGTGAGGTTGTCGTTGGAGAAGTCGATGCCGAAGCCGCCCTCGCCGAGCACGACGCCGATCGCGAGGTAGATCAGCAGGGTCGGCAGCCCGGAGCGGTTGGCCAGGCGCACCGCGGCGACCGCGACGAGGAGAACCAGAGAACCGACGAGAAGAACGAAGGGAAGGTCGTCGGTACCGAAGCCCGTGCCGGCCGCTGATGCAATCATGCGCCGCCCCCTCCTACCCGCTCACCGTTCGTCGTCGCTCGGCATTATCTCAGGGGCTCGCGCAACCACGTGAGCCCGTTCACGGTGAGCACGGCGTCGACGCGCTCGTCGTGGGCCTGCGTGGGGAAGTCGACGCCGAACTCGTCCGGAAAGACGACGGCGATGACGGGCGTTCCCTCACGGCGCCGGGGGAGCGCTCGGTCGTAGCAGCCGCCTCCTTGCCCGAGCCGTTCCCCGCGCGCTCCGATGGCAAGGGCGGGTGCCACGACGACGTCGGCGAGCGCGATGGCGTCCTTGCCGAGATCCTCACCGGTTGCGAGGTCGCGCCACGACAGATCGAGGTCCTCGAGGGTGATGGGGACGATGACTCGGCCGTTCTCCAACAGGCGCGCGTTGAGCGGTTCGAGATTCGACTCGGTGTCGAGCGGCTCGAAGGTGGCGACGCACGACGCGGTGCGCAACGCCGGTTCCGCGAGACGGAGCAATCGCCGCCCGTCGGCCTCACGCTCGGACGTCTCACCCATGTCACGGCGGGCCCGTCGCGCGGCGCGCAACGTGCGCCGGACGGCACGTTTAGCCTCCCGTGACGCCGCGTTCACCTCCGGCCCCGTGGAAGCGTCGTTGTCACCCATGACGAGTAGCCTAGGAGACATGACTGAATCGACGACGCCCGCCATCCGACGCCGTGCGCGCAAGGCCGTCATCCCGGCCGCCGGCCTCGGTACCCGCTTCCTGCCCGCCACGAAGGCCATCCCGAAGGAGATGCTGCCGGTGGTCGACAAGCCGGCCATCCAGTACGTGGTGGAAGAAGCCGTCCGTGCGGGCGTGCCCGACATCGTGACGATCACCGGCCGTTCCAAGGCCTCCCTGGAAGATCACTTCGACCGCCACTGGGAGCTCGAGCAGGCCCTCGAGCGCAAGGGCGACGAGAAGCGCCTCAAGCGCGTGCGCAAGTCCAACGATCTGGGCGACGTGCACTTCGTCCGTCAGGGCGAGCCGAAGGGGTTGGGCCATGCCGTGCTCATCGGCAAGAACCACGTGGGTGACGAGCCGTTCGCCGTGTTGCTCGGTGACGACCTCATCGACGAGGGTGATCACCTCCTCGAGGAGATGATCGAGGCGCAGCTCAAGCACGGCGGTTCCGTCGTGGCCCTCATGGAGGTTCCGGCCGAACAGATCAACCTCTACGGCTGTGCCGAGGTGGAGCAGATCGACGGTGAGACCTCGGGCGTCGTGCGCGTCAAGGGCCTCGTGGAGAAGCCCTCGCCCGAGGAAGCACCGAGCAACCTGGCCATCATCGGCCGGTACGTGCTCGACCCGTCGATCTTCGAGGTGCTCGAGCGCACCGAGCCGGGCCGCGGCGGCGAGATCCAGCTCACCGACGCTCTGCAGGAGCGTGCGAACGCCACGGGTGACGGCGCGGGCGTGGTCGGCGTCGTGTTCAAGGGCAACCGCTACGACACGGGTGACCGTCTCGACTACCTCAAGGCCGTCGTGCGACTCGGCGTTCGTCACCACGACTTCGGTGACGACTTCCGGTCGTGGCTGCAGGAGTGGGTCACCACGAACGAGGGCAAGGGCAACGAGAAGCGCGCCTGACCCCCTGCTTCGAGCCGCCCCGGCAGCGCCCCCCGCGAGGGACGCCGCCGGGGCGGATCTCTTCGTGTGGCCGGTTGTCGGTGATGAGCGGCACAATGTCGGGGTGATCTCCCACGACGACCATCTCGCGCGCATCCTCGCGGCGGCGCCTGCGCCGCGGGTGGAGCGTCTCGCTGTGTCCGGCGGATCGCTGCTCGGACGCGTGCTCGCTGCGGACGTGAGGAGTGCCGTCGAGCTCCCGGCGTTCACCAACTCGGCGATGGACGGCTACGCCGTGCACTCCGCCGACGTGAACGAGCCCTGTGAGCTGCCCGTCGTCGGTGACATCGCTGCCGGAGACACTCGCTCCCTGAGCTGTGAGCCCGGCTCGACCTGGCGCATCATGACGGGCGCACCCATGCCCGAGGGAGCGGACGCCGTCGTGCCGGTGGAGCTGACCGACGGTGGCGTGGAGCGTGTGCGGTTCGAGGCGGCGGCCACGCCGGGCAACCACATCCGTCATGCCGGCGAGGACGTACGGGTGGGCGACCTGCTCCTGCCGCGGGGTACGCACGTGGCGCCGCACCACGTGGCGGTGCTCGCATCGAGCGGCGTCGCGCAGGTCGATGTCGTCGCGCGGCCGCGCGTTGTCGTCGTCTCCACCGGTGACGAACTGCGGGCGGCCGGAAGCGAACTCGCCCACGGCCAGATCCACGACTCCAACGGCCCGATGCTCGCCGCGCTCGTCGAGGCCGCGGGGGCGCAACTCGTCGAACAGGTTCACCTGCCCGACGATGCCCGGGCTGTCTCGCAACTGCTCGAGCGGGCCGTGGAGAGCGCCGACGTCGTCATCACGACCGGCGGCGTGAGCGCCGGCGCGTTCGACGTCGTCAAGGAGGCACTCATCGACGCCGGCGACGTCACGTTCGACAAGGTCGCGATGCAGCCGGGCAAGCCGCAGGGGTTCGGGCTGCTCGGCGGGCGCCGCGTGCCCGTCTTCACCCTGCCCGGCAACCCGATGAGCACGCTGGTCTCCTTCCACGTCTTCGTCCTGCCGACGCTCGACGCCATGGGTGGGCGCCCTCCCCGCGAGTGCGAGCGCGCCGTGGTCGAGCGCGGCTGGACGTCGTCGCCCGGGCGTGCGCAGTTCGCGCGGGTCGCGGTGCGTCGTGACGATTCGGGGCGCCTCGTCATCCGCCCGAACTCACGCCAGGGCTCGCATCACCTCGGCGAACTGGCCGAGGCGAACGCGCTCGCCCTCGTACCTGCCGACGTCGACGTGGTTCAGGCGGACGACGAGCTCGACATCCAGATGCTGCTGACGAAGGAGTGACATGAGCGATCTCACGCACGTGCGGGCCGACGGCAGCGCGCACATGGTCAACGTGGCGGGCAAGGCCGTGACGCAGCGCTCTGCCTCGGCCGCCGGGCGGGTGCTCCTGCACCCCGACGCCATTGCCGCTCTGCGGGACGGCGCAGTGCCCAAGGGTGACGCCATCGCCGTCGCCCGCATCGCGGGCCTTCAGGCGGCCAAGCGCACCCCGGAGCTCATCCCGCTCGCGCACCCCATCGCCGTGCACGGCGTCGAGGTCGATCTGGACGTGGCCGACGACGGCGTCGACATCCGCGCCACCGTGGTCACCGCGGACCGCACCGGCATCGAGATGGAGGCGCTCACGTGCGTCAGCGTCGCGGCGCTCGCGCTCATCGACATGGTCAAGGCGGTCGACAAGCACGCGCGCGTCACGGACGTGCGGGTCGTCGCGAAGTCGGGCGGCCGAAGCGGTGACTGGCATGAGTGACGCCCGCGCTGTCGTCGTGACGTGCTCCACGCGCGCCGCGGCTGGGCAGTACGAGGACGAGACGGGGCCGGCCATCGTGAACTGGCTCGAGGGCCGGGGATTCGAGGTCGCCTCCCAGGTCGTTCCCGACGGCGACGCGGTGGGCACCGCGATCGGCGCGGCCCTCGGCGTGGGTGCCGACGTCGTCATCACCACGGGTGGCACCGGCGTCGCGCCGAGCGACGCCACCCCGGAGCAGACGCGCCCCCACCTGTTGGCCGACCTTCCCGGTCTCGCCGAGGCGGTGCGCGCTCGCGGTGTTGCGGCGGGCATCCCGACGGCGGTGCTGTCGCGCGGTCTCGCCGGCGTTGCCGCGTCGGCCAACGCGACGGGCCGGGCGCTCGTCGTCAATCTGCCCGGGTCGAAGGGCGGCGTGAAGGACGGTCTCGCCGTGCTCGACGGCGTCCTCGACCACGTTCTCGACCAGTTGCACGGCGGTGCGCATTGAGCCGACGTCCGTGGCCTGTGACGATCGGTGGCGCCTGGAGCGGTTCGCGCATCGAGTTGCGGCCCCTGCATCCTCGTCGTGACCGCGAGGAGTGGAGCGCGTTGCGCCGCGAGAGCAGCGCGTGGACGGGGCCGTGGGATTCGACGAACCCCTATCCGCAGGAGGCGTTGACTTACCGCAAGGCCATCGCCTTCCAGGACGCCGAAGGGCGCGCGGGACGTCTGCTGCCGTGGGTCCTCACCGTCGACGGGCGCCTGGCGGGGCAGGTGCACGTGTTCAGCATCGTGCGCGGCGCCCAGCAAGGCGGCACCATCGGGTACTGGATTGCCGAGCGATACGCGGGCCGGGGCATCACGCCGGCCGCGGTGGCCATGGCGATCGACCACTGCTTCGGTGTCGAGCGGCTGCACCGCATCGAGATCAACGTGCGCCCCGAGAACGTGAATTCGCTTCGGGTGGTGGAGAAACTCGGCCTCCGCGACGAGGGCGTGCGCCGTTCATTCCTCCACATCGCGGGGGAGTGGCGTGATCACCGCACCTTCGCAGTGACGGCCGACGAGGTCGGTGCGGGCGGTCTCGTGGGGCGACTTTCGGGCTGATACCCGAAACCCGTCAGGAACGAGGCGCGACACGCCCGGCGTGTCTCACTCGTTGTGATGTGTTCGAGCCATAGCCTTTGTGACGTGAGATCCAGCAGCCTGATTTTCTTCGTCATCTTTGCCGTGTGGGCTGCCTACATGCTCCAACACTGGGTGCGCCGCCGCGAAGACCTCGCGACGGCTCGCACCGTCGACCGTTTCTCGGAGGCGATGAGGATGCTCGAACGACGAACGCCGGTGAAGGCACAAGCAGTTCGCCGCGACGAGGAGCCGAAGCCGACGTTGCTCCGTCCCCAGGTCTCGGTCAAGGGTGTCAAGCCGACGGCAGGCACCGGATCGACCGCCGCTGCTGCTCCGGTTGCTCGTGCTGCGGAGACGACGAAGCGCATGGGCGGGCTTTCCCTCTCTTCCCCGGAGGTGAAAGCCGGTGCGCTCCTGGGCGCCCTGGTCCTCTTCGTCCTCAGCGTGGTGCTCGCGCCGTTCGGTGTCGTGCCGGCATGGACGCCGCTGCTCGGTCTCGCTGCTGTCGGTGGTGTCGTCGTCTGGCTGCGTCGCAGCGCCATCGCGTCCCGTCAGGCTCGCCGGGTCGCGCCGGCCGCTCGTCCGGTGCGCGCGCCGCGCGCCGCCGGTGCGGACGAGAACAAGTCGGTCGCGGCGGCTCCGGTTGCCAAGGCGCCGTCCGCCCCGGCGACGAAGCGTTCGCCGCTGGTCGCCGAGCAGGTCGAGCACGAGGAAGCGGTCGAGGTCGTCGAGACCGAGACGCACACCGACGCGGTCGCGAAGGCCGAGGCCGAGGTGTTCGACGCGCGCCGCTGGGCGCCGGTCGACGTCCCGCGTCCGACATACACGATGAAGGCGAAGGCCGAGCGCGAGGAGGTCGTTCCCGCGTCCACGGTCGACGAGACCGACACCCGTCCGCTCGCCGCACGCTACGAGAACGCCCCCGTCGACGAGATCCCGTTCGACGGCATGGCCCTCGACGAGGACTACGACGAGCTGCCCGAGGTCTACAAGGCCGGCTGACTCCGGCCTCACGTCATCTCGATGCCCGCCACTCTCATTCGAGGTGGCGGGCATCGTTGCATTCGACAGGGATCACCCTCGCCGTGCCATGCAGGTGACATAGGTGGGCAACCCGTCCGCGTCGCCGTCACGTGAGAGGAGCACCCCGGTGAACATTCGCGCAGGAAGGCTCGACGATGACGCGATTCTGGCTGCCATCGACCACGCCTCGTGGTCGCCTCTGAGCGACCCCAGCGAGCACTGGTCGATCGAGCGACCGTTCTTCGGGCCGCCAACCGGCACGCGACCGCAGGATGTCCTCGTCGCCGAGGTCGGACCTGATCTCGTAGGTGTCATCAAGATCGTGCCGGCTACCACGGAGTTCGGGGACTGGTGCATCAACGGGCTCGCCGTGGCCGCTGCCTTCGGGGGCCGGGGTGTCGGTACCGCTTTGATCCGCGCGGCCTGCGCGAAGGCGGGCGCGGCCGGTGGTGCGCAGGTGTGGCTCAAGGTGCTCGACTCAAACGCGCGAGCCGTGAGGCTGTACGAGTGTCTCGGGTTCGTGGAGGTCGCGAGGTTCACCAGCCCGTTCGAGAACCGTCCGGGAGTGGACGACCTGCGCATGGCAGCCGATCTGCCGCTGGAGAGTGGTTGAGTGATGGGCCCAGTGGCGCCTGGCGTTGCCCCGGTTGCTGGACGTGCCGCAGGCCGTCTGCCCTCGGCTCGAATGTGAGCAGGTGGCAAGCCGACGATGCCTCGTGACCGGTCGCCGCAGGTTCCTCCATCGGGCAAGCGCCGTAAGCAGAAGGCCGGGCACGATGTGTGCCCCGCCCTTCTGTCTTCTGGTGGAAGTGGGGCGACAGTGTTCGAACCTCGCCCCAGACCTCCAAATGCTTGTTCTCGTCCACCCCGCTATCCGCGTTCGCCCGCTGACGAAGGCGACCGCTGCGACCGCGCGCGGTAGGAAGCAGCCGCGTCCGGTGCCTCGCCTGACGGAAACGATGATGCTGGAAGCGGAGCGGCGGTACAAGGCGAAGGAGACGCTGAGCGTGATCGCTCGCGACCTGGGTGTGAGCTGCCAGCGCCTCGCGGGGCGTCTGCGTGATCGAGGCGTCAAGATTCGACGCGAACCTCCTTCGCCTGGGCAGGTGGATGAGATGGGCCGCCGCTATGCGCGTGGCGAGTCGTTGGCGGCTGTCGGAGAGAGGCTGGGATTCGATGCCGGAACGGTGCGCAACTGCCTAATCGCGGCAGGAGTGAGGCTCCGCGACAGCCACGGTCGCGAACGGTAGGGACCTGCGTCACCCCATCAACCGCTTGTAACGCGCTTCGAAGGCGGTCTTGCCGCCCTCCATGATGAGACAGATCGACTTCTTCATTTCTTCGCTCTGTATAGAGCCGTGAGCCGCGACCACTGGCACGGCACCGTGTTGCAAGATCGTCACGTGCTCAGCGTCCGCGTTTACGACAACGTTCGCGTTGTGCGTCACGACAATCACTTGGCGATTCGTCTTTATGCGCTTCAGTGTCGTGACCACGAGTTCATAGATCAGCTTGTTATCCAAGTCATCCTCTGGCTGATCGAGCAGAAGCGGGTCATTGCTGAGTTGGAGGACGACGGCGAGTAGCGCAGCGGTCTTTTGACCGGGCGAGCCCTCGTCTATCTCGCGGAGGCGATTATCAGACTCCTGTCGATATTGAACTCTGAGGTGATCTTCGGGGAACCAAAGATTTATCTCGGTCTCGTAGGTATGCGCGTCGAGAGAATTCAGGTGCGCGAAGAACCGCTGATCGAAGGTGAGCGATGAGTGCCTCTTGAGCAACGGAGCGGTTCCGCCCTGCGCTTGAAGTTCAAGAAGGAGCCTCTTGAGCTCGGCCACGCGCTCATCTCGCTTCGGCTGGAAGCGGTGTGCCAGCACCTTGGGGAGTCCATCGTCACTGAAAACAGGATCGAATGAAGAAGGCTTCTGCACCAGCTCTCGGAGCTCGGCTTCAAGAGTCGTGTCGTCCGCTTGGGCGAGTACCTGAATTTTGAGGTCCCCATCACTCAACTTGGCTGCGAGTGCGCTTCGCCGCTTGGTCAAGTCTGCTCGCTGCTCGTTGATCCTGGTAAGCGTGTCTTGTGTTTCTTGGACTACACGGTCACGTCTTTTCTTGGCCTGCTCGATCTCTGCGAGAGCTGTCTCCCTTTCGCCCTTTGCTGTGACGAGTCGAGTGTTGGCGTCGTTCGGGTCTTCGACGTGGCTCGGCGTATCGGATTCATCGCTCGCGGGGTTCAGCTGATTGTTCAGTTCTTCGATGCGTTTCTTGCGTGGCGACTCTCCTGCGATCGCTTCCCAGGCCCGTCGAGATTCGCTCAGAACACGAGACGCGCTCGCCAGCATGTCGTATGCACCGATGATCTCGCGGCGACGGGTTGTCTCTGGCTCCCAAGCACCTTCCGCCTCTTCTTCGGGCGAAGTGTCCTCACTCTGACTCTCTTGTTCTGGATGGATCTCCTCGAAGTCTTGGGTCAAGCGCGCGGCTGCAGCCTCGAGCCTCACCGCGACGGACTCGAATTTTGCAGCCTCCTGCTCCTCGTGGGTAAGGCGGTCTAGCTCTTGTGCTTCGGGAGAGTTTCTGAGCTTTGCGACATGAGCGAGTTCTGTTCGGATGTCTGAGAGTTCACCGTTTAGCCGATCCTCTGAGGCGATCTTGATGTTGAGTTCGTTGAGTTCTGCGCGCTGCGTTCGGTATTGACTGCAGAGTTCGTCGAAGGCTTCTTTCCATGTGACGTAATCGATCGAGGGCTGGTCGTCTATGGCCTTGAGCAAGCTCTGTGGATCACGGGCGGTCTCGTAAATCTGCTTCTGACTGTTGATAAGCAGGGCAAAACGATCCCGTGGCGCTCCGCCCTCGGGCTGCCATTCGTCGTCGATAAGTGCCTCGATGCTTGCAGTGTTGGGCTGACTTCCATCCCATAGGACTCGGTAGGTACGGCCCAGGCGAATGAGGTGGACCTCGATTTGGGTGTCGCGGTTCCAGAACCGGGTCAAGTTCCTGCCACCCTGCGGCGAGAACCACTGATTATCGTCTTGGAGTTCTTTGGGCAGGTCGGTGAAACGCCCCATCGCGAGGCGCACCAACTCAATGAGCGTAGATTTACCAACCCCTCGCCCGCCGATGATGGTGTTCATCCAAGGACCAAACCTGTAGGTTGCTTCTGATTGCCCCTTGCGTACGATCAGATGCTGGATCATTGAATGAGAAAAGTCGTTCGGGTCCGGATCGCCTTCTCGTGCCGGAGTCACTGATTGCTCTCCGTCAGCGAGGGCCAGTTTAATCCCGAAGAGATTCGGCTGCTCCATTTTCACCCAGGTGAAGTGGCTCCCGGGGTACTTTGCCTCAATCCCTTCTGGGCATGCTGAGCCGTCAAGATGGTGAGCATCCGAGCCAAGGACTCTGATCCACCCTCGTTCGTTAGCCTTACCGGCTCCCTCTGGGGTCACTGCTTCCACTGCAACGATGTTCTTGGACTGCCCAAGGTCTTCTTGGTTTCGGAGATCGTGCCCGAAAAGGCCTTTATTGGCGTCGGCGTGGGCAGGGATAGCCAGTCCGCCTGCTTTGACGATCTCTTCTGCAACCTGGGCGAACGACATCTTCGTCGTCCCCAGGCTGCTGCCGCGTTCGGCGGTATAGCCGCATACGTGTAGGAGTCCATTGACGACCTCACTCTGAGTGTCCACGTCAAAGACTCCAAGGAGGTGGTATCCGCCATCAACCGTGAACTCCACGCCGCTGAGCAAGACGATCTCTCGGAATCCATCGGGGCTCTCATCTCTCAAAGAGGAAAGCTCAGCACGTGCCTTGTCTATCCCCTCGTGAGTGTTGTGGTCCGCGATGACGAGGGCATCGACGCCACTTCTCATGTAAGCGAGAAGCCAGTCTCTGTACGAGGTCGAGGTGGCCGCAGACTTCCCCTCCTCCGCACCGAAATCAAACGACGCAGGGCTGTGTGCGTGGAAGTCAACTTTCCACCACCGTGCGCCGGGATGGGGAGATGGGCTCACCGACACTGGTACTGATGCCACCGGAAACCTCCTACCGGTGGCCGTCACCACCTGTGGTCGCTCACTCATGATGCTGACATTCTCCTACGACGGCCAGAGGCCCCCAAACTGAAGCGCCCTGGGTTTCGTTCCGTGGTCAGGACGCAAGGGGCGCTACGTCGTGGTTGTGAGTGTAGGCCGCCTCGGCCTGCGAGGGAGTGCGGTAGCCCAGGGCCCGATGTAGACGTGTCGAGTTCCACCAGTAGACCCAACCCATCGTGGCGATCTCGACGGTCTGGGTGGACTCCCATATCCGCTTCGAATGGATGAGCCGGGCCTTGTAGAGCCCGTTGACGGTCTCGGCCAGGGCGTTGTCATACGAATCGCCGACGGTCCCGACGGAGGCTGCCACACCGGCCGTGATGAGCGCGTCGGAGTAGGCCAGGCTGACGTACTGAGAACCCCTATCGCTGTGGTGGACCAGGCCTTCCTGGCCCCGGCTGGCGCCGGTGGAGACGGGTGCACACGTCGGTGATGAACGCGGTGTAGCAGAACCCGACCAACGTGCGCACGTAGGTGATGTCAGCTACCCACAGCTGGTTCGGCCGTTCTGCGGTGAAGCGGCGTTCGACCAGATCCGGCCGGGTATCGGGCGCCTGGGCAGGACGGGTGGTGATCGGCTTGCGTCCGCGCCGAACCCCTTCGAGGCCGGCGGCGCGCATGAGCCGGGCGACCTGGTCCCTCCCGACATCCCAGCCAGCGCGGACCATGGCGGGGTGCATCTTCCGCACCCCGTAGACGCTGTAGCTCTCCGCGTGGATCCGCCGGATTTCCTCCACGAGGACCTCGTCTCGCAACGCTCTGGTCGAGCGCGGGCGGGACCTGGCGGCGCGGTAGCCGCGAGAGGTGATGAACCCACACTCCGTCGCACCCAGGGTGCGGCAGATGGCCTCGACCCCGAACTGATCGCGGTGCATGTCGATGAACCGGATCATCTCGTCGTGGGACGGCCTGGCTGCGCTGCGAAAAAAGCCGAGGCCTTTCGCAGGATCTCGTTGGCGCGGCGCAGCTCGACGTTCTCCCTGCGCAGCCGCCGCACCTCATCTGACTCCTGGGTCGTCACACCAGGAGCCTCTCCGCGGTCGACGCGACGCTGCTTCCACCAGTTCCGCAGGGTGTGGGGTGACACGCCGCCCAGGGCCTGGCCCACGGCGGTGCAGGCGACCCAGGCCGAGCAGTGCTTCAGCCTGCATCCTCTCCTCGATGAGCTGGAGGGCACGAGCCTTGAACTCGGGGGTGTACTTCTGGGGCATGATCCGATCCTCCTTAAGATAGCGAGTCGGAACGAAACCCAGGGCGCTTCACCTCAAACTCGTCCAGGCCCACTACGCCGACGCGATCCCCCTCGACCTCCTCAAGAGCGAACAAGACCGCATCCGCGTCAGCCTCGACCAGATCACCACCCGGCTGGACAACCTCACCGACACCTACGCCGAGGCCCGAACAGGCTTGGACCAGCTCACCGAACTCCTCGTCGACCTCGACGACCTGTACAACCTCTACAACAAGTGCGAACCAGCCGAACGACGCATCCTCAACCGCGCCCTGTTCACCCGCATCACCATCGACGACGAAGAGAACGCCACCTACACACCCGACGAGACCACCGCCAGCGTCCTCGCCCACACCAGCATCGACGCCCCGGCGCACGTCACCGCAGAAACAAAACTGCCCCGCTACCAGGCGGGGCAAGTTTCGATTTTCTCTACTTACGTGGAGCTATGGGGATTCGAACCCCAGACCTTCTCATTGCGAACGAGACGCGCTACCAACTGCGCCATAGCCCCGTGAAGCGAATGACACGTTACCACCGTGGTTCGTGCCGGGCCAATCCGGCGAGCGTGCGATGCGTGTGCCCTCGGGGGCCTCACTTCGTCGAGACGTCCCCGCCGACGGCGTCCTCGAGATCGGACGCCTGCTTCGAGGACGTGACGAGGTACCAGTTGGGCCCGTGCAGCACCGCCTCGTCCGAACGCACCGCCGCGCGTGCCGTGGCGATGCCCTTCTTCGCGTCCTCGTCCTTCGTGTAGACGATGAACGTCGCCTTCGTCCCGCCGACGCACGCGCCGGCCGAAGCGGCACCTTCGGGAGGTGTCGACGGCACGTAGCCGGTGCAGTGCAGACCGCTGTTCACGGCCGCGCTGCGCAGCTCGGTGGCGCTGTCGTAGCGATGGTTGGTCGAGGCGCACCCGGCGAGGGCGAGCATCGAACAGGAGGTCAGGACGGCGAGACGGCGCATGTTCGAGAGCCTAACGATCCAACCTGCACGTCAGCTCACCCGGCCGGCAGGGAGCGGAACCGGGCGCCGGGAGTTCGATTCGTTGGCCGCGTTCGACGCGGTTGGCGGCGTTGCAACGCCACCGACCGCATCGAACGCGGCCAACGAGTGCGAGGGTGAGCCCGGCCGGCTGACCGAGGGCGCCGAAGCCCGTACCGACGGCTGCGACGGCGCGCACGCAGCAGGCCCGCGGCTCCTCGAGGGAACCGCGGGCCTGGGGGATGTCAGCCGAGCATCATGGGCGAGGCCCGTGCGACGTCGCGCCGCCGGACGGTACAGGAGCCGTCTCGAGCGAATCGGTGTCGACGTGCGGGGAGGCCTCGACCGCGTCGAGGATCTCGTCCTCACTTCCGCCACGCGTGCCGTGCTTCGCGATGCCGATGCCGACGACGACGGCAGCCAAGCCGAGCGTGAGCCACGGGTTGACGCGCTGGTCCTCGCGCAGCGCCATCGCGCCGAGCGTGAACACGATGAACGCGATCGTCACGTACGTCAGCACAGGGAACGCCCACATGCGAACGGCCGGGCGCGCGCCCGCCTTGTCCATCGCCGCACGTGCGCGCAGCTGCGTCACGGCGATGACGATGTAGACGAACAGTGCGATCGCGCCAGACGTCGACAGCAGGTACGTGAAGATCTTCTCGGGCAGCAGATAGTTGCCGAACACCGCGAGGAAGCCCACCGCCACGGACGCCAGGATGGCCACCTGCGGCACGCCGCGCTTGTTCGTCGAGGCGAAGGCCTTCGGTGCGTCGCCGCGCTGACCGAGGCTGTAGGCCATGCGGCTGGCCGTGTAGAGCGCCGAGTTTAGACACGACGCAACCGCCGTCAGGATGACGAACGCGAGCACCGTCGCCAACTTGCTCAACCCCATGTTGTTGAGCGCCTCCTGGTAGGAACCGTTCTCCTGCAGCGAAGCGCTGTTCCACTTCGTCAGCGCGATGACGACGAAGATCGAGCCCAGGTAGAACAGCGAAATACGCCAGATGACGGAGTTCACGGCCTTGCGGATGCCCTCGACGGGGTTGTTCGACTCCGCCGCGGCGATCGTCACGATCTCCGTGCCCATGAAGGTGAACATCGTTGTGAGCATGGCCGCGAGCACGCCACTCCAGCCGTCGGCGAAGAAGCCGTAGTCGGTGAAGCCGCTCAAGCCGGATGTGTGTGAACCGGGGAGCAGGCCGAGGATCGCAAACATACCGAGGCCGATGAACCCGACGATGGCGAGCACCTTGACGAGCGCGAACCAGAACTCGAACTCGCCGTAGTTCGCGACGGAGAACAGGTTCGTCACCGTGAGCAACGCCGTGATGATGAGCGCGAACACCCACTGCGGCCAGTCGATCCAGCCGGAGAGGATCTTCGCGCCGGCCGTGGCCTCGACCGGGATGACGAGCACCCAGAACCACCAGTACAGCCAGCCGATCGAGAACCCGGCCCAGCGCCCCAGCGCGCGGTCGGCGTAGACGGAGAAGGAACCCGAGTCGGGGTTCGCCGTCGCCATCTCGCCGAGCATGCGCATGACGAGGACGACGAGCGTCCCGGCGAGCGCGTAGGAGATGAGAACGGACGGGCCGGCGAGCTTGATGGCTGCGGCCGAACCGACGAAGAGGCCGGCGCCGATGACGCCCGCGATCGAGATCATCGTGACGTGCCGCGGCTTGAGGCCGCTGCTCAGGGCTGACGGTCCGTCGGAGACAGGCTGGGGTGCGTTCATGCGTCGCACTCTGCACCCGGCACCTGCCCCACGGCAATATGCACAATCGAAGTTTCGGCGATCGTGCCGGGATCGTGACCTGACGTGCTCGGGCCCAGACGCCGAGGGCCCGTCAGATCCAGGACGGTAGCCACATCCGCCAGCTCCAGTGACTGTGCGGGATGACCTGGGCCGTGTAGATCGGCCAGAAGAAGATGAAGACGCCGACGGCCAGCACGACGTACGCGCCGACCACCCCCGCGCCGATACGTCGACGCTTGAGCGAGGCGTGCGCCGGGCCGAGGATGAGGCCGAGACAGTACGTCACCGCGAGGATGACGTAGGGCGCGAAAACGACGGCGTAGAACGTGAAGATCGTTCGCTCCTGGTAGCCGAACCAGGGCAGCCAGCCGGCCGCGATGAGGGCGAGCAGGACGCCGGGGCGCCAGTCGCGGCGCAACGCCCACATGAACAGGCACACGAGGATGGCGCCGATGCCGGCCCACCAGATGCTCACGTTGCCGAGCGACGTGATGGCCTTCGAGCACTCGTTGACACCGCATCCCTCGACGCCCCTGGCCGGGCTCTCGTAGAAGAACGACGTGGGGCGCGTCTGCGCCATCCAGGTCCACGGGTTCGACTGGTAGGTGTGCGGCGAGGTGATGCTCTTCGCCGAGTCGTACATCTGGATGTGGTACTGCCACAGGCTCCGCAGGGCGTCCGGCATCCACCCGAAGAGGCTCGAGTCGGGCGAGAAGCCGGTGTCCTTCGTCGCGGGGTTCTGTTCGGCCCAGTGACGACCCCAACCGTCGGTGGAGCGCAGCCAGCCGGCCCAGGTGACCAGGTACGTCAGGCAGGCCACGGGCACCATGATGAGCGCGCCGGTGAAGCCGTCCTTGACGATCGTGCTCGAGAACCAGCGGCGCGCCCCGATGGCGCGGCGGGCGCCCAGATCCCAGAAGACGCTCACGAGCCCGAGGGCGACGAGGTAGAAGCCGTCCGACCACTTCGTCGCCATGCCGAGGCCCAGGCAGACGGCGGCGACCCAACGCCACGGACGCAGACCGAGCGACGGCCCGCCGAGGCGCAGCCGCTGGCCGATCTTGTCGTCGCCGTCCCACGTGCCGTCGTTCTTGAGCGTTGCGACCTTGTGGGCGAGAAGGCGACGGGTGCGGTCGCGGTCGGCGAGGATCGCGACGAACGCGGCGAGCGCCCAGAAGCTGACGAGCCCGTCGAGCACCGACGTGCGCGACATGACGAACTCCATGCCCTCGAACGCGGTGAGGATCGCGGCGATCGTCGCGAGGGTGGCGGAACGGAACAGGTGCCAGGCGGCACGCCCGACGAGGAGCACCGCAAGCGTGCCGGCGAGCGCGACGGAGATGCGCCACCCGAACGAGGATGTGATGCCGAACAGGTGCTCACCGGCGCCGATGACCCACTTGCCGAACGGCGGGTGGACGATGAAGTCCGGCTCCGGCCCGTAGACGGTGGCGACCTGGTTGTGCGTGAAGAACGCGTCGGGCTCGGGCATGTTCTCGGGCACCTTGCGCTCGTGCCCGTAGAGCATCATCGACCAGCCCTGCTTGACGTAATACGTCTCGTCGAAAACGAGCTGGTGCGGTCGCCCGAGATCCCACAGGCGTAGGAACCCGGCCAGAACGGTGACGATCAGGGGGCCGATCCAGCCCCACAGCTTCGCCTTCGCGGTGAGCGGTTCGCCGAGCAGACGGCGGCGCAGATCGAGTTCTTCGCGCGAAACGTCGGTGGCGGGCTCGGCAGTCGCCGATTCGTCGTCGGGCTCGACGCTCGTGCTCGCATTCACCGTGGGCCGTCCTCAGAGGTCGTCCGGCGGCGTGCGCCGGGCGTGGAACCTTGCGCCCCGAGCCTAATCGGTGCGACCGGAGCGCGTGCACGAGCCGTGACACGATGGGCCGGTGAAGCAGATCTCGTTGTCCGAGGGCGCCCTCGTCTTGGCCGCCACCCCGATCGGTGACCCCGCAGACGCCGCGCCGCGCCTCGCGCAGGAACTCACCGATGCGCCGGTCGTCCTGGCCGAGGACACGCGCCGCACGAAGCGCCTGTGCGACGCCCTCGGCGTCACGCCGAGCGGCACGATGCTGAGTTACCACGAGCACAACGAGGCCCGACGCACGCCGGAGATCGTCGAGCGCATCGCTGCGGGCGAGCGCGTCCTGCTCGTCACGGACGCCGGTATGCCGAGCGTCTCCGACCCGGGGTATCGCCTCGTCGCGGCGTGTGTCGAGCGCGACCTTGCGGTGACGTGTGTGCCCGGGCCGTCGGCCGTGCTCATGGCGCTCGCGGTGTCGGGCCTGCCCGTCGACCGGTTCTGCTTCGAGGGGTTCCCGCCGCGCAAGGCGGGGGAGCGTTCGCGCATGCTGGCGGGCCTCGCGGACGAGCAGCGCACGATGGTCTTCTTCGAGGCGCCGCACCGGTTGGCCGCGACGCTCGAGGCGATGGCGGAGGCGTTCGGCGGCGAGCGTCGCGCCGCCGTCTGCCGTGAGCTGACGAAGACGTACGAGGAGGTGCGCCGCGGCGCTCTCGCGGAACTCGCCGAATGGGCCGTCGAGGGGGCGCGGGGTGAGATCACCGTCGTCGTCGAAGGCGGTGCTGCGAAGGAGGTTTCGCTCGAGGACGGCGTCGCCACCGTGCTCGACCTCGCGAGCGGCGGCGTGCGCCTCAAGGACGCGTGTGCCCAGGTCGCGGAGGCCACGGGCCTGTCGAAGAAGGCGCTCTACGACGCGAGCATCGCGGCTCGCTGATCAGTCGAGGTTTGTGACGAAGTTCGTGCAGTCGGGGTCGAGCGGAGTGCGCAGTTCACCCCGGTCGGGGTCGCTCGGCGGGTAGCAGGCCCAGAGCACCTTCGTCAGGTTCCACGTCGACGCCGGCACGACGCCCTCCAGTTCGTGCGAGGTGCCCGCAGGTGACGGCGCGTCGAGGCGGGCGCGGACGTGAACGTCGTCGCCCTTGCGCTCGGCGGAGATGACGGTGACCGTCTTCGTCGCCACGTGCGCCGTCGACTCCTCGTGGGTGACGTTGCGCCACGTCTGCACGCCGGCAATGACGGTGACCGCCAGGACGGCTCCGATGAGGACGTTGCGGATACGCCGACGGCTTCGGATGCGACCTTCGATGTCCGGGTCGAGGTCGAGTCGGGGGAAGGCCATCGTCAGACCACCCCGGCGGCGCGGCGCCGATCGGCTCGTCGCTCACGCATGCGCACGACGCTGCGCCACGCGCGCCAGAGCATCCACGCGACGAGGAGCAGCAGGACGAGAGCCAGCACCGGCGCGAAGACGGCGGCGAGGCTCAGGGTGACGGCGGCGGCGTCCTCGGCGGTGGACAGGACAGGGGCGGCGAAGCCCGCCGTTCCGGCGTTCGCGACGGGTCGGGCCGCAGCCTTGCCGGTGTGGAAGATGCCCGCGACGATGGCGCCGCCGATGAGGCCGGCCCACGGGTGATCGGTCATCCAGGCGGAGCTGTCGAGGTCGGCGGCCGCGGCGGTGGCGGCGAACACGACCGCGCCGGACGCGGGACGCACGACGGTGCCGAGGGCGTCATTGACGGAGTCGAGGGCCGGGATCTTGTCGACGACCACCTCGCCGATGAGAAGGACCGCCCCGATGACGATGGCCCACGTGCTCTCGACCCACTCGAACCCGGCCGGCAGGTTGACGACGTCCGTGAAGCGCGCGAGGAGCGCCACGAGGAGGAACGGGATGTAGGCGTTGAGGCCTGCCGCAGCGGAGAGTCCCGCACCGGTCAGTGCAGCGAACATGGGCGTTCCTTGTCGTCAAAGCGTCAAAACATTGCGACAACTGTGGCACACGCACCCCTATTCCCCGATTCTGTAGACGTTCGGCGACATATATGACGTGCAACGTCTACAGAATCGGCCTGTCGTGAACGCCACGGGGCTGATTTGTCGGCGCCTCCTAGACTGGCCCGCATGACCAAGGTGCTTTCCGCTGTTGCCTGGCCGTATGCCAACGGCCCCCGTCACATCGGGCACGTCGCCGGTTTCGGTGTGCCCTCCGATGTCTACAGCCGCTACATGCGGATGGCCGGCCACGACGTCCTCATGGTGTCGGGTACGGACGAGCACGGCACCCCGATCGTCATCATGGCGGAGAAGGCGGGCAAGACCCCGCAGGAGTTCGCGGACGAGAACGCGAGCATCATCGTCGACGACCTCGTCGGCCTCGGCCTGTCGTACGACCTGTTCACCCGCACGACGACGGCCAACCACTACGACGTCGTGCAGAAACTGTTCCTCGCCCTGCACGAGAACGGCTACATGGTCGAGCAGACGACCAGCGGCGCCATCAGCCCGTCGACCGGCCGCACGCTGCCCGACCGCTACATCGAGGGCACCTGCCCGATCTGCAAGTACCCCGAGGCGCGCGGCGATCAGTGCGACAACTGCGGTAACCAGCTCGACCCCACCGATCTCATCGACCCGAAGTCGAAGATCAACGGCGAGACGCCGGAGTTCATCGAGACGCAACACTTCTTCCTCGACCTTCCGGCGCTCGCCGACGCCCTCGCGGCGTGGCTCGACGGCCGTGAGGCGGCGGGCTCGTGGCGCCCGAACGTCATCAAGTTCAGCCAGAACATCCTCAAGGAGATCCGTCCGCGCGCCATGACGCGCGACATCGACTGGGGCATCCCGGTGCCGCTCGACGGCTGGCGCGACCTGCCGACGAAGCGCCTCTACGTGTGGTTCGACGCCGTCGTCGGCTACCTGTCGGCGTCCATCGAGTGGGCGCGGCGCCTCGGCGAGCCCGACAAGTGGCGCGAGTGGTGGAACGCCGACGTGGCGCGCCAGCTCGTCGACCAGACCGCGGCCGCGAGCGAAGCGAGCACCGGTGACGCGACGAGCGCAGCGAGGAGCGGCGCCCAGAAGACATCAGAAGTACTTCGCGATGATCGCGACGAAGGAGCGATCATCTCGAAGTACTTCATGGGGAAGGACAACATCACCTTTCACAGTCAGATCTGGCCCGCGGAGCTTCTCGGCGCGAACGGTGAGGGCTCGAAGGGCGGTTCGGTGAGCGAGTTCGGTCGCCTGGAGTTGCCCAGCGAGGTCGTGAGTTCCGAGTTCATGACGATGGAGGGCAAGCAGTTCTCCACGAGCCGCGGGCACGTCATCTACGTCAAGGACGTCGTGGAGCGTTACGGCCCGGATCCGCTGCGCTACTTCATCTGTGCGGCCGGGCCGGAGGCGCAGGACGCCGACTTCACGTGGGCAGAGTTCGTGCAGCGCAACAACTCCGAGCTCGTCGCGGGCTGGGGCAACCTCGTCAACCGCACGGCGAACATGATCCACAAGAACTTCGGTGAGATCCCGTCCCCGGGCGAGCTCGAGGACGTCGATCGCGCCGTGCTCGAGCAGGTGCGCGGCGGCTTCGCCACCGTCGGATCGCTCATCGAGCGCAACCGACTCAAGGCGGCGCTCACGGAGACGATGCGCCTCGTCGGTGAGGCCAACCGCTACGTCACCGTGACGGAGCCGTTCAAGCTCAAGGGCGACGATCAGCGCGAACGTCTCGCGACGGTGCTGCACACGCTGGCTCAGTGTGTCGTCGACCTCAACACGATGATGGCGCCGTTCGTGCCGTTCTCGGCCAACCTCGTGCACGAGGTCATGGGCGGCGAGGGCGAGTTCATGCCGATGCCGGTGGCGAAGGAGGTCACCGACCTCGACGACGGCCGCCCGTACCGCATCATCACGGGCGAGTACTCGAACACGCCGTGCTGGCAGCCGCGTGACATCACGCCGGGCACGCCGGTCGCCAAGCCGAAGCCCGCGTTCAAGAAGTTCGACCCGTCGGTCGTCGACGAGGAACTCGAGCGGATGAACGCCTCGGCCTGAGCCGAGGGCGAACACCCCGCGAGGAGGGGCGATGAACGATGAGAACCGCACGTACCGCGACAAGCCGGAGGCGCCTCAACCGTTGCCGCTGGCCGTCGTCGACAACCACACGCACCTCGACATCAGCCGTGACGGGGCGCCGACGCCCGACGTTCGCCGCACGATCGACGAAGCGGTGGCGGTCGGCGTTGACCGCATGGTCCAGGTCGGGTGCGATCTCGACGGAGCGCGCTTCACCGAACGCGTCATCGACGAGCACCCCGAGCTTCTCGGCGCGGTCGCGCTGCACCCCAACGAGGTGCCGAAGCTCGCCGAGGCGGGCGAGTTGGACGCGGCGTACGTCGAGATCGAGCGCATCGCCCAGCACTCCCGGGTGCGCGCGGTGGGGGAGACGGGCCTCGACTACTTCCGCACCGGCCCCGACGGCATCGCCGTGCAGCAGAGCGGTTTCCGCTGGCACATCGCCCTCGCGAAGAAGCTCGGCAAGGCACTGCAGATCCACGACCGTGACGCGCACGACGACGTCATGCGCATCCTCGCCGAGGACGGCGCGCCGGACGTCACGGTGCTGCACTGCTTCAGCGGTGACGTCGAGATGGCGCGCGAGTGCGTCGAGCGCGGGTACTACGTCTCGGTGGCGGGCGTCGTCACGTTCAAGAACGCGCGCGATCTGCGCGACGCCCTGGCCCAGGTGCCGCTCGAGAACCTGCTCGTCGAGACGGACGCTCCGTATCTGACGCCGTCGCCGCACCGCGGCGCGACGAACGCCCCCGCGCTCGTGCCCCTCACGGTGCGCGCCCTGGCCGAGGTCAAGAACGTCGACGTCTCGACGCTCTGCGCGGCCCTGAGCGAGAACTCGGAGCGCGTCTACGGACCGTGGTGAACGCCTCGTACCCCGGCAGGCCCGAGTCGCTCGAGGCACCGATAGGAGCCGATGATGTGACGAACGCCACACGCACGGCTTTTCGCCTGCGATAGCGCGTGTTTCAGAGTAGCCCCGCCTGCCTCGCGTTACATTTTCGTTACCTTGGTTTGATCCGTGCCCGTGCTTTCGGCAAGGTGTATCGGGTTCGCCCGAGTCTGGATCACCGGACGCGCCGCCCCTCGAAGGGGGCTTCGGCCACGTTCTCATCCGGAACGTCAGCCTTCCCGCTGTTACCGCAGCGTGCGCGTGCGCCCAGTGCCGGGACCTACGACATCGGAGCATGATGACCAACCTCACCAGCCGCACCACGTCCCGCTCGCTCGCCGCCGTCGCTGCTGTTGCGGCCGCCTCGACGCTCGCTGCCTGCGGCACGTCCGACTCGAACACGGCGTCCAACGTTCCCACGATCAGCTCGAGCTCGTCGAGCACCTCCTCCTCCTCCTCCACGCCGTCCCCGAGCACGTCCTCGGCGAAGCCGTCGGAGAGCGCCACGTCCAAGCAGACGCAGGCCACCAAGAACGACTCGAAGCGCGCCTCGCGCTCGCAGGCCCGCCAGGCCGCCCCGGCTCTCACGTACGTGAACTGGACCCAGGTCGAGGCCGTCCCGAACAAGACGGTTTACGTCTACAGCAAGGACATGCCCAAGGGCACGTCCAAGGTGACGCAGGCCGGCCGCGACGGCGCCGCCACCGTCACGTACCGCTCCGCCAAGAAGGGCGAGCGTGTCGTCTCCTCGAAGTCGATCGACTCCAAGGTGACCAAGAGCGCCGTGCGCCGCGTCATCACGATCGGCACGGGTCAGGCCCAGACCGCCCAGCCGCAGGCTCAAAAGCAGGTCTCGCGCTCGCAGGCCCGTCAGGCTGTGACGCAGCAGTCCGCACCGAAGAAGCAGCAGTCCGCACCGAAGAAGCAGCAGTCCGCACCGAAGAAGCAGCAGTCCGCGGCTCCCGGCGGCAGCTCGCGCTCCGGCTACTGGAACCGCATCGCCTCGTGCGAATCGGGCAACAACTGGAGCATCAACACCGGTAACGGCTTCTACGGTGGTCTGCAGTTCACGCAGCAGACGTGGGCCGGCTTCGGCGGTACGGCGTACGCGCCGCGCGCCGACCTCGCCACCCCGGCGCAGCAGATGGCGATCGCCGACAAGGTCCTCGCCGTGCAGGGCCCGGGCGCTTGGCCGGTCTGCCACAAGCGCTGACCAACAGGTCGTTCGTGACGAAGCGGTCGTCTCCTTCGGGAGGCGGCCGCTTCTCGCATGCCCGATAGGGTGGGCGCATGGTTGACGACGCCGCGCAGGCTGCACGTACCGAGCCCGGCGAGACGCGGGGGTTGCTGTCGGCCGCTGACATTCGGGCGCTCGCCGAGCGTCTCGGGGTTCGCCCGACGAAGACGTGGGGGCAGAACTTCGTCATCGACCCGAACACGGTGCGCAAGATCGTGCGCCTCGCCGGGGTGGGGCCGGGCGACCACGTCGTCGAGGTCGGCCCGGGGCTCGGGTCCTTGACGCTCGCGTTGCTGCCGCAGGTCGCCGGCGTCACGGCCATCGAGGTGGATCCGAACCTCGCGGCGCAGCTACCCGCCACCGTCGAGACGTTCGCGCCGGCCGATGCCGACAAGCTCACCCTCGTCCAAGCCGACGCGCTCACGGTCACGTCGTTGCCGCACGAGCCGACGGCGCTCGTCGCGAACCTGCCGTACAACGTGTCGGTGCCGGTGGTGCTCAACTTCCTCGAGTTCTTCGCCTCCCTCGAGCGCGTGCTCGTCATGGTGCAGCTGGAGGTGGCGCAGCGCCTCGCGGCCGAGCCAGGCAGCAAGGTCTACGGTGTCCCGAGCGTCAAGGCGGCTTGGTACGCCGACGTTCGCCTCGCCGACCGTGTCGGACGCAACGTCTTCTGGCCCGCTCCCAACGTCGACTCCGGTCTCGTCGCGATGGCGCGCCGCGATCCGCCGACGACGAGCGCGTCGCGCGAGAGCGTCTTCGCCTGCATCGACGCGGCATTCGCGCAGCGTCGCAAGACGCTGCGGGCGGCGCTGGCGGGGTGGGCCGGCGGTGCCGACAAGGCCGAGGCAGCGCTCGTCGCGGCCGGCATCGACCCGCGTACCCGCGGTGAACGCCTCGGCATCGAGGAGTTCGCGGCCATCGCCGCAGCGCGAGAGGCCATTGGCGACACGCCGCGTGCATAGGGTGGGGGCATGACCGCTGAGATCGCACGTGCCACCCGGGTCGTCGTTCGGGTTCCCGCCAAGGTGAATCTCGAGCTGCGGGTCGGTCCGTTGCGCGACGACGGTTTCCACGACCTCGCCACCACGTTCCACGCCGTCGACATCTTCGACGAGGTGACGGTCACGCCGGACGCCGAGTTCTCCGTCAGCGTCACGGGCGTGGGTGAGGACAAGGTGCCCACCGACGAGACCAACCTCGCCTACCGCGCGGCGGCGCTGCTCGCCGAGCGCTTCGACGTCGAGGAGCGGTGCGCGATCAGTATCGTCAAGGCCATCCCGGTGGCGGGCGGCATGGCCGGTGGTTCGGCCGACGCGGCCGCCACCCTCGTCGCGTGCGACACCCTGTGGGGGCTCGACCTGCGCCGACACGAGCTCGAGGAGATCGCCGCCGAGCTCGGATCCGACGTGCCGTTCGCCCTCACCGGGGGCACCGCGCTCGGTACGGGCCGCGGCGAGCAGATCGTCCCGGTGCTCGCCACCGGTACCTTCGAGTGGCTGTTCGCGCTCACGCACGAGGGGCTCTCGACCCCGTCCGTGTACGCCGAGTGCGACCGGCTGCGCGAGGGTGAGGACGTGCCCGAGCCGCAGCCGTCCGACGGTTTGCTCGCGAGCCTGCGTTCGGGTGACGTGCACGGCGTCGCGCTCGCCATGCACAACGACCTCGAGTCGGCCGCCCTGTCGCTCATGCCGTCACTGCGCCCGCTCATGGAGATGGGCCTCGAGATGGGGGCGCTGTGCGCGCTCGTGTCCGGTTCGGGCCCCACGGTCGCGTTCCTGCTCAAGGATCGGCAGGACGCCGTCGCCCTGCGGCGCGTGCTGGAAGCCGGTGGCCTGGCGGACGACTTCGTCCACGCCAGTTCGACGCCCCACGGCGCCCAGGTGCTCGTCGTCGACTGACGCAGGCCCTCAGGTTTGGGCGGCCCGCCGCGGTGGGGGAGAATCGCGGCCATGGTCAACCTCGTCTCCGCTGAGAAGATCTCACTCGCCCTCGGCACCCAGCAGTTGCTCGACGACGTGTCGCTGGGCATCTCCGGCGGCGACCGCATCGGCATCGTGGGCCGCAACGGTGGAGGCAAGTCGACGCTGCTCAAGGTGCTCGCGGGCGTGCACGCCGTCGACGGCGGCCGCCTCACCCGCACGAAAGGCCTGACGCTCGGCATGCTGACCCAGGCCGACACGATTCCGCCGGAATCGACCGTGCTCGACGCCGTCGTCGGCGACCGCGCGGAGCACGAGTGGGCCGGTGACGCGCGCATCCGAGACGTCATCAACGGACTCATTCCGGGCATGGAGCTCTCCGACGTCGTCGGCCCAAAGTCGGGTGGTGAGCGCCGCCGCATCGCGCTCGCGCGCCTCCTCGTCGACGACCCCGACCTCCTTCTGCTCGACGAGCCCACCAACCACCTCGACGTCGAGGGCGTCCAGTGGCTCGCCACGTTCCTGTCGACGCGCCGCAACCGGCCCGGTACGGCGCTCGTCACGATCACCCACGACCGGTGGTTCCTCGACGCGACGAGCACGAACACGTGGGAAGTCATCGACGGCCGCGTCGAGCAGTACGAGGGCGGGTACGCAGCCTTCGTCCTGGCGAAGGCCGAGCGAGCGCGCATCGCCGCCGTCACGGAGGAGCGTCGGCAGAACCTCCTGCGCAAGGAGCTCGCCTGGCTGCAGCGCGGGGCGCCGGCGCGCACGAGCAAGCCGAAGTTCCGCATCGACGCCGCGAACGAGCTCATCAAGAACGAGCCGGACCCGCGCAACGACGTCGAACTCGTGCGCTTCGCGACGACGCGCCTGGGCAAGGACGTCGTCGACCTCATCGACGCGTCGATCACCGTCGGCGGGCGGGAGCTGCTCGCCAAGCAGACGTGGCGCCTCGCTCCGGGTGAGCGCACGGGCATCGTCGGGGTGAACGGTGCGGGCAAGTCGACGCTGCTGCGCGCGATCGCCGGGCAGCAGGAGCTGTCGGCGGGCAAGCGCAAGGAGGGCAAGACCGTCAAGATCGCGTACCTGACGCAGGAGGTGCGCGAACTCGACGCGGTCGAGGGCTGGCGCGTCATCGAGGCCATCACCGACGTCGCGAGCTACATCGTGCTCGACGGCAAGGAGACCTCCGCCTCGCAGCTGGCGAAGCGGCTCGGGTTTTCGGGCGGGCGTCAGCAGTCGCGCGTCTCCGAGCTGTCGGGTGGTGAGCGTCGGCGTCTGCAGTTTCTGCGCCTGCTCATGGCCGAGCCGAACGTCCTGCTGCTCGACGAGCCGACGAACGATCTCGACACCGAGACGCTGACGTCGATGGAGGACGTGCTCGACGGCTGGGCGGGCACCCTGCTCGTCGTCTCGCACGACCGGTACCTCCTCGAGCGCATGTGTGACCGTCAGGTCGCGCTGCTCGGCGACGGCAAGATTCTTGACCTCGTCGGTGGCGTCGAGCAGTACCTCGAACTGCGCAAGCACCACCTCGAGGCGCAGGCGGCGTTCGAGCGTCAGGGCGCCGCGGCCAAGGGCGTCGACGCAACATCGCTCGCTGAGGGCGACGCCGCTCCGGCGCGCCAGGTCTCGGCCGCCGAAGAGCGCGAGGCGCGCAAGACGGTGGCGCGCATCGAGCGTCAGCTCGCGAAGGTGGCCGACCGCGAGGCGAAGCTGCACGACGAACTCGCCGCCGCGGCGAGCGACTACGGCAGGGCCGCCGAGATCAACGTGAAGTTGCAGGCCGTGCTCGACGAGAAGGAGGGCCTCGAGCTCGAGTGGCTCGAGGCGGCCGAACTCCTCAGCTGACGACGGCGCACGAAGACGACGCCCGGTCGGACCCCACGGTCCGACCGGGCGTTCGCGTATCTGGCCACACTAGTTTTGAACACGTTCAAAAAGGCGTAGTGTTCCTCCCATGACGACGAAGTCGGAAGCCACACGGGAGGTGCTCGTCGAAACAGCGCTGCGCCTGTTCCGTGAACGGGGTTACGAGAAGACGACAATGCGCCTCATCGCCACCGAGGCGGGTGTCTCGCAGGGCAACGCGTACTACTACTTCGACGGCAAGGACGCCTTCGTCCAGGAGTTGTACCGGCGCATCCAGGTCGAGCACCGCCGCCTCGCGGAGCCGCGCCTGCGCGAGGGGGCGCCGCTGGCGCAGAACCTGCGGGTGCTGTGGGAGGCGGGCATCGAGGTCAACGCGCCGTACTACGACTTCGGTTCGACGATGCTGCACGTCGCGTTGCGTCCGGGCGCCGGCGTCAGTCCGTTCTCGGCCGAGTCCGCGTCGCCGCGTGACGAGGCCATCGCCCTCGTGCGCCACGTGCTCGCCATCTCCTCGGAGGTGCCGAGGGGGCGGCTCGGCGAGCAGTTGCCGGTGCTGCTGTGGGCGGCGTACCTCGGCGTGGTGCTCCATTGGGCCGTCGACGACTCGCCCGGTCTGCAGCGGACGCAGACCCTCGTCGAGGGCGCGCCGCCCATCGTGGGCAAGCTGCTGTCACTCGCGCGCTTGCCCTTCGCCCGTGGCGTGACGGGCGACCTCACCGATCTCATCGCCCGGCTGTCGAAGGAGCAGAAATGAACTCAGGCGTGATTGTCATGGCGGGGGCCTCGGGCTTCATGGGCCGACGGCTGCAGGAGGCGTTCCGGCATGACGGGTTCGAGGTCCGGACGGTCGGGCGCGGCGCGCAGAACGACGCGCAGTGGGACGACGACCTCGCGCCCGTGCTCGACGGCGCCGACGCGCTGCTCAACCTGGCCGGTCGCTCCGTCAGCTGCCGGTACACGAAGAAGACGGCCGACGAGATCTTCTCCTCGCGCACGGAGACGACGCGCAGCCTCGGTGAGGCGCTGGCGCGTTGCCCGAACCCGCCGAGCGTCTGGCTGAACGCCAGCACGGGCACGATCTACCGCGACGCCCGTGACCGGCCGCAGGACGAGGTCGACGGCGAGCTCGGCACGGGATTCTCGGTGTCGGTGGCCCGCGCCTGGGAGCGTGAACTCTTTGACGCCCCGACGTCCGTGCGCAAGGTGGCGCTGCGAACGTCGATCGTGCTCGGCGCGGACGGCGGTGCCCTCAGCCCGCTCATCAACCTCGCGCGGCTCGGGTTCAGCGGCCCGCAGGGTGACGGCGACCAGGTGTTCAGCTGGATCCATCTCGACGACGTGTATGGCGCGGTACGGCACATCATGGCCGACGAGCGAATCGCCGGGCCGGTGAACCTGGCCTCGCCGCATCCGGTGACGAACCGGACGCTGACGGCGGCCGTGCGTCGTCACTTCGCCGGTCGACTTCCCGATCGTGGGGCGCCGCTGCCGCGGTGGTCGCTCGAGTTCGGCGGACGCGTCATCCGCACGGAGCCCGAACTCGTGCTCAAGAGCCGGTGGGTGGAGCCCGGCGTTCTCACCACGACGCGGTACGAGTTCGCGTTCCCGGGCCTTGATGAGGCGCTCGCCGACATCGCGAAGGAAACGCCAAGGGGGCTGTTGCGGGTGCAGCTCGGCTGAAGTCTTCGCGTCAGCGGGCGTCGAGCTGGGCGATGAGCCGCTTGCCGGCCGTCGCGCGGTGGGAGGAATCGATCAGCTCGTGCACCTCGCTCCAGTCGACCGGGCCGCCGAGGCGACCGCTGAGGTCGTAGGCCAGCCAGCCGCGGGTGCCGAGGTAGGCGGGGACGAGGAAGCGGCCGTCGGCGAGGAGGGCGTCGCGCTCGTCGGGGCTGGGCAGGAACGTGATGGCCTGCGCGAGGGTGTCGTCAGGGACGCCGCGGGCGCGGTCGTCGCGGTGGACGTGGCCGGCCCACCAGCAGAACGTCTTCATCGTGTAGAAGACGGGCGAACCGTGGGAGGTCTTCTCCTGGGCGCCGGGGAACGAGAGGCAGATGTCGCGGACGCGGGCGAGGAGGTGCGCGGAGTCGTCGGTCATCGTCAGGTCTCGACGGCGGCGAGAAGGGCGCGCAGGGAGTCGGCGAGGTCGGCGCGGCCCCGTTCGTCCATGCCGGACAGGAGGCGCCGCTCGTGGGCGAGTAGGGCGTCGAAGGCGGCGTCGACGACGGTGAGGCCGTCGGGTGTGAGGCGCACGAGCACGCCGCGGCGGTCGCTGGGGGAGGGCTCGCGGGCGACGTAGCCGCGCTTCTCGAGGCGGTCGACGCGGTTCGTCATCGTGCCCGAGGTGACGAGGGTCTGCTGGACGAGGGCGCCGGGGGAGAGCTGGAAGGGCTCACCGGCGCGGCGCAGCGCGGACATGACGTCGAACTCCCAGCCTTCGAGCTTGTGCTCGGTGAAGACCGAGGAGCGGGCCTGGTCGAGGCGACGTGCGATGCGGCTGATGCGCGAGAGGACGTCGAGCGGGGTGACATCGAGATCGGGGCGCACCGTGTTCCAGGCTGTGACGATCGCGTCGACCTCGTCGCCGCGCGTCTCGGGCTGGGGTTCGCGGTGGCCTGTCATGCGTGCAGTCTACCGACGCATCAAGAAACTTGACGTCGAGAGACTTTGGCCCGGTGCCGGCCGAGCTCGCGCCGGTTCAGGCGTCGGCCGACGCGGCGCCGTCCGCACCCTCGTCGAGACGCGTGACGAGCGACGAGTTGCCGCGCGGCGGCGCGGTGGCGTCGATGGCCGTGGTCTCGAGGCGCGGGGAGGCTTCGAGGCCGGTGAGGCCGTTCCAGCCGAGGTTGACCATGTGCGCGGCGATTTCTTCGGCGGTGAACTCGTGGCCGTGTTCGAGCCACCAGTCGCCGGTGAGGGCGACCATGCCGACTAACATCTGCGCGTAGATGGGGGCGAAGCGCTCGTCGATCTCGCGGCGGCGCATGACGCGCGCGAGGTAGGTCTCGATCTGCGTTGCGAGGTCGGACATGAGGCTCGACAGGGGGCCGGTGGAGTGCCAGGACGGGGCGTCGCGGATGAGGACGCGGAAGCCGTCGGGGCGCGTGCTGATGTAGTGCAGTTCGGCGACGGTGGCGCGTTCGAAGAACTCGCGCGGACTCATGTCCTCGGTGATGGCGTCGGCGATGCTTTCGAGCAGGGCGCGGGTCTCGCGGTCGACGACGACGGCGTAGAGGCCTTCCTTGCCGCCGAAGTGCTCGTAGACGACGGGCTTCGTGACGCCGGCCGCGGCCGCGATCTCCTCGACGGTGGCGTCGGCGACGCCGCGCTCGGCGAAGACGCGTCGCCCGACGCCGATGAGTTGCTCCCGACGCTCGGTGCCGGTCATGCGGATCTTCGGCCGTGACGTCGTCATTCCCTCATTGTGCCCTGCTCGCAGGCGAGTTCGGCGCTCGCGGGTCGGGCCGTGCGCCGATGTGCCGCAGGTGCGGGCGGTGAACTACTCTGGGGCGGTCCGTTCGCGGACGTTCCCCGGTTGCTCTGCTGGCAGGGGCCGCCTGACTTTGAATCAGGATTAGCGACGTTGGTTCGATTCCAACCCGGGGAGCCCGGGGTTGTTTGTGCAACACCCTGCATCGAGTTTGTGAAACTCGGTGCTCGGCGTTCCGAGAGCCCATTTGATCCGAATCTGCGCCCGATCGGCCTCGCTGACGCCCGGATCAGTGCCTTGCGAAGCGTTCGGGCCGGCCCCGAGCATGCGAAATGCCCCGCTCTGGTGTGAGCGGGGCATGGCCGGGGGCGCGAGGTGTCTCGCGCTGTTGGTTACTGCTGTGTGGTTGTCCTGCTGATGGTCGGCGGTTGCATCGAGGCCGGTAGGGCTGTGTGGTCGCCGCGCTTGGCAGGTGGCGCGTTCGTCGTGCGTGGTTTGGAGCGCCGCTTGTAGCGGGCGGTGTCCTTACGCCGTGAGGGTTTGGCGACCGGCACTTCGGGGATGTCGGTGTCGGCCAGGCCGAAGCCGTAGCGGCTGCGGATGATGCGCATGTTGATGATGGCCAGGACGATACCGACTGCGATTGTCATCTTGGCTTGGCCCATGACGCGGATGGAGCCGCGGGTTTCCCTCGTTCTGGTGACGCATGTGCGACGCCCCTAGGGCTCGTGAGCTTCAGGTGGCGGGTCGTTGTCTCACACCCTTGTTCCAAGCCATTGACACAAATGGTTGCCGGGTCGCACACTCCTTGTATCAATCACTTGAAACAAGGAGTCCGGGATGCCCATTCTGTTCATCGGCGCGGTCATGCTCGTCGTCGGCATTGTGGTTGTCGCCCTTTCTGCGCGGCGCGGTGACGACTCGGGCACATCCATCGAACGAAGCGCAGGGCGGCATCTTCGCGCCACTCGCCTCGTCGCTCTAGTCTGCGGGGTCGCGGCCTTCGCCGGGAGCGTGACCTTCGGCGGTTCGCTGGGGCGTGGCCTTGTCGTCGCTCCCGCCCTCGCGGGCGCGGTGGCCACCGTCGTCATGGCGGTCGGCGAAATGAGCGCGCCGCGCGAAGGAGCGGTCGAGCGTTCGGCGTCCCTGGCACGCCGAAACCCGTCCGACTTCGTCTCGCGTGCGGCAGCCACAACAATGCTCGTCACGCTCGGGGCGCTGGTCGGACTCCTCGTGCTCGCCGGCCTCACCGCGTCGGCGGACGACATGGGCCGCGATGGCCGCGCCGTCGAATGGGCGACGGCCCTCGGGGGCGAAGGCCGCAGCCCATGGCCGGGGGCTTACTACGGGGTGCCGCTCGGAGTCAGCCTGCTCGTCCTGTGCGTCGGCCTGCTCGTAGGACTCCGCGCGGCCGCTGCGCGTCCGCAACTCAACGCCGATCACGCCGAAGCCGTCAGCGACGACGCTCTGCGTCACCGCAGTGCTCGCTCGCTCCAGTGCATTGCCCTCCTGGCGCTCGGTCTCAGCCTTGCCGGCGTCGCGCTCCTCGTGACGGGCGGCACCCGAACGACCCAGCCTGGTGCGCCGACCTGGGTCTCCGTGGCGCACTGGTGCGGCGTCGCGGGGCTCCTGATCGCGCTCGTCGCCTGCCTCGTGGGCGTGCGCACCCAGCTCGCTCGGGCGGCCACGCGATGACTGCACTGCGCGTCGACGCTGCCGACCCCACCCCGCCCTACGAACAGATCCGGCGGCAGCTGGCCCTCCTCATCGACACGGGCGAACTCGGGCAGGGCGAGAGGCTGCCGACAGTGCGACAACTCGCGGGCGATCTGCAGGTGGCCCCCGGCACGGTCTCGCGGGCGTTCAAGGAACTCGAGGCCGCGGGCTACGTCGAAACACGCCGCGCCGCAGGAACTCGAGTGAAGGCTCGACAACGTCCGAGTGACACGAGCGAACTCGACTCCCTCGCCGAAGGCTTCGTCGCTCGCGCGAGGACGCTGGGCGCCGACTCCGACGACGTGCGCGCTTCCCTCGAGAGGGCTCTGAGGAGAAGTTGATCGCCTGGCCGGCGTCCCGGTTGCGGCGATGCCGCGGCTGCTGCTGTCCGCCCGCGATACGGACGAGTAGCTGTCCGCGGGGGAGTGCTGCCGGAGAATCGATTTCGGCGAGACATCACGGCCACCGTCACGCGTGGATCGGGCACCCAGCAGCCACGACCTAGGATCGGAAGTGCCGCACGAGCGGGCCCGACCGACCTCGATTTCCCCCGGAGAGTTCATGTCCCACGACCCGTCCGATCGTCCCAGCGCAGGCTGGCTCGCCGACGAGACCCCGCGCCTCGACAGCTCCGTCAAGGGCTCGGCGTTCGAGCCCACGAGCCCCCGGGCCACCGAGCCCGTTGTCGGCCCCGAGCGCACGGTCGACGGCTTCGCCAAGGCGTTCCTCGACGAACTCAACTTCGAGGCCGGCGTCGCGCTCAAGCGCTCGACGACCACCGACCAGTACCTCGCGCTGGCCCGCACCATTCGCGGCTACCTCATGGCCGACTGGCTGCGCACCGCGGAGCGTCGTCGTCAGAACCCGACGAAGATGGTCGGCTACCTCTCGGCCGAGTACCTGCTGGGCCGCCAGATGGGTAACTCGCTGCTCGCCACCGACCTCGGAGACATCGCCGAGCAGGCCATGACGTCGCTCGGCCTCGACTTCAACCTCCTGCGTGCCCAGGAGATCGAGCCCGGCCTCGGCAACGGTGGTCTCGGCCGCCTCGCCGCCTGCTTCATCGACTCGCTCGCGTCGATGGACGTGCCGAGCATCGGCTACGGCATCCGCTACGAGTACGGCATCTTCCGTCAGACCTTCGAAGAGGGGCGCCAGGTCGAGGTGCCCGACGCGTGGCTCTCCCTCGGCGCCCCCTGGGAGTTCCCGCACCCCGACCGCGCCGTCCAGGTCAACTTCGGCGGCACCACCGAGCAGTACATCGACGGCGACGGCCGCACCCGCCGCCGCTGGCTGCCGGCCTGGAACGTGCAGGCAATCCCGTACCACTACATGGTTCCCGGCTACCAGAACGGCGTCGTCAACACGCTGCGCCTGTGGAGCGCCCGCGCCACGCAGGAGTTCGACCTCAAGATCTTCAACTCCGGCGACTACGCCGAGGCCGTGCGCGCCCAGACCTTCGCCGAGAACATCTCGAAGGTGCTCTACCCGGAGGACTCGACGCCGCAGGGTCGCGAACTGCGCCTGCAGCAGCAGTACTTCTTCGTCGCGTGCTCGCTCAAGGACTTCATCGACCGCACGCTCGAGGAGGACTTCGACCTCGCGAGGCTCGACGAGCGCATCATCTTCCAGCTCAACGACACCCACCCCGTCATCGCCATTCCGGAGATGATGCGTCTGCTCATGGACGAGCACGACATGGAGTGGGCCGCAGCGTGGGAGGTCACGAGCAAGTGCTTCGCCTACACCTGCCACACCCTGCTGCCCGAGGCCCTCGAGGTGTGGCCCGTGGAGCTCATGACGCGCCTGCTGCCGCGTCACATGGAGATCATCTACCGCATCAACGAGGAGTTCCTCGACACCGTTCGCGAAGCCTTCCCCGGTGACGAACTGCGCGTTCGCCGCATGTCGGTCATCCAGGAGCACCCCGAGCGGGCCATCCGCATGGCCAACCTCGCGACGGTCGCCGGCGTCAAGGTCAACGGCGTCGCAGCGCTCCACTCGGAACTGCTGCGCGACAAGCTGCTTCCCGATTTCGCGGCCCTGTGGCCGAACAAGTTCACGAACGTGACGAACGGCGTGACGCCGCGCCGCTTCATTCGCCTTGCGAACCAGCAGCTGTCCACTCTCATCACCGACACGATCGGCCCCGGCTGGGAGACCGACCTCGAGCGTCTGCGCGAACTCGAGCCCTACGCCGACGACGCCGCGTTCACCGAGAGCTTCCGCCAGGTGAAGCAGGCCAACAAGGATCGCCTGCGCTCGATCCTGAGCCAGCGTGACGGCATCGAACTGCCCGAGCACGCGATGCTCGACGTCATGGTCAAGCGCCTGCACGAGTACAAGCGTCAGACGCTCAAGCTGCTGCACATCGTCTCGATGTACGACGACATCACGAGCGGGCGCGTGCGCGGCGAGGACGTCGTGCCGCGCACCTTCGTCTTCGGCGCCAAGGCGGCGCCGGGCTACGTCATGGCGAAGGAGATCATCTTCCTCATCAACTCGGTGGCGAAGACGATCGCGCAGGACCCGCGCGTCACCGACCTCATGGCCGTCGCGTTCCCCGCGAACTACAACGTGACGCTCGCGAACAAGCTCATCCCCGCCGCCGACCTCTCCGAGCAGATCTCCCTCGCCGGCAAGGAGGCCTCCGGCACGGGCAACATGAAGTTCGCCCTCAACGGCGCACTGACGATCGGCACCGACGACGGCGCGAACGTCGAGATCCGCGAACTCGTCGGCGACGAGAACTTCTTCCTCTTCGGCATGCTCGAGCCCGAGGTGGCGGCGCTCGCGGACCGCGGCTACACGCCGTCGTCCTTCTACGAGTCGAACCCGGCACTCAAGCGCGCCATCGACCTGCTCGCGAGCGGCCACTTCACCGGTGGCGACCGCTCGCTCGCGGCGCCGGTGGTCGATGATCTGCTCTACAAGGACAGGTTCATGGCGCTCGCCGATTTCCAGTCCTACCTCGACGCGCAGGCCCGCGTGGATGCCGCCTACCGCGACGTCGACGGCTGGACCCGCTCAGCGGTGCTCAACGTCGCGCGCTCCGGGTTCTTCTCCTCGGACCGCTCGATGCGCGACTACCTCGACCGCATCTGGATGCCGAAGAGCTGACGCACGAAACGCGGACGCCCGCGTCACCTGGCCGTTTCGGCCGGTGACGCGGGCGTGGCGCTGTTGGTGACGTTCCCGCTGCTCTCGATGGGTCGCGGCGTCAGGCAGCCTGCGGACGTGTCCGGGGTGCTCGGCGGCGTCATGTGGAAGCCGTAACCGACTCCCCACAGCACGGCTTCGGAGCGCGTCGTGACGCCCATCTTGCGGTAGGCGGTGCGGATGTAGCTCTTGAGGGTGTTGAGCGTGAGGTGCAGGTGCACGGCAATGATGTCGTTCGGCATCCCCTGGCAGATGAGCGCGACGACCTCGCTCTCACGCTCGGTGAGGCCCTGACGGCGCCCCGGCCACGTGCCGCGCTCGAGCTCGATGGAGAGCGAATCCGACACGACGTGCTCGCCGGAGTCGATGGCGCGCAGGGATCGCATGAGTTCCTCGCCGCCCAGCGCCTTGGACAGGACGCCCGTGACCCCCATGTCGAGCATCCGGTCGACGAACGACTGCGGAATGCTCTTGGTGAACACGGCGATGCGCTTGACGTTCTCGTCGGCGCTCAAGACGTTGAGGGTCGACCAGCCGCGGTCGGCCATGGCGAAACAGTCGTACAACGCAATGTCGACGCCCTGGCTGATCTCGGTCTGCGGCACGAGCTCGACCTCGTCCGCGTACGGCCTGAGGAGAGCGTCGAGACCTTGGACGACAATCTCGAAGTCGTTGATGAGCGCAACGCGCAGTTTCTTGTGCTGGGTTGACACCTGTTGTCCTTTAACCCGATTCGCCCGAGGGCCCGACGATGGTTCTCGCGGGAGTCTATCGACGCGCCGACCGCTCGGGCGCAGGACCAGGTAGAAGGTCGATTTCACGCTTGCCGCGCGAGGGTGATCCGGGCTGTCGGAACGAGTTCAGCCGGCAGGTGTCATCCGGCCCAGGAGACCGTTGAGCGCGCGCACGAAGCCGTCCGGGTCCGCCACCATCGACAGGTGCCCGGCGTTCGCGACGGTCGCCGACGGCGGGTGGCCGAGGTTGCGCTCGGCGCCCTCGCGTGAGCCGCCACCGGTGGCGTCCTCCTCGCCCCACAGGACGGCGCGCGGCACCCGAATCGCGCGGACCTGCTCGGGCGTGAGGTGGAGCATCGGTCGATCCGCCGTGTCGAACATCGCCTCCTCCGCGACGCGTTGCCGCAGCGGGCGGATCCACGCGTCGACGAGGGCATCGCCCTTCGCGCCCTGCAGGCCGTGGCAGACACTTCCGCACTGTGCGTCGAAGATGCGCCGAGGGAACCAGTTCCAGTGCGTGCCGAGGCGGTACAGCGACAGGGCGTACGGAGTGCGTGCGATGAACGACGCGACGGCCGGCGGTTCGCCCTCGCGTCCGTCGAACGGGAGGGCGTCACCGTCGGCGAAGACGATGCCGGAGATCCGATCGGGGTGCTCGAGGGCGACCGCCCCGACGACGGCGGCCCCGAGTGAGTGCCCGACGAGCGTCGGCTTGTCGAGCTGCAGCGCCTCGACGACGCCGAGGACGAGGTCGCTCTGGTCATCGAGCGAGTAGCGCCCCGAGTACTGCGAGTACCCCGAGCCCGCGAGGTCGACGGCGACGACGGGCCGGTCCTTCGCCAGCTGCGGTGCGACGAGAGACCACGACACGGTCGACTCGGCGAAACCGTGGACGAGAACGAGCGGAGTCTGCGTCGAAGCTGCGTCGCCCCAGCGTTCGTAATGGACGCTGATGGTTCGCCCGTCGCGCAGCTGAACGTCGACGTCGGCACCTGTCGGGGCGTCGAGGCGTTTCGGGGGAGTGGTGAGTGCGTTGAACGTCAGCGACAGCACCGTGACGACGAGAAACGTCGTGACCACGCCGCGCAGCACCCGGCGGCCGACGGAGCGCACACGCGTACGACGGACGGGTTGCTCGGCCGGTTCGGCCGACGAGGGAACAGACGCGTGGCTCATGCTCAGCCGAGCTCGCCGTTGCCGACGCTCGGCTCTGTCGTGCGCTTGGCCGCCGCGCCCATCCGCTCCTCAAAGCCACCCGATTCGACGAACGCCGTGATGCGCCTCGTGCCCATGGCCTGCAGAACGATGTTGGCGACAACGTAGGCGAACAGCGTCACGAGGACGATCCACGGCACCCAGTGGTCACCGAAGACCCAGACGACGGCCACGGGCACGTAGAACACGAGGGCCTGGGAGACACCGGCAATGGCCTGACCGATCGAGGGCTTGGCAGCTCGAGCCAGCCGACGCGCTGATGCAGGACGGCGGGCTTCGCGCCGGTGTCGTTCATTCCGCAAGTATGAAGGACGCCGAGTCCCCCTCTCGCGCTCCAACGAGCGCCGCCCGGATGCCGGAACGGCGCCGCACGACACGCTGGCGAAGACGCCCATGGCGCCTTGCGTCCAGGCCGGGACAAGCGTTCCCCGGGGCGAGGCGGGAAGTGGGGCGGTAGAGTCGCTGTGCTACTGCTGCCCGTTCGTGATCCGAGGCGGGCCGCAGCTTCCAGACATCACCGAATCGCAGGGGAGCTTCACACGTGAGCGCACCGCGTCCCGCAGCCGTCATCGTCCTCGCCGCCGGCGAGGGCACCCGCATGAAGTCAGACATCCCCAAGGTGCTGCACACGATCGGCGGACGTTCCCTCGTCGGGCACGCCGTCGCGGCCGCCCGGGGCACTGAGCCGTCGCACCTCGCCGTCGTCGTGCGCCATCAGCGTGAGCGGGTGGCGGCGCACATCGCAGAGATCGCTCCCGACGCGACGATCGCCGACCAGGACGAGGTCAAGGGCACCGGTCGCGCTGCGGAGTGCGCGCTCGAGATGCTGCCGAACGATCTCTCCGGCACCGTGCTCGTCACCTACGGCGACGTGCCGCTGCTCGCGACGCAGACCCTCACCGAGCTGACGACGGCGCACGAGCAGGGCGGCAACGCCGTCACCGTGCTCACCGCCGTCGTGCCGAACCCCACCGGCTACGGGCGCATCCTGCGTGACGCCGCGGGTTCCGTCGCGGGCATCATCGAGCACAAGGACGCGCTGAAGGCCCGCGAGGAGGGCACCGAGCACAAGGACGCCGTCGAGATCCGCGAGATCAACTCCGGCATCTACGCGTTCGACGCGGCGGTGCTGCGCGAGAGCCTCGCGAAGGTGACCACCGACAACGCCCAGGGCGAGAAGTACCTCACCGACGTCCTCGGGCTTGCCCGCGAGGCGGGCGGCCGCGTCGAGGCGCACACGATCGACGACCTCATGCAGACCGAGGGCGTCAACGACAAGGTGCAGCTCGCCGCCATGGGCCGCGAGCTCAACAAGCGCATCGTCGAGCAGGCCATGCGTGACGGCGCCATCGTCATCGATCCGGCGACGACGTTCGTCGACGTCGAGGTGACGATCGGGCGCGACACCGTCGTCCACCCGAACACGCAGCTGCGCGGCGCCACGACGATCGGCGCGAACTGCGAGATCGGCCCCGACACGACGCTGGTCGACACCGAGGTCGGCGACGGCGCGAGCGTCGTGCGCACCCAGGCCCAGCTCGCCAAGGTCGGCGACGAAGCGACGGTCGGTCCGTTCAGCTTCCTGCGCCCCGGCACCGAGCTCGGCGCCAAGGGCAAGATCGGCGGCTTCGTCGAGACGAAGAACGCCCAGATCGGCGACGGCGCCAAGGTGCCGCACCTCACCTACTGCGGCGACGCCGTCATCGGTGAGGGCGCGAACATCGGCGCGGGCACGATCTTCGCCAACTACGACGGCGTCAACAAGCATGTGACGCACGTCGGCGCCCACAGCTTCGTCGGCTCCGACTCGGTGCTCATCGCACCCGTCACCATTGCGCCCGGCGCGTACGTCGCCGCCGGTTCCGCCGTGGACGGCGACGTCGACTCCGGCCAGATCGCGGTCGCCCGCGGCCGGCAGCGCAACATCGACGGGTGGGTCGAACGCCGCCGCTCCGGCACGAAGACGCACGAGGCCGCCCAGAACAACACCCGGGCCACCACGAACGCCGACCCGTCAATTACTGTTGCTCCGGAATCCGCTGACGAAGGGACCTCGAAGTGAGCCTGTCCATGAAGCGCACGACCGAGAAGAACCTCATGGTCTTCTCCGGACGGGCCAACCCCGAACTCGCGCAGGCGGTGGCTGAGGGGCTCGGCACCCAGCTCGTGCCGACGCAGGCCTACGACTTCGCCAACTCGGAGACGTACGTGCGCTTCGACGAGTCGGTGCGCGGTTGCGACGCCTTCGTCATCCAGAGCCACACCGCTCCGGTGAACCAGTGGATCATGGAGCAGCTCATCATGGTCGACGCGCTCAAGCGCGCCTCGGCCAAGCGCATCACCGTCGTCGCGCCGTTCTACGGCTACGCACGTCAGGACAAGAAGTCGCGCGGCCGCGAGCCGATCTCGGCCCGCCTCGTCGCCGACATGTTCAAGACGGCCGGCGCCAACCGCCTCATGGCGGTCGACCTGCACACCGACCAGATCCAAGGCTTCTTCGACGGTCCCGTCGACCACCTGCAGGCCCTGCCGGTCATCACCGACTACGTCGCGAGCAAGTACGGCAACGAGAACCTCGCCGTCGTCTCGCCGGACGCCGGCCGCATCAAGGTCGCCGAGGCCTGGAGCAAGCGCCTCAACGGCGCACCGCTGGCCTTCATCCACAAGACGCGCGACGTGACGCGCCCCAACCAGTCGGTCGCCAACCGCGTCGTCGGCTCGGTCGAAGGCCGCACCTGCCTGCTCGTCGACGACATGATCGACTCGGGTGGCACCATTTGCCACGCGGCCGACGCGCTGATGAACGACGGCGCCGCGTCCGTCGTCATCGCCTCGACGCACGCGATCTTCTCCGACCCGGCCGTTCAGCGCCTGAACGACTCGGTGGCCCGCGAGGTCATCGTCACGGACACCCTGCCGATCACGCCGGAGAAGAAGTTCGACAAGCTGACGGTGCTGTCCATCGCGCCGCTGCTGTCGCAGGCCATCCGTGAGGTCTTCGAGGACGGCTCGGTCACGAGCATGTTCGACGAGGCGCAGTAAGCACCTCGCCCGATGACGGCCGCGAACCCCGCACGTGCGGCGGTTCGGGGCCGTTTCGCGTCCGTGGCGTCGCTCGTTTAGACTGGTCGACGTTGCCTCGGCGAGGGACGCTGCACGGGCGCGCGACGAAAGTCGCCGTTCGGATCCAGGGTCCGTGATCGACGCGGTGGTTCTCCGTTCGACGTCCGCTCTGTGTGAGCGTGTGACGAAGTGGCGTACCCGCGCGAACTCGTGCCCGTACATCGCCCCGCGTCGAGGCCACCGCACCCGATACATCGGTTCGCGCGCAAGCGCGAGCCCCTTCCGCTTGGAGGCCAGCCATGGCACAGGAGAAGACCTACCTCGACGCCACCATCCGCACGGAGTTCGGCAAGGGCGCTGCCCGCCGCATCCGCCGTGAGGACAAGATCCCCGCCGTTCTCTACGGCCACGGTGAGAAGCCGGTTCACCTCGAGCTCGAGGGCCACGCCACGATGCTCGCCGTGAAGAACCCGAACAACCTGCTCACGATCCGCTACGACGGCAAGGAAGAGCTGGCGCTCGCCCGCGACGTCCAGCGCGAGATCCTGCGCCGCAACATCGAGCACGTCGACCTCGTCATCGTGAAGCGCGGCGAGAAGGTCGTCGTCGACGTCGCCGTCCACGTCGAGGGCGAGGCCGCTCCCGAGACCGTCGTCACGACGGAGAACGCGACGCTGTCCGTCGAGGCCCCGGCCACCGACATCCCCGAGTTCTTCACGGTTTCCGTCGAGGGCCTCGAGGCCGGCACGCAGATCCTCGCGAAGGACATCACGCTGCCCGACGGCGTCACGCTCGACTCCGACGAGGAGCTGCTCGTCGTCAACATCACCGAGCAGATCTCCGCTGAGGCTCTCGAGGCCGAGCTCGCCGACGCCGAGGCCGAGGCCGGCATCGAGCACGACGAGTCCGACGAGGAGGCCGCTGAGGCCGAGGCAGCCGAAGGTGCCGAGGGCGAGTCCGCCGAGGGCGACGCAGCCGAGGGTGACGACTCCGAGCAGGAGTGATCCCCGGTCCGAACAGGACTCTCTGACGAGGCCCCTCGTCGCCGTCGCAGGCGGCGGGGGGCCTTCGTCGTCACCGCCCTGCGGCATACTGGTCGCTCGTGGAAAGGACGCCCATGGACCCCTGGCTCGTCGTCGGCCTCGGCAACCCCGGCCCGAAGTATGCGGGCAACCGCCACAACGTCGGCGCCATGGTAGTCGAACGCATGGCAGCTGACGCAGGCGTCACGCTGCGCGCCCACAAAGCACGGGCCGCCGCAGCCGAAATCCGCCTCGGCACCATGCCGGGCGGCATGCCCGGGCCCAAGGCCGTCATTGCGGTGCCGAGCAGCTACATGAACGAGTCGGGTGGACCCGTCAGCGCGCTCATGAAGTTCTTCAAGATCCCGCCGGAGCGTCTCGTCGTCCTGCACGACGAACTCGACATCGACTTCGGCGCGGTGCGCCTCAAACTCGGCGGCGGAGAGGGCGGCCACAACGGCCTGCGCTCCATCAGCAAGAGCATCGGCACGAAGGACTACCTGCGCGTGCGTCTCGGCATCGGTCGTCCGCCCGGGCGCATGGACGTGGCCGACTTCGTGCTCAAGGATTTCAACGCGAGCGAACGCAAGGAACTCGACTTTCTCGTTCCCGCAGGCGGCGACGCCGTCGAAGCTCTCGTCCACCGTGGGCTCACCGACGCGCAGAACATCGTGCATGCCCACTGAACGCGTCACCGAGCACGTCAGCCGACGTCTCGCGCTGCACGCCTGGTCCGCGACGGCCGTCGTTGCCGTCGGGGGCCTGCTCTTCGTCCTCATCGCGCCCGGAGTGGGCGACATGTGGGCCGCCCTCGCACGCGCCCAGGCCGCTCGTGACGGCGTGACGCTCGGGTACTGGTTCAGCTGGTACTCCGGAGCGCATCCGCCCGGCGGCTACTCGGTCATCGTGCCGTGGCTGTCGGCGCTGCTCGGTGCGCACCTCGTCGTCGCGCTCGCGGCCCTCGCGATTCCGTGGGCCGTGGCCCTCACTGTGACCCAGGTTCGCCGACCGATCGTCGCTGTCTGGGTGGCGACCATCAGCGCCCTCCTCACCCTCGGTGCCGGCCGGACGACGTTCCTCGTCGGTGCGGTCATCGCCATCGGAGCCCTCGACGCCGCCATCCGCGATCGGCGCTGGCTCGCGTCGTTCCTCGTCGTCCTCAGCGGCCTGGCGTCGCCAGTGGCCGTGGCGTTCGTGCTCGTCGGTCTGGGCGCGGGATTCCTCGGCAAACGCCTGTCGATCGTGCCGATCCTCGCGGGGCTGGCCTTCCTCGGTGTTTCGTCGTGGCTGTGGGGCAGCAGCGGCCCCGAAGGCTACGGCTGGGCTCGCGCGCTCATCTCCCTCGTCCTGCTCGCGGTCTTCCTCTTCGCGAACCCGGCGCGTCCGGTCAAGGTCGCCATCGTCATCGCGACGTTCGCCATCGTCGTGTTCTCGGCCGTGCCCAACGCGATGGGGTCGAACCTCGCGCGGCTCGTGTTCGCCGTCCTGCCCGTAGCAGTGGCCGCGACGGCCCGGCGCAGCAACCGCTTCACCGCGCTCGCCGTCGTCCCGGCACTCGTCTGGTCCGCATACTTCACCGCGCACGATCTGGCCGATTCGCGCGCTTCGGCGTCGTCGGTCACGGTGTACCAACCGCTCGCGGACGCCCTGAAGCGCCAGCCCGGTATCGAGACGAGCCGCGTCGAGGTGGTCGCCGACGGCACGCACACCTCGGCCTTCGTCCTCGCCAAGGACTTCTGGCTCGCCCGCGGCTACGAGACGCAGGCCGACCGCAGCCTCTCCGATGCCTTCGTCGACCGGGAGGCGAGCATCTCGCCGGAGCACCTGAACGGCTGGTTGCGCGACTCGAGCGTCCGGTACGTCGCGCTCAACCGGCACCCGGTCAAGCGCACGGGGGAGTGGCGCACCGCCAACGCGCAGCCTGAGGGATGGCGCGAGGTCTGGTCGAACCGTGACTGGCGCCTGTTCGAGGTCTCGGGCACGAAACCGCTCATCGGTGACGGCGCCACGCTGCGCGGCAAGAGCGCCTCGCACCTCGTCCTCAACGTTCAGCCTGGGCGCGACGTCGTGGTGCGCGTGCGCTGGTCGTCCTACTTGCACAGCCGCATCGTCGAGGAGAAGGGCCCGGGTGACGCGTCGGGTCACCCCGACGAGACGCCGCGCGTCATCCTCGAGCCGTCGGGTGACGGCTGGACGCTGCTGCGCCTCGAAGGCTCGTCGGTTGCTCGTGACGTCGAACTGTTCGGCCGCCCGTGAGCGGGATGATTCCGCGCGGTTCCGGGGTTGTCGCAGAGCGCACCTAGACTGAGGTCACGCCTTCGTCCGCCCCGGCGGCGCGCGAAGGTGTCACGGCTGCGCGCCCTGATCCAACCGCCCGCGAAGGAGTTCCGCGAATGCCCGAGGCCACCAATCTGCCGCTCATGCCGCTGCTCGAGCGGGTGTGCGCGGACGCCTCGGTCGGCAGGCTGCTCGCGTTGCGCGGCGAGGAGGGCCTCGTCGATGTTGCGGCCGCCTCCGGCCTGCGCGGACCGATCGCGGCGGCGCTCGCCGGCGCCTGCGCGCCCGGTGAGGGTGGCGTTCCGTTGCTCGTCGTCACGGCCACCGGTCGTGAGGCCGACGACGTCACGGCCGTCCTGCGCAGCTTCCTCGACTACGACGCTGTCGCCGACTTCCCGAGCTGGGAGACGCTCCCGCACGAGCGGATGTCGCCGCGCTCCGACACGGTCGGCAAGCGCCTGGCGGTGCTGCGACGCCTCGCGCACCCCGAATCCGGCGGCACCTACGGGCCGATCGAGGTCGTCGTCGCCTCCGTGCGGGCGCTCATGCAGCCGCTCGCCAAGGGGCTCGGTGATCTCGAACCGGTCAGCCTCGCGGCCGGCGACGAGCGCCCGCTCGAAGACATCGTCGAAGCCCTCGTCGGTGCTGCGTACACGCGCGTCGACATGGTGGAGAAGCGCGGTGAGTTCGCCGTGCGCGGTGGCATCCTCGACGTCTTCCCGCCCACCGAGGACCACCCGGTGCGCCTCGAGTTCTGGGGCGACGTCGTCGAAGAGATCCGCTGGTTCAAGGTGGCCGACCAGCGCTCGCTCGAGGTCAACCCGCACGGGCTGTGGGCGCCGCCGTGCCGTGAGCTGCTGCTGACGCCCGAGGTCCGTGAGCGCGCCGCCGAGCTCGCCCCGACGCTGCCCGGCGTCACCGACATGCTCTCCAAGGTGGCCGAAGGCATCGCCGTCGAGGGCATGGAATCCCTCATGCCGGCGCTTCTTCCCGCGGGGATGGAGACGCTCGTCGACGTCGTGCGCCCGGGAACCCACGTCGTCCTGCTCGACCCGGAGCGTGTGCGCACCCGCGCCCACGACCTCGTCAACACCTCCCAGGAGTTCCTCGACGCAAGTTGGGCCAACGCGGCTGCTGGCAACGCCATTCCGGTCGACCTGCGCTCGATCCTCGACGGCGGTTCCTACTGGGCGCTGTCGGATCTGCGCGACAAGGCGCTCGCCGGCGAGCGCGCGTGGTGGTCGTTCAGCTCCTTCGCTGCCGACAACGACCTGCAGGAGTTCCTTGAGGACGAGTTGCCCGGCACCCGCGTCACCATCGCGTCGGAGGACGTGCCCAACTACCGCGGTGACACGGAGAAGGCCTCGGCCGACATCAAAGCCCACGTCGACGCCGGGCGATCCGTCGCCGTCGTCACGGACGGGCCCGGCTTCGCCAAGCGCGTAACGCAGGTGCTCGGCGAGCACGATGTGGCCTCGCGCCCGATGACGCAGGTGCAGGCCGGCGTCGAGGTGGCCACCGGCGCGCTCGGGCACGGCTTCGAGATGCCCGACCTCGGTCTCGTCGTCCTCACCGAGGCCGACCTCACCGGTTCGGCCGGGGCGAGCACGAAGGACATGCGACGCATGCCGTCGCGCCGCCGCAACGTCGTCGACCCGCTGCAGCTCAAGCCAGGCGACCACGTCGTCCACGAACAGCACGGTGTCGGCCGCTTCGTCGAGATGATGCAGCGCACCGTCGGCGGAGCCACCCGTGAGTACCTCGTGCTTGAGTACGCCTCGAGCAAGCGGGGGCAGCCTGGCGACCGACTCTTCGTCCCCACCGATCAGCTCGACCAGGTCACCCGGTACGTCGGCGGCGAGATGCCCACCCTGTCGAAGATGGGTGGTTCCGACTGGGCCGCCACGAAGTCGAAGGCGCGCCGTCACGTCAAGCAGATCGCGGGTGAACTGATCCGCCTCTACTCCGCGCGCCAGGCCACGCCCGGTCACGCGTTCGCACCGGACACCCCATGGCAGCGTGAGTTGGAGGACGCCTTCGCCTACGTCGAGACGCCGGATCAGTTGAGCAGTATCGACGAGGTCAAGGCCGACATGGAGAAGACGGTTCCGATGGACCGCCTCGTCTGCGGTGACGTCGGCTACGGCAAGACCGAGATCGCCGTGCGCGCCGCGTTCAAGGCGATTCAGGATTCCAAGCAGGTCGCCGTTCTCGTGCCGACCACGCTGCTCGTCAAGCAGCACTTCTCCACCTTCTCCGAGCGGTACGCGGGCTTCCCCGTCACGGTGCGTGCGCTCTCGCGCTTCCAGAGCGACAAGGAGGCGCGCGAGGTGCTCGCGGGCCTGAAGGACGGCTCGATCGATCTCGTCATCGGCACTCACCGCCTGCTGAGCAAGGAGGTCCAGTTCAAGGATCTCGGCCTCGTCATCGTCGACGAGGAACAGCGCTTCGGTGTCGAACACAAGGAGCAGCTCAAGCAGCTGCGTACGGCCGTCGACGTGCTCGCCATGTCGGCCACGCCGATTCCGCGCACGCTCGAGATGGCGGTCACCGGCATCCGCGAGATGTCGACGCTGGCCACGCCGCCGGAGGAGCGTCACCCGGTCCTCACCTTCGTCGGCGCGTACGACGAGAAGCAGATCACGGCCGCCATCCGGCGCGAGCTGATGCGTGAGGGTCAGGTCTTCTACGTCCACAACAAGGTCGGCAGCATCGAGAAGCAGGCTGCCCGCATCCGCGAACTCGTGCCTGAGGCGCGTGTCGCCACGGCCCACGGAAAGATGGGCGAGGCCCGTCTCGAGGAGGTCGTCGTCGACTTCTGGGAGCGCAAGTTCGACGTGCTTATCTGTACGACGATCGTCGAGACCGGCCTCGACATCAGCAACGCCAACACGCTCATCGTCGAGCGGGCCGACCAGCTCGGCCTGAGCCAGCTGCACCAGCTGCGTGGACGTGTCGGCCGTGGCCGCGAACGCGCCTACGCGTACTTCATGTTCCCCGCGGAGAAGCCGCTCACGGAGACGGCGCACGACCGACTCCAGACGATCGCGAGCCACACCGACCTCGGGGCGGGCATGCAGATCGCGATGAAGGACCTCGAGATCCGCGGCGCCGGAAACCTCCTCGGCGGCGAACAGTCCGGTCACATCGCCGGCGTCGGGTTCGACCTCTACGTGCGCATGGTGGGCGAGGCCGTGGCCGACTACCGCGGCGACGAGGGCAACGCGATGCCGGTCGAGATCAAGATCGAACTGCCCGTCGACGCGCACCTGCCGCACGAGTACGTGCCGGGGGAGCGTCTGCGTCTCGAGGCGTACAAGAAGCTCGCGAGCGTCGAGGACGAGGCAGCTCTCGACGAGATCATCGCCGAGCTCAAGGACAGGTACGGCGAGCCGCCGCAGCCGGTGCTCAACCTCTTCGACGTGGCACGCCTGCGCACCGTCGCGCGCAAGGCGGGCATCAGCGATATCGGTGTGCAGGGCAAGTACGTGCGCTTCGGGCCGGTCACCGAGCTGCGCGAATCTCAGCAGCTGCGCCTCGAGCGGCTCTTCCCGGGCACCCTCGTCAAGAGTGCACAGGAGCGCCTGCTCGTGCCCACGCCCATGACGAAGCCCGTCGGCGGCAAGCCGCTGCGCGACGAGGCGATCCTGCAGTGGGCCACGCAGCTCGTTCAGGCGGTGCTGCTCGACGACATCGCGGCCGCCGCTGCGGCGCAGGAACTGTCCCGAGGAGGACGCCGATGAGTGCCGACATGAACGCCGGATCGATCGGCCTCGTCGTCGTCAGCCCACGCGTGCCGGCCGGGCTCATGACACGTGACGCTTGGAGCCGCATCGAGTCCGCGGGCCTCGTCCTCGGGCGTGACGCGGAGGAGCCGCTTGTCGAGGCCGTCACCGAGGCGGGCCTCGAGGTCAAACTCGTCGCAGACGTCACGGCGCCCGATCTGGCCCGGCGCCTCGTCGACGCGGCCGACGAGCAGGACGTCGTATGGCTCGGATCGTCGGACGCCGACCCAGGGCTCACCGACGCGCTCGCCGGTGAGCTGACGCGCCTCGACTCGCCGCCGCCCGTCGAGGTCGTCGTCGGGTCGTGGGACGCTCCCGGCGCGCGGCTGCTCGACGCCGTTGCCGTCATGGACACGCTCCGCTCGCCGGGCGGGTGCCCGTGGGACGCGAAGCAGACGCACGCGAGCCTCGCGCCGTACCTCGTCGAGGAGGCCTTCGAGGTCGTCGAGGCGATCGGCGAGCAGGACAGTTCACACCTCGAGGAGGAGCTCGGTGACGTGCTCCTCCAGGTGCTCTTCCACGCGCGCGTTGCGTCCGAGCGCGCCGATGAGGGCTTCGACATCGACGCCGTCGCGGGGCGCCTGGTGGACAAGCTCGTCCGCCGCCACCCGCACGTGTTCGCCGACGGCGCCGCGTCCTCGCCCGAGGAAGTCGAAGCGGAGTGGGCCCGCATCAAGGCCGACGAGAAGCCCGAGCGCGACGCCGACGACCCCCTGGCTGGTGTCCCGACCGGGTTGCCGCCGCTCGAGCGCGCCACGAAGTACGTCTCCCGCCTGACGAAGGCCGGCCACGGCGATCTCGTCGCGGACGTGACGAGCGGCGACTCCCTCGGTCCGGCACTGCTCGACCTCGTCGTTCAGGCTCGCGAACTCGGCGTCGATCCGAGCGTGGCCCTGGCCACGGCGTTGAGCGATCTCGACGCCCGCGTGGGCGCTCGACGCAGCGATCCGTCCACATGAGCTTCACCACGGCATTGCTACCGGCCAGTTCCTGCTCGGTTCGTTAGGCTCGGAGGTGAGCGGCCATCGCGTCGCACACAGCCTGCGGTCGAACGACGTGACCGTTCCCCTCACTGCATCGGAGAGATTCTGTGGCAACCATTGAAAGCATCGGCGCATTCGAGATTCTCGACTCGCGCGGCAACCCGACAGTGAGCACGGTCGTCGTGCTCGACGACGGCTCCGTCGGTGAGGCGGCCGTTCCCTCGGGCGCTTCCACCGGTCAGTTCGAGGCCGTCGAGCGTCGTGACGGCGACAAGGGCCGCTACCTCGGCAAGGGTGTCCAGGACGCGGTCAACTCGGTCATGGAGGAGATCCAGCCCGAGCTCCTCGGCGCCGAGGCCGACGACCAGCGCCTCATTGACGCCGAGATGATCGCTCTCGACGACACGGACAACAAGGGCAAGCTCGGCGCGAACGCCATCCTCGGCGTCTCGCTCGCCGTGGCCCGCGCGGCCTCCCAGTCGGCAGGCCTGTCGCTCTACCGCTACGTCGGTGGCCCGAACGCCCACGTCCTGCCGGTTCCGATGATGAACATCCTCAACGGTGGTTCGCACGCCGACACGAACGTCGACATCCAGGAGTTCATGATCGCCCCGATCGGCGCCGAGTCGTTCAGCGAGGCGCTGCGCATGGGCGCCGAGGTCTACCACGCGCTCAAGGCCGTGCTCCACGACAAGAAGCTCAGCACCGGCCTGGGCGACGAGGGCGGCTTCGCTCCCGACCTCGACTCCAACCGCGCTGCGCTCGACCTCATCGTCGACGCCATCAAGAAGGCCGGCTACGTCCCGGGCAAGGACGTTGCGCTCGCGCTCGACGTCGCCGCGTCCGAGTTCTGCGAGAAGGGCAAGTACACCTTCGAGGGCAAGAAGCGCGACGCCAAGTGGATGACGGACTACTACGCCGACCTCGTGAAGTCCTACCCGCTCGTCTCCATCGAGGACCCGCTGGACGAGGAGGACTGGGAGGGCTGGGCCCACATCACCGAGACCCTCGGTGACAAGGTTCAGCTCGTCGGTGACGACCTCTTTGTCACGAACCCTGAGCGTCTCCAGCGCGGTATCGACACGAAGACCGGCAACGCGCTGCTCGTCAAGGTCAACCAGATCGGTTCGCTCACCGAGACGCTCGACGCCGTCACGCTCGCGCAGACGAACGGCTACCGCTGCATGATGTCGCACCGTTCCGGTGAGACGGAGGACACGACGATCGCAGACCTCGCCGTCGCCACGAACTGCGGCCAGATCAAGACGGGTGCGCCGGCTCGCTCCGAGCGCGTCGCGAAGTACAACCGTCTGCTGCGCATCGAGTGGGAACTCGACGACGCCGCGGTGTACGCCGGTCGCAGCGCCTTCCCGCGTTTCGCAGGTAACTGAGCGGTTTGAAGCCGAAGAAGTCCCGCCCCTCCCGTTCCGCCCCACGCGGTGGAACGGGAGGGGCGCGTCCTGCCCCGAACAGCCGCCCGGCACGCTCAGGGCGTGACCGTTCGCGCCCGAGCGGCTCGACGCGCCCCAGCATGCGTCAGCAGTTCGATGCACCCATCGAGCGTCGGCGTCGGGCGAACCCGCGCACGGTCCGCCGTGCTCTTGCACTGGGAGCGCTCTTCGCGCTCATGCTCGTCGTCCTGACGCCCACGCTGCGCAGCTACCTGCAGCAGCGCAGCGAGATCGCCGACCTGCGCCAGCAGAAGATCGATGGCCAGAAGCGGGTCGAGGCGCTCGAGGCGCAGAAGAAGCGCTGGGAGGACCCGGCGTACATCAAGAAGCAGGTGACGCAGCGCCTCGGCTACGCCATGCCGGGGCAGAAGGTGACGGTCTACGTCGACGACCGCAACAAGCCGCATGCGGTGACGAAGTCCACGGGCGTCGCGAACGCGACGACGTTGTCGAGTCACCCCTGGTACGGCCAGCTGTGGGGTTCGGTGAAGATGTCGTCCGACGAGAGTCAGCAGGGGAAGAAATGAGTGAGATCAGCTCGTCGGTGAGCGCCAGCGACACCGCGGCCATCGAGCGCCAGTTGGGGCGTGTGCCTCGCGGAACCGTCGAGGTCTCGGCGCGTTGTGCGTGCGGTTGCCCGACGGTGGTGCGCACCTTGCCGCGGCTGCCGGACGGAACCCCGTTCCCCACCTCCTTCTACGCCACGTGCCCGCGCCTGACCGGTGCCATCTCCACGCTCGAATCGCAGGGCGTCATGAAGGAGATGACCGACCGTCTTGCCGAGGACGAGGAACTTGCGGCCTCCTACCGCCGCGCGCACGAGGACTACCTGGCGCGCCGCGCCGAGCTCGGCGAGGTTCCCGAGATCGACGGCATCAGCGCTGGCGGTATGCCGACGCGCGTCAAGTGCCTCCACGTGCTCGTGGCGCACTCGCTCTCCGTCGGCCCCGGCATCAATCCGCTGGGTGACGAAGCCATCGCCTTGCTCGGCGACGACTGGTGGAAGAACGGCTGCTGCGGCGCAGTGCCCGCCGAAGAGGGGAAGTGACGATGCGCGTCGGTGCGATCGACTGCGGGACCAACTCGATCAGGCTTCTCGTCGCCGATCGTGACGGTGAGAACCTCACGTACCTCGCTCGCCGCACTGAGATCGTTCGCCTCGGCCAGGGTGTGGACGTGACCGGGCGTATCGCCGACGAAGCGATGGCGCGCACCCTGCTCGTCGCGCGTGAGTACGCCCAGATCTGCCGCGAGCACAACGTGGACGCCGTGCGCTTCGTCGCGACGTCGGCGTCGCGTGACGCCGAGAACGCCGGTGAGTTCGTCGACGGCGTTCGATCGGCGTTCGGTTCCTACGACGTCGTGCCCGAGGTCGTCTCGGGGCACGAGGAGGCATCGCTCAGCTTCACCGGTGCCACGGGGCCGCTGCGCGCGCAAAACGCGGATGCGCCCTTCCTCGTCGTCGACCTCGGGGGCGGCTCGACGGAGCTGGTGCTCGGTACCGACGACGTCGCGCAGTCGATCTCGCTCGACATCGGCTCGGTGCGCATGACGGAGCGCCATCTGCGTTCCGACCCACCGACTGCCGCAGAGATCGAATCGGCGATGGTCGACATCGACGCCGCGCTCGACGAGGCCGAGAAGATCGTCGACCTGTCTGCGGCGAAGACGTTGGTCGGCCTTGCCGGGTCGATCACGACCGTCACAGCCCACGCGCTTGGCCTGTCGTCGTACGACTCGTCGCGAATCCACGGAGCGGAACTCACGCTCGAGCAGGCGCTCGCCTCGTGTGACGCCCTGCTCGGCGCCGGCCGCGACGAGCGGGCGGCGTACGGATTCATGCACCCCGGGCGCGTCGACGTCATCGGAGCGGGAGCTCTTATCTGGCGAGCCGTGGTGCAACGCGTTGCTGCACGAGCAGGCCTCACCGAGGTGCGCACGAGCGAGACCGACATCCTCGACGGCATCGCCCTCAGCATCACGGCCTGAGCGCTCATTCCTCGCACGGAACGGGAACAACCGATTCGCAGCGTTCGTTGACGCAGTCAAACATCTCGACGGCTAACTGCCCGACAGCTCCGCCCGGCGGCCGGTGAGCACCCTCTCGCTACGATGGGGTGCCCTCGTAGCCCAACGGCAGAGGCAGGCGACTTAAAATCGCTGTGTTGCGGGTTCGACTCCCGTCGAGGGCACCAACCATTTCGTCCCTGGAGGGCACATGGCCGGTAATCCGGTTTTCAGCAACTTCGACAAGAACCTGCGTTCTGGTCAGTACGCCGGCTTCGGCTCCCAGCAGCAGGGTGCCCAGCCGGGTTACGGCCAGCAGCCGTTCGGTCAGCAGGGCTTCGATCAGCAGTACGCGCCGCAGGCGCCGATGCAGCAGAGCAGCGGCCGCAGCATGACGATGGACGACGTCGTCATGAAGTCGATCGCCCTCTTCGGTCTGCTCATCGTCGTGGCAGGTGGCTCGTGGGTGTTCGCCCAGCGCGCCATCGACTCGCAGCAGAACACCACCGTGCTCGGCCTCTGGGCCGGCGGCGCCATCGTCAGCCTCGTCCTGTCGCTCATCATCGCCTTCCGCAAGACGATCTCGGTGCCTCTGATCATCGCCTTCACCCTCGCTGAGGGTGTGTTCGTCGGTGCCGTCAGTGCGTTCTTCAACACGGCTTACCCGGGCGTCGTCGTCCAGGCCGTTCTCGCCACGCTGTGTGTGTTCGCCGGTGTGCTTCTCGGCTACAAGACGGGCCTCATCCGCGTCACGGCTCGAAGCCGCCGCATCTTCATGTACATGCTCATCGGTTACATGCTCTTTGCGCTCGTCAACTTCGTGCTCGTCCTGACGGGCCTGCAGGAAGGCTTCGGCATCGGCGGCTCGGGACCGCTCGGCATCGCGATCTCGATCTTCGCCGTGGCTCTCGCGTCGTACTCGCTGGCCATCGACTTCGACTCCATCTCGGACGGTGTGCGCGCCGGCGTCCCGGAGAAGACTTCCTGGCTGCTGGCCTACGGCCTGCTCGTCAGTGTCGTCTGGCTCTACATCGAGATGCTGCGCCTCCTGGCGCGTCTGCGTGACTGACACCCAGGCTGTGAACGACCCGTTCGAGGTGGAACTCGAGCGGGTCGTTCGGCGTTTGCGCGCCCTCAGCCCCGGTGACGAGGCTGGGCAGCGCAGCTCTTGGCGGAGTTCGCTGGGCTCGCTTGTCCAACGCCTGGGCGATGCCCACGCAGATGCGGCGGGCATCGAGCGTCGTGAGGTCCCAGGCGCTGGGGGAGCCGACGTGGCCCCTGCCCTCCTCGCCGAGATGCTGCGCGCCGTCTCGTTCGACGCTGCGCAGGTCACGGACATCCACGGCTTCGCAGCGGAGCTGGCCGCCGTCCGACGCTCGCTCTGACGCGAGTCCCCGATCGGCGGGCTCTCGTGGGCTCGCCAGGGCAAGGGGACCGAGGGTCGACACGCTTATGCTGTGGCCCATACGGCGCTCGCCGTTCCCATTTGGCACTCTCGAGGAGTAACCATGGCTTCGCGCCTCAGCCCGTACCTGCAGTTCCGTGACACCGCCCGTCAGGCGCTGGAGTTCTACCACGGCGTCCTCGGTGGAGACCTCACGCTCTCCACCTTCGGCGACATGGGCGTCGAGGGCCAGGAGGCTCAAAAGATCATGCACGGCATGCTGACGACGACGGACGAGTTCGTCCTCATGGGCTCCGACACCCCTGAGCAGATGGAGTACACGCCGGGCGGCAACTTCTCGATCAGCCTCACCGGCGACGACGCCGAGTCGTTGCGACGCTACTTCGCCGGCCTCTCCGAAGGTGGCGACGTGACGATGCCGCTCGCCGTCCAGATGTGGGGCGACGAGTTCGGCATGTTCACCGACAAGTTCGGCACCCGCTGGATGGTCAACATCGCCACGTCCGAGCACCGCGACCAAGCCTGAGCCTCACGTCACGAGAGAAGCGGCCGGCGCCCCATCGGGGACGCCGGCCGCTTCTGTCGGTATCAGAGCGATCAGTTGAGGCGCTCGTAGATGATGGCCATGCCCTGGCCCCCACCGACGCACATCGTCTCGAGACCGAACTGGCCGTCGCGGGCCTGCAGGCCGTTGAGCAGCGTCGTCGTGATGCGTGCACCCGTCGAACCGAAGGGGTGACCGAGCGCGATGGCGCCACCGTTGATGTTGAGCTTGTCGAGGTCCATGCCGAGGTCCTGGGCGCTCGGCAGAACCTGGGCGGCGAAGGCCTCGTTGATCTCGTAGAGGTCGATGTCACCGATGCTCATACCGGCGCGGGCGAGTGCCTGCTTGCTCGCCTCAACCGGGCCGAGGCCCATGATCTCGGGGGAGAGGCCGGAGACGCCCGTGGAGACGACGCGGGCGAGCGGCTTGAGGCCGAGCTGCTGTGCCTTGACGTCGCTCATGACGACGAGGGCGGCAGCACCGTCGTTGAGGGGGCAGCAGTTGCCCGCAGTGACGGTGCCGTTCTCGCGGAAGACGGGGTTGAGGCCCTGGAGCGCCTCGAGCGTGACGCCGGCGCGGGGGCCGTCGTCCGTGGAGACGACGGTGCCGTCCGCCAGCGTGACGGGCGCGATCTCCCGGGCGAAGAAACCGTCTGCGATGGCCTTCTCCGCACGGTTCTGCGAGCGGACGCCCCACTCGTCCTGCTCCGCGCGGGAGACACCACGGTAGGTGGCAACGTTCTCGGCCGTCTGGCCCATGGCGATGTAGACGTCGGGCAGGAGACCCTGCTCGCGCGGGTCGCTCCAGGTTGCGTTCGTCTTCGCGGTCTCCGCCGTGCGGGCCATGGCGTCGGCGAACTTGGGGTTGAGGTCGCCCGAGTCCGACTCACCAGCGCCGGAGAAGTTCGTGTACTGCGAGACGCACTCGACACCGGCTGAGATGAAGACATCGCCCTCACCGGCACGGATGGCGTGTGCGGCCATGCGGGTCGTCTGAACCGAGGAGGCGCAGAAGCGGTTCACCGTGGCGCCGGGAACGTGGTCCATTCCGGCGAGAACGGAGACGACGCGCGCCATGTTGTTGCCCTGGCGGCCCGACGGCTCGGCGCAGCCGAGGTAGAGGTCCTCGATGAGTGCACGGTCCAGTTCGGGAACCTTGGCCAGGGCAGCCTCGACGACCTGCGTGGCCAGGTCGTCCGGGCGGACGTCCTTGAGGGAGCCCTTGAAGGCTCGTCCGATCGGGGTGCGTGCGGCAGAGACGATCACTGCTTCGGGCATCAAAACTGCTCCTTTGCATGGCGCCCCACAGGGCGCGCTGACGGGCATGCGCTGTCTCCGCGATTGTAGGCATTGGCACCGCCGTAGGCGCCCGAACGAGGTGGACGGACGGTGCCGCGAGGGGTTGTGCCGACCCGATTTGCAGAGACGCGGCTCGGTCGCCTAGTGTTTACGGAGTCAGCCCGGAAGGGCATCGCGGCAGGAGCCGCTCACACTGACTGTTTTGGTTGGTGGTTGAGTGTGCGGGTCGGGTGCTTGGGTTTGATGGATTTGTCTGGAGCCAAGTGCGCGAGATGAAGATCCTCACTGGTCACGGTTGTGGCGGTGGCGGGTTGGATTTGACGCCCAAGAGCCGGATGGATTAAGTTAGAGAAGTTGCCCCGGAAACGGGCCGCCACACAGTGTGTGGGGCTTGTTGATGGTGTGTGATGGTGTTTTGAGAACTCAACAGCGTGCCGATGTGATCATCGCCAAACAACAATTTTTGCTGGTCTTATGGC